>CAZWGS010000282.1:0-1563 GCA_964633315.1 uncultured bacterium | reverse complement strand
GGGAAATGAAAGTCAATGAAGTCGCGTGACGCGCTCCTGCAAAACTACCAAACATTGGTTGCATATGAACGGGTTGTGGTGTGGGAATACTTGCATTTGCATCCCCCATTTGCGACCATGCGATAAATCCACCTTTAATAACTATTTCTGGTTTCACCCCGAAAAAAGCCGGACGCCACAAACATAAATCGGCTAATTTCCCTTCTTCCACCGAGCCCACATGCGTAGAAATCCCGTGAGCGATCGCTGGATTAATCGTATACTTGGCCACATATCTTTTTGCCCGCAAATTATCTGCTCTTTGCTCCTCTCCTTGAGGAATTTTAGATAAATTACCCCTCTGAACTTTCATTTTATGGGCTGTCTGCCAAGTACGAATTATTACCTCACCAACTCTCCCCATCGCCTGAGAATCAGAAGCAATCATGCTAAAGGCTCCCAAATCATGCAAAATATCTTCCGCAGCGATGGTTTCTCGACGAATACGGGATTCAGCAAAAGCCACATCTTCTGGAATTGCAGGGTCGAGGTGATGACACACCATCAACATATCCAGATGTTCATCTAAAGTATTTAAAGTATAAGGACGGGTAGGATTAGTAGAAGATGGCAAAACATTAGCTTCCCCACAAACCTTGATGATATCTGGTGCGTGTCCGCCCCCTGCACCTTCAGTATGATAGGTATGAATTACTCGATTTTTGAAAGCAGCGATGGTATTTTCTACAAAACCCGCTTCGTTGAGAGTATCAGTGTGAATTGCAACTTGAACATCATATTCATCAGCGACACTCAAACAAGTATCGATCGCAGCAGGAGTAGTTCCCCAGTCTTCGTGTAACTTTAAGCCCATTGCCCCAGCTTGCAATTGTTCTACTAATCCTTGGGGTTGACTGCTGTTACCTTTACCCAAAAATCCTAAGTTAACTGGGAAAGCATCAGCAGCTTGCAGCATTCGGTAAATATTATTAGGCCCTGGAGAACAAGTCGTAGCATTTGTACCAGTTGCCGGACCAGTACCGCCACCCAACATTGTAGTAATTCCAGATGCGATCGCAACTTCGATTTGTTGGGGACAAATAAAGTGAATATGGGAATCAATACCACCAGCTGTAAGAATCATTCCTTCACCAGCTACAGCTTCGGTACCAGGTCCAATAATAATATCTACTTTGTCTTGAATATAAGGATTTCCAGCTTTACCAATTTTAAATATTTTTCCGTCTTTAATGCCAATATCTGCTTTAACGATACCCCACCAATCTAGGATTAAAGCATTAGTTATTACCATATCAACAGCACCATCGCTGTTAGAGATTGGAGATTGTCCCATTCCATCGCGGATCACCTTACCGCCACCAAATTTTACTTCTTCTCCATATGTAGTTAAATCTCTTTCAACTTCGATAAATAACTCTGTATCAGCAAGTCGGACGCGGTCGCCAACTGTGGGACCATATGTTTCAGCGTAAGCACGGCGGGACATCCGGTAAGGCATAGAAAATAAGCTCAGTAAAATCACTTTGAATATTTTTGAGCATATTCAAGGATATAGTGAAGATT
>CAZWGS010000281.1:0-1609 GCA_964633315.1 uncultured bacterium | reverse complement strand
AGAAAGGCTTAACTGTGGTTGTTAAGTAATGAGTAAGGAGTAAGGAGTAATGAGTGATGAGTAATGAGTAATGAGTAATGAGTAATGAGTGATGAGTAATGAGTGATTTGGTCTTCCCCATCCTCCCACACTTCCCACACTCCCCACACTTCCCACACTTCCCTCAAGCATCCCCAATCCCCTCCTCCAACTTATTAGGAATACCTTCGCAACCACCAGGTATAGTAGCTCTGCTTTTCTCTCCGCACCAAGCACAACAATAATGTTTTACGCGTTCCGGCATTCGTTTAACATTACTGAAGTCAACATTTTGCACTACTGCGCCAGTATATTCGCCAGTCTTATAGTTTGGCGGACAGTCACGACTGCGTGGTGATGCATTTTCTGCTGTACCGTAAAAGAAACGAGTGCTGTTGAGGTCACTATCGCTTAAATTTGCTTCGTAAAGGATGCAGCGAGCCAGATTGGCTTTTACTAAGTCACAATCACTGAGATTGGCTCTGACCAAGTTAGCATCGCTTAAATCTGTCCAGCGTAAATCGTTGCGGGAAAGGTCTGCTCCTGCGAGCATCACACCCAAATCGATCACTCTTACCCCGTAATATCTATCTTCAGCATAACCGCCCTTGCCATCAAAAATTGCTCTACCTAAATGACTATCACGCTTGAGGGGAGTAAGCAATTTAGACTGGGAAAGAAAACGAATAATCTTAGCTTTACCTTGAGCATCCACACTACCAAGAATAGCGGCAGTTCTTCCTTCTGCTAACAAACGTTCTTGAGGCCAATCCTCCAACAATCCTTCATCATCTAATACTAGATCGGATATTCCTTGAAAATAAGAATCGATTGTTTGCTGTTGGGTAATGCTATTCTGTTGGATTGTAAGATTATTTTGCTGAACTGTCAGTAAATTTTGTTGAATTGTTAAGTTTTTGGAAATAACATACTGTCGCCAAGCTACATAGACTGCAATTATTGCAATTAAAATTTGTCCTAATGCTCCAAACCACTCAGCTAAGGTACCAGAGGCATCCCAGTTAATTGGAACGTCAGAAAATCTAACTATGGCAATAACTGCAATTGTTAAACCAACCAGGGCAATTGTCAAAGAGCGCTGCTGGGGTGTCAACCACTCACTCAGTACAACTTTAAACCAAGGAATTAAAATAGTCCCCGACAAGAACAAGCTGACTAATACACCTAATGCACCTATAAATGAGTTATCCAGAGAAATACCAATGATGGTAACAGCGATCGCTAGTAGGGCAATTATCGTCGCTTTTGGCTGAAGTATATTTAAGCTGCTACCATTTTTGTAAACATAATTACTATTATCACTATTAGCCTCGTCACTATTAGCTTTGTTGCTGACTTTATATTGAGAAGCTTTACCCAGTTTTATCCTGTTTTCTTCGGATTGTAATACAGCTAATACCTCATCGATATCTTGTTCTTTATTACCAGTTACAGACAAAAAATTCTTGTCGTTGCGATCGCCATCTTCTGGTGATAACTGATTTTCAAGAATAGAATCTCGGTTAAGGGACTCATTGGTGTGAGAGTTGGATTCAATACTCATTTTTTCTATGCGCTTGTAGCATACCCT
>CAZWGS010000280.1:0-1675 GCA_964633315.1 uncultured bacterium | reverse complement strand
AGCTAACCCCAAACAAACCTGCTAAGTGGTGGTTGAGGCGAGATTCAGCGTTTTTGAACCAACTTAAGCTGGGACGAAACTTGGGCTGTAGGTGTAACCAGCCAGCAAACAAGAATAGGGAAGCTAGAATCAATAAGAACATTGCACCACCGTGCAGTTCATCATTGGTTCTCATCCCGATCGTGTAAAACCAGTGATACACCCCAGAATATGCGATATTTACTGGGTTAGAAGCACCTGCTTGAGTGAAAGCATCAATTGCTCCTTTACCGAAGTGAGGGTCCCAAATCGCGTGGGCGATAGGACGGGTATTTAAAGGATCTTTAACCCACTGCTCGAAGTTGCCTTGCCAAGCTACATGGAAAAGAGTACCGGAAGTCCACAAGAAAATGATTGCTAGATGACCGAAGTGAGAGGCAAAAATCTTTTGATAAAGATTTTCCTCAGTCATGCCATCATGGATTTCAAAATCGTGAGCGGTAGCAATTCCGTACCAAATCCGACGTGTTGTTGGGTCTTGTGCTAGATCCTGGCTAAATTTGGGAAATTTAGTTGCCATAGGTCTTTTAGGAATTCTCCTCTGGTTAAAAATGAGACTAATGCAGTTAATTATTGCTGCTCATCTTTTACTGTTCTACTGCTTAGAACTATTAAGTTCATTACAGTTTTTGGTTTTTAAAACGGTTTTCTATGGGGTTAAACTGCCCTAATCTTTCCGCTTTGTTCTCTTGTTAGATTTTACTTTTTTTTTGGGGAACACTACCTTGCCAATCTCGATGGGGTAGCTTAATTGTTATCTTACAACCACCCCAGCAGGATTGGCTAAGTTTAAAGGTAATTTTGTTATCCCAACGACAGGGTTCTCGCTAAGAAGAATGCCCAGGTTGTGACAATACCTCCTAAAAGATAGTGCGCAACTCCTACTGCACGACCTTGAGTAATACTCAAAGCACGAGGTTGAATAGCAGGAGCAACATTGAGTTTGTTGTGAGCCCAAACGATTGACTCAATTAATTCTTGCCAGTAGCCACGACCACTAAATAGGAACATTAAACTAAAGGCAAAGATAAAGTGACCGGCTAGGAACATAATTCCATAGGCGGACAAAGCAGAACCATAAGAATTAATTACGTTTGCAGCTTGAGACCACAAGAAATCCCGTAACCAACCATTGATGGTGATTGCACTTTGGGCAAAGTTACCACCGGTAATGTGAGATACACTACCATCCGGTGCTACTGTTCCCCATACATCCGATTGCATTTTCCAACTAAAGTGGAAGATTACTACAGAGATGGAGTTGTACATCCAGAACAGACCAAGGAAAACATGATCCCAACCAGATACTTGACAAGTGCCACCGCGTCCTGGTCCGTCACAAGGGAAACGGAAGCCTAGTTCAGATTTATCGGGAATTAGGCGAGAGTTACGAGCGTAGAGAACGCCTTTAAGCAGAATTAGTACTGTTACGTGGATAGTAAAAGCATGAACATGATGCACCATAAAGTCCGCTGTTCCAAGGGCAATAGGCATCATGGCTACTTTACCACCAATAGCTACAACATCTCCTCCAAAAGCAGGACTGACCGATGCAAGTGCACTAGGTGCAGTATTACCAGGAGCAAGGGTATGGATGTTTTGCACCCACTGAGCAAAGACTGGTTGTAGCTGAATT
>CAZWGS010000279.1:0-1680 GCA_964633315.1 uncultured bacterium | reverse complement strand
ACCAATACTTCCGAAGGACCTGCCAGAGAATCAATCCCCACCGTCCCATAAACCATTTTTTTCGCCAAAGTTACATAAATATTCCCTGGTCCAGTAATCACATCAACTTTGGGAATGGTTTCCGTGCCATAGGCGAGGGCACTAATCGCCTGAGCCCCACCCACGCGATAAATTTCCTCTACTCCCGCTTCTTGAGCTGCTACTAATACCGCAGGATTAATTTTCCCTTCCTGTCCAGGGGGAGTTACCATCACAATTCGGGACACCTGAGCTACTTTGGCGGGAATGGCATTCATTAAGACCGTACTGGGATAAGAAGCCCTACCTCCAGGAATATAGAGTCCTGCACGGTCAACGGCAGTGTAACGCTTGCCTAGAACCACATCATCTTCTTCAAACTGTACCCAGGACTTGGGGACTCGTTGGCGATGAAAAGCCTCAATTTTGTGTCGGGCTATTTGAATAGCACGCAGCAAGTCCTTCGATATTTGCTGATATGCTGCATCTAACTCAGAACCACTTACCCGCAGTTGGTCTGAAGTATAAACTTGCCGATCAAACTTTTCCGTATACGACAATAAAGCCTGATCACCATGTTGCTTAACGTCGTTGACAATCTCTCTGACCAAGGTTTCTTGGGGTTGAATATCATCCCCATTGTTGCGATCGCCGATACGCTTTAACTCCGTTTGTGCCTCAGTTTGCCGATCAATTATTCGCAGCATCGAGATCCCCATATCCATTTAAGCTTCTACACAGAAGTGAGCAACTACCCTGTAATTTATTATATAAATCTTTACAGTAAGAAAACCACTATTTTCCTAGCTTAACGCGAATTAGCAATCAATTGCTTTATTTAACAATGGCTTGAATTTAGTTCGCATATACTTTACTAAGCTGTGATAAATAACCAAGTTAACCGCTTGACACTGGTAAAAATAAGTTGTTAGACTGTAAAATCCAATTCTATTTTTATTTCCAAAATTACTTACAAAGCAAAATCCTGTTTAAATAACTGTGGCTAACTCTAAATCGGCAATCAAACGTATCAGAACAGCAGAGCGCAATCGTCTACGCAACAAAGCGTATAAGTCTGCCCTTAGAACTCTAACTAAAAAGTATTTTAGTGCGGTAGAAGCCTATACAGCCGAACCCAACCCAGAGAACATGGAGGCTGTCAAGGAGGCGATGTCAGCAGCATATAGCAAAATTGACAAGGCGGTTAAGCGGAAGGTGCTTCATCGTAACAATGGAGCGAGGAAGAAATCGCGGATAGCAAGAGTATTAAAAAAGGCAACTGCTGCCTGAACTCTGGGTTGTCTGAATAATTTATCCAGTTTGGACATCTGGCGTTGGGGAAAAGCTGTTGAACCAGACGCTATTTTCTGGTGCAGGATCAATAATCGAAGCAATTTAAGGAATACACCAAATATAAATGCAGTTAGTTGATACCCATGTTCACATCAACTTTGATGTTTTTCAAGGGAACTTAATCGCGTTGAGGCAACGCTGGCAGGAAGCAGGTGTAGTTCATCTTATACATTCTTGTGTTGAACCAAAAGAGTTTCAGGGAATTCAGGCATTAGCCGACCGATTTCCTGAATTGTCTTTTGCAGTTGGTTTACACCCTTTAGACGTTGATAAGTGGCGAGATGATACTGCTAGGGAAATTAAGAGTCT
>CAZWGS010000278.1:0-1680 GCA_964633315.1 uncultured bacterium | reverse complement strand
AAAAAAAACCCCGTTTGTGTAATAGGGCATTTGTAGATTTACTTATCATTGTCATAATTTAAACATTTCAGAGCCAATCAGTAATCAATGGAGAACTATAAGCTTGTTACCACAGTTTATGTCAACCCAACCAAAGGTAATGATGCCAATACTGGGTCAAAGTTGGCTCCATTTAAAAGTCTTACCCGTGCCTTAAAGACAATCAATGTTACCCTATCGCCCACAATTATTCACTTAGCGTCTGGTCTTTACGGCACCAACAGTGGAGAGGTTTTTCCATTACAAGTTCCGAAGGGAGTAATTTTGATCGGTAAGGAAGCCACAAAAGGAAAAGGGATCGTGATTTCTGGGAGTGGTAAATATCGGAGTCCAAGTTTTGGTTTACAGCAAGTTGCAATGGTATTACTTGATGATGCCAGTCTTATGGGTATTACTATCACCAATAACCAAAACAGAGGAACTGGCATTTGGATTGAATCCAGTATCCCCCAGATAACTAATTGCACCTTAAAAAATTGCGGTCGAGAAGGTATTTTTATCTGCGGAAATGCAAAACCGTTAATTGTTGATAGCACCTTTATTGGTAACGGGGGTGCTGGGTTATTAATGGCGGGGAACAGCAAAGGGGAAATTTGGCGCAATGTTTCCCAGAAAAATAAATTAGGCATTGTTATTAGCGATTTTGCTGCACCTTTAATTGCAAAGAATCAACTTTCAGCAAACCAAATTGGTATAGCTCTCTCGCGACAGGCTAGACCAGTTTTACGCCACAATTCACTTAAAGCCAATACTTTGGGTGGATTGAGGGTAAACGATCGCTCTACACCCGATTTAGGTCATCCTGATGATGCGGCTGGCAACATTTTTCGCGATAACCGTCATTTTGACCTTCATAACAATACTTCAACAAAATTAACTTCTGCTGGTAATGAATTAAATCCAACTCAAATTAAAGGAGTCGTGGATTTTATCGCTGTTACAACCCAGACAGCACAAGCGAATTTGTCCCATAGTACATTGAACGATCTCGGCGGACATTGGGCTAATACCTTTATTGAAGCCTTGGTTGCTAAAGGCATAATTAGTGGTTTTCCCGATGGTTCTTTTCGACCGGAAGCACCAATTACCCGCGCCCAATTCGCCACAATTATTGCTAAAACTTTTCACTTACCTATTATTCGAAATGTTAAGAATTTTATCGATATTCAACCGGGTTTTTGGGCCGCAGATGCCATATCCCGCGCTGCAGGTATGGGATTTATCAGTGGCTTTCCTGATGGTACCTTTCGACCTGAGAAAAATCTGAGTAAGATTCATGCCATTTTAGCCCTAACTAATGGACTTAAATTTAAAGGCGGCAATCCTAATATTTTGCAAGTCTATCAAGACCGGGCCCAAATTCCCAGCTATGCAACCAATGCTGTAGCCTTAGCCACTCAAAAACGTTTAGTGGTTAATTACCCCGAAGCTTCGCTACTGGAACCCCAAAGGGATATTACAAGGGCAGAAGTTGTCGCCATCGCCTACCAAGCATTGGTTGCAAGTAATCAGGAAGAACCGATTATTTCACCTTATATCGTTAATCCGAATATTAATATGCCGTCATTTTCTGACTTGCGGGGGCACTGGGCAGAAAATTTTATCCGAGCATTAGTTAGCATGGGATTAACCAGTGGTTTT
>CAZWGS010000277.1:0-1681 GCA_964633315.1 uncultured bacterium | reverse complement strand
CTATGCTTTACCCATAAGTGCTAAAACATAGAGAAAATCAGGTATTGTAGCCCAAGAAGAAGGAAAGGAATTAAATCAATGCAATCGTGGGCAAGCGAAGAGCTTAAATATGCTGCACTACCAGACAAAAGATTAAATCAAAGGTTAATCAAGATTGTCGAAAATTTAGCACAACAACCCAATGCAAGTATTCCACAGGCAAGTGGTGATTGGGCAGGAACAAAAGCCACCTATAACTTATGGAAATCGGCACGAATAGAATCGGAAGACATAATTGAACCACATCGAAAACAAACAGCTCAAAGAGCCTCAAAAGAAAAAATTATCTTAGCAATACAAGATACAAGCGATTTTAATTTTACCCATCACTCAAGCAAAACCGAGAAACAGGGATTTGGAATGACCTGCGCCCAGAAATATGTCAGAGGGCTAAAAGTTCACTCTCTGATGGCATCAACGACTCAAGGAGTACCCCTGGGGATTCTAGAACAACAGATATGGACAAGAGCTAGCAAAAAACAGAAAAAGAATCACAAAGCACGAGACAACATCCTGAATAAGGAAAGTAAAAGATGGCTCACAGGTTTAGTCAGTGCAGAATTAGCAATTCCAGCAACCACAACAGTAGTAACAGTTACCGATAGAGAGGGAGATATCTATGATTTGTTTGCTCTGGATAGAGAGGCAAATTCAGAATTGCTCATTAGAGCCAAGCATAATCGTCGGGTAAATCACGAACTCAAATTTGTCAAAGAGGCAGTTGAAAAAATTTCTTCAGTTGGTCAATTAGAAATTGTAGTTCCCCGTCAAGATGAAAAACAATCTCGGACGGCTAGTTTGACAATTCGTTATGCTAGTTTTGACTTTCCAACGCCGATTAATCGCGCCAAATTTTTTCAACATCAGTCGGTTACTTTGAATGTAATTTCGGCATTAGAAGATAATCCGAACCCAGAAGTGAAACCTATTCAATGGCTTTTGCTGACAACTTTGGAAATTCATAACTTTGAATCTGCTGTACGTTATATTCGCTGGTACACTTACCGTTGGCTGATTGAACGTTATCATTATGTCCTTAAAAGTGGCTGTCGAATCGAGCAACTTCAGTTAAAGACTGCCGAACGAATCAAAAAAGCCTTAGCTACCTACGCCATTGTTGCTTGGCGTTTGCTTTGGCTTACTTATCAAAGCAGACAGAATCCCGATCTTCCTTGTGATACGATTCTAGAGCAACATGAATGGCAATCTCTCTACTGTCATTTTCATGGATTTCCTCTGAGTAAAGATCCTCCGAACCTTCAGCAGGCAATAATTCTAATTGCTCGACTTGGCGGTTTTTTAGCTCGCCGACGTGATGGTTTTCCTGGAGTTAAAACTCTTTGGAAAGGATTACAAAGATTACATGACATTGCTTCTACTTGGAAGTTGCTGCAACCCCCTCAGAATCCTAACTTATAGACTTATGGGTAAGGCATAGAAATAAAGCTTGGGTTTTAGATTTTATATGCCAGCCTTTATAGAAGTGGCTGACGGTATTTATCCCTTTATTATCTCAGGGTTTCCGCCTTCTTCATGTGACTTGAATCACTGCTTTGAGTAGTATGTTAGAAATAAAAGTAGATGTATAATTTTAATATCCTTAACTCGGAGCAATAATGGTCAGCAGCGAGTTATCTTGTAA
>CAZWGS010000276.1:0-1697 GCA_964633315.1 uncultured bacterium | reverse complement strand
TTGGACCAGGCGATCAGGTTGGCTACGGAGAAAATTTTCAAGATGCAATGGGCATTTTAGAAGAAAAAATTTCTGAGCAAGGTGCTACAACTGTGGGACATTGGTCTACAGAGGGCTATGATTTCGAGGAATCTAAAGCTGTAAAAAATGGTAAATTTGTAGGCTTAGCATTAGACGAAGATAACCAGTCTGAATTAACTGAGGAGCGAGTTAAGACTTGGGTAAGTCAATTGAAATCAGAGTTTGGTTTGTAGGTTTTCTCCTGATTGCGAGGTACATTCAACACTTTAGTTTTTGTTGATTATTGATAGTTAGTGGTTGATTGATACCTCATAAATTTCAGGGCTACTATATAGAGTTTTTCCACAGCAGAAGCGTCCGCATCAAGGAGTTGCGAGTAATAGACTTTCCCAGATCGCTATCTTTCAACTCCTTTCCTTATTCAACAATTAGTAAATAGACTAATGACTATATCTATTGATGCACTTTGGGTTAACGTAAGTACACCATTACAAAAATTTCATCAGCCACTACTGCGTAGGTTAAGTCGACAGCAAATAATAGCTTGTTGGGAATACCAGCAAACTCTAGATGAGCCTATGTCCCTCACAGTTGGTATTGTTTTACTGCACGATTATCTCAAATCCCATGACAAACCAGTTCATCTTATAGGTCATAGCACTGGTGGATTATTAGCACTCCTCTATGCCAGGCGATATCCCGAGCGAGTGCAATCGCTAACTTTATTAGGAGTTGGCGTTTATCCTGCTATTGATTGGCACGCTCATTTCTATGCTTTGCTGCAATTACTACCCTGCAATCGCCAGACAATTTTGAACCAAATGGTTCATAACCTCTTTGGTTCCCAACCTGAATATCAGAGAAAAAAATTAATCCAGGTGCTAGAAGATGATTTGAGCCATTCCCTCTCTCCCCATACCCTATGGCGACGAGTTAGTGTCAAACAGGGAGGCTCAGATGTACCAATGTTAGTTTGTGGTAGCTACGATGATTTAATTATTGAACCCCATCTATTTCAAACTTGGCAACCTTTTCTAAAAGAGGGAGATCGTCTTTGGCAATGTAGTAGTGGAAGACATTTCTTTCACTATTTTCAACCCCAACCTATTAGCCAACAAATACTCGACTTTTGGAGTTCCTTCAAAACTGAAGCAATTGAATCGGAATGCACCATTGCAACTGTCAGAGGAAGGTAGATAGGTAATGGTAGAAGCTCATATATTTGTAGTTGCAGGCACACTGATTTTTCCCCTATCGCTGTTAGTGTTGCTAATTGGATTATTTGTGGCAATTGGCAAGGCGACAGGAGAAGGAATGGAACAATTAAAACGAATGCATTCCATACCCTGTCATAATTGTGTCTACTTCACAGGATGTCATTATCTTAAATGTACAGTTCATCCTTGCAGGGCACTCACCGAAGATGCTGTGGAATGTCTTGATTTTGAACCGGTTTTATCGAATAGTGCCGTAAAACCCTGTTCCCTTTAGGGCAGTTATATAAGGCACGAAGCGTTCAGCAAAGCTAGTTAAAACTAGCTTTAAATATGGTACGATTTCAACAGTTAAACTACCTATTATGTACGGTTGTCAGCAAGTATTATCAAGTCAAAATAGCGATTTAAACCATATACTAACATTCCTCTGCGAAGAGTCTCACAAGCTCACTAACATGG
>CAZWGS010000275.1:0-1710 GCA_964633315.1 uncultured bacterium | reverse complement strand
GATGAAAATCTTGGTTGGCTTGAGCAAGCAGTCAATCTCGGTTGTGGTATTGTCAACAGTGTTGCGTAGTCAACTCCTAGTGCCAGTTAAATTGGCATCACCAATTTTCTGGTACATTCAGCAGGAGTTTTCGCTAATCTCTAGCCAATAATTATGCAGTTATCACCCCAAGAAAAAGACAAACTCTTGATTTTTACAGCAGCTTTACTAGCCGAAAGGCGTAAGGAAAGGGGGATCAAGCTTAACTATCCAGAAGCTGTAGCCTACATTAGTGCTGCTATTTTAGAAGGAGCCAGAGAAGGTCACACTGTTGCAGAGTTGATGAGCTATGGAAAAACTCTCCTCACTGAAGATGATGTGATGGAGGGAATTGCGGAAATGTTGCCAGAAGTTCAAGTAGAAGCAACCTTTACTGATGGTACTAAATTGGTGACAGTACATCATCCCATAGGCTCTTAACCTAGAGTGTGACAAGAAACTAAGACAAAGGTAAGAACAGTGATTCCAGGCGAATTATTAGTCAAACCAGGCACCATTGAACTCAACGCTGGACGTACCACTCTCAAGATACAAGTGGGTAATACAGGCGATAGACCAATTCAAGTAGGTTCCCATTTCCATTTTTATGAGGTTAATCGGGCACTTGAATTTGATCGCGAAGCAACCAAGGGAATGCGTTTAAACATTCCCGCTGGCACAGCAGTGCGCTTTGAACCAGGCGATACTAAGGAAGTAGAATTAGTGGCTGTGGCTGGAAGTCGTGAAATTTATGGCTTTAATGCCTTGGTTAATGGGGTTTTGCGGCCCAATTAAAGAGGGAAAGTAAGACAAAAAATAAATAGGACAGGCAAGTTTTTTTTGTCCGCAAGGGAGGAAGGGTAAGAAAGATAAAGTTTGTGCCTTTCTTCCCCTGTAGCTCATTCTGTGGGATTAATTTGCCTGGGCACGAGCCTGGGCTGCTTCGTCAGGATGAATACCGAGGCGAGTTAGATTAATGCGTCCTTTATTGTCAATTTCGCGCACCTTAACCACCACTTCATCACCAACTGCAACTTCATCTTCCACCTTACCCACACGGTAATCAGCAAGTTGCGAGATATGAATCATACCTTCTTTTCCTGGAAGTACTTCCACAAAAGCACCAATCTGGATAATACGGGTCACGCGCCCTGCGTAAACTTGTCCCTCGTCTAATTTGCGAGTCATGCCATCAATAATTTTCATGGCTTGTTTGGCGCTGTCTGCAGCTAAAGCAGAGACGGTAACTGTACCATCATCCTCAATATCTACTTTGGCTCCTGTTTGTTCAGTAATGCCTTTAATTGTTTTACCACCAGGTCCAATGACTAAGCCAATCATGCTGGGGTCGATTTTAAGGGTAAACAGTCGCGGTGCAAAGGGAGACATATCGGAACGAGGCTTGTCGATGACAGCAAGCATCTTGTCTAAAATATGCATCCGAGCCGGTTTTGCTTGCTCAATTGCCTGAGAAACTACGTCTAGGGGCAATCCTGTGATTTTCATGTCCATTTGTAGGGCTGTGATCCCACTGTCCGTTCCAGCTACCTTAAAGTCCATATCCCCTAGGAAATCCTCAATGCCTTGGATATCGGTGAGGACACGTATTTCATCTCCTTCCTTAATTAAGCCCATAGCCGCCCCACTAACGGGTTTGCTAATGGGAACACCCGCATCCATTAAAGAGAGAGT
>CAZWGS010000274.1:0-1741 GCA_964633315.1 uncultured bacterium | reverse complement strand
TATAAAAAAATTATAGGGATGATTGCCTGCTAAATCATCCCTTAATCAAATTCTTATTCTGTTTTCACGACACCAATACTGAAGCGACATCAACTAATCCGTAACTTCCATTAGATTTGGAACTTCATAATCAGCTAAAGTTGGTGCGCTAAAAACTTGAGCATATATGCTAGAAGGCTGTTGTTCTGCAACCACTGGTAAGAACTGACGCGCATAGGTTGCAACTTCTACAGTCTTTGCATCATACATTTGGGTAATTAGTTTGGGATACAAACCAATTCCGATAATTGGAACTAACAAACAACCGGTGATGAACAATTCACGAGGTTTAACATCAGGAACAAAACTGTCGAACTTTAATTCCTCGCTTTGCTTTCCGTAGAAAATCTCACGCAACATGGAGAGCAAGTAAATTGGAGTTAAAATTACCCCTACAGCCGATAGCGTTACAATTACAATCTTGAAACTAGAACTGTAAACATCGCTGGTGCTGATTCCTAGGAACACCATCAACTCACCCACAAAGCCACTCATACCTGGTAAAGCTAATGAAGCCATTGCACCAGCAGTGAATAGACCGAAGGTTTTAGGCATTACTTTTGCCACACCACCCATTTTGTCCATCATTAAAGTATGGGTGCGTTCGTAGGTAACACCAGACAAGAAGAACAAAGATGCAGCAATCAAACCGTGGGAAACCATCTGTAACAAGACACCGCTCATACCGATTTCTGTGTAGGAAGCAATCCCGACTAACACAAATCCCATGTGAGCGATAGATGAATATGCTAAGCGACGTTTGAGGTTTGTTTGAGCGAAAGCACAACAAGCACCGTAGATTATATTTACTACACCCAAGATTGCTAAAACAGGTGCAAAGTAAACGTGAGCATTAGGCAACATTTCCATGTTGAAGCGAATTAGTGCGTAACCACCCATCTTCAACAATACACCCGCCAAAATCATCGAACCTGGAGCGGAAGCTTCACCGTGAGCATCTGGTAACCAAGTGTGAAGTGGAAATACAGGTAATTTGACGCCGAATGCAACAAAGAATCCTGCATAAGCTAACAACTCAAGGGCTTTGGGATATTCTTTCATTCCCAGAGATGCCATATCAAATGTCAATGTATCTCCATAGAAAGCCATTGCGAATCCCGAAACCAAAATGAAGATGGATGCAGCAGCTGTATAGAGGATGAACTTAGTTGCAGCGTAACGACGTTTTGGTCCTCCCCAAATTGAGATGAGTAAGTATACAGGAACCAACTCGATTTCCCACATCAAGAAGAACATCAACAAGTCTTGAGCGACGAAAACACCAATCTGGGCGCTGTACATTACCAACATCAAGGCATAAAACAAACGCGGCTTGTTTTTCACATTCCAAGCCGCAAATATTGCCAGAGTATTGATTAAACCAGTTAGTAGTATTAATGGCATTGATAAACCATCTACTGCTACTGACCAGTTCATACCCAATTGGGGAATCCAAGAATAACTTTCTGCTAACTGATAACCAGTGGTTTGCAGGTCGTAACTTTGCCAAAAAGCGTAGGTCATTAAAGCAAGGTCAGCGATCGCTACGCCCAAACCATACCAACGAACTGTTTTTCCTTCTTTATCTGGTAGTAGAGGAATTGCTAGGGATGCCACTAAGGGCAAGAAAATTATGGCGCTTAGCCATGGGAAATTAATAGTTTCCATCATCACTGAGAATCATCAAATCAATCTTTTATTT
>CAZWGS010000273.1:0-1744 GCA_964633315.1 uncultured bacterium | reverse complement strand
GGCGACTCAAGAAGCCCGCGTTCTATCTGAAAGATGAACGTCGGGAGAATGTCACGATTAATCTACATTAATTTGTGTACACCGTCTGTGTCGCTTCTCCGTGCAAGTTTCCCTAAATCATTTCACCGAAAGGGTTGGTAAGCCCATTTTTTCAAAGATGGAACCTACTAAATGCCCAACCCTTTGTTGTTTGTTTGTCAAACAGCACTCTAACCCCCAGCTAAAGTACGAGGAATGAGTTAAATAATACACTGGCAAAACTCCTCATTAAAAATACCAAGTCCCCTTTTCAAAAGCTAGCGATTAATGAACTTCCCCAGCTTCCTCTGCTCTTTTATCTCACCTACCAAACCCCAGATAAACTCCCACACCCTTTCTCTCCCAAAGCCCTCGCTGACAACCCGCAGATAGAGTTTTGTTAGCATCTGAACGCACCAGTTTATAATGCACTTTCGATAACCCCTGTGGATATAACCAGTCAACCACATCTGTAGAACTTACCGTTTGAGGATAGCTTTGTTCAATAAAAGTACCCACAGCATCCATCCAACTGGCAAATTGCTCCAATCGCTTTGATTTTGGTAACCTATATCGTTCTGGATGTGGTTTTAGTTGTTTGTGTTTGTGAACAGAATGCTTGTTTGCTCGCTTATTCGTAGTCGATAGTGCAGCTTTGGCTGCTAAATTAGGGAAATCTTCCAGATCAATTGTCCAACAATCGGATGCATCAGGAACCGCAAACCATTGTTGCTGTTGCTCTCCTACCTGAAGAATTTGCTCCAAATACTCTTGCGCTGTGGTATGTTCCGGTTCAGACAATTGACCAAATATTTCTCTAACCAAATAATCAATGTGTAGCATAGTGCCTCGATTGGCTGCTAGGATACGAACCAGAGCACTATAGAGGTCAATTTTTTGCCTTCCATTGTCTACTGATTTAGTGTGTGAGGCACTTGTTTCCTCTGAATCAATTGGACTAGAGCTATGTTTTTCCTGTGAAAGAAGAGATTTTTGCGCCGATTGCTTGAACAATTGCGAAACATGAAGAGAGGGTGTGACTTCTGAACTCAGGGAAGCAGAGAGAGTAAACTTATCTAGCATTGCTCCCTGCTGAACTTCTCCCATCCTATTAAGATTACTTTGGTCTTGAGCTTCACCGAGCATCAAACAGTTAGGATTGACTAGTGCTTCTATGTGAGCCAACTGCTTAGCAACTACAGCTGAAGCTTGTTGATAGTACTCAAGCAATTGATGATAGTAAGCAGCTAATTCCAAAAGCGTTTGCTCACTTGATGTGGGTGGTGGTGGCGGTGATGGTAAGTTCAACATGACCAAAAAATTTTTCCAATTAAAAATTCAAAACTTTTGACTCTTTTTCTTTCCAGCGCGGCAAAATACTACTTTTTCTTAGCAAAGCGGCGACAACCTCGTTTATCCCCTTGACAAACATTGCCATATTTGGGACACATCGAAGCGTAGGTTTCCCTTGTCACTGCTTCACTACAGTAGCCACAGATAAACTTGAAGCGACGTAGGTAAATCTGGCGATTATGAGCCTGAACATGAATGATTCTTGACTGTCTGGTTTTTCTGACAGTGAACTGATTATCTTTGTCGATCATTGATTAATTTTTTAGCATACATTTGGCTATGTTGATCAAGTTTACAAGCTCCATAATGATGCTGGGAATGAACTACCCTAACCTTCGCTATGCTTCGGATAGGGTTTCTGGCGCTTCAACTG
>CAZWGS010000272.1:0-1796 GCA_964633315.1 uncultured bacterium | reverse complement strand
CCCCTTACAGTCTGAATCAATCGCTTCTCTTCCTCTGCTTCAAGTTTCAGACGTAAATAGCGCACATAAACCTCAATAATATTAGAGTCACCCATAAAATCGTAGCCCCAAACTCTCTCTAGAATTTGATCTCTAGTTAACACTTGCCGAGGATGGGAAAGCAAATATTCTAATAAATCAAACTCTTTCGCTGTTAAATCAATGGAACGACTGCCGCGAAAAACCTCGCGGGTGCTACGATTCAAGCGTAAATCGGAAAATTCTAAAAGATCCGGGTTGTCTTCCTGATTGCGTCGCAAATGGGCACGAACCCTGGCTAACAATTCCTCAACACTAAAAGGCTTAACTACATAATCATCCGCTCCAGCGTCCAAACCGGCAACCCGATCTTCCACTCCATCCTTTGCCGTGAGCAAAATAATTGGTACCTTGTTACCCGTCAAACGCAAGCGTCGACAAATCTCCAAACCAGAGATTCCTGGTAACATCCAGTCGAGGATAACTATATCAGGCTCTGCTTCCCTAGCTTGGGTTAAACCCTCTAGTCCATCGTTAACTACGCTAACGTCATAACCTTCATATTTCAACTCTAACTCAATAAACTGAGCGAGTTTGGCTTCATCTTCAACAACTAAAACACGGGATGTCATAGAGGACGAGACAGCTAGTAATGGCTAAAAACATGCTACCTTCACATTTGCCTTTTGGGGGAATAGTTTAAGTTTAGTCACAAATTTTACTCACCTTGGCAATCTTCAAGCTTTGAATCTGAACTCGCGAAAATCATGACTTCTAGACTAAGTTTGCAGTGCAAGCAGGACTAGAAATGGTTGTGGCGATGGAACAAATTCACTATACCAAGGAGTAACTTTGTCGTCATCTTCTTAGTTAACTACAGGTTTCTATTCTTGATCTGTTAGCCTGTAATCCCGCCGTCCTCTATTTTAGAAGAAGATCAATTTTGCCATTATTCCCAGGTAGTAAAATCAACCAACTTTTCAGCCTAAAATTTCGTTGGCGAAGAAAAAGCTATCGCAGAGAAATTCTGGCTCTTGCAGGTATTATGTTGAGCAGTTGGTTACTAATAATCGCTCTCAAACTATCCTCCAATGCTACTCAAGAGGTGGATGCTTTTTTTGTTTTAGGAGGTAGTATTCGCCGCGAAATACACGTTGCTACTTTAGCTAAAGAATATCCCCAGGTACCAGTTCTAATTTCTAGCGGTTCCCGAGAACCCTGTATCTGGTTAGTTTTTGAGCGACAAGGAGTCTCAAAAGACAAAGTATGGTTGGAGAATTGCGCTGACTCTACTTTTGGTAACTTTTTCTTTAGTGTTCCTATTCTCAAGCAATGGGGAGTACATAAGGTTAAATTAATTACCTCACCAACTCACCTACCACGGGCTCAATGGTTAGCGCAAATTAGCTTTGGTATTCATGGTATTTGGGTAGAAACTGAGTTAACTGAAGAAACAGGTATTCCTGGTAATCGAGAATCAAAGGTAAAAACGGCACTGGATGTGACCCGTACTCTATTGTGGGCAGTTGCCAGCCAATTTGTACAGCCTCAATGCCTTGAATGCAAACACTTGCCGGATGTCAATATCGAAAATTGGCAAAAATCAGGGTTTAGGTGTGAATATCAGGCATTCATTGAGAATTATCAACCAAAATAAATGCCTAGCTTAGTCCAGCTAAACTAGGCGTTTTTAAAGGTGTGATGATGTCTCAAGGCTTAGATTTTAGCTAATTCGCGGGAAGCCCCGCGCTGTAATCTTCGATTCAGCGTCGGGATGA
>CAZWGS010000271.1:0-1886 GCA_964633315.1 uncultured bacterium | reverse complement strand
CAACCGACATTTCGCAGAAAAAATATAGGTTAAGAAAATTAATTGAAGAGCTGAAAATATCAGCATTCAATACACTTAAATTAAAGAACAAGTTGATGGTATTTTAAACATCATGACACCATCAACACCAGAAATCAGAGTACAAGACCTAAATCACTGTGGAATCATCGCCGGTATTATCGATGAGCTGGGATTAGTAGCAGAAATCGACGAACTGATAGGAATACATGGCAATCAAAAAGTGACAACAGGACAAGTAGTGAAGGCGATGATCATTAATGGTATGGGAATGATCACTTCCCCATTATATTTATTTGCCAAGTTCTTTGAAGGCAAAGCCACAGAACATCTATTGGGGGAGGGCATACTCCCAGCACATCTAAATAACGATTGTTTGGGTCGAGCATTAGACAAATTATATGCCGCAGGAGTAACCAAAGTATTTATCACCTTGGCATTGAAAGCGGCAAACCAGATGGGAGTAGAAATCAAAAGCTTACACTTGGATTCGAGCTCATTTCACGTCGATGGCAAGTATCTAGAAGAGGAAACAGCAGAAGCCAAACCCGGAAAAATTACGCTCACTAAAGGTTACTCCAGAGACCATCGACCAGACCTCAAACAATTCATCATTGACCTGATGTGTAGTGGAGATGGTGATGTACCGTTATATTTGAGGGTAGCAGACGGCAATGAGCCAGATCAAAGGGTCTTCGCCAAGTTAATTCAAAATTTTAGACAAGAATGGAATATTGATGCACTCTTTGTGGCTGATGCCGCACTCTATAGCGCAGAAAATATCCAGCAACTTCAATCATTAAGATGGTTATCAAGGGCTCCCAGTACGATTAAAGAGGCTCAAAATCTCTTGGCATTGCCCAACGAGCTGTTTGTCAGTAGCAGTCGAGAAGGATATAAGATTGCTGAAGTTGGCAGTTATTACGCTGGCATCAAACAGCGTTGGTTAGTCGTAGAAAGCGCCCAAAGAAGAGAATCTGATTTGAGAAAAATTGAGAACCGTCTGAAGCAAAAGTTAGCTCAAGCCCAATCTCAACTCAAGGCACTTTGCCGAAGAGAGTTTGCTTGTGAGCCCGATGCTCAAACTGCCGTTCAACTTTTAGCGAATCAGTTTCCATTATTTCAAATCGATAATTTAACCATTATTGAGCAAGTTCATTATGTTCGACCTGGTCGACCTTCTCAAAATCAAAAACCACATCAATCCCACTATTGCATTGAGGCTAACCTGATTCAAAATCCAGAAGCTATTGCCACAGCTCGGCAAAAAGCAGGACGATTTGTTTTAGCAACGAATGTCTTAGATTACGAGCAATTCAGTAATTCTGAATTATTGATTGAGTATAAGGCACAACAATCTACTGAGCGCGGTTTCCGGTTCTTGAAAGATCCCTTATTTTTTACCAGTAGCATTTTTCTCAAGTCTCCACAGCGAATTACTGCTTTAGCAATGGTTATGGGTTTGTCGCTTTTAGTCTATAGCTTAGGTCAACGAGCCTTACGTTTAGCTTTAGCTCAGGCTCAGCAAACTATTCCCAATCAATTAGGCAAACCTACTGCATCTCCCACTTTACGTTGGGTTTTTCAATGCTTCATGTCTGTTCATCTACTGACGATTGGAGACCTTAAACAAATTACTAATCTCACAAGTGAGCGATTTCATATTCTTCAGTTTCTTGGTTCTTCTTGCCGTAAATATTATCTGCTTAATTAAATATTATCTCTCTACTTTATTTTTCTGAGAAATGTGGGTTAAATAATTTGGCTTTAGTATTGATTAGAAAGAAATGTTTTTGAAACTATTAAGAAATATAGTAAATTGCTCATTTACGACTAAGATAATCCACTAATTTTAAAGTAATTAGCAT
>CAZWGS010000270.1:0-1920 GCA_964633315.1 uncultured bacterium | reverse complement strand
AAAATGGTGCAAATTCTTAGATTCACCTTTATTTAAACTCCCGGATTTATCCGTGAGGTAATAATTACGGGTGATTTTCACCCCTACCTAAGAGAAGGAGCCATTAACCTTCATGGTACAGTCCGAACGCACAGTTGCGACCTCGACCGATGGTAATTTTGGTTTAGGTTGCCAAAATCAAAGCAATGTTTTAGAAAAACGCATAAGTATCTCGCTATGGGAAAGATTTTGTCAGTGGGTAACCAGTACTGATAATCGTCTATATATTGGCTGGTTTGGACTGGTGATGATACCTACTCTTTCCACCGCAGCGATCGCTTTTATTATTGCATTTATTGCCGCTCCCCCCGTAGATATTAATGGTTGGGGAGAACCAATAAGTGGCTCTTTGTTGGGCGGTAATAATATTATCACTGCCGCTGTTGTCCCTACATCGGCAGCAATTGGTTTACACTTTTATCCTATGTGGGCTGCAGCTTCTTTTGATGAATGGCTGTACAACGGAGGTCCGTATCAGCTAATTGTACTGCACTTTTTGATTGGCATTTATTGCTATCAGGATCGGGAATGGGAGTTAAGCTATCGTTTGGGAATGCGTCCTTGGATTAGTTTAGCCTTCTCGGCTCCAGTAAGTGCTGCAGCTGCAGTTCTATTAGTCTATCCAGTAGGACAAGGAGGCTTCTGTGAAGGAATGCCTTTGGGTATTTCCGGAACTTTTTACTTTATGTTCAGGCTACAAGCCGAACACAACTTTCTTATGAACCCATTCCACATGATTGGAGTGGTTGGGGTTTTGGGAGGAGCATTTTTAAGTGCAATGCACGGTTCCTTGGTGACCTCAACTCTGGTTCAAAAAGTCAGCGAAGATGAGTCAATCAACTGTCGTTATAAGTTTGGGCAAAAAGAACCAACTTACGATTTGATGGCAGCCCACGACTATTTAGGAAGACTTGCATGGCATCGCTTGAGCTTCACAAATAAGCGTAACTTGCACTTATTATTGGCAGCTGTACCAGTTATAGGTATTTGGTCAGCGGCTTTGGGTGTAGTCACTATGGCGTTTGACATCAATGGCTTGAATTTCAATCGCCACATACACGATAAACAAGGGCGGGTAATCAATAGCTGGGCAGATTCTATCGGCTGGGCTGACTTGGGAATAAAAGTAATGGATGAAGGAAAAGTATACTCTTTTCCCTTAGACATATCATCCAACCTGGTAATACCTGTGAAGTGATTAGCGATTGGCGATAGCACTGCGTGCCGCCGCAAGCGGCATATGGCGATTAGGGATTAGGGATTGGGTAATGACTAATGAGTAGGATTGCTTATATTCATACACAGTGTGTTGCTACACAGATTAATCCAATTTCTTACTTATTACTTGTTACTTCTGACTCCTATTACCCATTACCCAGTCCCCAGTCGCCAGTCCCCAATCCCCAATCCCTTGTAAAAAAGGAGACAATCATAATGACAATAACTCCAGAGCGGGAGCAAAAAGTGAGGGTTGCGGTCGATAAAGACCCGGTGCCTACTTCTTTTGAGAGGTGGGCGAAACCAGGACATTTCGATCGCTCCCTTACCAGAGGTCCTAAAAGTACTACTTGGATTTGGAACTTGCACGCCCTGGCTCATGATTTTGATACTCATACTAGCGATTTAGAAGATGTATCTCGCAAAATCTTTTCTGCTCATTTTGGACATTTGGCAGTAGTTTTTATCTGGTTGAGCGGGATGTATTATCATGGGGCAAAGTTTTCCAATTTTGAATCTTGGATGACCAACCCCGCAGGCATTAAACCTAGTGCTCAAGTGGTTTGGCCTATATTTGGTCAGGAAATTTTGAATGCCAATATGGGTGATGGCTTTTACGGTATTCAAATTACCTCTGGACTTTTCCAGATGTGGCGGGCTGCT
>CAZWGS010000269.1:0-1930 GCA_964633315.1 uncultured bacterium | reverse complement strand
TCGATAAAAATACCCCAGAGATAATTAAACGAGCTCTGTCAGTCGAATCCAACCCTGTTTTAAGGTATGTGTTACAACGCCATGTTGCGGTTCACGATGAAATAATTTTACCCCCTGGAGTGTGGCAAACAATTTGTCCCCGGGCAGATCACGGACATGTAATGGCGGGTCCAATTATCAATGACGGTCAAATTGTTGGTGGTATTGGTTTCACCCGTCACCGTAAAGAACCCCCCTTCACTGCCGATAATTTAGCCGATTTAAGCGCCCTATGTTTGCATTTTTCGACAAAACTAGCCGCACTAAGATCCAATTTCGGTTTTGGAGGACTAAATTGTAATCCTCTCACTCCACGTGAAAGACAAATTGCAGAATTAGTCGCTCAGGGAATGACTAATTTAGAAATAGGAAAAGCTTTATGGATTACAGAAAATACAGTAAAGCAATCACTCAAGCGCATGTTTCGCAAACTTGAGGTTTCGTCCCGCGCTGGGATGGTAACAAAACTTTTTGCAAGTACAGCCAGTTTACCTCAAAAAATCACCATGCCCCGATCTTGAAGCACAAAAAGAAATATTCAAAGAAAACATTGACCGAGTGGTTTAGGTTGTGTTAGTGTTAAATCATGGTTGAAAAACAAGCAGGTTTTCGATGACTCGCGGTCCTGACAAGCAATTTGATACAGAAGTTGCTTTAAGTAAGGCAATGGAAGTATTTTGGGCGCATGGCTATGAAGCTGCAAGCTTATCCGAGTTGCTCAAGAATATGGGAATCGGCAAAAAAAGCTTGTATGATACCTTTGGTAACAAGCAATCGCTCTTTCTCAAAGCCTTAGACTACTATGCTCAGACAACGATTCGCGACATTCGCGATCGCCTATCTGCCGATGGTTCGCCCCTGACAAACTTGAAGAACTTACTTCTAGAATGGCAGGAAATGCATGGTAAAGTGGGTAGCTGCGGCTGCATGCTTGGCACTAACATTGCTGACTTTAATACAGATGATGAAGCGATCGCCAAAATAATGCGTGGATATCTGCGACAGGTTGAAGATGCTTTTTATGCTAATTTTACCCGCGCTCAAGCCTTAGGAGAAATTGATAGTAATCTAAATCCCAGAGATTTGGCTCGTTTACTACTCTGCACGACACAGGGTATGGCACTATTAAGTCGTGTTATGGATGACGATGCCACATTAAAGGGAACGGTGCAAGTCATATTATCTCTTCTAAAAGGCAAATCTTAAAAACGAATTTTTTTTACAGAAACTTAGACCGAACAGTCAACATTATTTAGTTTTCTTCTGGAGGTAGGATCGTGACACGTTTAGCGAACAAAACAGCGGTTATCACTGGTGGTTCAACTGGAATTGGTTTCGAGACTGCAAAGCAATTCATTACTCAAGGTGCAAGGGTAATTATTACCGGACAAAATGAAGAACGCTTAAATGCAGCAGCAAAGGCTTTGGGTGAAAATGCGATCGCAGTGAAAGCTGATGTGCGCTCTCTTGCAGATTTAGATCATTTAGCAGCACAAGTAAAAGCAAAGTTTGGTAAAATCGATATCCTTTTTGCTAATGCAGGTATAGGTTACTTTGCTCCATTGGAACAGGTTGACGAAGCTTTGTATGATAACCAGTTTGATATTAATGTGAAGGGGGTATTTTTTACCGTTCAAAAGTTAGCAAGTTTATTGAATGAAGGGTCTAGCATCATTTTGAATGCTTCAGCAATTCATGAAAAAGGATCGCCTGCAGGTAGTATTTATTTCGCAACTAAAGCAGCAGTAAGATCCTTAGCGCGTTCCCTTGCGGCTGAATTAGGTCCTCGCAAAATTCGTGTTAATTCTATTAGTCCGGGAGTTATACGGACCAACTTCGAGAGCAAACTTAATTTACCAGATGGAGTTTTTGAAGGATTTATTGGTGCTGT
>CAZWGS010000268.1:0-2059 GCA_964633315.1 uncultured bacterium | reverse complement strand
ATCTGAAGACATCCTATTAGAATCCCCTCGCCTTTAGGCAGGGGAGTACTCAACTGTCTATTATTGTGTGCTAATGCGCAACTCACAACTTCATAAAAATGATTTCAGGAAAAATACTGGTTATTTTTGCCAAATTTCCGGGAACTGTAAAATTCAGCGACCAAACTCCAGGTTAAACCGAGAAGATTGGCAATTTATCGCTAAATTTAGGGGAATATTACATGAAAACAGGGTGTCAAACTACAACCAAAGTTCTTTTGCTGCATCAATCTCAGAGTTTTGTTTCTCAGCATCAGCAAAAGTCAGAATCTGGGCTATATAAACATCAAAATACGGCAAATTTAGACTTGGTAATAAAAAAATACAATCTTGATGCTATTTACGCTGACTCAAAATCTACAGCACAAGAATTACTTAATATCTTGAATGGTATGGAGCTGAGTGTACCTAGTTTACACGTAGCAGAGCAACTTAAAGAGATAGGAAATTCAGCTTACCAATTGAATCATGCAGCAGAAAATTATCTTGCTCATCAGTTCCGGACTCATCAGTTAGTGTCACAATTGTGGCAAAAAATATTGCGACAAAATTCAGGAAAAACCGTTGCTGTTGTAACTACTAAAGAAACCCATCAAGTTCTCATTGGTTTTGCTTTGGGTTTGAGTTCAGAACGCTATCACGTACTCCAGCAATCTTCTCAAGGGTTCAGCATTCTTAACTTTACTAATGCAGAGGAAAAGAGTGCTCAATTAACTGCTTTTAATACTGCAACCCATCTCGGAACAAACTTACCTCAAATTCAAACTGGGAAAAAGGGTTTACTACTACTTTTATTAGCCGCCAATACTCCTCAGCAACAGCTAGAATCCATTGCTGAATTTTTGCAGCCAGAATCGCTGAACTATATTCTCAGTGGCGATTTAAATCAAGCAGCATCTGTGACAGAAAAACTATTATTAGAACAGCCCAAAGCACTGCACTTGCAAGTTCTCAGAAACGATTTCCCGGAAATTTGGCAACATGCACTTCTGTCACGACAAACACCCATGTCCCAGGAAGAAAAGCAAATTTTGGTTACTGGTTTAGTTATCGCCAACGAAACTATCCTCACCAGTTTATTGGAACAGGTATTTGGTAATCAACCAACAAATCTTGCTCCTGACTCCCTTGCTGTAATTCACTATCCTCCAGGGAATCAATTACCGATTCTCGATACTCTCATTTCCAGTGAAACACTTCAACTTGAGTTAGCTAGGTGTGAATAATACTAAATCCGATTGTGATAGTAGCTTTTTCACTTGTAGGGAGATGTGGAGATAGTTTGATGTTTTACGTTTGAGGCTACTCACAGAACAGGATTTAGTATAAATTATCGAAATATAGCGCTACGCGAAGGCAGAAGGCACCAGTATACTTTCCAAAGGTTTCAGGATTGTAGATTGTTCTAACGTTAATACGTAGCGCTATATCAGAAAAATATTTTATACAAGAATTATACTTTTTTCTAATACTCAATATTTTTACAGATTTCTGACAATTCCTCATTAGGATTACTCTTCAAATAATCCTCAATCCAATTGCAACCCCGCGCCATCAAGTCATCTAAATCCCAACTCCAGATAATTATTGTGCCGTTATTGCTGGCGGAGGCAAGTTCTTTGCCATCGGGGCTGTAACTGACACTATTGACCCAAGCTTTATCTCCTCTGAGGGTCTGCAATTCCTCGCCTGTTTCTAGGTTCCAGATTTTCACTGTGCCGTCACCGCTAGCAGAAGCAAGTTCTTTGCCATCTGGGCTGTAACTAACACTCCTGACCCAAGCTTGATGTCCCCTGAGGGTTTGCAGTTCCTTACCAGTTTCTAAGTTCCAGATTTTCACTGTTTGGTCGGCGCTAGCAGAAGCAAGTTCTTTGCCATCTGGGCTGTAACTGACACTCCAGACCGGACCTTTATGTCCCCTGAGGGTTTGCAGTACCTCGCCTGTTTCTGGGTTCCAGATTTTCACTGTTTGGTCGGCGCTAGCAGAAGCAAGTTCTTTGCCATCTGGGCTGTAACTGAC
>CAZWGS010000267.1:0-2070 GCA_964633315.1 uncultured bacterium | reverse complement strand
TTGCAAGACATTTGCGGAAAAGCAAAAATAAGAGGTGTATTTTTTTTGTAATGGGTAATCAGTATTAGGAGATTACAGAAATTATCAACCTCTCGGTGCGTAATTCCTAACTTCAGTTTAAATGAGCAACAATTAGATTTGAGTCAGTGAAAATCTTTCTTATTCAGTAGTAACTAACTCAGTAGAAAATTTAGCTGAAGAGCGTTCTGTACTTCCTCGTTTTTTTTCACTGAGAATTTCCGCAAATATATTCTCTCCAATAGCCGCTTTCACATCTGCTTCTAAGGAGTGAAGTATAGCGCAGTTGAGGCTAAAGGCATAATTAGCTTCCTTAACAATCTTAGCTGCTAATTCCTCCTCCACAGGCAGAGAATTTAAAGCATCACGATATTGACCTTTGAATTCTCGAACATCACTCATAGAGGAAAAATAATCAAATTCATAGAAACGAGTTCCTAAATTTTTGGGTAATTCTAATGCTGAACGAATGATTTTTTTTAAAACTTGACCTCCAGAAAGATCGCCTAAATAACGTACATAAGAATGAGCAACTAATAAGGCGGGTTCCGTATAGGCTATTTTATGAAGATGAGTCACATAATTGCTAGCGGCTTTCGATAACACTATCTTTTCTCGCCAATTATTGCCGTAATAATAGGTTAAATCTACTTCTAAATTTGCCTTGCGCTCCAGTTGAGGAAAATAGATCCAACTGACAATTTTGTGGTTGCAATGACGTAAGAGCTCTGCCTCTAGGGTACCGTAAACAAAATACAAGTTACCTAGCAGCTTGCGGAAGGGTTCTCTCCCTATAATTCCTTGGAGAAAATACTTCATATATGCTGTATTTTCTGCCAAAGTGTGAGAGTATCGAGTTCCTGAGCGTAATTGAGTGGCTAAATCAATATTCATCTAAAATTTACCTCATTACTAGGATAAAAAATGTATATTTTTCCCCTGAGACATCTCCAGTCATGCAACTAAGATGTCTACACTATTGAGTAGTCGCTACTTGGATTGATTGACCCAATCTTGAGGTTGAAGAAATACTTCGTATAGTTCTGCTTCTGGTGTTCCTGGTTCAGGTTGATAGCAGTATTCCCAACGCACCAATGGTGGTAAAGACATCAAGATAGATTCGGTACGTCCATTAGTTTGTAAACCGAAAATAGTCCCGCGATCATAAACTAAATTAAACTCCACATAACGTCCCCGACGATAGAGCTGGAAGTTTCTCTCGCGAGCACCATATTTAGTATCTTGTCGCCGTTCTACAATTGGTAAATAAGCTGGTAAAAAAGAATTTCCACAACTTTGTACAAAAGCAAATAATTCTTCCCAAGTGGAGTTTACTTGACCTACCAAGTTACTATAAATAGCAGCCGGACTATCGGTTTTTGAACCACAATATAGCTTGCTGTTGCTATCTTGATAATCAAAAAAGATACCTCCAATTCCCCTTGCTTCTTGACGATGTTTTAAATAGAAATACTCATCACACCAGCGTTTAAAAGCTGGATAGTATTCTGGGTGATGTTGATCGCAAGCTTGTTTGATGGTTTGATGAAAATGAATTGCATCTTCAGCAAAAGGATAGTAGGGAGTAAGATCAACTCCTCCACCAAACCACCAGATAGAACCCGCTTCAAAATAGCGATAGTTTAGGTGTACTGTAGGAACATAGGGATTACGTGGGTGTAGCACCATCGATGTTCCCGTAGCGTAAAAATCTTGACCAGTTGCTTCAGGATGCTGTAATAGAATCGAAGCGGGAAGACTATTACCCCAAACCTCAGAAAAGTTAACTCCTCCTTGCTCAAAAACTCTTCCATCTCGAATTACGCGAGAGCGACCACCACCACCTTCTACTCTTGACCAATTATCTTCTCTGAATTTGGCTTTTCCATCAAGTTGTTCTAAGCCTAAACAAATATTATCTTGTAACTGTTGCAAAAATTGCTTAACTTGCTCTCTAGAATCTGGAGGAGGAAGTATGGATTTCTTGGTCGTTTCAGGATTGGTTATGGTTTGGTTGCTCATTAGATGCTTTCACTCTAGCTTTAATATAAC
>CAZWGS010000266.1:0-2072 GCA_964633315.1 uncultured bacterium | reverse complement strand
GATCCGATAGTAACGGAACAGAAAACAACGCTGGACGTATAATTAGAATTATTTAACTCAATTTTGGGGTGGTTTACGCAGAGGTCGCAATTGTGTTCTCTTTGATTCCGTCTCAATATCAAACTGATATTTCCCATAAGGATTAATGTGTCTATAGCGAGTGGGTGAGAGACGACTAATCCAAGGCAATCGTTCTCGAATCTGTTGGCGTAACTGCTTGGTGTTGGGAGAGATGGATTCGGCACTCAAAGGAGTAACGACTAATTTATCTTTCTCAATGCGTATCTGTTCGTTGTCCAGAAAAGAAGTGTCAAACTCTAACAGCAGCCTTTCTAATTCTTTAATCTTTGCTTCAACAGTATGAATTCCCGATTCGCTGACTTGTACTAATTGGCAGACTTCCGATTTGAGACTTGCCCATTGTTCAGTTGGAATTAAATAGCTTTCGGGGTTAGCATATTTACGACTATGATTGAGCCAAACATTTCCCGAACGTAAAGCACCTCGTAATTGCCACAGAGCGCATAACTCGTAATATTTGCGAACGATTTTACCAGACTCATCTACTACATAATCTTTCCATTTAGAGGGAACGAATTTAATTGAAGTGGTTTCTGGTACTTTCCGTTTTCTGGCTGCATCCAAATTACGCAGTAAGGCGATCGCTTCTAGAAGTCCATTTAATTGATGCTTGGAATGAAAATGGAAACTGATTAAAAAAGTTGGCGCAAATTGACGGATATAGCCATAACGCAGAGCAAAGAAATCATAGTAATCATCGCCATGAGAGCGAACCAAAGATTGACATTCAGTAATAGATGCCAGTAATTCTTCTGGAGTTATTTGGTCGTAGATACGGCTTCTTAATTCTTCATCTTT
The DNA here is from genome assembly GCA_964633315.1 of uncultured bacterium. Classification (GTDB taxonomy): domain Bacteria; phylum Cyanobacteriota; class Cyanobacteriia; order Cyanobacteriales; family CAWCAG01; genus CAZWGS01. Next base: position 1,193 of record CAZWGS010000266.1, on the reverse strand, counting down.
AATCTCTTCATCCAAAATGACCTGACCGATTTTGTTGAATAGCTTAAGTTTTTGATTGACCGATTGAGCAACACGACGTTGAAATTCATCCCGATCTCTCTTCGCACGAGCATGGGTATGGGCTAAGGTATTGATATATAAGTCAATAACTTCGTCGGTAATTTCTGTATAACCGTGACAGCAAAAGGCAATTAGTATGGAATAGCGACGAGGATCAGGAGTGCGAGAAAGAGCTTGAGGAGTAGATTTTCTGCCCAATTTAGCTAAAAACTTCAAGCGATTGGGATTAAGAACGCTAACATCCCATTCTGTTACATGATATTGATTCAAGAATGTTAATTTAGCTAGAGCATTGAGAATGGCTTTGGGAGAATTACTCACTGCACCAGTCCGCAGCCAACTCAGGGGAATTCGTCCGCTCTCTGAATCTAATTCTAAAAGCTGATTGAGAAATAAAGAGCTACTTGGGGATAAAATTGGTTTTAAGCAGTTGTAGGTTTCTATCCAAGCTTCATTACGGGCTGTAGCGACCATTCTCTCTAAAACTGTAAGACCTGGTCGCATGATTTTAGAGGTTTCTAGCTTTTTAATTAGTAGCTGTAGTAGGAGCAAGGGTCGATCGTGTTCCATTGCTCTTTGTAATAACCAAGCTGCTAATTTTTGGTAGTCTGTCGCTGTGGGTTTACTCCAACCCAAGTAATCTTGAATTTCTTGAAGTTGATTGGTTCGAGTTTGAGAACGTTCTCCATAAAGACTAAGAACAGAGGCTGAAACATTTAACTGTTGGGCAACATATTCAACTACATCCGATGGCAGGCGGGGGAAATTATCAGGAATAAAACCGAGGAATCTTAAAGTTCCTAGTTGAAGGGCAAATCCTAATAAATTATGGTCGCCACTACGTTTTTTAGTTAGGTTTAAATCCTTTTGAGAAAGGGTGAAAAAGGTAATCAGTTCGTTAAAGGTTATTTCATCAGGAAAAGATTGGAGGCGTTCTCGTTCTACTTGAGAAAGAAATTGTACGGGCATTAGTTACAGTATTAATCCTCCTCCCCAATTAGTTCTACGGCTGCTTCTAAATCTTGTTCGCTGGGAGTGCAGTAACGGCGGGTGGTTTCCAGATTGTCATGTCCTGCGAGGGTGGCAACTTTTTCTAAGCTGACTCCTGCATCGATGAGATTTTTACAGAATGT
>CAZWGS010000265.1:0-2077 GCA_964633315.1 uncultured bacterium | reverse complement strand
CCCAATACAACAGACGCAAATAATCTAATGGGTTCCACAGAGAAAGGGGGCGTTTGAGTTTTGGCGCTAAATCTAAACGGGGTATAGGTGTTTCTTGGGTCATTTTTGGTTCTCCGCTATTCTCCGCTAAACCAAAATCTCACCCGGAAATTAATGATGCTGTTGGCGAATTAATCAGGGGTAAGAACCGTATAGTAAAACATCAAAGTGATGAGTAAAAATAGTAATACGAATTCAAATAAAACTTAGGCAGCGATCGCTTCGCGCCGGCGCTTTAGCGCCAATCGTTAAAGCAAGGCTAGCAAAGCGAGAAGTGCGGGTAGAAGCACGAGGGGTGCCTTGAAGCCAACTAACAATGCGTGAGAGATTTATGGCGGTTGCGGTAAGAAGATGCTGTAAGTGTGTTTTTGCCAGACCAATGTATCGGCTGCGACGCAAACCAAAACCGACACAGGCTTGGGAAATCACTCCCTCTACACCAGCACGTTGATGATAACGCTGTTGAAATTTAGTAGTAGCTTGGTGAGCGCGAGCAGCTTGTAAAGCTTGATGTAGTCTTTTGGGTCGCAGTTTGAGCATACGTGGAGAACTAACACCACTGGTGCATTGGGAACGCTTAGTACAGAGGCGACAGTCGATAGATGCAAAACGTACTTCTGTGACACAAGTACCGTTGGATTCAATACGTTCGCGCCACGACTGACTGGTGTGACCGCTAGGACACACAGCTGTTTGAGAATCCCAATCGATAGTAAAACTATTGAGGTCAAAACCACTGGCATCCCGGGCTTGCCAGCTTCTATCAATTGCTACAGGTCCGACTAACTCTAGTTGATAATTTTGCTGTGAGTCGAGTAAATTTTGTGCGCTAACATAAGCATTATCAACAAAATGCTCTTTAGGTAAAAGTTCTTTATCAGCCAAGTGTTGATGAATTATGGGAGTCATTGTCCCATCAAAAGTGGTGGCAGGAGTAGTTTCAACATTTGTAATCAACAAAGGTTTATCGGGGTCACAACTTTCAGTCAAATGCACAGCATACCCTGTCCAGTTAGTATTTCTTTTGGTACGGTTACGGGCTTGTATATCGTAGGGTGACTGAATCAATAATTGGTTGGGTGGTAAATCTTTAGTTCTCCAGCTTAATTTTTCCTCGCAAAGATAGTATTGTTGCACCCACACACAGCGCAAAATTTCTACTGCTTCAATCTCTGCCAGTATATCTGGTGCATTTGCACTATATACAGATGCTAATAACTTGTGTCCATCCTCACCAATAGCTAGTGCAAATTCTAATTGTTCTGCTTTATTTTTTGGTAGACGATACTGCTCAAATCGATGGCTATAACGGTCAAACCAATCTTGGTTAACAATCGATAATAACCATTGTGGTGCGTAAGCAGCTAGCTGATTTAAGCAATACCGTAATGCTTCTCCCACACATTCAAGTCGATTTAATTGGCGAATTGCCGCCAGCACATGAGTAGAATCTGTTCGCCCTTTCCCACCACTTTTGAGCCATCCTTTTTGTTTGAATTGCTCTAGCATCCTCTGGAGAATTTGCTCTTCTCTTCCTCCTCTAATCAACCTGCTACGAAATTCACTTAATATTGAATAATCAAATCCGCTATCAGTAATTTCCAACCCCAAAGCATATTTCCAGTCGATTCTGGCTCTAACTGCTTCTGCCGCTTGGCAATCGCTTAAGCCCTCTGCAAATTGCATTACGCTAATCAAAGCTAATTGCCCCGGCGAGTATCCTACCCGACCACAATCTACCCGAAATAGCGTTTCAAACTCTTTATCTGTATAAACATGTCCTAAGTTGTCACGCATTCTCATGTACACGTTTCCCTTTGGGAATACTGATAAAGCTATTCTGGCTGTTTCTTCTGGTATCTCCCATTCCTTTTTTGGTTTTAGCGTCATTTTTACACCACACCCAATTTCTGCCTTTGTACTTCAACCGTTGTCAATCTTGTCCTAAGTACAGTTAACCACCGCCCATTCTTGTTCGTTTTTTTCTTTCTTGTTTCTTAGGATGTGTGACCCCTTGTTAATTCGCCAACAGCATCAT
>CAZWGS010000264.1:0-2086 GCA_964633315.1 uncultured bacterium | reverse complement strand
CTGTGGTCAGTTAATGAGAAAAAAAAGTGGAGTGAGGTTGTTTCAACACCTCACGTAACATCCTCATTGGAATCCCCCGTCATTTATACGGGGGAGTAGTCAAAACCAATTTCCAACTATGATGAAAGGTGCCCAATAAAATGGATGCTTTCGGTATTTTGGTTCTTGCAGGATTGCCATTTGAGCGCGGCGCAATGCTTCTGCTTTAGTTACTTGAGGATTTGCCAACTCCTGGTAGAATTTAACCATCATACTAGCCGTAGCCTCATCATCCACTGACCACAGACTCGCCACTGTACTACGTGCACCAGCCTTGACTGCTACACCTGCAATACCCAAAGCAGCACGAGAATCGCCTGCTGCTGTCTCACAAGCGCTAAACACCAATAATTCAATGGGTGTATCACTAGCCAATTCTTGGGTTCTCAGTAAGCTATTTAGCTCATTAACGTTAATTTTGTCGTCCCAGGTGAGAATAAATGTTTCCTCTGCTTTGGAGCTAAACTGACCGTGGGTAGCGAAATGCACTATAGAAAAAGGTACAGCATCAATCGCTGTTTGCACATTGTTTTCAGTAAATTCTTCATTAAGTAGTTTCTTCGCAGGAATTTGACTAGTAATTTGCTCCAATTCTGCTTCCACACCAGGGAGTGGTTGAAAACCCAGACGCGCCTGTGAAAGTCCAGCAGCAAACACCTGAGAGTCCCCTCTCTGCAAAGATTTAGCTTCTAGCAACTCTAATCCAGGAGTCACCGCAATCGCATACTTCTGTGCTAGATACTTTTCCCCATCATACAGAGCAGCCATGGGTACATTACGCAGTGCGCCATCGAGGATAAAAACTAGGGTATTTATCTGAGTGCTTGCTAAATCTGCTTCTAGAGGTTGAATTAGCCAGTCGTAAACTTGTTCAACATAGGGTAAATGAGTTCGAGAAAGCCTTTCTGCAATTCTAAAAAGCAACTCTGTAATGGTATCTTCCACCTCTTTTGAAGTAATTTTTGTTGCATAGTGGTGCAGGGGTTGGTTAGGAATTTTGGCAATTACCTCCAAGCGATCTGGCAGAATAATGGGGTAGATAATAGCTGCTTGTTGGTCTACATTGTCAATGGCTACAGGTATCGAATCAAGACAAGCAGAGCGAAAGAAGTTTTCTAACTCAGCTAATTGCAAAGATTCGATGACTTTACGCGCTTTTTCGAGGTTTTTCTCTGTCTGGTTGGTATTATCTGCTTCTAAAAGTAAACCAACTAATTCTCGATAAACAGGTTCAACTGACTCGCGAAAGGAAAACTGCAAATCGGTATTAACTGCAACTAAGTCATTACGAAGGTATTTGAGAATATCAATCGCACTTTCATAAGCAGCAACTGCACCTTCATTATCTCCTAGCTGATGGAGTAACCTTCCCCACTGCCACTGCCAAAGATAAGATAAGTCTGGTGCATTAATTGTTTCTGCTAGTGTCAATGCTTGTTGGGTTAACTTTTGAGCTAATCGCCACTGTTTATTTTGTTCGTAAACAGAACCCAGAATTCCCACAGCATAGGCTTCGGCTCTTTTATCACCTAAGATTTGTGCTTGTATTCTTGCTTGGGAAAGGTAACGGGCGATTGAGAGAATATCTGGTAATACTAATGCCGATTCTTGATTGATTGGATTGAGTTTAGCTCTTTGATTAATTGCGAGCAAAGTTTTAGCAAAATTAATTTGAGCCTGAATGCTGTAGCGATTGGGAGTTAACTGTTGCAGATTAAATTCAATGTGCTCAACTAATTGTGAAATGGACTTATCTTTTGGTTTTTCTGCTAATAAGCTAAGCTGATTGAGTTGTGCTTGAACTTGCTGAAGTGGTGAGGGTGAAACTTGAGCTGCTTGCTGATAGTAATTAAATGCTTTTTCTACTTGCTGTTGGCTGCGAGAATTATTACCTAAACTGAGTAGCGTAGCGCTAACTTGTTGAGGCGATTGTAGATTACGAGCTACAGTTAAACTGTTTTGCAAAGCTGCATCAGATTGCTTAAAATCACTGAGGGAAAGCAAAACATTACCCAAAAATCGCCAACTGGTAGCTTTAGTTATAGAA
>CAZWGS010000263.1:0-2142 GCA_964633315.1 uncultured bacterium | reverse complement strand
ATGGGGAGATAGGGAGATGGGGAAAGATTGTTGAAAAAAAGCTATTGACTTTGAATCGTCTACAATCCACAATCAACCATCCACCATTAACGATTAACCATCAACCATCCACAATCCACAATCCACCAACAACTAACAACCAACAACCAACAACTAATTAAAATTCAACACGAACTGTGGCAAGGCGGCGATTACGGACTATAGTTAGTAAGGCGCGATCAGGATTGCTATCGAGGAAGTTAACTAGTTGTTCTGCGTGGCGTAGACGACGGCGATTAACTGCTAGAATGCGATCTCCTGGTCTTAAACCTAATTCAGAAGCGACGGAGCCATCTTCTACTGATTGAATCACTAAGGTTTGATCTACCGCAACCCCTAGGCGAGGAGAATTGTCAGAATCGCTGCTACTAATATCGGGAGTGGGATTACTTCTTGCTACTGCTGCGCCATCATCAATGCGATTGTTATTTTGGGCGATAAATTGACTAGCGGTAATGGCGCTGGTGGCGAAACCAATGCCGATGTTTCCTTGTCCACCAGGGCTTAAAATGGCTTTATTAACCCCAATTAATTCTCCCCGTGAGTTGAGTAAGGGACCTCCTGAGTTACCGGAATTAATTGCTGCATCGGTCTGTAGGTCACCGTTTGGGGCGATTCTACTTAGGGTTCCGGTGGTGAATGTACCTGACAATCCGAAGGGACTACCAATCGCATAAACTTGCTGTCCAATTTGAATCCCGTCTCTGTCTGCTAGGGGGATAATGGGAAAGCGAGTTTGGGTTTGCAATTGAACTAAAGCTAAATCGTTTTGGCGATCGCTAGATAGTACTATACCTCGGTAGCGTTTACCATCTGAGGTGGTAACTGTGACTTCTCTACCTCTGCTACTACCAACAACGTGTTCGTTGGTTAAAACTAAGCCTTCTGCTGAGATAATGCTACCAGAACCAGAACCACTGCCAGCTCGAATTGTAACGACGGCTGGACTTGCTTTCTGATAAACATCTATACTAGCCTGTTCTTGGCTGTTAAATTCTGCTGCTATTGTGGGAGTAGCTGGAATGGTGATAGCTAATGGTGCACCAACTAAGCCAAGAGAAAGGGCATAGGTCATTAATTTTGCAGTTTTCATCGTGCTAAATCGGTTATTGTTTCGGGGATGACACAGGGGGTTAACCAAGGCGGAAACCTTTGCCGTGGTATGGTATGCTGATGCTCCTTTCTTAGGGCACAATTGGACTAAAACAGTAAAGGTTCAGTCTGTTTCTCACCAGCTTTGTTGACATTGACGCGAATTGGTAAATTGTGTTCCAAGTAGCTCTATCATTATTATAGTGAGGTGAGAATTGAAATTTTTCAGGTTTTGATTTTTTTAGTTTTCATGAAAATTAGAGCTACTTTTTGTCCTCTATAATCGCATCTTGTTTCTATGGAGTAGGGCAAGAAGCCTAGTTTTGTATATAGAAGTAGGGCTGGTGTGTTGTGATTGAGAACTGAGATGTCAAGTAACCCACGCCAAATCAAATATTATGGACGTGGGCTTGATTCATGGTTTTAAACACATCAATCATTGCTGTTACAATACTGGTATTTAAATCTCTCTGGATTTGCACACCTTCTTGCTCCGCTTCCCTTGCCGAACTTGTTCGGCGGGTTCGGTGCGCTTTTTGTTTCAACGCTTTCTTAGGTAAGGGAAAAACTTGCAAACCCCTCTGCTTTATATTTAATGCAGCACTAATATCTCTATCGACTATTAGTCCTAATTCTTTATCAAAATACTCCCGCACTGAATTGTCAGGAAATGTAATTTCATTTCGATAACATAATACTTGTGAAGTATATGCGGGATTTACCTTAGTCACTGACACGCCAGCTTTCTCGGCTACTGCGGTCAATGTATCAAAAAACATACCAAATGCGGCATCAGACCAAGATTTATTCAATCCAGATTTAGCTGATTGCCCATTAGGTAAATATTTTCCGCTATCATCTAACTTTGCTTTGTTCCGCTTCGATAACCCCTGTAAATTTAAATCTTCAACAAAGATATTTTTAGCGCCAGAGTCAACAATCTTGTGAGCAGTGTCGTATCGGTGTTGTTTTCTCACTCTTGCAATTGTTTGGTGAAATTTAGCCTGTTTA
>CAZWGS010000262.1:0-2149 GCA_964633315.1 uncultured bacterium | reverse complement strand
ACTGGGTAGAAGTAGTTGTCGGACTGTAGAATTTGCACCATCAGCACCAATTAATAAATCTCCTGTATCAGAAGTGCCGTCGGCAAAAATAGCTATAACCTGCTCATCATCCTCCCTTAGAGCTTTCAGGGTTTTTCCTTGGTGGTAGTGTTCTGAGGGAAAATGTCGCCGCATAGTACCATACAACAAGTTCCAGGATGTCAAAGTCTGACGCATCGGCATAACAGTAGCAATACTGCCATCTTGTTTCAAATAAAATCGCTCGCGCGCCACTACACCAAGGGGTGCTTCATAAGCAACACCTGCTCGCTCAAATGCTTCCACTATCTCTGGTTGGAGTACTATTCCACCACCGCGACTATCAAGATTATGGGGCGATCGCTCGTAAATATTCACCTCCCAACCAATCGATCGCAACAAGATTCCTGTAAATAACCCGCCCAACGAACCGCCGATGACAATAGCACGTTTACCTGTTTTATTCATTATTAAACCTCTGTTAACTCATGCACAGCTTTTTGCAACATAGTCAAGAAAACCTCAACAGGTTGGGCTCCAGATAAAATTTCTTCGCCAATGCAGATACTAGGAACGCCATGAATACCCCTTGAGACTGCTTGACGCTCTAACTCACGCACTTCTTGACTACCTGCATTACTATGGAGAAATTGCTTAACAATGTCTCTGTCAATACCGATGTCTGCCGCCAGATTGCTTAAGGTATCAATGTTACTAATATTTTGTCCTTCCGTGAAATATGCGGTCAATATACCTTCAGTCATTTCAGTAGCTTTACCTTGTTGTGCCGCAAACCAAGTGAGGCGATGTGCTTTGTGTGTATTGGGTGTAACCTCCATCAAGTCGTAACGAAACTTAATGTCATCCTCTTGCGTTGCTAAGATGGTTTTCGCATCTAACTGTTGGGAATATTCCCAACTACCAAATTTTTGACTGCGGTAAGTTTTGCGTTCCATGCCCATTTCCGGCATATCGGGATTTAACTCAAAGGGATACCAAATGCGCTGGATATTTACTGAAGTATTCAGTTGAGCAATCGCTTTGTTGAGTCGCTTTTCTGCTACCAAACACCAAGGACAAATAAAATCCGAAGTGATTTCAATCGTTAAGGTCATGTTTGTCTCCTTTTCTTGGTGACATCTTTAACCTTAACCTCATTCATTTAAGATGTTAATATAGCTTTTGCACCAAACACTTTTGCGTTTTACGCAAAAATTGATGATGGATCAATTTGCTGCGATGCAAGCCTTTGTGAAAGTAGTTGACACGGGTAGTTTTTCAGAAGCTTCTCGGCGATTGGGGGTTGCTGTTTCTTCTGTTACTCGTCAGGTAAATGCCCTTGAAGCAATGCTGCATACCCAATTGCTCAATCGTTCTACCCGTAGCATTACCCTAACCCCACAAGGCCGAAAATACTATGACAAAGTGGTACAAATTCTTCAAGACGTGGAAGCGGCTAATCTTTCAGTGGCAGAAGATTCGGAAGTTCCACGGGGCTTACTGCGGGTAAGTCTTCCCGTTGCTTTTGGACGACTTTACATTGCGCCGTTGATGCGAGATTTTTTAGTGAAATATCCCGAGATGCAATTGGATTTAACCTTGAGTGATGCACTCGCTAATCCAGTGGAACAGGAACTAGATTTGGTAATCCGCCTTGGTAACCTCCACCGTTCCGGTGCTAATTGGATTATCCACAAATTTGCATCTTATACGCGCTGTGTTTGTGGTAGTCCAGCTTATTTCCAGCAGTATAGGAAACCAGAACATCCCGACGATTTAACTCACCATAATTGCTTGTGTTTTAGCTACTCTGCAGGGTATGAAATTTGGCGGTTTAAGCAAGAAAAAGAAGTGTGTGAGGTTAAGGTTAAAGGCTCACTCATTGCCAACAATTCTGAAGTTCTCCTAAAAGCCTGCTTAGATGGTCTAGGATTGATTCTCATGCCTACTTGGTTAGTTGGAGAAGACATCCGTGCAGGTAGGCTTTGTGTTGTGCTACCTGATTTTCAGTTTTATCCCCACACGGATATGGATACAGGCGTTTACGCACTTTATCTGCCGAATCGCCGACATGCACTTCGAGTTCAAACGTTTGTTGATTTTCTTACTCAACAGCTAAGGGTTAATTAAC
>CAZWGS010000261.1:0-2226 GCA_964633315.1 uncultured bacterium | reverse complement strand
ATTAAGTCCTGCAATATTGGCTCCAATGAGAATAAGCAGTAATGGTTTAACATCCAGAAGTAAAATAAATAAACCCCAGAGAGTAAATAAGGCTAGTACACCATAATAGACAAAACGAATGTCACCACCGCGCCATTCGCGAATACGGCTGCTTCCAGACCAAATAATGTCTGTTACCATCCTGACAAAAGCATCTGTTACTCCAAGCTGAGTACTATAGAGAATCCAAAAGCCAATCAGCAGAATTATTAGCCAAAAGATATGATTTCCTGTTGCCAATGACATGTATTGAGCCTGATACACAGCTATACCAAACTCATTGTTGAACTTAGTACCATAGGGAACAAATTCAAGAGTTATTAAAGCAGGCAACATCATGCCTAAAAAACAACCTATTGCCCAAATTCCATACTGGTCAGCACTGACAAACTTCCACCACTCTCGCCAGCTTTTTTTGTTTTCTGAAGTTAACGGAAAAATTCTCCCTGTTTTGTTTAAAGCTATTTTTCGTCCACCAATAATTGCGGGAATGTAACCCACTGTTTTGCCCATGGCAAACCCTTTATCTCGAAACCAGTTACCAATGGTGCCATTGATTACTCCACCAGCACCAGCATCGGCAATAAAGGCACTAATAATTACCCAATCAAGCCCTGGAGGAAGTACCCCAAAATAAGTTATCCCTCTAGTGGCTGCACTCCAAGTAGCAGGAGAAGTAAAAGCAGCAGCTACGAAAATCAGGAACAGCAAAATTGCAGCAATAAAAAACCATTGAATTAACTCTATTGTCTGCTCGATTTTTTCACCGAAAATAACAATTACAGTGGTGGAAATAAACCAGATAAAACCAAATATTTTGATTAGGTATGCGTGTTCACTAGTGGGAAAATCACCAATATACAAAGCAGTTAGCGCGGTAGCTGCTGCTGATGCCCAACCAGGCCAACCAAGCTGAAGAAAGGCTGCAATAATGTAAAAAATTCCCCAAAATTGAGGTCCAGGACGAGTACGCATGAAACCAGTGTAAATTGGCTCGCCAGTGTACATAGTGTAGCGAATAAACTCTGTATTAATAATTACTTGAAGAATTATCGAGACAGGAACTAGCCATAACAAAAAACCTCCGTACTCAGAAGTTACTGCAGGACCTAGCAGCCATTCGCCACTACCTATAGATGTTCCTAGTAAAATCGCTCCAGGACCTATAATGCCGATAGCACTACGTAAATTAAATTTGGGTGGTACTGGCAAATCTCCCATTTCCCAAGCTGGTAGTTTACCAGCGGAAATTTGGGTTTGAGCATCGAGGGTTTTTTCTTCGTCATTAATTTTCGACGAGTCTGATTTGATTAAACCAAAGAGATAAAATGCTAAGTAGACTAAGTAGCCTACAACAATCCCTGCAGCTAACCAGCCATAAAGACCGAACCAGAAAGATAGCTCTCGAAAAGCTCTAAATCCATCCTGGAAAACTGTTATGGCTGGACCTATTATTAAAACTGTAATTGCTGCGAATATTCCGTATTTTTGAGATGGTGCTTGAAAGCTAGACATTGATTCAAGCTATATTATTTCGTTAATAGTGTTTTTATTGTGTGCAAAGTATTAATCTTAGAGTAGTTATTGACAATAAACAAGATATAAACTTATTCATTTATTAATTGACACTGAGAAGGTGAATTATGTCTTGGCAACGCCCAGATGGTCGTCTACCTAACCAACTTCGTCCTCATTGTTTCCAGCAAGATTTTACTAGCTTACCTTTATCATCCGTATTATCTATCTCTGGTAATACCAAAGTTCTTTGTACTATCAGCATTGAGCCAGGAGTACCGAAATTCCTAGTTGGTAGTGGTACAGGTTGGCTGACTGCTGAGTACCGTATGCTACCAAATGCTACTGTACCGAGACAACCACGAGAACTCATGAAGTTATCTGGTCGCACTCAAGAAATCCAAAGATTAATTGGCCGAAGTTTAAGGGCAGCATTAGACCTTACTTTGATTGGAGAAAGAACTATCAATATTGATACTGATGTTCTTCAGGCTGATGCAGGTACTCGCACTGCTGCCATTACGGGTAGCTATGTTGCTTTAGCTTCTGCTATAGAAAAGCTAGTTACTAGAGGGGAACTAGGAAAATCTCCCTTGATTACTGCTATTGCAGCAGTTTCTGTGGGACTGATTGAAGGAGAGGCTTTTCTCGATTTAAATTATACCGAAGATG
>CAZWGS010000260.1:0-2245 GCA_964633315.1 uncultured bacterium | reverse complement strand
TCTGGCGTAAGCTACGTATGATTGTGGTTCACTCCACAGAAATTTATGTTCCTCTGCAACTAAAACAATCTCCATTTAATGTCGGCTTACCAATTCAGTTAGATGGCTTCAGTTTGGAAGAAGTAAAAAAACTAGCTAAGTGTTACGGAGTTAAATGGGAAGAAGCACAAATCAGACAACTAATGGAACTTGTGGGGGGACATCCTGCTTTAGTCAACATTGCTTTCTATTATCTTGTTAATGGTGAAATTACCTTCGAGCAATTACTAGAAACTGCTAGCAGCACCACAGGAATATATAATTACCATCTGCAGCGTCATTGGGTAAATCTAGAAGAAAACCCCGATTTATTTATGGCTTTAAATACCCTGATAAAATCAACTGAGCCAGTATCCTTAGAACCGATTATGGAATATAAATTAAGTAGTATGGGTTTAATTAAACAGATTGGCAACAAAGCAATTCCTATTTGTGAATTATATCGACAGTCTTTTCAGAAAATATAAATTACATTTCTAAACCTGTTTGATAAAAAAGCGCTCTGCGTAAGCAGGCGCCGACGGCGATCGCCTTTCCTTAATAATAAGGTGCGATCTGAGCAAAGCTCAGGCGCGAAGCGATCGCCAGTTAGATTGTTGCTTCTACAATCTTTGATTGGAGTTTAGAGCCTCAAGCTTGGAGATTTCAAAAGGAAAACATTGATTAGATTTTTCCCTCTTTACGCTGATAACCCTAAAGGCTAATCAATTTTGTGCGTTGAAATGGTTTGCCAGTAATTGGTGATTTCCCAGTAACTTGCACTTTCACCAAAGAACGACCTACTCCTTTCCCATCTTGGAGTCTGCCGACAAAGAGGCCTTTTCTACCTGGACGGTGATGCGTCACTGTATATCTTCGGACACTCAGAATATCATCATCAGATAATTCCTCGTTGGCATGGTAGGAACCAGTACGAACCAATTGTGTAACAGAGGCACAGATTTCGAGATCTTCGATCCGTTTTCCGTTTTGAGTAACACTCACATTGTATCCAGGCGATTCACTAGCACCTTCGGAATAGCTAGTTGAAGCATTGACACTTAACTCTATTGGCGCGGAAGACTTGTCATTGTTAACTAAGACAGCAAGTGTAGCCTTAACTGTTTTGTTGCTCCCGTTTATCATTTCCAGCTCCAAAACCGGCATGAATGTATCAATTTGATAGATGGCATAACCTTCTCCTACAATCGGGGCTGGGGCTTGTCTAAAACCATATATGGAGAATTCATCTGGACCAGGGTTATAGCTATCAGTGTACTTTAAGGAAGGATCATCCCAGAAAACACAGACCGTCATACTCTCAGCATATGGAGGCAGAAACCAATATTCGGCACGCTGAGGCTCAATATATCGACTTTCTGTGTATGCTACATCAATTGCATCATATTGTCCGAGAATATCAAGGTATACACTTAACATCTCTGATGGGTGTGGAGCAAAATAGTATTTACCTTTAGTTTTATCAGCAATGCTACTCAACAAAGCTGTATCAGAATTGGGTCCCATCGCACAAGTGTAAACCGGGTATTTCTCTGGTAGAACTTTGTATGCATCAGATCCCCCATTCTCATAACCATCAGAGAGTAATACTAAACCCCGTTCCAGAAAAACAGATTCAACTAGCTCTTTCGCTTTTTCAATTCCAGCTTGCATATTAGTCGAAGAGCCATTAAAGTTCAGCGCGTCAACAGCTTTCTTTGCTTGTTCAATCTGAGTTCGGTTACTGTCAACAGTAGCTATTGTATTGCCATCTGCGTAAGTTACATTAGCGGTGGAGCCGAAATTAACGACTCCAATTTTATCTCCAGATCTGCACAAGGAAAGAAAAGCTTGCGTGGCACGAATGGTAGGATTATCGTAGTTTCTGTTAGACATGCTACCGGAAGTATCGATGATCGGAACTGTGCAAATGTTTCTTTTAATTTGCACATTTTTTTGGAAAATATATGCCGCACCGGCATTAGTGCCACCAGTATCTTCATAGTAGGCGCCGACAAGAGCCCACTCTCCACTGATCGCTACTGCATCACCAAAACGATCACCTGCCTGCTTGTCAGAGGCTTGGAGTTTTTGTATTTGTGACCACTTTCCATTTTGGTAGTGGAACAAATAAGCAGCACCAGCATTGTTTCCACCAGCATCTTCAGAGTCGGCGCCGACAAGAGCCCACTCTCCACTGATCGCTACTGCATCACCAAAACGATCA
>CAZWGS010000259.1:0-2305 GCA_964633315.1 uncultured bacterium | reverse complement strand
AAATGGGAATAGCTCTTGAGATAGTAAAACAGGTTTATGAGCGTTTTGCTCAAGGCGATGTTATGAGTTTAATGAGACTGATATAAAAAAACGGCTACGGAGTAGGAATGGATTATTGATAATACTAAATCCTGTTTTCAGAGTAACCATTAACGCAAAATCTCAAACCCTCCCCCCAACTCCCCATCACCCCATCTCCCCACAAGGGAAAAGGCTACTCTTACAACCGGAGTTAGTATAACTAGTGTTTTAAAAGCAGATTTAGTATCAATTGATATCAGATTTTAGACTAACTTTGAAACAGCAAAAAATCCCCCAAGGTTGAGGGATTAACTCTATTAAATCAAATTTTCCAAATAACCTTATTAGTGGTTACCAAAGTATCTCTTTGAGTACTTTTGGCTTTCGCAATAGAGCAAATGGCTTCTAAAAGACTAACCGAAACTCTAGTCAACAAATGGGAGCCACAAGCAATATCTAGTTGCATCTCCAATCACTTGCCAAGTGTCACCTTGGCGCACTGGTAAGGTGAATGAGTAAAGAGCAGGATAGTTATCATTTTGTGGATCCAATCTAATTTCTTCTTTGACTATATTCCCTGGGGTAGTGGCGATTGCAGATGATTGTCTACCAGGTGTTGAATTTGCATTACAAACTACCATACCGGCTGTTTCTGCAAAGTACTCTATGTTTGGTTCCCTCAACTCCCATTCTCCAAAAGCGGTAGCACTAGCTGGAGAGGAGAAAGAAAATAGGAACAGAACTGCTAGCAAGCACAAGGAAAAGATTTTACTTATTTTTGACATTTGAATACCTGAAAATAAAACGAGTTTTGTGGCTTTGATAAATTATTCTTCAAGCCTATTTTGGATTGCAAAGCAAACAAATTATTTAATCCTTGCTTTGGCTTTCCAAGGAAAATATATCAGATTGAGCCAGATAGTTCTAGTGCTACCAGAAAGTTTATTCCTAGCAGAAAATGACGTTTTTTTTCAGGAATTAACTAAAATTAACTAAGGAGATAATCTTGCCTTCTTTGCCCTATTTTCCAAATACCATTGAGCTACTGCTGGAGTCCATTGTTCCAAATGAACAAACAACAATTCACAGAACATTTGCGCTTCTAGTTGAGCATCTTTTTTCCAACGCAAATCGAGGAGATGGAGCAAAGATCGCAAGTTACAACTTACAACAAAATGTTGCCTAGCATCAAAGGGAATTAAACTTCTAGCGTGTTCTTCTGCTAAACCTTGATCGAGACGTTTTTTGTAGTGATGACAAGCCTGGATACACCATTCTAAATCTTCTTGGCGCTGCTCTTCGGAGTAAAAATAGCGCTTACCCTGGCGATTTGTATAGTTACCAACGGGACGTACATAAAACACATCTTCTACGTCTTTTTTACCCTCAGCAACCTCTACGATACGGGAACCAGTGTAACGGAAAGATTGCACATCGAATGAATTGTGGGTAACTAATCCATTACCAATAAAATTGTGGCATTCATGCTCAACTTCTATATCATAAGTTTGCTGAAAACCAGCAGATTTAATGGACTTAATGCCAACAAATTCCCCTCTATTACTCGCAACCGTATTATTAGTAATGTTATCCTTTTTATTTTGTTTAGAAGTTCCCCATTCTAAATTAATCAAGCGATTATCATAACTATTACCATTGATATGTCTTGCTTCTAAATTAGAATAATCAGCTAAAGGCTCGAAAGTTTCCAAAACAAGTCGATGAATATTTAAGCGTTTACTACTTCCTCCAGGAGAATCGGAAAAACTAGCAAATAAATAATTCTTGGCTTGGCTCAGAGTTTTTGCTCTCGGCTGTACTAGTCTGTTTTTTGGCTTATTCTTTCCTCCCCTTGGCATATAGGAGCGAATTTGCCCTAAGCTAGAAACCTCATAATAAGGATAATTAGGTATAGTTTGCCACTCTTCATTAGCTAGTTCAATTTCATCGAATTCCACTAGAGACGGATTGATTTTTTGCCCAGAATAATTAATGTGACACAGTTGCGTATCTTCCGTGAATTCAGATACTTCCCTCCAGCCATTATTAGTCCAAAAACGATGCTCTCCAGTTGCTTTAATAACCTCACCAGTAACAGTCTCAATTTGAAATACTTCCTTTATTCCATTGATGTAGATGTTACTAATATGACTGGAAGTTAATCTATTAGTATTAGTGTCTAAAACTTGTATATGTCTAGCAGAAATCTGACGTTTCATATAGTCAGCATCTGCTTGAGTTGGTTGATGCTTACGACCATAATGCCAAAGTTTTGCTAAGTCTT
>CAZWGS010000258.1:0-2320 GCA_964633315.1 uncultured bacterium | reverse complement strand
TCTGCAATTCATCCCATCACTAAAAGTGAGGGCTTTCTCGCAGTTTCTAGGTAACAGAGGTACATTACCCATCGCCAAACCCAATTTATAGAGAGATGCGCACAGGAGTACGATTTTCTCTGATATCTATTCGTGATACCTGAATCATCGACTTTCCAGTCATTTCTTGGGGTTGAGGCAGCTTTAAAATCTCCAAAATAGTTGGCGCAATATCTGCTAAACAGCCATCATCCCTAAGACTTGCATCTGCAGCAGAACCTTGGATTCTTTGCTTCTCCCCTTCTACCAAGATAAAGGGTACAAGGTTAGTTGTATGGGCAGTCCAGGGTTTACCCATCTCGTCACGCATATATTCGGCATTGCCATGATCTGCAGTGATAATGGTGGTTCCACCCATTCTGCCAATGGTGTCGAGGAGTTTCCCTAAGCAGCTATCCACGGTTTCTATTGCCTTTACTGTCGCTTCCTCATTGCCAGTATGCCCTACCATATCTGGGTTAGCGTAATTAATTACCACTAAGGAGTAAACCCCCTGGGAAATGGCTTTTTGAGCTATTTTGGTAACAGCGGTGGCGGACATGGAGGGTGCGAGATCGTAGGTTGCTACCATGGGACTGGAAACTAATTCGCGATCTTCCCCTGGAAAGGGTTCCTCTAAACCACCATTGAAGAAATAGGTAACGTGAGGATACTTCTCTGTTTCGGCGGTGCGCAATTGTCGCAGGTTATTTTGGGCAATAACTTCGCCGAGAATATTGTTCAGGCTCTGGGGCTCAAAAGCTATACTTACTGGTAATTTTGGGTCATATTGGGTAAAGGTGACAAAGCTTAATGGCTCAATTTGCTGGCGCTCAAAACCATCAAAATTGGGGTTGACAAAAGCACTGGTTAGTTGTCTTGCTCGGTCAGGACGGAAATTAAAGAAAATAACGCCATCGCCTGCTTCCACTGCACCTTCTGCAATTCTGGTGGGTGGGATAAATTCATCTGTAATTTCTTCTGCATAGGCAGTTTGCAGAACTTCTATTGCTGAGCGTTTTTGTACTTTATTTTGGGTGAGTATTTCATAAGCTTGTTGAACGCGATTCCAACGACGGTCGCGATCCATGGCATAATAACGACCGCTAATGGTGGCAATACGTCCTATTCCCACCTCGTTAATATAGTTTTCAATTATTTCTATGCTCTTGATACCATCGGTGGGCTTAGTATCACGACCATCGGTAAAGGCGTGAATGCAAACATTGCCAATACCTTGGGATTTTGCTAGTTTGAGCAATCCCAGAAGATGGGAAAGATGGGAGTGTACTCCTCCATTTGAGCAAAGACCCATTAAGTGCAGTTTACCACCAGAGAATTTTACTTCCTGACAAACCTTGACCAGAGAAGAGTTGGAAAGAATCGAGCCATCCTCTACAGCATCGGAAATACGTACTAATTCCTGGGGTACTACCCTACCAGCACCAATGTTGAGGTGACCTACTTCTGAGTTGCCCATTTGACCATCTGGCAAACCCACAGCCTTACCTGAAGTCCGAATCAAGGTGTGAGGATAAACTGACCAAAGACTATCCATGACTGGTGTTTGGGCGATAGCAATGGCATTGCCGTTAGTTTCTTCACGATAACCCCAGCCATCTAGGATAATTAGCACCACGGGAGCTATAGGTGCTTGCGTCATAATTCTGTTGTCCTCTACAGATTAGTTTCACCGAGACGATGATAACATTGGGTTTCGCCCTTGTAAGCCATTTTTGCTTTTGTTTCTTTTTTGTGGCGGGATTTTAAGCAACAAATACACAGTCAATAGAGAAAACTGAATTTGATGTAGCACAAGCAATTAAAGCTATCTATCCCCCCAGAGGGCATTGTCAGTCTGGATGGTAAAATTAGACGACGCTTATTCGATAGAATCTCTAAGTTTGACCGATAGGAGAGCTTAATAAAACCATGCTAAGAAAGATCGCTTCTCAGCTCAAAAATTGGTTCCCAGCAGCGCCTGTTCACGCTCACTGTGATGGACCTTGTGGTGTTTATGATCCTTCTGCTGCACGCATTACAGCCGAAGCAGTTGTATCTATGACCAAGAAAATTCTCGCTTTGGAAGTACCCCCAGCTGGGGATGCCAAGGCAATGGTTGCGTACCAAAACACCCTGTCTCGCTACATCCAAATTAAAGAAGAGCAGGCACAAAAAACCAAGGAAGATTTACTCATCCTCTGGACTGACTATTTTAAGCCTGTTCATTTGGAAGCATATCCAGATTTGCACGATACTTTCTGGAAAGCAGCTAAGCTCTGCTCTGCTTGTAAAGTAGAAG
>CAZWGS010000257.1:0-2367 GCA_964633315.1 uncultured bacterium | reverse complement strand
GCAAAGTATTGAAATTCTTGCTTGAGACTCTCGATTAGCTCAATGTAGTGGGTTTGTTTTTGATGAATAACGGTTAGGGATTCGCCGATTAAGCAAAGGTTGTCACAATAGTTAATCGCAGAATAACAAGCAAACTCAATGTCACCATTTTCTAAGCCCGTTAAGACATTATCTGCTAAACATTCGACGCGATCGCAGGCTAACTCTTTCCAGTTGCGAATAAAGGCATGGAAGAGTTGATTGACTTTGCAGGTTAGTTCCGCATCTTCATAGTTTTCAAGGGTATGCAGTGCTAGTTGTCCAAAGCGGTAGCCCAATTCAATATCCGTCATCTGGGCACAGAGTAGCATTCCATAGAGCCCATAGGCGAAGGCACCGAATGCTGAGTTGCCATAAGTTACAGACAGATTCAGCATGGTTAAAATAACTTTTGGCAACAACTCGGAACCAGAAATCAGAGCAGGTGCCCATAATTTACTGAGAATACTTAAAGCTGCAATGATCTGAGGATTAGCGATTTCTGGTAGGGTGTAAAGGCGATCGATATCAATATCTGGTAAGGGAGCATCATCGAGGGAAACATCAAGTAAACTCAAAACTTCTAACCCCACATCCAAAGCCATCGGGCACTTGCCTTGTGCCACCGACAGTGATATTCTGATTTCGTAGGCTTTAACCTGAGCTAGAATATCTTGGGCATGCTCAATAACTGTTTGTATTTGTTGCTGTGATGCTTCATACTCGCCATTGAGATAGCTTACTTCAGCCAGTAAATTATGTAATGGCAGCATCAACCCATAGTGAGTCTGCCAGGGCCCAGCAGAAACCACCTTATTATGCAACAGGTCAATTGCTATATTTAAGTAGCTTGCAGCTGCATTGTAAGCAGCAGAAGATTTAGCCTTCTGTGCAGCCGCTAAATTCAATTTTGCTAGTTCTTCTCTTTCCCTCAGTTGCTCAATTAAAGAAATCCCCATATTCAACTGATTGACGATTCTGAAGAGATTTTTTTCTCGTTCCCCCACAGAAATCGTCTGCAATAATAAACGCCCAATATTCAGGTGAGTTATTTGCTTGCGATCATCCTGAATCAAAGCATAAGCTGCTTGTTGAACGCGATCATGCAAAAAGTGATAACTCACTGAGATACTATGATTTTGACCTTGCTCTTCCATCCCTTGGAAAAACTTATAAGCTTCACTTTGGGGTAAAATCAGCCCACTTTGAAGGGCACTCCACAAATCGTCAGCCACTTCTACCGAAGGAGTTTCGCAAATAATCCCTAATGTCTCTAAATTAAATTGATTGCCAACACAAGCAGCTAATTTCAAAACTTTTTGTGTCCCTTGGGGTAATTTGTGCAATCTTCCCGCCATAAATTCCACAACATCATCAGTGAGAGAAGCCTCTCGTACCTTCACCAAATCACATTCCCAATACCCTAAATTGGAATTAAATGTAATTAAGCCATCCTCATGTAATCCTTTTAAAAACTGAGTCGTAAAAAAGGGATTGCCTTTTGTTTTTTGATAGATTAAATCTGTTAAAGGTAAAGCTAGCTCTACCGAACAACTGAGGGTTTCTGCTACTAATTGATTGATATGACAAACAGACAAGGGTACTAAAGTGATTGTTGAAATCTTTGTCTGTTGTTTTCTTAGTATGCGTTCCCTTGGCGAATGCGATTCGCAGGCATCGCACCGCTTCTCCAAATCAGTTAAAGTTAACATCAATGGATGGGCAGGGAATACTTCATTATCTCTATAGGCTCCTATTAAGAGTAAATATCCTGCCTGATTATCTCCCATCAATACTTTTAACAAATTAAATGATGCTGAATCTGCCCATTGCAAGTCATCAAGAAAAAGTGTTAGGGGATGGTTTTGGTTAGTGAAGACAGCAATAAATTTCTCAAATAGGAGATTAAAGCGGTTTTGGGCTGCACTACCAGAAAGTTCGGGAGTAGGAGGCTGTTGTCCTATAATCCTTTCAAGTTCGGGAATAACTTCAATGAGAACTTGTCCATTTTCTCCCACTGCTTCCAGGATTTTTTCTTTCCACTTTTGCAATTGGGCATCACTTTCTCCAAGTAATTGACCCATTAAATCGCGAAATGCTTGAACTAATGCAGAAAAGGGTATGTTGCGATTAAATTGGTCAAATTTTCCTTTGATGAAATAGCCTTTTTGCCGAGTAATGGGTTTATGGACTTCATTTACCACAGCGGTTTTACCCACCCCCGAATAGCCTGCAACTAGCATCAATTCTGAGGCTCCTTGGGACACTCGCTCAAAGGCATCCATGAGCGTTTGTACTTCTGCTTCTCTACCATATAATTTTTCTGGAATTAAGAAGCGATCGCTCACA
>CAZWGS010000256.1:0-2442 GCA_964633315.1 uncultured bacterium | reverse complement strand
GAGTCATTGTTAGGGTAAATGTTGTAGAGATCGCCTTCTCCGAAAATGACAAAAGCGTCCGAGGAAAGCAATTTCATTCCCTATGGATGTAAAGAAACATTTCTGTTTCTTAGAAGAGGGATATGGCGCTACGCGCTAGGGAATAGGCAACAGGCAACAGGCAAGAGCAGATGGTGACAGGGTTTCAAGATTAAAAAATGTCCTAACTTAAATGCGTGGCCTTATATAGCAACAAAATTCCTCAACAAAATTCTTGATAAAAGCCATAAATTCAATCTAAGTAATAATTTACTCCATGATAATAATACTGAATCCCCTTGCTACACCCCCTTGATTAAAATCGACCAAATACTTTTATTCCAAAAATCATCGCTATTGGGATAAGTGGGTTATGAAAACCGGATTTGGTATGAGGCTGGTGTGAGAATAGAGTTTAGTCTAGCTAACAGTTGTAATAGATTATTCTAGTTAATTAAAAAAATCAACAGGATAAAGAAGTAGATTTTTTATATTAGACAAAGTAGACAATGAACTAATTTATCCTGTTCCTGTTTCTGCCTCAACACTCTATTCTCAACACCCCTCTGTTGCTTGTCGTGTCTTATCTAGTACTTGAAGTAGTAATCTAGGAAATAAATTTTGTCTGGCTGTGACTTAGTGACACTAACTCAGAAATTCCACCTTTACCTAGATTAACCAGTTTCTAGAAAGACCATTTCCAATTAACTATTTCAGGTTTATCTATTCCTTGTTCATGAGCATAAGCCAAATTATCGAGAATCGCATTCCGCATTCTCTCCCTCACATAAGCCGCACAGGAACCCAATTGTGGAACGCGATCAATTACATCAATTACTAAGTTAAAACGGTCTATTTGGTTAAGAATCGCCAATTCTAGAGGTGTGTTAATGTTTCCTTTTTCCTTATAACCTCTGACATGAAGGCGATCTTGATTTGTACGCCGATATGCTAGCTTGTGAATTAACCAAGGATAACCATGAAAATTAAAGATGATTGGTTTATCAGGAGTAAAGAGAGTATCAAATTCTTTATTCGATAAACCATGAGGATGCTCTCCCTCTGACTGTAGTCGATATAAATCAACCACATTAATAAACCTAACTTTTAAGTAGGGGAATTCCTCTCGTAAAATTGCCGTTGCAGCTAAAGATTCCATTGTTGGAATATCACCACAGCAAGCCATAATTACATCTGGTTGATCCGGTTCTTTGCCACAATCATCGTTACTTGCCCATTCCCAAATACCAATACCTTTAGTACAATGTTTAATCGCTTCATCCATTGTCAGGTATTGCAAGTGCATCTGTTTATCAGCAACAATAACATTGATGTAATCCTTACTGCGCAAACAGTGGTCAGCAACAGAAAGCAAACAGTTAGCATCTGGCGGAAAATAAAGACGAGTTACATCTGCACTTTTATTGGTAACTAAATCCACAAAACCTGGATCTTGATGAGAAAAACCATTGTGATCTTGTCGCCAAACCAGAGAAGATAGCATCAAGTTCAAAGAAGAAACACTAGCGCGCCAGGAAACATGATTTTTGCAAATATCCAACCATTTAGCGTGTTGGTTAAACATCGAATCAATCACATGGGCAAAAGCTTCATAGGTATGGAAAAACCCATGTCTTCCTGTTAGCAAATAAGCCTCTAGCCAACCCTCTAGGGTATGCTCGCTCAACATCTCCATCACCCTACCGTCAGGAGACAACATACCGCCATCTTCATCTTCTGGTAAATAATCCCCCATCCAAGTTTTTTTAGTCGCTTCGTAAATATCTGCTAAGCGATTAGACGCTGTTTCATCAGGACCAAAAACGCGGAAGTTAGTCATGTTATTTTTCATAACATCCCGCAAAAACTTCCCTAAAATCCTGGTATTTTCAACTTCCACCTTTCCTGGTTTATCTATCGCCACTGCGTAGTCACGGAAGTCAGGTAATTTTAAATTCTTGCGTAGTAAACCACCATTTGCTACTGGATTTGCACTCATGCGCTTAATCCCTGTGGGAGATAATTCCTTGAGTTCAGAAATTAAACTTCCATTGTCATCAAATAACTCCTCTGGTTTATAACTCTTCATCCATTTTTCAAGGAGTTTAACGTGTTCTGGATTGCTGTGCATTGCACCCATAGGCACTTGGTGAGATCGCCAAAAACCCTCTACCTTATGACCATCAACTTCTTGAGGTCCGGTCCAACCTTTGGGAGTGCGTAGAATAATCATTGGCCAACGGGGACGAAAAGCCTTATTCTGGCTACGGGCTTCCTCCTGAACTTCCCGAATTTTGAGGATACACTCTTCCATTACCGCAGCCATTTTCTGGTGCATCACTTCGGGTTCAGAACCTTCCACCACGTAAGGCGTGTAGCCATAGCCCTTAAAGAGATTTTCTAGCTCTTCTGAGCTAATGCGAG
>CAZWGS010000255.1:0-2516 GCA_964633315.1 uncultured bacterium | reverse complement strand
AATTTCAGGGAGACTTTGTAAATTAGATTTATCTCCCTCTCGCCACAACCAACTTAAACTCACAAGTGTAATTGCGGTGATACTAAGTGCACCAACAGCAGACCATGAATTCTTTCGAAAAAAATGCTTTAAGTTAAATACAGCAGAATTGTTATGTCCAGAACCAGTAACTTTTCGATTAATATGTGACGATTGAACGCTGTGGGTAATATCTTGGTTTACCTTTTCTAACCCAGCTACTTCATCCCATTTTGCAACTTCTTCAGTTCTCAAGGAAGCTATTTGAGAAATTGGTCTTTGTTCAAAACTGCTGTCGGTATCCGAGGTGAAACTGAAATTATTTTGCAGATTACCTGCAGCTTTATCATTTACAGGCTGCTGTGCAGAATAGGGTTGCTGTGAAGACATATCATCACCAACCTCCTGAATTAACTCAGCGTTCATCATGGGTTGTTCCGTTCCTGCTTGCTCATCTAATTGGCGAAACAAATCAGAAACAATTGCGGAGTCTTCCGCATAGGAGGGATCGTTATATTCAACATCATCAACCAGATCGCCCCAAGTGTCTTCTCCTAGCCAATCCAAACCCGAAGATTCTTCTGGTTCATATGAGGAAATTAAATCATCAATCGGCAAAGGAACTGCAGGAATATCCGATTCATCTATTTTCTCTGAGTAAGATGTGGATGCTGCACTTAAAACCGGATTATATTCATTGATAAATTCGTTGGGAGGAGAATTTAGGCCATTGAGATTGCCATTAAAATCTGACTGAAGATATAAAATTGGCAAAGCCCAATACATTTGGTGAGAACCATAGGTGGAAATTAAACCTTGGCGCACTCGAGAAATGCATAAGTCCACACTATAACCCTGTGAAAGGTTACGGTAAAACAGTTGTGTAAGGTTGAGGGCTACATCATCCGGAATGCGCTCTGACATTGCCAAAACACTCCGGATACCTCTTTTAACTAAAGTTTCTGTTAAATTGCGTTCGCCGGTTTCACTATTTCGAGCTGATGAAACGCCATAGGCTCCCAAACAGGAGTTAAAAACTGCCATTTGGATATTATTGTTGACAAGTAAACCAGCCAAATCATCTCCAGTCAGAGTTTCTGTTAGCCCTGTTCTGCTGCTAACAAGATAAATTTCTCCACCATTGGGACTGACGTTACTGTGACCGGAATAATGGAGAATATGATATCTTCCTTGTTCTAGGGCTTGAGTTAGTTCTTCTCGTCCTGGTTGTTGTAATAGGGTAAGTTGAATTTCCGGCAGATGATTGCCACTTTCTCCACTACGATGTAATTCAGCCTGCAGCTTAATTGCTTCTTGTTTCAGTTGGTCAAGACGAACTTTATCAGTAGGAGAAGCAATGACCATTAAAACTTTTATACCACCTTCCTCCGAAGGAATGGGTATATTTTTTGCCGACAAACGGGAACTCATACCAATCCCGCTTTGATAGCGAGAAAATGCCACATAAGGTCCTGTCGCAAGGGGGCGATCGCCTGCGTGCATCACTTCCCATGGAAGGCTAGCCAATTTATTATCTTTGAGGCCCAAACGTAAACGCAATATCTTTTGATGATTTTGGGCAATACCTTGGGCAGTAATCCAACTATCCCTGAGAGTGCCTTGAAACAGTGCATTATAAAATTGCTGACCCAAAGCAACTAAGTTCACGGAGTTTCTAGCGATCGCATCTCCTTGTAAAACTGAAGTTAAAGGGTCGTTCATAAGATGTGCAGCAGCACTTAGCCAGTCAGCAACTGGCCAAGAAACCAGTTCTTCTGCTAATGGCACCCCAGGCGCGACTTGTTCCGTCCGCACCAAGTAGTCGTCCTGCCCTACTGGGGTTACGGAAATATGAAATTCCTGGGTCACAACTTCTCCTGTTTGCCTACCTTGCCTGGTATGAAACTTTTATGTTTCAAATTGATATTTTGCTTTTTCCAATTACTAAGATGCATCCTGAAATATGAATGTTTCTCAACGTGGTAGTTCAATATATCTTCTACTACAATTTTATCTAGAATATTTATTGTATTTTTCTGAGTACAACCTCCATAGCCTGACAATCAATGCCAGTTATTGATTTTTATATTTAAGTTAATTCATTAAATTATATTGCTGCCAAATAATTAGTAGAGATGCAGGTAAATTTGTCCGGACAATACTGCAACATATTAGAACAAATATTGGTAGATGCACCCTGATATCATCAAAATCCCTAGCTGGCTGCCACCCACTAGGGTTTTTTTTAATATACATTAGAATTCTGCGAGTCAGTTGATATGCTACTTGGAAGTGAAAAACCTTTACATCTGGTCTTCACATTCTTAGGCTTTGAGTAACTGACTCGCAAATTTATGTGATTTGACTAATTAATCAATATTAACGACTAACAAATTATTAGGAGAATTTATCCGGAATACTATTACTAATCTTGGAATATTAAATTGGTAGATGCACCCTGATAATCCATTCCCCTTGCTGGCTCAAACTGGCGCGGG
>CAZWGS010000254.1:0-2526 GCA_964633315.1 uncultured bacterium | reverse complement strand
TTCATCCCACGGTTAAAACACGGGGGCTTTCAGTTTTTGTGATCTTTGGTAAAAACATATAAGAAAAATAACAGAGCCAGAGCTGTTGCAAGAATGGGGTTTGTTTGATACCATCTGCATTTTCGGCGTGGGGATTCCTGACTAGAATTGACGACTTTAGGAGTCGATTTAGCGGCAGAGGAAACGCCGAGCCTCAACTGTCTTTTGGCATCTCCCGTTAAAGGGAGTTACGAGCTTAACGGGAGATGATGTCAACTCTAATCAACCAACTATGTAAGGTGAATTAATTCCACTCACTTTACCTTGATGAACCAAGGCTTGATATACCATTGCTGTGGCGGTGGCGCGGGTGGTTTCTTCGAGGCTGTCTATTTGGCGGGGGTTGGGATAACTAACTACTATTTTGGCTTGGGTTGCGGCAGCGACGGCGGGGCGAGCGTAGTTGGGGATGGTATCTTGGTCTGTGTAGATGTTAAGTATTGCTTCATCGGCAGCAGGTAGGGCTAAACCACTGGCGAGGGAGACTATGAGGTGAATGCGGCGCAGGTTTTGTCCTGGGTGAAAAGTGTTGTCGGGAAAACCAGAGATAAAACCTGAACGATAGGCTTGCTGAATCACGTTACTTGCCCAAAAATCGCTAGCAACATCGATGAATTGAGTTGCAGGACGAATTGCAGGTGGCTCAAAGGCTTTAACTAGCAGGGCGGCGTATTGGGCGCGATTGAGGGATGAATCGGGTTCGAAGGTACCATTGAGAAAGCCACTTACTAAATCGATGTCACTTAAACGATGGATAAATTCCGCCGCCCAATGTCCTTGAATGTCGCTGAAGGAGGTGGTGTGGGTTTCGGGAGCTACAATGTAGGGGGAAGCAACAGCAGTTGCTGTGCCTGTGGTAACTAGTGCTTGGTATAGTTTGGCGGCGATTTCTGCTCTGGTAATATCTCGCAAAGGTTCAAGGAGATCGCTTTGGGGGTAGTTTACTACTAGTTGTCTTTGGGTCGCAGTGGCGATAGCATTGGTAGCATAGCTGGGTATTTGGGCGCGGTCTCGAAAGGCTAAAAGAGCGCTAGAATTGCCTCCTGTTAATCCCAAACCACTAACGAGGGAGAGTAGTGCTTGGACTCTGGTTAGGTTGTCTTGGGGGCGAAATGTACCATCAGGGAAGCCAGAAATAAAACCCATTGCTGTGGCTTTGGTAATCGCTGGAGCTGCCCAAAAGTTAGATCTTATATCTCTAAAGTTACCACTAGCTGCACCTACTTTGCGGGGCAGGTCGAAGCTTTTTGCCAACAGTGCGGCATACTCTGCTCGCGTTAAACTATTTTCAGGACGAAAAGTGCCATCGGGAAAACCACTAATTAGTCCTCTGCTGACTAGGGATTCAATGAAGTTAATCGCCCAATGATCGCTCACATCACTAAATTGTCTTGGTCCCATTGCCCCCACACTCACTTCTGCTGCGGTAAACTTGATTAAGCCCTGGGCTTTGGTGGGGTTGAGTTGATTGCCTACGGAAATTAGGGTTTGGCTGGTTTCGTTGCGTAAGTCAAAGCCGAAGTTATCTCGTAAAATATTTCCTGCAGGATCTTGAGGCTGACCAAAATCGGGCTGAGCATTACCAGAAATAACTAAGCCACCTTCACTATTTTGAGCCATGAGGTTGCGACGAATGACGGGTTTAGCGTTGCGCAGGAGTTGAATGCCGACGCGATTATCAGTGAGTTGATTGTCTGTTAACAGAGGTGCTGCATAATCGCTAACTGTAATTCCGTAACCAGTACTTTGATATACATTATTACGCACTTCTCCTTTGGAATTGCGTACTAGAAAAATACCACTAGCGGCATTTTGTATGAAGCGATTGTCCCGAATTACTGGTTTACTAGTTCCGGTAACAAAAATACCCTCACGTCCACAATTGGTAAAGGTATTATTGGCAATAATCGCTGAGGTAGATTCAAGCCAAACTCCTGTTCCCTTAGCCACGGAATTAGTAACCGTTACACCTAAAAGCTGCGCCCCATTTTCTAGCACAATAGTGACATTTTGACGGGAAAAGGTGGGACTTTTGTACTCACCATTGCCAAAAATAAGGATACCTCTACCCTTACTGGCTTCATTACCTAAGATAATTACACCCCCAGGTATGATCAAGGGAAACACTTCTCCAGTGGTAGTATTATATGTTTTACTAGCTAAACGAATTATGCTGCCAACTGTAGCTTGCTTGAGAGCGTGGGTGAGAGTTTTAAAAGGAGCATTGGCGCTACCAGAGTTATAATCTTTACCTGCAGAAGGATTAACGTAAAATGTTTTCATTTACTCTTGATTATTGGTTGTTAGTTTTTTGGTTATTGGTTTGAGTAAGTATGGAAAATTTTATTAACTAGGCATTCCCTACTCTAAAGGGTGAGTAGACTTCTTGCTCCAAGTCAAGTAATAAGTAATAGCGCCGAGACCCCGCGTCGCACCCCCAAACTCCCCACCCCCTTCAACTTCCCCCTACAGGGGGAAACCATAGGT
>CAZWGS010000253.1:0-2586 GCA_964633315.1 uncultured bacterium | reverse complement strand
TGATTTAGCAGAAATTGATGCTGATTTGGATACCGTAAGTGACGACATTATGAAGTTACTGCAAGAGGTGCATTCGTAATGGGAAAGTATCAAGCTTATCCAGAATATAAGGACTCTGGGATTGATTGGCTGGAAACCATTCCAGCACATTGGTCTACTAGCAAGCTTCGCTACACATTTAGTTTTGGGAAAGGCTTAACCATCACAAAAGAGAATCTCAGAGATACAGGGACTCCATGTGTTAGTTATGGCGAAGTACACTCAAAATATGGTTTCGAGATCGATCCTGCACGCCATCCGTTAAAGTGCGTTGGTGATGAGTACCTTAAGACATCATCTTATGCATTACTAAAAAAAGGCGACATCGTATTTGCTGACACATCAGAAGATATTGACGGTTCAGGAAACTTTACTCAGTTGGTTTCTAATGAGCAGGTGTTCGCTGGTTACCATACGATAATTGCTCGTCCCTATAATCGTGAGTGCAGCAGATATTACGCGTACTTGCTGGACTCAAAAGAACTAAGAACTCAAATTCGCCACGCAGTTAAAGGGGTAAAAGTATTTAGTATTACCCAAGCGATTCTGCGAGGGGTGAATATTTGGTTACCACCTTTAGAAGAGCGCACCCAAATCGCCAACTTCCTCGATCACGAAACCGCAAAGATTGACACCTTGATCGAAAAACAGCAGCAACTGATTAAGCTGCTGAAAGAAAAACGCCAAGCGGTGATCAGTCATGCGGTGACCAAAGGATTAAATCCGCAAGCGCCAATGAAAAATTCTGGTGTGGAATGGTTAGGGGAAGTGCCTGAGCATTGGGGAGTATCTAGTTTGGGGTATTATGCCTCCCTTAATACGGGAGCAACTCCAGATCGTTCCAATTCGTCATACTGGGAAGGTGATATACCTTGGATTAAGACTGGTGAAGTAAAGTATGAAACGATCTACAAGACAGAAGAGTCGATATCAAAACTTGCCGTAAAACAAACGTCGGTGCAGTTGTCTCCTCCGGGGACTCTTCTTATGGCAATGTATGGTCAGGGGGTAACTCGTGGGCGTGTTGCCATTCTTGGAGTTCATGCTACATACAATCAAGCTTGTGTAGCTATAACACCAAACAGCTATTTGTTTAATGAGTACCTAAAAGTATTCTTTATTGCGGGATACCATGCAATACGAGATGGTGGCAATGAAACTAGCCAAATGAACTTGAATGCTGACATTGTGCGTAAGTTTAAGGTTACTGTTCCCCCAATTGATGAGCAAAAAGAAATT
The DNA here is from genome assembly GCA_964633315.1 of uncultured bacterium. Taxonomy (GTDB): domain Bacteria; phylum Cyanobacteriota; class Cyanobacteriia; order Cyanobacteriales; family CAWCAG01; genus CAZWGS01. The sequence goes on along the minus strand of CAZWGS010000253.1, from coordinate 1,308 downwards.
GTGAGTTTTCTTGAAGCTGAACTACCCAGATTTGATGCGCTTTTGGAAAATGCAGATAAGGCAATAAAGCTCATGCAAGAACGCCGCACAGCCCTAATCTCAGCCGCTGTCACTGGCAAGATCGATGTTCGTGAATGGAGAGCACATTAATCATGGGAAAAAAGCAAAAAGTAAGTCGAATTGGTGCAATAACTACATTTATAAAAGAAATTAAAAGCATTAAAGCTAAAGAAGGTCATACCCTGTTCTTTCGTGGGCATTCAGATGATAGCTACAAGGCAATACCTTCAATTTTTCGCCACATTGACAACGATGAGTCAAAGGAAAAGTATATCGCTAATGAGGATAGATTGTACAAAAGTATGGTCGCCAATTGTCCTACGGATTTCCTGACGTGTAGCTCTGCCTTTGACCACCTCGTTAAAATGCAACATTATGGCCTGCCAACCCGCTTGCTCGATATTACAAGCAACCCTCTTGTAGCACTGTATTTTGCTTGTTGTGAAAATCACGGCAAAGGTGGCAAGCATGGGGAGATTCTTATCTACCAAATCCCAGATGAGAAAATTAAATTTTATAGCGGAGATTCGGTTTCGGTAGTTAGTAATCTTGCAAAAATGAAGTCTGATTTCGATTACAGCAAAGAAAAAAATAAGTATTTGCACGAAATTAAATACGAAAAACCGTACTTTCTTGATGGGATCAATGAAGAGCATTTACACACTGTTTTCTGTGTTAAGCCTAAACTGGATAACCCAAGAGTGATCAAGCAAAGTGGCGCTTTTTTGCTCTTCGGTATGGGGGCTAACAAGCTGGAGCCTGCAAGTATACCGCCTGAATTTTTGTTTAAAAGTAATGATGACGTTAAAACAATCAAGATCGCTCAGAACGGGAAGGTTAATATTCTTGAAGAGCTGCGTGAGTTAGGGGTTTCACCTGCGAGTTTATTCCCAGAAATTGAGAAAGTAGCCGAATATCTGAAGAAGCAGCCAAAGGGAATGCTATGAGTGATAAATCACAAGAAAAAATATTTCAGGATGACATTATCAGTCAAATGGTTGCCAATGGTTGGGTACTAGGTACTGGCGAGGGCTACAACCGCGAATCCGCACTCTATGAAGCGGATGTGCTTACCTTCATTAAAGAAACACAATTTAAAGAGTGGGAGAAGTTCTGCAAAGTCTTCCCGACTGACTCTGAGCGTAATTTCCTTGAGGCTTTGGTTACGCAGCTTAAAAAAGCCGATGAGAACGCAACTGACCGTGCATCACGCACCTTTGGCACCTTGGGCGTGTTACGTCATGGTTT
>CAZWGS010000252.1:0-2612 GCA_964633315.1 uncultured bacterium | reverse complement strand
AGAACGCGTCTGCATTGCTGTCCACGACTGTAACAACTATGAATATATCGCTAAAGCAACTGACCGTTTATTTTTCCCTGGTGGCTCTTGGTAGCGGTGCAGGTTTGTTGGGTGGTTACTATCTCCTCCCTACACATCATCCCAGACCAGAATTAAGAAATGTTACGGTTTCTTTACCACCACAAATAACACCCCTCAATCCAGTCAAAATCCCAGTAAAAACCAGGAGAGGAGAACAACAAAATTTTATAGCTTCAGCAGTCCTACAAACTGGACCAGCAGTAGTTCGAATTAACGCTACCCGCAAAGTAGCCAATCCAATTTCGGATGCATTAAAAAACCCTCTATTACGCCGATTTTTTGGTGAAGAAGAAGACACTTTTCCTCAAGAAAGAATCGAGCGTGGAACTGGGTCAGGTTTTATTATTGCTGAAGATGGAAGAATATTAACAAATGCCCATGTAGTGGCAAATACAGATACGGTTATAGTAACCCTCAAAGATGGCAGAACCTTTGAAGGAAATGTATCGGGGGTAGATACTATTACCGATCTAGCGGTAGTAAAAATTGAAGCCAACAAATTACCCACGGTCAAACTGGGTAATTCCCAAAATTTAATACCCGGTCAGTGGGCGATCGCGATTGGTAATCCTCTGGGTTTAGATAACACCGTAACCATTGGCATTATCAGCGCAACCGATCGCACTAGCGCCCAAGTGGGAGTCCCTGAAAAACGAGTTAGCTTTATTCAAACCGATGCTGCGATCAATCCAGGAAACTCTGGTGGACCTTTGTTAAATGCGAATGGTCAAGTAATTGGTGTAAATACTGCAATTCGTGCTGATGCTCAGGGTCTTGGCTTTGCCATCCCCATTGAAACAGCAGCTCGCATTGCTAATGAATTATTTACAAAAGGGTACGCAGATCATCCCTTTTTGGGTATCGGGATGGAAGACCTTAACCCCAGTAAGAAAAAACGGATTAACAAAGAACAAAAACTGAATATTAACCAGGACTATGGAGTGGTCATCGAACGAGTCTTGAGCGATTCTCCAGCAGAAATAGGGGGACTCCGTCCAGGGGATTTGATTGTGAAAATCAATAATAAATCTATCAAGACAACTGCCCAAGTCCAAAAAATCGTAGAATCAAGTGCCGTGGGAAATACTTTAGAAATCCAGGTAGATCGAAATGGTAAATTACAAGCTTTAAAAGTACAGTTAGGCACTGATTCCCGCAAATAGATGGTAGGTAGCTACTAGTCGATAGTCAGTTACTGCAGTAAGGGTGACTATTGGCTGTTTACTACCGATCACTGCTTAATCGGTCTAAATGCATTCGCTGTTCCATCTGGCGCAGGAAATAGCCGGTCATCATTGCCGATGCCAACATACCGGCGAGATTTTCTCTGTCAGTAGTTATCTGTACATTGAAATTCTCAGTAGGTAACATTCCTACCAGCCCTTGAACATTTTGCGAAATAATTTGTTTAATTTCCGGACTAACGGATTGGGCAACCCGCGCTAAGACTTCTGGTGGTTGATGCTGCAAATATTTGAGTAACTGATTTATATGTTCGTCACCATTTTCATTAAGAAGTTGGTGGGTATGTTCCTCAAAGTTATTATTCAGAAAGTCGGGATTAAACACCATTGGTAGTTTTTTTTAGCTTAGTTGCTAATTCTACTCTAAACCATAGTTGAAGTGGGAGAAATATTTATCCCTGTCATAGGGCTATGTTCGATCGGCAGCAACTGAAGTTACAGCAGTGGTTTCTTGTGATTCTAAATTTAATTCCAATTGTTTTTCTTTTCTGCTCAAAGATAAAGAATTTGGCAGTTGTTCGATTTGAAAATACTGGTTAAATTTGGGAGTTACCTGCAACGAATAAGAGCGAGAATCACTATCTCTACGTTTCTTGACAAAACCTTGTCCAACTAATTCCTGTACGTGCTGATATGCACCAGAACCCCGGACATCAATTAAATCACTTTGCAATATTGGTTCATTAAGGGCAATTGCAGCTAAAGTTCTCAATGCTCCTACTCCTAATTCCACTGGGATGAGAGTATTCACCAATTCGTGGAAGTCAGACCGTAATTGTAGACTGTAGCCTTTTGGAGTTTCTATGACTTCCAAGGCACTGTCACGGCGGGCATATTCGTCAATGAGTTCGATAATGCCTTCTTCTGCACTTGCGCGATCGCAAGAAGCATATTCAGCAATTTCACCAATTGACAGGGGCTTTCCCTTCAAATAGAGAATCGCTTCTATCTTAGTTGTTGAATTCATCGATTGCCAGTCATTGGTCGTTGGTCAAATTATAGCCAGGGGAAAAGGAAGGGTACATTTAGTTTTGACTTGTGTGTTGAAAACATTATTAAACATAAAAACAAGAAATACCTCGCGAAGAAATATCTTGAAATTTAATCCTGCTTTACTTTTACTACGTCTAGCACCCTAAAGTTTTGTGTTATTGCTCCCTGACAATTGCCTGTATTTTAAGCAAGTACCGATAGTATCTAAAGTTGACAGATTTTATCTTTATTTTTTACTTTGCTTAGACAAATGACACAGGACAAATAATAAATGTTAGGTATTTATCATCATAT
>CAZWGS010000251.1:0-2668 GCA_964633315.1 uncultured bacterium | reverse complement strand
TAATTAAATAACAACATTTTCCTCTATTTGTTGACTATTACCACAAATTACTTCGTTTTGCAGTCATTATTGATAGTTTGAATGGTTACAATCATGATTTAAAATTATAGATCTAGCGTGACCGAATTAAAGAGGAACCCTTGAAGAATATTTTTGTTAAGCATGAGTGGTTTTCCAATATCAGGGGAGATTTACTCGCGGGTGTACTAGTGGGGTTGGCGCTAATTCCAGAAGCGATCGCCTTCTCCATTATTGCAGGAGTCGACCCGAAAGTAGGTCTGTATGCCTCTTTTACAATGGCTGTAGTTATTGCTTTTCTTGGCGGTAGAATCGCCATGATTTCTGCTGCTACAGGTAGCATGTCGCTACTTGTTACTAACTTAGTAAAAGACTATCCCGAGTATGGCTTGCAATACCTATTTGCAGCCACAATTCTTGCAGGTATTTTCCAAATTCTTTGGGCTGCAATTAAAATAGATCGCCAAATGAAATATGTTTCCCGCGCTGTGATGGTGGGTTTTAGTAATGCTTTGGCAATTCTGATTTTTAATGCTCAATTACCCCAACTGCAGAATGTCCCTTGGCAAGTATATCCGATGGTAGCGGGAGGTCTAGCAATTATCTACCTATTACCTCGGGTCACCAAAGTCTTACCCTCTCCCTTAGTCGCAATTGTTGTTCTGACGATCATCTCTAATGGTTTGGGGATCGATGTCCCCACTGTCGGTGACATGGGAGAACTACCCAGACAACTACCAGTTTTTAGCATTCCCAATATTCCTTTTAATCTAGAAAGTTTGCAAATTATTCTTCCATATGCGGTTGCTCTATCAATGGTGGGTTTATTAGCTTCATTCTTAACAGCCAATGTAGTAGACGATCTGACCGATACACCCAGCAACAAAAATAGGGAAGCTCGCGGTCAGGGAATTGCAAATATTATTACGGGATTCTTTGGTGGAATGGCTGGTTGTGCCATGATTGGTCAGTCTGTAATTAATATCCAGTCGGGCGGTCGAAAACGTCTGTCTACCTTCAGTGCAGGGATATTATTACTCTTTTTTATGTTGGTGTTAGGAGACTGGGTAGAGAAAATTCCGATGGCTGCTTTAGTCGCAGTGATGATTATGGTTTCCATCGGTACATTTAATTGGACTTCTTTGAAAAATATTCGGATTTTTCCTAAAAGTGAGACTGCGGTAATGTTAACGACCGTATTTATCACTGTTATAACTAAGAATTTGGCTATGGGTGTATTAGTAGGAAGTGCCCTAAGTACAATCTTCTTTTCTCGTAAAATTGCCCAATTAGTGTTTGTTGATAGTTATCTCAATCCTGACGGTACTAGCAGAACCTATAGCGTAGCCGGACAAATCTTTTTTGTCTCTGTGAATGACTTTTTAAACTCTTTCGATTTTCGCGAAGATATTGAGCATGTCAAAATCAATTTAACTAATGCTCATTTATGGGATCAATCAGCTATTGCTGCAATTGATAAAATTGTGCTTAAATTTCGGCGTCAAGGTACTGAAGTAGAATTATTTGGTTTAAATGAAGCAAGTTCTACCCTAATTGATAGGCTAGCTGTCCATGACAAAGTACAAGACTTGGAAGACCTTAGAGTACAAAAATTAACAACTAAGGAGTCAGGGGTGAGGAGCTAGAGAAAGCAGAGAGAGCAGGGAAAGCAGAGGAAGCAAAGAAACCAAATTTAGTGTCATACTATCGGGGGAAAAGCTTATCTTTTCTGAATTTCTCCTCAGCACCCTCAGTTCCTCTGGTTAGCCAGAGTGGGGAATTGCTCACCTTGTTGAAAAATATTACTAGAGATATTTTGTTGAAACTTGTAAGTTGGAAGATATCTTCTCAATATATTTCTCAACATAATTTTATTACTAAACATCCAATGATGAAAAATATACTCCTTTGTACTGATGGTTCCAATTTCTCCCAAATTGGTTATGGATACGCTGCATGGATCGCAAAACGTATGAATGCTTCTATTGAAGTACTGTATGTGACAGATTTGCGCAAACAAAAAGCTACTCAGACGGAAAACTTTAGTGGTAGTATTGGTGTCGGTGCTTATCAAAAGCTTCTCGAACAACTAGTTGAATTAGAAAGTCAAACAGCAAAAGTTAATCATCAAAGGGCAAAAATTATCCTTGAAGAAGCGAGAATATTTTTAATTGAAAATGGAGTAAATCAAGTTAACTCAATCCATCGTACAGGCTTCTTAGTAGATTGCTTTCAAGAATTTGAAGCAAAGGTAGATTTAATTGTTTTAGGAAAACGTGGCGAAACTGCAGGATTTGCGACAGAACATTTAGGAGCAAACTTAGAGAGAATTATTCGTACTTCTAATAAACCTTGTTTAGTCACTCCTAGAGATTATAGTCCAATAAAACGGGTTTTATTTGCTTATGATGGTGGTAAAAGCTGCGATAAAGCCCTCAAGTTTTTGGTTGGGTCTCCTACATTTAAAGATCTAGAATTACACATAATTACAATTGCGAAAAATCACGATACTGACTCTGCAGAAAAATATCTCAAAGCCGCAGAATTAAAAGCAATTCAAGGTAATTTTAAGCCTATCTGTCAAATGTTTGATGGAGAAACTGAAAAAATCATGGGCGAATATGTGGACAGACATAACATTGATTTTTTA
>CAZWGS010000250.1:0-2687 GCA_964633315.1 uncultured bacterium | reverse complement strand
TTGCGATTCCTCGGTATATGTCTTGGATCGCTGCTGATTATATGCAACAGGTTCCCATAACTAGTTGGATGATTAAAAAGACTGGAATGGTTTTGATGAATGTGGCAGGAAAGGTTGCTCCTAGTTCCCTCAAGCAAGCATTGAAAGTTTTAGAAAATGGTGCTTTACTCAGTATCTTTCCAGAAGGAGAAAGATATATTTTCAGCAATGATTTTACAGCACCATTAGCTGAGTTTCATCGAGGTTTTGCCCTAATCGCGATTAAAGCGCAAGTTCCTGTAGTTCCAGTAGTTATTTGTCCAGTCAAGGAAAAGTTAGAAGCGATTAAAATTCCCAAATCTATTCGTCCTTATCTTGCTAGAAGATATGATTTAGATAAAATAAAAAATATCGTTCGCTACAAATATGTCAAAGTAGTTATTGCTCCACCTATCTTAGTAGATGAAAATCGAAACATAGATTCGATATTATCCCAAACAAGATTAGCAATGGAAGCGATCCAAGAACGCTACAATTCTAATGCTACGGGAAAATAGTAGGAAATTTATCTATTCCTTATTCCCTATTCCCTTTTAATCGATATACTCTGTCCTAACCTAGAAGCGTACTGTAATACAAATAAATTTAGAAGACAAATTATGACTGCTTACACTATAAACTTTGACTCTATTTTCAAATTTAGCGATGAGCAATTCTATCAGCTTTGTCGCCAGAATCCAGACGTAAAATTTGAAAGTAACGCTCAAGGAGAAATTATAATTATGGCTCCTACTGGTGGAGAAACAGGTAATCGCAATGCAGAATTTTTAATTGATTTTGGGATTTGGAATCGCCAGAATAATCTAGGCAAACTATTCGACTCCTCTACCGGTTTTCGTTTGCCTAACGGCGCACATCGCTCTCCAGATGTAGCTTGGGTTAGCCTAGAAAGATGGGAGCAACTAACAAAGGAACAAAAGCAAAAGTTTCCACCCCTAGCACCAGATTTTGTCCTGGAATTACTCTCTCCCAGTGATAGCTTAAGTATCACTCAAAATAAGATGCGCGAATATATAGAAAATGGAGTTAAATTAGGTTGGTTAATTAATCAAAAAAGTAAGCAAGTAGAAATTTACAGACCAGGACAAAAAATAGAAGTATTAGTAAATCCTGAAAGTTTATCAGGAGAAAAAGTATTACCTGGATTGATTTTGAATTTGACCGAAAAAACTCTTCAAGCGCAAGCCCCTAGCTTCAGCTATAGGGATAGCGTGGGGAATAAATTCCCCGTAAAACTTCTATAATAAATAGCGAATATACCAAATAACCAGGAGGCGATTCAAGGGTGTTGGTAATGGAGTACAAAGCTGTGGTTAAAAAGAACCAAACAACTGCGATTAATGAAGCAATTCTCACATCACAGTTTGTACGTAATAAAGTGCTTCGTTACTGGATGGATAATCGTGTAATTGGTAAAAAAGAACTCTATCGTTACAACACTCAACTAAGAAGTGAATTTAGTTTTGTTAAAGATTTAAATAGTCATGCATCTCAAGCTTCAGTAGAAAATGTAGAGCGTGCTATTAAACGATTTTTTGATAATTGTAAGCAAAAAAAACCTGGATTGAAGGGTTATCCAAAGTTTAAAAAACACAGTCGTTCCGTTGAATACAAGCAATCAGGATGGAAGTTACACCCAACTAAAAGAAGGATTGAATTTACTGATAAAAAAGGGATTGGTGAAGTAAAACTTTTAGGTAAATGGGATATTCATACTGTTGAGAAAAAACTGATTAAAAGAGTACGGATTGTGAGACGTGCTGATGGTTTTTATGTACAATTTTGTGTCAAGATTGACCGTCAACAACTAGCCCCTGAAACTAACTCCGAAATTGGTATTGATGTAGGCTTAGAGTATTTCTATTCTGATAGCAATGGTAATCATGAAGAAAATCCTAGGTTTTTAAGAAAAGCTGAGAAAGATATCAAACGTTCTCAACGTAACATCTACAAAAAGAAAAAGGGGTCATCTGGTAGAAGAAAAGCTCGTGGTATTTATGGTCGCAAGCATTTAAGAGTAACAAGACAGAGGAATGAACACGCTAAGAGACTAGCGCGTAACTTATGCCTAGCTAACGCTAAGGTCGTCTTGGAAGACTTAAATGTTAGCGGCTTAGTCAAGAATCATAAGCTAGCCAAGAGTATTACTGATGCATCTTGGTCTCAATTTCGCCAGTGGCTTGAATATTTTGGCAGTAAATTTGGTCGTGAAGTAATCGCAGTACCACCACACTATACCAGCCAAGAATGCAGTAATTGTGGCGTGAGAACGAAAAAGAGTTTAAGCACCCGCACTCATTGTTGCCCACACTGTGGATACACTGAACAAAGAGATATCAATGCGGCCAAAGTAATTCTTAGTAGAGCAGCAGCTAGGGGAGGGCATCCCCAAAGTAACGCTAGTGGAGATGTTCCCTCTACTTCAGTTGGTTGTAAAACCTGCTGTGGCAAGAAACGTCGGTGAAGCTAGAATCCCCTGCCTTCTAGGCATGGGGAGTGTCAAAAGCGGTATGTTCCGACCCTTCGCTATCATGAGGTGCTGTGTGCGGAACTATTTGGGCACCTTAAAAGCGCCGTCCCGACACTCACCCTCGCGGGTAGATAGAGTGCGGGTCTTCTCTCGGTTCAGCTAAAATCGATTTAAATCA
>CAZWGS010000249.1:0-2757 GCA_964633315.1 uncultured bacterium | reverse complement strand
ATTTTGTTTCCTTTAGTTTTAAAACCAAGGCGTAATTCTGAGGACTCAATCTCGGTATCATGGTCACTGAAGCTAGTCGCAGCGATTATTTTTGCTTCTGTTAGCGGTACCTATTTAGGAATTTGGTTGCAGCAAACAGCATTCAAGTTTAGCCCCGCAGGAGTTGCTCAAACCCTTCTAGCTACTAGCCCTCTATTTGTTCTACCCTTGGCGATGGTAATGGGTGAGAAGATTAGTCTGCGAGCGATTTTAGGGGCGTTAATCGCCCTTTTAGGTATTAGTTTATTATTTACGTCTCATGTGAATTGATTGCCAAAAAATACTGGTATTGCGTTCATAGTCTGGAAAACTAAATTTTGCACTAAACTTGAAAGCCTATAGCTGTGGACTCTTTGTTATTTGTTATTTGTTATTTGTTATTTGTTATTTGTTATTTGACAAACAACCAACAACTAACAACAAACAACACGAAATCCCCCATGCTTTAGCCGGGGGATGAGTTAACTAACTAATCGCCTGTTTGAGACTCTGACAAAATTCTTCAATCGCAGCTAATCCCTCCTGAGGTTTACCAGTTGCTAAGCGTTTCACAAAAGCACTACCCACAATAACAGCATCTGCACCCCAACTTTTAACTTGCTGCGCTTGTTGGGGTTGAGAAATACCAAAACCAACACCAATAGGCTTATCTGTTAGGCTACGCATAGTGTGGAGTAAATCATTTACTCTACCAGCAACAGCATTACGCATTCCTGTGACGCCAGTGACACTTACTAGGTAGATAAATCCTTGAGATTGCTTTGCAATGGCTTCAATTCGCGATTCTGGGCTAGTTGGTGCAACTAAGAGGGTTACTTCAATTTCCTTGGCTGCTGCTGGAATTAAGAGGGTTTCTGCTTCCTCTAAGGGCAAATCTGGTACAACTAAACCTTGAACACCTGCTTGTTTTATTTGTTCTAAAAAAGGCTCAACACCACGGTAAAAGATGGGGTTGTAATAGGTGAAGAGAATAATAGGTGCACTGATTTCTCCAGAAACATCTTGCACCACCTGCAACACATCTTCTAGCTTAACTCCTCGCTGCAAAGCCCTAGTTGCTGCAGCTTGAATTGTGGGACCATCTGCGAGAGGATCTGAGTAGGGGACTCCCAACTCAATAATATCAGCGCCAGCGCGGTCTAAAGTTTTGAGTGCCTCGGCAGTTGTGGCTAGATCAGGATCGCCAGCGGTGATAAAAGGAATTAGGGCGCATTGAGATTTATCTCTTAGGGATTTAAAGCATTCAGAAACTAAGGTCATTAGGTTAAATGATAAGTAATAAGCGTTATAAGACAAGAGACAGGAGGTAGGGAGAGTCGAAGTCAAAGGTAATGCATTACTCATCCGTTGTCATTACTATCAATTACGCTGTAGCAAAGTCAATCATCCGCTTCCACAAACAACAAATAACGAACAACCAACAACCAACTACTTTTCTTCCGATTCAATTTCTGCTTGCAATTTGGCTAACTCTTCCGGTGTCATTTCCTCAAGACGCTTTTGCAATATAGCTTCTTTGTAGTCTTCAATTTGCTGACTGTAGGTCATATTTTTGTTGGAAACACGAAATAAATAGGTAAGTAGCCAACCAACTAAACCACCAACCAATAATGCCTGACTCCAAATTCCTGCTGATAAACCATCTAGTCCTAATTGTTGCAGCAGCAGGTAGATTACGCCACCAGCAATAAAGATACCAATTCCAACACCAAAGATATCAAGTCGTCGCATCAGTCGTTACTCTCAGGTATTTAGTTGGCGGCGTTTGGGGCGAAAATTGAGAAATGGGCTGTAGAGTAATAATCCGGGAAAGAAGAAAAATACCAGAAAATACATGAAACCACGCTCAAAGGAACTAGCAACATACCAGCGCTTTTGTAGATACAGGTAGAGTAAGCCAGGAATGATGAGGAGATACAGTCCACCTAAAACAAGGTATAACAAAGCCGCTAGAACAGTTTCGGGGGAGATGGTATCGGGGAGTAAAGCTTCAAAAAACATATTTTGGTGCAAATAAATTTAGCAGCACGAGCCACTATGTTTAACACTACCTTTATTCTACAGCCTCTGGTTGAGCTAAACTTTATTGGCTAATGGTTGATTATTTTTCCAGTTAATGGTGCAATAGAGAAACGGGAAATTTCTGTAAGCTTCAGAAATAACCCAAAAAACAAAAAAAGGGGGCGTGGCGGAATGGTAGACGCTACGGACTTAAAATAATTTGAGCCTTACTAGAGAAATTTAGTAAGTGGAAGCTCTCAAACTCAGGGAAACCTAAATCTAGCAATGGACAAGGCGATCCTGAGCCAAGCTAAACCTCTGCTTTTACTCTTATTTCTACCGAATACCTCTTTTTTGGAGGTGAGTAATGGCTAGTTTAGAAGGTGCAGAGACTCGACGGGAGCTACCCTAACAGGTAATGCTGAGGGTAAAGGGAGAGTCCAATTCTCAAAACCGCAATTGTAGGTAGTAGCGAAAGCTACAGGAGAATGAAAATCCGTTGACCTTAATCGGTCGTGAGGGTTCAAGTCCCTCCGCCCCCATACTATAAACATAGGATTACCATAAGTAGTTGTGAGTTCAACTATAGTATTGTCGTAATGGTAAACTTATGATTTCAAAAAAATCTTAGAAGGAGTCAGGAGGCACGGTAAGCTTATTACTTATTACTTATTACCAGCCCTCCATCGCTCTCCAATTACCAGAAGGAATAAACGC
>CAZWGS010000248.1:0-2813 GCA_964633315.1 uncultured bacterium | reverse complement strand
AATGGAAAAGAAGACAAGGAAGAAACTAAGAGTTTCTCCATCTTCTCTATCTTCTTTCTTCCTTCTATAATTTCTTCACCTCAAAAGGAGATTAACATCCAAAGCTTATAGTTTTTTGTATTGCTTAGGAGTTTAAATTTTACTCATCAGTATTCATAATTCACGATCCGAGCAAAGCTTTTTGCCTCCAGAGAAGCACCACCCACTAAAGCCCCATCAATTTCTGGTTGAGCCATGATATTATCAACGTTGCCCGGTTTGACGGAACCGCCGTACTGAATTGGTGTCTTGGGATTATTTAGTTGACTGCGAATTAAACCAATAACTCGGTTAGCTTCAGTTGCTTCACAAGTATCGCCAGTACCGATCGCCCAAATGGGCTCATAAGCAATTACTAAATTTTCTTGGTCAACACCTACTAAATCTTTTTCTAATTGGGAAGCAATTAGTGCCTCTGTTTCTCCCAAATCTCGTTGTTGTTTAGTTTCACCAACGCATAAAATTGGAGTTAAGCCATATTTTTGGGCAGCTTTGAGGCGTAGGTTAACGGTGGCGTCAGTTTCTCCGAAATGTTGTCGTCGCTCGCTATGACCAACAATAACGTAGCGCACTCCAGTTTCTTTCAGCATTGGTCCAGAAACTTCACCCGTATATGCACCCTCTTCTTCCCAATGGATATTTTGCGCCCCCAAATTCACGCGAGAACCATGTAAATTCTTTGATAAGACACTTAAATTAGTGAAAGGTACACATAGTACCACTTCTCTATCTTGGGGGACCTCCTCCAAGCAGGGTAGAAATCCTTGTAAAAATTCCTTGGATTCTACCTGGGTTTTGAACATTTTCCAGTTGCCAGCAATAACAATTTTTCGCACAGGTGATTTAGTCAAGACTCATTAGCTACACAATGCATTTTTAGTTTATGACTTTTTTGAGCCATTAGTCATTGGTTACGAGTAATTAGTAACTATTAGTTGCTAATTGATAGTCAGTAATAAATATAGAGAGATACGTAAAACAGCAATGATAAATGACAAAAATCACTACGATGGAAATAGCAGCCAATCTAAAATCTAAATCTGAATATATTCATCTAAAATATAAAGTAAAATTGGTATGACTTCGAGATTACCTTTACCCGAACCACAGGACAGCAATTCTTCCCATGGCAATAAAAATATGCCAAATTGGGATGAAGAATTAGAAAGTGCTATTTTTAACTTTGAAGAAATTCAATCCGAACTTAATTACAAACAAGCCAAGAAAGCCTTACAAAGTTTAGTCACAAATCTAGATCTAACTTCTCAGGAAAAACAGGGGTTAGAACATGAAATTTCTGAATTAGAAACCATGCTCGATAAACTGGAAAGCATGGTAGTACAAATTGCAGCATTTGGTATGGTTGGAAGGGGTAAGTCTTCCCTTCTCAATGCTTTGGTAGGTGAGGAAGTATTTGAAACAGGTCCACTACATGGTGTCACTCAGACAGCACAACGAGTTAATTGGTCGTTAACGGAAGAAACTATTGGCAGCAATGAAAGGGCTTTGCGAGCGACTTTTCCTGCAAATGATAAATCTGGAGCGCAGGTAGAATTAATTGATACTCCAGGATTGGATGAAGTTGATGGAGAAACCCGTACTGCTTTAGCTGAAAAGATAGCGAAACAAGCCGATCTAATTCTATTTGTTGTTTCTGGTGACATAACAAAATTAGAATACATTGCTCTTGCTCAGCTAAGAGAAGCAGGTAAACCGATTTTGCTAGTTTTGAACAAAGTAGATCAGTATCCCAAAACCGATCGTTTAGCTATTTACCAGAAAATCCGTCATGAAAGAGTAAAAGAATTATTATCACCAGATGATATCGTTATGGCATCTGCATCCCCACTAGTAAAAACTATCACTCATAATTCCGATGGTACTAAAGGTATAGGATTAGCTCGGGGTAAAGCAAAAATTGGTGAATTAAAACTGAAAATATTAGAAATTCTTCAACGTGAAGGTAAAGCTCTAGTAGCACTCAACACAATGGTCTATGCAGATAATATCAATGAGCAATTACTGGAGCGTAAATTAAGCATCAGGGACGAATGTGCTGAAGAACTGATTTGGAAAGCCACAATGACTAAGGCTATTGCCATAGCACTGAATCCTCTGACAGTGATTGATATTCTTAGTGGTGCTGTAATTGATATTTTTATGATTCTTGGGTTGTCTAAGCTTTATGGCATTCCTATGACTGAAGCTGGAGCAGTGAAATTATTACAAAAAATTGCCCTCAGTATGGGTGGTATCAGTGCTAGTGAGTTACTTGCCAACTTAGGATTAAGTTCTTTAAAAACTTTACTTGGTATATCTGCACCTGCTACAGGAGGTATTTCTTTAGGTCCCTATGTATCAGTGGCTTTAACACAAGCTGGAGTAGCTGGTGTCTCTTCCTATGGTTTGGGACAGGTGACCAAAGCTTACTTAGCAAATGGAGCCACCTGGGGACCCGATGGACCGAAAGCCGTAATCAATAAAATCTTAGGAACCTTAGATGAAAATTCAATTCTCAACCAGATTAAAGAGGAGTTACAACTAAAGTTTGTTGCAAGAAGCTAAAAATAAAAAATGGGAGCGAACAACCCCACCGAATAGGTGATGGGGCTTATTTAATAATAGGCAACTGTTGCAAACTAATTAGTTAATAACAATTCCTCTTCATTATTTACTCTTAAATGAGTTAAGCCATTCTTGAACTTGTTGAGCAGCGATGTCGCGACCTCCCAAACCAAAGGCTAGAGCCAAAGCTACTGCAAGTGCGCCAAGTA
>CAZWGS010000247.1:0-2826 GCA_964633315.1 uncultured bacterium | reverse complement strand
CATGAAAGTCGGACGGCAACACCTCAAAATTCAACGGCAACGTAAAGACCACGCCGTCAAGTTGGCGCGGTGCGTAATCCTATCTAACGATTTGGTCGCCTACGAAGATTTAGCCGTCCGCAATTTGGTCAAGAACCGCAAACTTGCCAAGTCAATCAGCGATGCGGGTTGGTATCAGTTCCGGGTGTGGCTCGAATACTTTGCGAGAGTGTTTGGCAAAGTCACTGTAGCCGTTCCACCCGCATACACCAGTCAGGATTGCTCTGAGTGCGGCAAGCGTGTTAAGAAGTCACTTTCGACTCGAACCCATGTTTGCGAATGTGGTTGTGTTCTCGATCGTGATGAGAACGCAGCCCGAAACATCCTCATGAAGGGATTGCGTACCGTAGGGCATACGGGATCGTTAGGGCTTGACCCTAGTAAAGCTTGGGGAGATCTAGACCACTGCTCTTTGTCAGAAATGAGACTGAGTAAGTCCGGGTCATAGAACCAAGAATCCCCGTCTCTAAAGAGACGGGGAGTGTCAAATCATTATCTTGCCACTCCCATGACCATTGCCCGCACAATTTGCCTTAGTTTCCTCGTTGTAATCGCGGTGGGGACTATACTTCTAATGCTGCCATTTGCTACAGCGACAGGTACATGGAATGACCCAATTGTGGCCTTTTTTACTTCCACTTCTGCGGTGTGTGTCACTGGTTTAGCAGTAGTTGATACTGGTAGCTACTTTTCTTTTTGGGGACAGCTATTTATACTCCTACTCATTCAAGTGGGAGGACTTGGTTATATGATGATTACAACCTTCCTAATTTTACTTATAAGAGGAAGGTTTAATTTGCGGCGTAAAGTGGCAATTCAAGAATCTTTTGATCGCCCTTTTCTCCAAGGCAGTAAAAATTTAGTTGCCTCAATTCTAGCGACAACTCTAGTTTTTGAAATTACAGGTATTATCGCCCTATTTAATATTTTTAGTTCTGATTATGAGAGCCTATATGCATTGTGGTTAGCTATATTCCACAGTATCAGTGCTTGGAACAATGCTGGATTTAGCCTATTCTCTGATAGTTTAGTTACCTATCGTATTTCCCTAGGAATTAATTTTATTATTACAGGTTTAATTATTTTTGGTGGTCTTGGCTATCAAACTATTATTGAAATCTATTCTTTTCTTTTACATTTACTCAAGCGCAAGCAAGCTCGTTTTGTTTTCTCCTTGAATTTCAAAGTTGTGACTAGCACCACCTTAGTCCTTTTGGCTCTGGGTACTGTTGCCTTTTTCTTTATTGTAATAGACACTACCGATGCCTTTTCCCAGCTAAGCTTAGAAGATAAATTAATTACCGCTTGGTTTCAATCTGTAACTACAAGAACGGCTGGTTTTAATACTATAGATTTTGGTCAAATGACCACAGCCGCACTCTTTATCACTATGGGATTCATGTTTATTGGTGCTAGTCCAAGTGGTACCGGAGGCGGTATCAAAACTACTACTTTACGAGTTATTATTAGCTGTACTAGAGCAATTTTACGAGGTAAGGAGGAAGTGATACTCTATCAACGACAAGTACCCCTCAACTTAATTTTGAAAGCTGTTGGTGTTGTTTTCGGCTCTGGAGTAACCATTGTGGTAGCTACAATTTTGATATCATCCACAGATGCTAACTTTGAATTTATTGAACTATTTTTTGAAGTTATATCTGCCTTTTCTACTGTAGGTCTTTCCACAGGTATTACTGCTAGTATTTCTGCCATGGGAAAACTAGTTTTAATTTGCAGTATGTATATAGGTAGAGTTGGTGTTCTCTTACTGATGGCAGCAATATTTGGCGATCCTAAGCCCAGTTTAATTGAATACCCAGAACAAAACTTACTAGTAGGATAGTTAACTAAGTATGGCTGAAGTAAACTTAAAGTTCCTGCGATTTCTCAAAAGTCTACGCGCTGATAATAAGCAATTTGCGGTTATTGGTTTAGGGCGTTTTGGTAGAGCAGTTTGTAGCGGACTTCATAGCATGGGTTATGAAGTTTTAGGTACAGATATTGATGAAAAATTAGTGGCTCAGGTACTCACAGAAAAACTTGCTACCCATGCAGTGCAATTAGATTCAACTGAGCCATCTGCTCTCAAAGAAGCAGGAATTTTTGAATTTGATACAGTAATAGTTGCCATTGGTAACTATCTGCAAGAAAGTATTATTACTACTCTTAATGTTAAGGAAGCAGGTGTGTCTCATGTTGTTGCTAAAGCTTCCTCAGAAGTCCATGGTAAGTTACTCAAAAGGGTAGGAGCAGATCATGTAGTTTTCCCAGAATATGAGGCTGGTCATGCTTTAGCTTACACCCTAACTAGACCTGCTATCCTCGACCGCTTTGACCTCGATGCGGAAAATAGTATTGTGGAAATTATAGTCCCTGAAGCTTTTCATAATAAGACTGTTGCTGACCTACAATTGCGTAGCAGCTACGGTTTAAACTTAATTGCAGTAGGTGATGGTGATAAGTTTGAGATTAACCCGAAACCAAATCGCTTACTTTCTCAGGGTACGGTGATGGTAGTGATTGGTTCTAATAAAGATATTGATGGCTTACCAATTTAAGACTTATTAAGACTAAATATCTAGATTTAATAGACTTGTTGAAAAGTATTTTTATCTGTTTTGTGTCAATTTATTCCTCTTCTTTTAAAACTTTAAAAAAAGGGTTCCAAACCTTATTATATAGTTAGGTTACCTTGGCTATAATGAGGTGATTGTCTCACCGAAAGCGGCGGTAAGCCCATTTTTTCAAAGAAACCAACGGATGTTTATACGTAGGAGGGATAGCCGC
>CAZWGS010000246.1:0-2847 GCA_964633315.1 uncultured bacterium | reverse complement strand
ATCAACTTATTAATAACATTACCATTGAACTCATATAGAATTTGCGGAGAAAACGGCTTGAAAATCTCAATTAAAAAATACTTTTAGAGGGAATTTGAATTATAAATTCTGTTCCCTGACCTGGAGTAGAATAACAGTTAATTTTGCCACCATGTTCCTCAGTGACGATTTGATGGCTAATGGATAAACCTAATCCAGTACCTTTACCAATGGGTTTAGTAGTGAGGAAAGGATCGAAGATTGTAGAAGCTATTTGATTGGGGATACCTTTTCCATTATCAGCGATACGAATTACTACCCATTGATTAGGTAATTGTTCGGTGCTAATCGTAATCTGGGGTTTGGCATTTTCTTTTCCATTTGACTCTTGCAAAACATCAATAGCATTTGCCAGAATATTCATAAATACCTGGTTCAATTTGCTGGAATAGCACTCTACCAAAGGTAGTTCTCCATATTCCCGAATCACCTCAATGGCAGGATGCTCAGAATTGACCTTGAGGCGATGTTGTAAAATTAGCAGGGTGCTTTCGATTCCTTCATGTAAATCTACTGGTTTGTGTTCTGCCTCGTCTAGACGGGAGAAATTCCTCAGGGAAAGAACTATTTTACGGATTCGATTGCTACCCATTTTTATCGAAGCGAGCATCTTCTCTAAATCTTCTTCTAAAAATTCTAACTCTAATTCTTCTGCGTAATCTTGAACTTCTTCAGGGGGTTCGGGATAATGCTTTTGGTAAAGTTGCACTAACTCTAATAGACCCATGGTGTATTCTTCAACGTGATTGAGGTTGCCATGAATAAAATTCACTGGGTTGTTAATTTCATGGGCAACTCCAGCAACAAGTTGACCGAGGGAAGACATTTTTTCGCTCTGCACCAGTTGGACTTGAGCACGTTCGAGGTTTTCTAAAGCCTGAGTTAGCTCAGCTGTGCGTTTAGCGACCATACTTTCTAAATTCTTTACATTTCGTAATTGCAGGTGAATCTGGATACGTGCTAATACTTCCTCATGCTGGATGGGTTTGGTAATATAATCCACTGCACCAAGACTCAAACCCTTAACTTTATCCACAGAGTCAGAAAGGGCAGTCATAAAAATAACGGGTATATTAGAGGTCTTGGGATTTGCCTTCATCTGTTTGCAAGTTTCAAATCCGTCTATTCCAGGCATCATCACGTCCAGTAAAATCAGTTGGGGTAGATGGAATTCTAAGCGTTCCAAGGCAGCTTCTCCATTTTTGGCGGTCGCTACCCGATAGCCCTGTTGGCTTAGTAAATCAAAAAGTACTTGCAGGTTTGTGCGAGTATCATCAACTACTAAAACTGTATTTTCCTGGTGAGTAAGATTCATTGACATCTGACTAAATTTTTAAACTATAAATTCTTAAAATCTAAATTTTTAAACTAATGGTTTAACTAATTTGATAATGGCTGCATCGTCAAAATTCTCACTAAGTTCTAGCAATTTGTTCGCAAAGGGAATGTATTGGGAATCAATTTGTTTAAGGTGATTAGCTTCTTGTTGCACATCGCCAATAAAACCATCTCTGGCTGCCTGGTAAAGAACTATCAACAATTCTGGCGGTGGTGTAATAAATTTCCTTAGCTCAGTGACCTGTGGAGATGTTTCCTCAGTATCTAGCTGATGATCCTTAATCCACTTGAGTTGTAAGTGTTTTTGTAATATTTTTAATAATTCTGTAAATTCAAACGGTTTAGGTAGGAAACTCGTACAGCCAGCATCCAAAGTTTCTTGTGGCTCTACTCGTGACAAGTGGGCAGAAGAAGCAATAATTGGTGTTGTGGCAAAATTAGGAATTTGTCGTAAATGGCGAGTCATCTCTAAACCATCCATCACTGGCATAATTGCATCTGTAATTACTAAATCTGGTTGAATTTGGATGATTTTATCTAGCCCTTGCCGTCCATTTTCTGCTGGAATCACTTGGAAACCTAAAGGTTCTAAAGCGTCGATGACCACACCTCGGTTTGCTTGGTTGTCATCCACTATCACAATAGTTAAGCGTTCGCCTTGATAACCCACAACTTTACTATTGGAGAATTCAGTTTGAGCAGTCCATTCTGTCGTAGCAGATAACTCCACTTCAAACCAAAAAGTACTACCCTCACCCAATAGACTTTCAACATGAATTTCACTTCCCATCATTTGCACAATTTGGTGGCTAATTGCTAGTCCCAATCCCGTACCTTCCACATTACGTTGTTGTTTTTCTGTTTGTTCGAAGGGTAGAAATATTTTTGTCAGCTTATCGGGAGGAATACCGATACCAGTATCTTCCACTAGAAAACGAATATGATAGCTTTGGTCGGGATTTGTCCTATTTTCCAATACTTTAACTTGGAAGGTTACACCTCCTTCATCAGTAAATTTAACAGCATTACTGAGTAAATTAAGTAATACCTGGCGCAGGCGCTTATCATCAGCATAAACAGCTATGGGTAGTTGCTCATCAATTTGATAATCAAGGAAGATCCCTTTTTGTTCTGCTTTGATCCGACAAATATCAACAGTAGTGGCTAAGAAATTACCTAAATGTAAATTTTGGGGATGTAGTTTCATTTTTTGCACTTCTAATTTAGAAAAGTCGAGAATATCATTAATTAATGTCAGTAAATGAGAAGCACAGTTAAGAATAGTGGCTAACCCTTTTTGATGTTTATTTACCGTTTCGGGGTCGCGCTGGAGGATTTGAGCATAACCCAATATGCCATTGAGGGGAGTTCTGAGTTCATGATTCATGTTGGCGAGAAATTCACTCTTGGAACGGTTGGCAACTTCTGCTAGTTCTTTTGCCTGTTCTAATTCAGTAGTGCGTTCTCTTA
>CAZWGS010000245.1:0-2859 GCA_964633315.1 uncultured bacterium | reverse complement strand
GGCGTATGACTGGCGTCACGCTTCCGCTAAGAGCCATAAGCACTGCGTGCCGCCGCAAGTGGCATATAGGGATTGGCAATTGGGAAATGTTCTACGATCGCGCTACTCTAATCAGAATAGAGGTTCATTGCCCGTTATGGATTTAATTCTCTGTCATACAACAGCCGATTTTGATGCCTTGGGAGCAGCTGTCGGGCTCAGACTTTTATTACCTGGTAGCAAGATAGTGTTACCTGGAGGTAGTCATCCAGGTGTGCGGGAATTTTTGGCTTTGCATCGCGATGAATATCCCCTAATTGAAAGACGTTCGGTAAATCCTCATGATATACGTACTCTGGCTGTGGTGGATACTCAACAACGCGATCGCTTAGGAAAGGTTGCTGAGTGGTTTGATTTACCAAATATTAAGGAAGTAATTGTTTACGACCATCACTTAGAACAAAAATTAGATCTTCCTGCGACCAAATCTTATATTTCAGGAGTGGGTGCGGTAACAACATTGATTGTTGAGCAATTACAGCAACAGCAAATTTCCCTGACGCCTTCAGAAGCAACGGTGATGGCTTTGGGTATTCACGCTGATACTGGCTCACTAACTTACGACTTAGCGACATCGCGAGATGCTTTAGCTTTAGCTTGGCTGATGGAGCAAGGTGCAAGTTTATCTGTTGTTGCTGAGTATGTAGAACCTGGTTTATCTCTACAATTACAACAGCTATTAACAGTGGCGTTGGATGATCTACAAACTGAAGAAATTAGGGGATATAAAATTGCTTGGGTAACTTTGAAAACTGATAATTTCGTACCGGGGTTGTCTACTTTAGCATCAGAGTTATTGGAATTGACAGAAATTGATGCCTTAATTCTGGTAAATAATATCAAGCACGATGGTAATAACCGTTTGAGCATTATTGGGCGATCGCGAATTAAGAACAGCAACCTCAATGATATTTTCAAGGGATTAGGTGGAGGAGGTCACGCTCAAGCAGCTTCGTTAAGTTTGCGGAATGCAGATGCTGAAACAATACTAAATGAGGTTTTGGAAGAGCTAAGGGCGATTATTCCCCATCCCCCAACTGCCAGGGATTTAATGTCTTCGCCGGTAAGGACGATTCTCCCACAAACTACTATTGAGGAAGCTCATCGCACTTTATTGCGTTATGGACATTCGGGTTTATCAGTGGTTGACGGGAAAAAACATTTGGTAGGAATTATTTCTCGACGCGATCTAGATATTGCCCTACACCACCGTTTCCCCCATGCACCCGTTAAGGGCTACATGACAAAAAATCTCAAGACTATTACACCAGATACAACACTGCCACAAATTGAGTCCTTGATGGTAACTTACGATATTGGGCGCTTACCGGTATTGGAAAATGAACGCCTAGTTGGTATTGTCACCCGTACGGATGTTTTGCGAGAATTACATCAGGAAAGAGAAGCTTCAGAAGGAAGAAATAGAGAAGCAGATAGCGGACTCGTAGAAGATCGAGTTAATTTACCGACTTTAGGAGAACTACGTTCTCGCCTTGCACCTCCCCTGTGGGAATTTCTCACCAAAGCATCATTGCAAGCAAAACAACGGGGATGGCATCTTTATTTGGTTGGGGGAGCAGTACGCGATCTGTTGTTAGCAAATCCCAATGAACCTTTGCTAATTCAAGATATTGACATGGTGGTGGATGGTTTTCACAGTGCTGCTGATGTCGGTGCTGGGGTACAACTAGCAAAAGCACTCCAAGAAATTTATCCTAATACTCGTTTGGAAGTTCATGGTTCTTTTCAAACTGCTGCTTTGCTCTGGCGCAAAGATCCAGTATTGGGTTCTATGTGGGTAGACATTGCAACTGCAAGAACAGAATTTTACCCTTATCCTGCAGCAAATCCGGAAGTAGAAGCTAGTTCTATTCGGCAAGATTTGTATCGACGGGATTTTACAATCAATGCTCTGGCGTTGCGACTTACACCACCTCGCCCAGGGAAATTGATGGATTTCTTTGGTGGTTTATTAGATTTACATGCCAAGCAAATTCGAGTTTTACACGTTAATAGCTTTATTGAAGATCCTACTCGTATTTATCGCGCTGTTCGCTTCGCCGTTCGTCTCGGTTTTACAATTGAGTGCCAAACTGAAGAATATATCCGTTATGCGATCGACAGTGGTGTTTACGATCGCACAACGAAGGAAAATCATAAAGCACCTGCTCTACAAACTCGTTTAAAAGCAGAATTAAAACATATTCTCCAAGCTTCTTACTGGAAGGTTGCTTTACAGTTATTAGGAGACTTGGGAGCATTACAGTGTATCCATCCTACACTGGAGTTAGATGACGAACTTTTGCGCCAGTTGCGGTTAATGGAACGTTGTTTGCAGCGTTTTGACCCCGAGCAGCAAAGGTTTGTTCATTGGCAAATGCGCATAGAAGCAATAATTGCCTTTCTGAAACCAGAATATCGTTACTTAGTGGCTAAAAATCTTCAGTTACAAGATGAAAGTATTAAACGTTTGCAAAATTTAGCTTCAACCCAAAAAATAGTCTTGGAGTCATTACCAGAGTGCGATCGCTCCAGCCAAATTGTTAAGCTATTAAGGCATTACGATTTGCCTATGCTGATTTTAATTGCTCTACGCAGTCCGCGTAAAATTAGACAGGAAATTTGGCATTATGCGACTGTTTTAGCAAATGTTCAACCAATTTTTAATGGGAACGATTTGAAAAAATTCGGTTACAAACCAGGACCAAAATATAAGCAGATTTTAGATGATTTGTTGTCTGCTACTTTGGATGGAGAAATTACCAATAAGACTGAGGCAAAAGAGTTTTTAGCTAAGCGTTATCCTTTGTAATGAGTAAT
>CAZWGS010000244.1:0-2937 GCA_964633315.1 uncultured bacterium | reverse complement strand
TTGCTCACATTCTACCATTAATGGCAATGCAGATAAATCTGCCCGTGTCGTTTTTCCACCCCGCTTTAAAAAGACGGGGCTACCAAACTCCCGTACTATTCGTGTCAAAATTAGCTAAATTAATTCAAACACTTTAACCCAAGCAAATTCTAATACTAATGGCAAAACAAAAGCTAGATCCAGAAAAATACGCACGACTCAAAGCAGAAGCGGCTGCACCCTACCGAGGTTTGAGAAAATTTATTTATTTTAGTTTCGGCGCTTCGGGATTTATTGGTGGGCTGATTTTTCTGGCGCAAATCGCTGCTGGACAAGATGTGGGTGCTGCATTACCCAATTTAGGGATTCAAATTGCTGTGGTAGCACTGATGGTATTTTTATTTCGTTGGGAGCAAAAGGCAGAGCGTAAGTAAATTTAATCAAGGTTATGGAATCGCATCAACCTTCACTGTGGTAGAAAATATATCCTTAATATCCTGAGATGGCTAATGGAATAGGTCACTTTTACCAATCGCCACTCCCCAACTGCTAGCATTAATAAAATAAGCTAGCTTAGAGATGCTACAGCTATCTCTTACCTTTTTTTTGAGTGTAGCTTAATTGTTTGAAGATCCGGAATTCATGAGCTTAGTAGTTACCCTATTTTCATCCTGGCATTTAGGCGCTTTTTTGCCACCTATAGATAGTCTATTCTCCACCCAAGGCATTATGGTAATGCTATTAGCTGCATATGCCGCAGCTATGTGGATGTTTCTTTCTAGTGCGCCCAAAGTCCATACGGTTATGGTATCAGATTTGGAAATTGCCAAACAATTCTATGAAGGTTTACTCAATTTACCTGTCGCAGATGTCCCGCTACACTACTACTATAACTACGAGCAAACTTTAGGAGCTGCTAGCGTCGATCCTCTATATATGTCTGCTGGTGCTTATGGTGCGGCTAATACTTCTCCTCTAAATGGCACTGACGGCTTGTGGTATCAGTTGAAAAAGAATACTCAATTGCATGTTATCTCTGGAGCAAGTTTGGGTACTAAAAACCAACAACGCCACGTCTGCTTTGATCATGAATGTTTAGAGCAGGTTTTGATGCGAGTGCAATCTCGACGTTTAAAATTTAAGGTGCGCCGTAACAAACCTTTAAACTTTTTAGTTAAGGATGTTGAAGAGCGTGTTATTGAAATGGCTGAAGTGTCTAATTAGTGTCTAATTAAAGTTGACAGCCCGACGAGGTTTTATCTGGCATTATGGCTAGGGAAATAGAGCGCAAATTTTTACTCAAAGATGATAGTTGGCGAGAGCAAGCTGTCGGTACTTGGTATCGTCAAGGTTATATGTCGAGTAAATCTGGTGTAACTGTGCGAGTGCGTGTCGCTGGCGATCAAGGTTATTTAACCATAAAAGGTCTTGCCCAAGGAATCTCTAGATTGGAGTTTGAGTATGAGATTCCTGTTACTGAGGCTGAAATTATGCTCGATAGTCTTTGCCATCAGCCCTTAATCGAGAAGACAAGATATAAACTTAATTACGGTGGCTTAGTATGGGAAATAGACGAATTTGAGGGTGAAAATAAAGGTTTAATTCTTGCTGAAGTAGAATTACAAGATGTTAACCAACAGATAGAATTGCCTGATTGGATAGGTATGGAAGTATCGTGCGATCCTCGCTATTTTAATTCTAATTTAGCTCGATATCCCTTTCCCACTTGGCAGTAGGGACGTAGAATTTTATGTCCCTAAAATGGATAAAATTCAGATATTTTAATTATCTCAGATATCTAATGTTGCTACTTAGCTGCAATTAGCTTAGCGATCTGAGATAATTGTTGTTTATTAAAACTACGCAGTAAAATTTTTGCTGCTGCTCTAGGTTCTACAGGTAAAAGTACTTGGGGATATTTAGCTATTGCTAGTTGCTTGAGACTATCACTGAGGAAAATTTCACTTCCTTGTTCTAAACAGAGTAAATCGCTACCATGTTTTAGCTCCTTAATAACTACAGGTGCTAAGGTAAGAAACGAGTGTTTAGGGTTACCCACTGCTTTATGGGCTGCCTTAGCTACATTCTGCCAATTTTTTTCCTTCGGAGCCAGCTTACTGAGGCGAAAGCACAAACTCTGAAGTTCCTTACGAGTTGCAACCGTAGAATCCTTCTGGAATAACTTTAACATTGCCTGCAACATTTCCTTAGCTTGAGCTGCTAGTTTCTCCGCCTCCCGCTGTTTGGAAATAGCTGTTGCACCACCACCAACCAAATGATTCAGATAATCCTGAAGTTGCTCAAAATTTGGCTCTGCAGCATTGGTTATTTTATCAGCTTCCTCATCGCTTAAGCCAAAAGGACCTTGCAACAATTCAATCAATTCTTGAAGCACATCATAGCCACGGAAGAAGAGAGATTCCAAATTTTGGTCTACAGCAACCTCATTTTCCTTGAGAAGTTTAAAGGCATCTTCTAAACGGTGAGCTGTTTTTTGTATACTTGTGTAGCCTAACATCGCTGCTCCTCCCTTCACTGAATGAGCCGCGCGAAACATTTCATTAAGCTTTTCTGGATCTTTTGTAACTGTAGACAGCTCTAGGATACCCTGTTCGATAGTCTCAAGATGTTCTTTGGCTTCTTCTATAAAATAGCCTAGAATTTTCTGCTGACCTGCTGCATCCAAAGCAGTTTCTCCCCGATTAAAACTACACAGCTTACCCCCAACAGGTAGAGCAATCTGATCTTAGCTCATCAGCCAGTACCACCAAAATCTCTTTCCTGTCGATTGTTGAAGGTTAATAGTTGATTGTTAATTGGAATTTCAATCGTTACGAATTAAGGAATTTTTAACTCTTGTAGGGACGTAAAATTTCACATCCCTCGATTCTTTCACGCAAAGGTTTCATCTTTTCTTCGGCGTGGAGACTCTCAGTTTTACTGATGAGAGGAAACGCC
>CAZWGS010000243.1:0-2939 GCA_964633315.1 uncultured bacterium | reverse complement strand
ATCAAAGGGACTGCTAATTGTTATCGTTTAGTCCCAAGAACCTGAAAAATACCTAAAGCTTCACGGGAAAACTAGCTAGGTTGCTTCAAAGTATTAGATGAGATTTAATATCTCACCCTGGTCTATACGCTAGGGTATAGGTGAATCAGTACTAATTTATTAGTGCCGATAAATGTTTGGAATATCCATGGCTAAAATTTTCACAGTTGGGGATGTCCATCAATAACACGTTCATAGCTAACATATTGCAGGCAAAAGGTATTGTTTATGAGCGATTTTGTCCTAGAACAAGAGAATCTAGTAACCACAAAGCAGCACGATCCACAGGAAAAAATTCGTCGCCTGGTCTGGAAATTATGTATAGCTACTTTAGTTTTAATGGCTATAGGTAGCGCAACCCGAGTCATGAATGCCGGATTAGCATGTCCAGATTGGCCGTTATGCTATGGTGAATTGGTGCCTGCGAAGCAAATGAATCTTCAGGTTTTCTTGGAATGGTTTCATCGCTTGGATGCAGCACTGATTGGCTTTGGTGCGATCGCACTTTCTGGTTTGTCTTGGTGGTATCGTCGCTCCTTACCTCGCTGGTTACCATTCGCAGCAACCTTCGCCCTCTTCTTAATAGTTTTCCAGGGCATACTAGGAGGACTTACGGTTACCCAATTGTTACGGTTTGATATCGTCACAGCTCACTTAGCAACAGCATTATTATTTTTTATTACCCTGATAGTAATTGGTGTAGTGCTTACTCCCTATCAAGGTACCGGTACTGTTGATCGCCTACCTTGGGTAGGTTTAACAGCAGCAATTTTTGTCTATTTACAAAGTTTACTCGGAGCATTGGTTGGTTCCAGATGGGCTTTACATCAATGTTTTGGCGATTCTCAACTTTGTGCTGTCATGTATAGCCATATAATTGGCATTCTCCCCCCTACAGCAGCAACTTTAGCAGTAGTATTCGTTTCCTGGCGCACCCCTGCTTTAAATGCAGTTTTGCGAAAATTAGCGAACTTAGCTGGTTCTTTATTAATTTTGCAATTAGTTTTAGGTTTTGCGACTTTCCGTCTGCACTTACAGGTGGAGCCATTGACAGTTTCCCATCAAGCCATCGGAGCTGCTTTATTAGGAACTTTAGTTGCTTTCACAACATTTGCAATTCGTGACTGGTATTCCGTTTCTAATAGTTCTACTCCTACAAGTGTTACCGAGTCATCTGCTACAAGTTAATTGGTAATAGTTGAGCAGTAAATAAATAAAATCTATCGCCATAATTGATTTGAGATGGGGTAAATAAAAGTTAATTGTGCTAAATTTTGTGGGTGTTAGTCAGAGTCTTAGTGTTGGGAGTTGCTACTATTGGGATTTACTGAAGTATATTCTCCATCCAGAATCACTATATATCCGCTCATTCTGGAAAATATCTATTCTGGAAAATTAATATAACTACCCAAAGGAATACTGCCATAGGAAAGTCTAAATTCCCCATCTCAACCCCCATTTTCCAGGTAATTATTTGTTATTGGACGGAAGTTTCAAGCGATTTGATTAAAAATGCTACGGATTAATTAGCTAAAAAACTCTTAACTTAGAATTTATAGCTGGTTGTTGGCGAGTATTGCCAACTTAAAGATGGAAACACTAATGGGAAAAGCAGTAAGATTGAAGCTTTTTCGGGTATCCCGTTTATTGTAGATTGCCCCAAGCAGGCGATGTTATGGGGTTTGCTTAAGTCCTAACAGATTCTGATTGCAAAATTCCGAGATTGAATTCCAGCGCAAAATCAGATCGAAAATCAAATCAAACCAACTCAAAATTTGGTCTAGCAAGTCTCAATCTCGATTTTTGAATAATGAATTTTCTTGTTTACTCGAACTTGAAGATTGCAAAAGGAACTATTTGTAGCAAAAACTTTTCTTGTTGCTATTAAATTTTCTCTCCCTGTCACACAGGCGCTCAGTATAAGTCGTCAACAAAATAAGGAACTAATTGTCAAGATGATTGAGACAAACGTCTCTCGCCACCACGAAACCTTTCTCCAGGTAGTCCAAAGCTATTACCAGCTGACAAAACCTCGAATCATTCCCTTACTATTGATTACTACAGCTGGAAGCATGTGGATTGCTTCTTCGGGAGAGGTAGATCCATTGCTTTTGTTAGCAACTCTTGCAGGTGGAACCTTTGCAGCTGCTAGCGCCCAAGTAATCAATTGTGTTTATGACCGAGATATCGATTATGATATGGAGCGCACGCGTCACCGTCCCATGCCCTCCGGTAGAATTCAAGGGCGGGATGCGATTATTTTCGCGATCGCTTTAGCTATCATTTCCTTTACCTTATTAACTGTTTGTGCCAATCTATTAGCTGCAATGCTAGCAATGTCTGGTATTGCATTCTACGTACTA
Organism: uncultured bacterium; assembly: GCA_964633315.1. Taxonomy (GTDB): domain Bacteria; phylum Cyanobacteriota; class Cyanobacteriia; order Cyanobacteriales; family CAWCAG01; genus CAZWGS01. The sequence continues at coordinate 537 of CAZWGS010000243.1, read as the reverse complement.
ATTTACACTCATTGGCTCAAACGCCATAGCACACAAAATATTGTCATTGGTGGGGCAGCAGGTGCGATCCCCGCATTGGTGGGGTGGGCTGCAGTGACCAATAGCTTAAGTCTCACAGCATGGTTAATTTTTGCTATTGTTTTTGTATGGACGCCACCTCATTTTTGGTCTTTAGCTTTAATGATTAAGGATGATTACGCAAAAGTAGGCGTACCAATGTTACCAGTTGTGGCAGGTAGCGAGCCAACTGTTAAGCAAATTTGGTGGTATACCCTAGTTACTGTTGTTGCTAGCTTGTTATTGGTTTATCCCCTCCACTCTAGTGGAATTGTCTATGCTTGTGTTGCTTTGGGATTGGGTAGCGTATTTATTCAAAAAGCATGGAAATTGTTAAATAATCCTGAAGACCGTAATTTGGCTCGAGGGATGTTTCTCTATTCAATTTCCTACATGATGTTGTTGTGTTTGACTATGGTAATCGATAGTCTTCCTCTAACTCACAATGTCATTAACTTTGCAGTGAGTAAATTCCACTTC
>CAZWGS010000242.1:0-2942 GCA_964633315.1 uncultured bacterium | reverse complement strand
ATAAAATAAGACAACAGATAACTAACCCTTCAATTTCAATAGAAATCATTTTGCTTCCAATAGTATTACCACAATACCAGCATGAGCTGAGCGCGATACTCTTTGGTTAGGGAATGGTCATTACCCAAAAGATTGAATAATGCTAGCATGGCTTTTCTCGCTCCATCATTGCGAAAGGTGCGATTGCGTTCGATAATACTAAGGAGTATGGCTAGAGCCTGTTTGTATTCTCCTAATAGGGCAAAGTTAATACCCTTGGCAAATGATTGCTCTAATTCTCCTGCTTCTGGGTCTAGGGTTTGCTGCAATTCAATTAAGCTTTCTAATGCCCTTGCTGGAGGTGAATCTTCTTGGTTGTCAGGTGGAATGGTAGCTAACATTTTTTTTGCTTCTTCCATTCGGTTTAAACTAATGAGAAACTTTGCTGCTGCAATGGCAACACGGGGATGGTTGGGATATTTTTGAAATAAGAGATCGAAAAGCTGCTTTGCTTGCTGGTTATTTTTCAGGGCGATTGCTTGCTCAATTGCTGCTAATCTCTCTTCCAGGTCTGATTTTAGATTTAATCTAGTCATCAAATCACGCAATTGTGCTTCTTGCAAAACACCAACAAAACCAGGAATCATGTCTCCTTGAGTAACAATTCTCACATCAGGGACACCTTCGATGCTAAATCTGTTAGCTAAGTCAGGGTTGCGATCAATATCCACCGCCGCTAGGACAAAATCATACTCCTCTACCAGTTTTTCTAATATGGGTTTGAGAACTTTACATGGTCCACACCAAGTGGCGAAGAAGTCAACCAAAACTGGTTTTTCATAGGATTTCTCCACTACTTCAGATTCGTAGTTATCGCTATTTACCTCTACTAAGTAGCCCATTGTCTCTTCACCTATTAATTTTTTCTGATGCAATTTTGACACTCCTGGTGCTGAAGCAACAAGGATTCTTTAGAGGAGATACCCATATGGGCATTACTCGAAACAACCACATCGACTCCCGGTGGCGTAACACCAAAAGTTCGGCAGTCCACCGTGTGCCAATTGCCTCTAATCTCTGCGACAACACTGAGTTGTCATTGAACCTACTTTTAGTTCTTTTTGATTTGCTCACACAAAAGATTCTGCTTGTAGGGGCTATAATTTAGAGTGCCCAAGCACCGAGTATCCATTTCACAGAGCCACCTTTTAACTAAGCGTCCCTCTACTGGGAGTTACACCCTTCTTTTGAGGTCATCACGTCTTCTTAATCTTAACGTAAAGCCGTCCTAGAAGGGTGGGGGTTGGGACCCAATATTTTTGATGACTTGAGATAGAATCTCATCAACCACCAGTAATTAATACTAGTGCAAAAAGTGGCGAGTACCAGTAAACAGCATTACCAAACCTAATTCGTCTGCTGCTTGAATTGGATCTTTGTCTCGCAGCGAACCTCCAGGCTGTACAATTGCTGTAATTCCAGCCGCAGCAGCAATTCTCACTGAGTCATCAAAGGGGAAAAATCCATCACTGGCAAGGATCGCACCCTGAGTTTTTTCTCCTGCTTGTTCTAGGGCAATTTTAGCAGCACCGACGCGATTCATTTGTCCTGCACCGATACCTAAGGTGCTGCGATTGCGACTAACAACGATAGCATTGGATTTGACGTGTTTGCATACTTTCCAAGCAAAGAGTAACTCTGCTAGTTGTTCAGGAGTTGGTTGCTTTTGCGTCACTACTTTCCAGTTATCTGTAACCTCTTGCAAATCATCGGCTGATTGCACCAAAAAACCGCCAGCAATGGTTTTAATTGTTTTGGGTGAAGCACCTGATAATTCTGGTAATAATAACACCCTCAGCCTCGATTTTGCGGCTAGAATCTCTTTTGCTTCAGCCTCACATCCTGGGGCAACAACACACTCTAAAAAGGTTTTGGTTAAAAGTTTAGCTACATCAGGATTAATCGTTTGGTTGAGGGCGACAATACCGCCAAAAGCAGAAATTGAATCGGCGGCGAAGGCTTTTTCGTAAGCTTCAACTAAAGTTTCTCCCACCGCTACACCACAGGGATTTGTATGTTTGAGAATCGCGACTGCTGGCTCTGATGGGTCAAATTCGGCAATAATACGTCTTGCTGCTTCTAAATCAACTAAATTGTTATAGCTAAGTTCTTTTCCTTGCACCTTAGTTGCTGCTGCCCAGCCTGTCGCCTCACTACCTGTTTGATACCAAGCGGCACTTTGGTGGGGATTTTCTCCATAACGCAAGGATTGCACAAGGGTGCGATTGGGGGGTAAATTCTCCTCTGGTTCTGTTGACTCTAGCTGGGTAAAATAGGTACTAATGGCGCGATCATAGGCAGCGGTATGGGAAAAAGCTTGTCTGGCAGCACTTTGGCGGAATTCGAGGGACACTTCTCCCTGATTTTGGCGCAATTGTTGCAGGTAATCTGAATATAATTGTTCGCCACATAAAACTGTCACATGGGCAAAATTTTTCGCTGCAGCCCGAATTAAAGTGGGACCACCGATATCAATTTGCTCAATTGCTTCTGCTACAGTTACTCCAGGTTTAGCAATCGTTGCTTCAAAGGGATAGAGATTAACCACAACTAAATCAATGGGGCGAATCTGATTAGCTTCCCAATCAGCTAAATCTTGCGCCACATCCCGTCTACCCAAAATTCCCCCGTGAATGCGCGGATGCAAGGTTTTGACTCTACCAGCTAAAATCTCTGGAGAACCAGTGTAATCGGAAACTTTGGTAACTTTAATACCTGCTTCCTGGAGGGTTTTAGCTGTTCCTCCACTGCTAATAATTTCAAAGTCAAATTCTGTGGTGAGTTGACGTGCTAATTCAACAATACCTGTTTTGTTCGATACACTCAGCAGTGCTAAACGCGTCATGGCTAAAATTAATCTTTCTCTAAAACTATGCCTTATTTAGCATAGGGTTAATTGGTTG
>CAZWGS010000241.1:0-2982 GCA_964633315.1 uncultured bacterium | reverse complement strand
CAGTAATAACTTAATTATCACTTTGTATCTTTGTGTGTTGCTTCACTTTGTATTTTGTAAATGGATTGTTATCATGCGCCAAAGATACATAGTTTAAAATTTCTATGCTTAACAAGAATCTAAATATTTTTTGATTCTGACCAATATCCGTTAAAAATAGTGTTCAGTAACAATAGGGACTAACTATTATCATTATGTCTGAAGCAAACATAGAATCAATTCTTCACGAAAAGCGTATTTTTCCTCCCAATTCTGAATTTTCTCAAAATGCCCATATTAAAAGCCTCGAAGACTACCAGCAACTCTATGAAAAAGCTAAATCTGACCCCCAAACCTTTTGGGCTGAACTTGCAGAACAAGAACTAGACTGGTTTAAAAAGTGGGATACGGTGTTAGATTGGCAACCACCTTTTGCCAAATGGTTTGTTAATGGCAAGATTAATATTTCTTACAACTGCCTTGACAGACATCTGACAACTTGGCGCAAAAATAAAGCAGCTTTGATTTGGGAAGGCGAACCAGGGGACTCCCGGACTTTAACCTATGCCCAATTACATCGAGAAGTGTGTAAATTTGCTAATGTCCTCAAGCAATTGGGTGTGAGCAAAGGTGACACAGTCGGTATCTATATGCCGATGATTCCCGAAGCAGCCATTGCAATGCTAGCCTGTGCCAGAATCGGCGCGCCACATAGTGTGGTATTTGGTGGTTTTAGTGCCGAAGCCTTGCGGGATAGACTCAACGACGCTCAAGCAAAAGTAGTAATCACTGCTGATGGTGGTTTCCGCAAAGATGCAATAGTTCCCCTTAAGCCTCAAGTTGATAAGGCTTTGGAAAATAATGCAGCCCCAAGCGTAGAAAATGTTTTGGTGGTACAGCGAACGCGTCAACAAGTAAGCATGAAAACCGGACGTGACCATTGGTGGCACAATTTAGAACCTAATGCCTCAGCAAATTGTCCAGCCGAACCAATGGATAGTGAAGATATGTTATTTATTCTTTACACTAGCGGTAGCACTGGTAAACCAAAAGGAGTTGTTCACACCACAGGTGGTTATAATCTCTACACCCACATGACCACCAAATGGATTTTCGACTTGCAAGACACTGATGTATATTGGTGTACAGCAGATGTAGGTTGGATTACTGGTCATAGTTACATTGTTTATGGTCCTCTTTCCAACGGCGCAACAACCTTAATGTACGAAGGTGCGCCCCGCAAATCTAATCCGGGTTGCTTTTGGGATGTAGTAGAAAAATATGGTGTAACGGTTTTTTATACTGCACCAACAGCAATTCGTGCTTTTATCAAAATGGGCGACAGTCATCCCAAGTCTCGGAATCTTTCCTCTTTGCGTTTACTGGGAACCGTCGGCGAGCCAATTAATCCAGAAGCTTGGATGTGGTATCACAAAGTCATTGGTGGGGAACGTTGCCCAATAGTCGATACTTGGTGGCAAACTGAAACTGGTGGAGTAATGATTACACCCCTACCTGGAGCAATTTCTACTAAGCCTGGTTCGGCTACTCGTCCCTTCCCTGGCATTCTTGCAGACATTGTAGACTTAGACGGAAATCCCGTTCCTGAGAATGAAGGTGGTTATTTAATAGTACGTCACCCTTGGCCCGGTATGATGCGCACAGTATATGGTGACCCCGAACGCTTCCGCCGCACCTATTGGGAACATATTGCTCCTAAAGATGGAAAGTACCTATATTTTGCTGGTGATGGTGCTCGCAAAGATGAAGATGGTTACTTCTGGGTCATGGGTAGGGTAGATGATGTAATTAATGTATCCGGTCATCGCTTGGGGACAATGGAAGTAGAATCAGCTTTAGTTTCCCATCCCGCAGTTGCAGAAGCTGCTGTTGTTGGTAAGCCAGATGAAATCAAAGGTGAAGATATAGTTGCCTTTGTCACATTGGAAGGCGGACATGATGCTGGTGATGACTTAACTAAAGAACTTAGAAAACATGTTACTGAAGAAATAGGTGCGATCGCTCGTCCTGGAGACATTCGTTTTACTGATGCCTTGCCAAAAACTCGTTCTGGTAAAATCATGAGGCGCTTACTACGCAATCTAGCAGCAGGACAAGAAGTATCTGGTGATACTTCAACCTTGGAAGACAGAAGCGTACTGGATAAGTTGAGAGGAGGTGCGTAAGCTTCCATGCTTTTTGAGCAAAAATAAACGATTTTGACATTGCTGTTAGCCTAGATAATACAAAAATATTATTTGTTAGTGTCCTCAGACACGATATAATTTCCTCCGGATAAACTTGTGCTAACAGCAATTCTCTAGTTTTGTTTTGGTGCTTATAATACTACCTCTCTAGGAAAAACTATTAATTAACACACCTGTTACAGGTTTGCGTTATAAATTTGGGTATGTGTTTGCACAAGCTTTAAGGATATATACCAAATCTTATCCGAAAATATATTAGTATTTTGGGTAATACATGTTGCTTACCCTATACTTATGGGAAGATATGTCAAACAGTTAAGTAAAATTTAGGATTTGCTTGGGAATATTTTAGATGAAAGATAGATTGGGAGAAAAATGTGAAGAAATATTCGTCGCTTTAATGACGGAATCTCACTCTGATAAAGGTGCTATTTTTAAACCAAGATACTTGGATGACAAATTGCCCTACGTTGATTATATTGTGGAATTGGTAGGGGCAGGACAATCAGCACCTTACTTTTTTGTGCAAGTTAAATCTACAACACAAGGTTGTACAAAAAAACAAAATCGCTTGAAGGTTAAATTTTCCCAAGAGTCTGTGCGGGGTATAGCTTCATATCCAGCCCCTACTTACATTATCGGTATTGACGAAAAGGAAAAAACTGGTTACGTGATTTCTGCTAACGGAGAAGAGCTTGGTTCGATGTCCAGTCTTCCAACAAATTTCCCCATCGATATGCAAAACCGGGGTCTTCTTTGGAATGAAGTCAATGATTTTTGGTTTAAGTGCAGTAGA
>CAZWGS010000240.1:0-3048 GCA_964633315.1 uncultured bacterium | reverse complement strand
AACCAATTCCTTCCTCCTTGCGCCAAGGGGTAGAAAAGCATACAGTCAAAGGCGATCATAGACCTCAGAGTTTCATTCATCCAGTGGTAGATGGTATTGGAGATGAACAAGATTGGGAAAAAGCTGGTCGTTTAGAGATTGGTGGCGCAAGAGGAACAATGCATCGCAGCAGCGAGATTCAGAGACTTTATTATGGTTGGGATCACCTCAATTTTTATCTGCGATTAGATTTCAAAGCTGGTGTGCAACCTGGTCAAAACTTCCCTGGTGAGTTACATTTACTCTGGTTTTATCCTGGTCGCAGTAACCACAATAGTCCCATTCCTTTAGCTAATTTGCCCAGTGAAGCACCTCTCAATTATATGTTTCACCACCACTTAGGCATCAATCTATCTACAGATTCGTTGTGGCTAGAGCAAGCAGTAGAGTATTTTCAATGGTATCCTCGTGCTACACGTGCTGAAGTTGCATTCGCTGAATGTCTAGAATTAGCAGTACCTTGGGCAGATTTACACCTTGATCCAGATTCATCTTTGCAGTTACTAATCGTACTGGCAGATGATGGTATTTTCCATAGTTATTTACCAGAGGATAGATTCGTTTCTCTACAAGCGCCGTAGTTAGGTTTGGGGAAGTAGGGAGGTTGGGGAAATAGGGAGATGGGGAGATAGTAAGATATCTGAATTTTTACCCATTGTAGGGACGTAAAATTTTACGTCCCTACATTCTTTGCCACAAGGGTCTAATAATACCAAATCCACTTTAGTGGCGCTATATTACCAAACCATGCAAGCTAGTTATAGATTTTGTTTCGGCAATTTTTATAACTAGCCCATATCAACAGGATTTGGTATTAGATAGTGTATTTACTGCTATCTTAATCCTGCTATTGCTTTCCGGATTTGGTATTACTAACTAATTCCCAAACCCGATCCAACAAACTTATATCATCAGCAGCAAACCACTTAATTTCTGGGTAGGCGCGAAACCAGGTGCGCTGACGTTTCGCAAACTGGCGTGTGTGCAGTATAGTTAACTCGGTTGCTTGGCTAAGGGTAATATCTCCTGCTAGATATTGCTTGATTTCTCCATAACCCAAGGTTCCTAGAAGAGGTAAATCCCAGCCATATTTTTGACCCAGCTTTTCCACTTCTGTCACCAAACCTGCTGCTAACATCTTCTCAGTGCGTTGTGCGATACGGGAGGTGATAATTTCTGGATCGCAATCTAAACCAATCTGAATTATGGGGTATGAGGGAGGATTTTCTCCTTGCTGCTCTGAAATTGGTCTTCCGGTGACATAAAATACCTCTAATGCTCGTATAGTGCGTGTGCTGTCGTTGGCGTGTATCTTAGCTGCTGCTTGAGGATCCACTTGCATAAGGAGGGAATAGCAGTAAGATTGACCAAAAGATTGTAATTGCAATCGCAATTGTGGATGAGGTGCAACCCGAGGAATTTTCAAACCCTTAATCACGGATTTAAGATATAAACCTGTACCACCGACTAACAGTGGAGAAGAAAACTGGTTTAGTTTTTCTGCAACTAACTCTTGAGCCTGAACTTGATAATCTGCTAGAGTCAGCGTCTGGGTTGGATCGCAAATATCAATTAGGTAATGGGGTACTAACTGTTGTTCAGTAAGAGTTGGTTTTGCTGTACCAATGTCAAACTCTCGGTAAACCTGGCGCGAATCAGCACTAATAATAATGGAATTAAGACACTGTGCTAATTGTAAAGCAAGGCTGGATTTTCCCGTCGCCGTTGCTCCACAAATGGTTATTAACGGGGTTGTCATCTAATTATTTCCCAATGCCAATTCCCCTTGCAAAAAGTCAATGAATTGCCTCGCACTGCGCCCAGAACGCCCGTTGTGGCGAGTTGCCCACTGTTTCGCTCGAAATTCTAATTCCGTTGCACTGAGACTAATTTTAGCTTGCTCTGCTAAATGATGGACAATTTCAAGATAAGTACTTTGGTTAGCACTTTCAAAGGTAATAGTTAAACCAAAGCGATCGCTAAAAGACAACTTTTCCTGTAGAGTATCCCAAGCTTGAACCTCATCGCGATCACTAGGACGAGGACGCTCACTAAAAAATTCTCGCACTAAATGCCGACGATTAGAAGTGGCATAAACCACCACATTTTGCGCCTTCGCCGTCAAACTTCCCTCCAAAACCACCTTCAGCGCTTTAAAAGCATCATCATCCTCTTCAAAGGACAAATCATCCACAAACAAAACAAACTTTTGCGGCAAATCCCTTAACTGTTCCACAATTGTAGGTAAATCTTGCAACTGTGCCTTACCCACTTCCACCAAACGCAAACCTCTGGTGCCATACTCATTCAACAAGCCTTTAACCAGAGAAGACTTACCCGAACCACGACTACCATAGAGCAAAACATGTAGTGCCGGATATCCCGCCAATAAAAACTCAGTATTTTTAACTAAAGTTGCCTTCTGCGATTCATAACCCACAATCTGGGATAATCTTACCGGATCTGGATGAGCAATACCCTGCAAATATCCCTGTTGCCAAGTAAAAGCCTTAAATTCAGCAAAAATTCCTGTCCCATATTTACCGTAGTGTCTTGCTAATTCCTCAAGGGATTCCGCCCAATCCGATTGCTGATGTAAAAAAGTTGTTGAAGCTCTCTCCAAATGCCAAACAACAGGCTGTAAATTAACCTTAGCCGTAGCTTTTACCCACCCACTAAGCTCCTCTCCAGAACAATTATACAAATGTTGTAGAGCCTGTAAATCCTGCTTAGCAGCAGCCACCAAAGCTGGCGGTAACTCCTCAACAGAAACTTTTTGCAACCTAGAACTCAAAGGATTATCATCACACAGAACACGCGTAATCAAATAATCTTGCCAACTTTGACCAGTTGCAGCCAAAGACCTAAACCAGCTACCATAAGCTGCCAAACAGCGTGTTTCCTGGTGATTAAGAGTTTCTAACAACTGCAGAAAACTTTGTCCAACCTCACCAGAAAAAACAGACTGATAAAGCAGCAAAGAAGCAGCTTCCTGCAATAAAAACTGAA
>CAZWGS010000239.1:0-3051 GCA_964633315.1 uncultured bacterium | reverse complement strand
TAAAAGTAGATTTGACTAGTTATGAATAGATATTACCTAACTGCTGCTAACCCATTTTTGTGAATCAGATTCCTGTCGAGCAAGTAAAGTTAATAATTGCGGACGAGCATTACGCACTCACCAACGCCGATAAAACTCCGTGCTTTTTATCCTAGGGCTGGGAAATGCTGAAATTGTTGTCCCACTAAAAGTAAACGTGCGACACCTTCTGCTGCATCAGTTAATAAACGTGAAGCATCAGCCAGGGCTTCGCTCAGAAGACAAGGAGCATTTAAAATACTAGCAAAATAATCGATGCCATACTGCAAATTATTCTCCGCACCTTGACCAACTGTTCCAGCTAGCACAATAACTGGTAGATTATAGCGTTTGGCTCTCTGAGCCACCTCAGCAGGAATTTTGCCACGGGGAGTTTGGTAATCAATACAACCTTCAGCAGTAATCACTAAATCTACTTTTGGAAGTAAGCTGTCAAGTTCCAAATATTGCATAACAATTTCGTAACGCGGGTATAGCTTGGCAGATATTAGAGCCTGTAAGCCTGTACCCAAGCCACCAGAAGCTCCACTACCCGGCATTTCACGGACATCAAGACCTAAATCTGCTTTGATAACACTGGCGTAGCGATCGAGAGCGGAAGCCATTTGCTCTACCATCTCTGGTGATGCACCTTTTTGGGGACCAAAAACCCTCGCCACACCTTTTTCACCACATAAAAGATTATGCCAATTACAGGCTACATCAATTTGTACCTCAGAGAGGCGTGGATGGCGCTCTGATAAGTCAATATGCTTGAGTTTAATTAATTCACCCCCACCAAATCCGATTTGATTTCCTGTTTCATCAAGCAACTTCACGCCCAAGGCTTGAGCCATTCCAGCACCACCATCATTAGTACCAGAGTCTCCACAACCAACTAGTATACGTTCCGCACCAGCATCTAAAGCTGCTTTGATTAACTCACCAACACCATAAGTTGTGGTTGCTAGAGGGTTTCTAACTTCTGGAGGAACGAGGCGCAATCCAGCAGCCGCAGCCATTTCTAAAACCGCTGTTTTCTGGCTAGTACCACCAAGAAAACCAAAATGAGAATCTACTGGTTTTCCTACAGGTCCTGTGACTCTTATAGGATGTAAAGTCCCTCCTGTAGCTTCCACTAAAGCTTTAGTAAAGCCTTCACCACCATCAACTAAGGGAGCTTTGAATATCTGAGCATTAGGCAAAACTTTGAGTATACCTGTGGAGATACAGTTAGCGACTCGATCGGCATCAAGACTTTCTTTAAATCCAGAGGGAGCAATTAAAATGTTTAGTGTCATTGTTCTTCAATAAGGCTTTTAGCCATTTTCTAGTATTTGCTAAGGAATGTGGATTTGAAGTTAAATTTGAAGCTGAATTTGAATTTTAAAGTGAATTTGTGATTGTTTATTTGAAATATCTGTTACTTGGAATAATTTCTTTTTGGATAGTTAATTGGAATTTATCTTTTAGAATCAATCAGTTGTAATTAAAGAGATAAACCGATCCAGTTCCAGTAGGTGTAATAGAACAAGATCATTAGAGCAAAATGAACCACAATCAGTACAGCACTGAGACGAAGTAAATCTGATGGTTTATAAGTAGCCTCTCCACTCATTTCCTGATAGATTAGCAAAGCTTTAGAACTGACAGGGAAAGTGAGGCAATAGTCCATACCTAAAGTGCTGAGAAATAATACTGCTATTGGGCTAAGATTCAAACTAGTAGCCAAATAAAGCAAGGGAGGAACCAAAACAGCTGCTCTGGCGGTGTGGGAAGTAATATAAAAATGAGATGTTAAAGAGATAATCGTCAGTAACAAGAAAATAACCAGATGAGATTTGGTTGTAGTAATATCAGTTAGAGCAAAAATATGACCAATAATCCATTCTGCGGCTCCAGAACTAATTAAGGAGCGTCCCAAGACTAAAGCAGCACCGACAAAAATAATCAGGTTCCAGGAAACGGAATTTATTCCATCTTTCCACTTTATTACTCCAAAATTAGGCATAGTGAGCAGCATCGCTCCAAAAATACTCACAGTGGCAATTTCCAATCCGTGGAAACTCTGGGTTAACCAAAGAGTAACTGTCAGTAAGACAATCACAAGGGTTTTAATTTCTAAAGATGTGAGAGGTTTTTGTGAAGTTTGCTGAACCTCTAATTTTTGATGTAGGCGTCTTTTGTTTAAAAACAAACGCATAATAACCCAACAGGAAATATAGCTAGCAATGACCCCAAAAGGTAAGCCATAAAGCATCCATTGACCAAAGGAAATTTGCTGTCCAGTAATTTGTAGTAGCAGGTCATTAGCTACTAAATGAGAGCCTGCACCCACAAAAGAAATTATCGTGGAAACCAAGATTATCGTCGGCATTAACAAAGCAAGGGCACGAGTAACACGCTTATCGTCCGTTGCGATTGCAATACTACGAAATATAGGGACAGTCACAGCAGCCCGACCAGAAGTAGAAGGAATCAAGAAAGAAAGAGGAATCAATACAGTAGTTAATAACCAGAAGAGGCTACCAACGGTATTTGCTCGTGCTACCACAATTTCAGTTAACCGTTTTGCCAGACCAGTTTTCTGTACAGCACCTCCTAAAACAAAGGCACCAACCATTAACCAAATAACGTGGGATGCAAAGGCTCCATAAAGCTGTTCCTGAGAAATTCCACCTGTAAAAACCAGGAAAATAACCGATCCTAAAGCAACGTAAGCTGTATTAATTGAGGTTGTTGACCATAATATTGCAGCTAACAGGAAAGCAAATATTGCCAGACGACCCTGTATAGATAAAGTACTGGGTACTAAAACCCCTATCCCTGATATTAAGATTAAAGTTATTGGAATTAAGAAGGTTCTTACCCCACCCTTTTTTAATGATGGTAAAATCTTACCCAAAGGTTTTGTTTTGATGGCAACCACTTTGACACCTCCTCCTTTATTTTGTTGGCTTTTGTCATAACCCTTAAATTGATTTCTTAGCCAACTCCGGGATTAAAACTTTAAACTTAACTCCTGATTAACCT
>CAZWGS010000238.1:0-3075 GCA_964633315.1 uncultured bacterium | reverse complement strand
TCTCCTAAAGCTTCCAGTATTCGACTAATCCGGCGAATATGTCCAGAAAAAGTTGACAAGCTTTGCTCCAAGGACTGTTCGTCGCCAATATCTGCCAAAACTTGGTCAAACCATGGAATTTCCACTGGTTCGCGAGCTGGGACAAATAAACCCACCTTTGCCATTAATGCTGCTAATCCGAGGGTTTTAAGAGTAACAGTTTTACCGCCTGTATTAGGTCCAGTAATAGTAACTACACGAATTTGTGAATTAACCAACAAGTCAACTGGTACTACCTCATGTCCCTGTTCGTGATGCTGCTGCCATACTAGTAGAGGATGGCGCAACTGCCGCAGAGTAATAGTTTCCTCTTCTTGACGCTGAATAAATCTTGGTGGGTTAGCTTTAAGCCACAAACTATAACGCGCTCTAGCTAAGGCTAAATCTAGAAAAGCAGCAATTGCCAACAACTTTTCTAAATCTGGCGTAACTTCCGCCACTTTTCCCGTTAATTCCCTACGAATTGCTTCTTCTTCTATTTTCTCTCTCTTAAGCAATTGTCGCAGTTGATTGCCCATTGACACGATAGAGTTTGGCTCTACATACAAAGTCGCACCACTGGTCGAAGTGTCGTGAACAATTCCCGGAATAGCATCTTTTTGGGGAGCTTTTACCGGAATAACATAGCGATCGCCACGTTGGGTAATTAACTGTTCCTGGAGTGCTCCTCCCTTAACCTGAATAATATTATTTAATTTCTGAGTAATTTGACTGCGTACTTGCTTTAGAGAAATACGAATATCCCCGAGCTTTTGGCTTGCACGATCTGCAACATTTCCCCGTTCATCAATACAACGGTGAATTTCTTGCTCTAATTCAGGGTAAGTACGCAAATCAGCAACTAATTCGTTGAGAACTTCTAAATCCGAATGATTGTCTATTACGCGGCGCAAGCTTCTCATGCCGAAAAGCGTTGTGGCGATCGCCAAAAGCTCTTCACCATTCAAAACTCCTTTTAAATTTGCCCTTTCCAAGGAATCACCAATATCTTTGACTCCCTCAAAGGACAATCCGCCATTCAAACGGCTATCGAGTTCGTAAATTTCTTTGGTTTGCGCTAGCAAATACTCACTTTCTTCTTGTTTTGTGGGTATGCTCAAACTTAGCGCAGCAGATAGTCCTAGCTTTGTTGTCGCAAAGGTAGACAAGTGCTGGCACAGGCGGGACCAGTCTAGTAGTTCTAGTGTTTCAGATTGGATCAAGGTTCGAAAGTCTAATCTGAAGTTATGTTAACAATATTAGCGGTTTTTGGATTTATTTGTTATGCCTAACCCGGTTTTATTTTTCCCAAGCATAACTACAAGTGTTCAACAAGTGTTCAACTCAAGTGTCTGAACACTCTATCAACCTTCAAGTTTTCGACAAAAATTTGAATTTTGCTTCTCCGTGAAGAAGGTAAATGTTTTTATTGATACTATTTTTCATATAAGCTATCGATGGATTGCGAGCAACCAAATAAAAAAAATAAAAAACTAAACAACAATTAAGTAAATATTATTAATGATACCAAAATATAGATTCAATCGGCGATGCTTACGAAACTTTTTATTTGTTGATTATTATGCTCTAGGGCTTTAACAACTCTAAATAAACCAAAACATAGCTAAGTATTAGCTCGTATTATTTGAAACTTTTTGTCCAAATAAATTATTTTCTGACAAATCATTGGCTAAAAAAAACGCTCATAACACCTCCACAATTTGATACCCTAGCTTAAACAGATTTGGGAAGATAGGAAAGCGTGGACATTCAAATAGGGCGGGGAAAAACGGCTCGCAGGGCTTACGGGATTGATGAAATTGCTTTAGTCCCAGGTAATAGAACCCTCGATCCGAGTTTGACTGATACTAAATGGTGCATTGGCAATATTGAAAGAGAAATTCCAATCATTGCTAGTGCGATGGATAGTGTGGTGGATGTATCAATGGCTGTACGTCTTTCACAGTTGGGAGCATTAGGTGTGCTCAACTTGGAAGGAATTCAAACTCGTTATGCTGAACCAAAATCAATTCTAGAGCGCATAGCTTCGGTAGGCAAAGATGAGTTTGTTCCCTTGATGCAGGAATTATATGCCGAACCAATTAAACCAGAACTGATCGAGTTGCGAATTTCAGAAATCAAGCAACAAGGTGGAATTGCCGCAGTCAGTTTAACGCCAGCAGGTGCCAGTAAATTTGGCGACACTGTGGCAAAAGCTCAAGCTGATATGGTTTTTGTCCAAGCCACAGTAGTTTCAACAGCTCACCTTTCGCCAGAGTCAATTTTACCCCTGGACTTGGCGGACTTTTGTCAAAAGATGCCCATGCCAGTAGTTTTGGGTAACTGCGTGACTTATGAGGTCAGCTTAAATTTGATGAAAGCAGGAGCGGCAGCCATATTAGTTGGAATCGGTCCTGGAGCCGCTTGTACATCTCGTGGTGTTTTGGGAGTGGGAATACCCCAAGCAACCGCTGTTGCAGACTGTGCTGCTGCAAGAGATGATTTCTATCAAGAAACAGGCTCATATGTACCTGTTATTGCCGATGGCGGACTCATTTCCGGCGGTGATATTTGTAAGTGCATAGCCTGTGGAGCAGATGGTGTCATGATTGGTTCGCCCTTTGCTCGAACAGCTCAAGCTCCAGGAAATGGTTATCACTGGGGAATGGCAACTCCTTCTCCTGTTTTACCTAGAGGTACACGCATTCAAGTTGGTAACACCGGTACATTAGAGCAAATTCTGACCGGTCCAGCAGGGTTAGATGACGGTACCCACAATCTTTTGGGAGCATTGAAAACTAGTATGAGTACCTTAGGGGCTAAAAATATTAAAGAAATGCAGCAAGTTGAAGTTGTGATTGCTCCTTCTTTACTGACAGAAGGAAAACTATATCAAAAAGCTCAAAATTTAGGCATGGGTAAATAGATACTAATTCTAATTTCTTAAAGAAATTTTTCCACGTCGTTAAACTATGACTGGAAAAATCTCATATGTCGCCTACAATAGAAATAGCGGAGACGCATGTTTCCGTTCACTCCTCACACCACACTCCGCCC
>CAZWGS010000237.1:0-3161 GCA_964633315.1 uncultured bacterium | reverse complement strand
TCAAAATTCATCCCACCACTGAAAGTGGGAGACTTCTTTTGACATTCAGTTAAATCCTGCTTGTGTGAGTAACCATTAACGCAAAACTCAAACCCTTTCCCCAAATCTCCATTAGAAAAGTTTCATCTACAGATAAGTGATACCGAAGAAATCTAAATCACAACCAGGAAAACTTTCTCAAAATCATCATCACCTAAATCGAGTAAAACCATAGCGTTTCTCAGAATCATGAAGAAACTTTCAAAAGGTTTCAGAACTTTAAATTGTCCTAACGTTAATAGATAGCGCTATAAAAGCAGCCCTAGCTGCAACCATTGATGATTTTTCAATAAAGTTTTTATAAACATGAGATTAATGACTCCAAAAAAAACTAAATACTGACAGTATTTTTACCCAGAAGAAAAATCAAAGTTATTTAAATAGCAAACTTTTTTCCGTAATTTTATTTATGGACAATTTATTCTGAGATTAATTCTACAATTTAATTGCTGGGTATTTTAAGTAATTTTCAGGTCTTTTTTGCTTTGATATTGACAAGTTTAAGTAAAAAAATGGATGAAGAAAAGTATTGAAGAGTAACTTCATAAAAACTTGTTGATATTCGCTGTTTATGTACAGATTACGTGAAAATTTCTTGATTAATCGCAATATAATCTCCTGAGAGCCTTAAATTTTTACCTGTAAATTAATTCCCTTACTCTCCCAGGAAACTCATGGTATCTACTGATTCAAACCAGAGAATCTGCCTTGATAAGATTATTCCTATTCTATTTGCATTGCCCTTTTCCTGTAAGATCGCAACTGCGCCAGCCTTCGCACAATCGATTATTCCAGCCAATGATGGTACTGGTAGTGTAATTACTAGAGATGGGAGTGAGTTTAACATCGATGGCGGCACTCTTTCGGGGGATGGCGCGAATCTATTCCATAGTTTCCAGGAATTTGGACTCGATACAGAACAAATCGCTAATTTCCTGTCTAATCCCCAAATTACTAATATTTTAGGACGTGTAGTTGGTGGCGATCCTTCGATTATTAATGGTTTAATTCAAGTTATTGGTGGCGATTCTAACCTCTTTTTAATGAATCCTGCGGGAATTGTTTTTGGTAGTGACGCATCTCTCAATGTACCTGGCGATTTTACCGCAACTACAGCAACAGGAATTGGTTTTGGTGAAGGAAATTGGTTTAATGCTTTTGGCGCGAATAACTATCAGAATTTAGTTGGTAATCCTTCTAGTTTCGCCTTTGATGTCGCGCAACCGGGAAGCATTATTAATGCAGGCGATTTAGCAGTTACCACAGGAGCTAATATAACCTTACTCGGTGGCAACATTATTAATACAGGGACATTAACAGCATCTGGAGGAAACGTTACCATCGCAGCGATTCCTGGCGAAAGTTTAATCAGGATTTCCCAACCAGGAAGCTTATTGAGTTTAGAAATTGAACCCCCACGCAATAGTCAGGGAGAGATATTAGCGATTACACCCTTGGATTTACCTGCTTTGCTAACGGGGAGTGGCGAGACAGGGTTAAATGTTGCAACGACGGGGGAAGTAGAATTAACAGAGTCGGGGACAGTAATTCCTAATGTACCAGGAACAGCGATTGTTTCTGGAAATATTACAGGTAATGAGGTAAATATTGTTGGTTCCCAAGTAGGTGTCATTGGCGCCAATATTGACGCTTCCGGTGTTGACGGTGGTGGTACAGTTAGGATTGGTGGCGATTATAGGGGAGAAGGTAGTTTACCCAATGCAGAAGTTACCTATATAAGTGCAGATTCCCTGATTAACGCCGACGCGTTGCAAAGTGGCGATGGTGGAAATGTCATTGTTTTTTCCGAAGCAACCACTCGTATTTTCGGTAATATTAGCTCTCGTGGTGGCGTAAATGATGGTAATGGTGGTTTTGTTGAAGTATCAGGAACAGAAAATCTAATTTTTCGAGGTAATGTAGACACTAGCGCTATCAACGGTGAAGCAGGAATACTCTTATTAGATCCGATTAATATCACTATTGTTGATGGTAACGGAGCGATTGATGATGCTCAAGTAGATGATAACTCGATTTTAGCTCCCGATGGAGGAGCTAGCAGTTTCACAATTTCTGAGAATGCATTAGAGAATTTATCAAATCAAACAGAAATAGTACTCGAAGCGACGAACGATATAATCATTGAAGACTTAGCGGATAATTTATTAACTTTTCAACCTGAATCCAATCATTCAATTACTTTTACAGCAGATGCGGATGGAGATGGAGTAGGAAACTTCATCATGGACCCCAGCGATACTATTGAAGCGAGTCAGCGGGATATTACAATTCAAGGAGCAACTCTGACAATCGGGACTATTGATACTGTAATTTCGACTGATGGAGGAAATGGAGGGAATATTACTCTACAAGCCTCAGGTGATATTAATGTTATTGGTGATGGTATCCTAGCTCCTAACGGTGATATAACAGTAGTTGCTTCCTTTATTCCTCCTGGCTTAACTGGTATAGCTGGAGATATCACCATTACCAGCGAAAATGGCTCGATTAACACTATATCAGGAGAAGTAAATTCAACTTCTACTAATGGTACAGGTGGAAATATAGAAATTACAGCTTTTGGTGATATTACTACTGCTGATGTTAACTCCTTTATTGGTGCTAGTGGTGTAGGAGATGGCGGAGATATCACCATTACCAGTCAAAATGGTTCGATTGATACTACATTAGGACAAGTAGATTCAAGGTCTTCTGATGGTACAGGTGGCAATATAGAGATTACAGCTTTTGGTGATATTGCTACTGCTGATGTTGAATCTTTTGTTAATACTGGTGGTGGAGGTGGAAATATAGCCATTACCAGTGAAAATGGTTCGATTGACACTACATTAGGACAAGTAGATTCAAGGTCTTCTAATGGTACAGCTGGAAACATAGAAATTATAGCTTTTGGTGATATTGCTACTGCTGATGTTGAATCTTTTGTTAATACTGGTGGTGGAGGTGGAAATATAGCCATTACCAGTGAAAATGGTTCGATTGACACTACATTAGGACAAGTAGATTCAAGGTCTTCTAATGGTACAGCTGGAAACATAGAAATTATAGCTTTTGGTGATATTGCTACTGCTGATGTTGAATCTTTTGTTAATACTGGTGGT
>CAZWGS010000236.1:0-3198 GCA_964633315.1 uncultured bacterium | reverse complement strand
TTTGTCAAACTTTATGCATTCTTTGCCAAATTGCAAATCCTAATAACATAAGAATACTAGCTGTAGTTGCAAGTATTACACTGATACTCATACCTCTTATTCTCATAGCCAGTAAATTAAAAATCCAAGTTACAAACCACAGTGCAAAAGCAGCACGACGTTGGGATAATCCCCAAGCTAATAGGCGATGATGTAAATGATCTTTTCCTGGTGTTGTTAATGGGTTTTTTCCTGCCATTAATCGGCGGATAAATACTTGAGATGTATCCAGTACCGGCAACAATAAAAATAAAACTGGCGGTACTAAGGTAACAACTGTCGTGGTTTGTAATTCTCCCAAAATACTTGTGGCTGCTAGCACATAACCAAAAAAGTAGGCACCAGCATCACCCATAATAATTCGGGAAGGATGAAAATTATGTCGTAAAAATCCCAGCGCAGCGCCAGATAAAGCAGCAAGTATTAAAGTCGCTGCGGCGCGGTTGGGAAATTGTGCTGAAACTGCTAATAAACTAATCGAAGTAATAAAACTTACTCCTCCCACTAAACCATCCATACCATCCATTAAATTGATAGCATTGGTGATTCCCACTACCCAAAATACTGTTAGCAGCATTGAGAGGAATGGATCTATAGGAGTACCAAAGGTTAACTGAAAACTAATTCCATTAGCAAACAGCAACAAAGCAGTTAAAATTTGGATCAATAAGCGAAATGATGCTGGCAAACTGAATTGGTCGTCAATGAATCCAACCAGAACTAGGATGGAACCGCCTAACAAAATCGTTAACACTTGTGCCAAAACACTGTGTAGTTCGATCGGACGTAAAAGAGTTGCCAAAACAATAGCAGCGATCGCTCCAGCATAAATAGCCAAACCGCCAGCATTAGGTAAAGGTTCTCGATTTAATCGTCTTGCATTTGGTTGGTCAGCCCAACCGACCTGCAAAGCAAATTTACGTACTATTGGCATTAGACGCCATGTTACCAACCAAGCCAAGAAAAAAGTGAAAACTACTGCCAACCAGCCGGAACCGTAGGGATCGGCAATTCCGATTGCCTGCAGGGAGTCGTATAATTTCATCCCCCAAATCAACTATATTTGTCAATTTCTATGAATATTAACTGATATATTAATCTGTTTGTTCCGCAAATATTGTATTTTCTACCTCGATCTGAATTTATATTTCTTACAAGTGAATCTGAGAATTAGGATAAATCCTCAAGTACAAACCTAAAGTACAAAAAGAATATTAAACATATAATCTCCTTTTTTTGTTTAATTCATCCGTAATTTATGGGCTCACAGGAAAAAAAGTCAAAATTATAGTTAGCACTCTTCGCCTCTGAGTGCTAAATTGTTAGACAGAAAGCACTCTTTGATGAAAGAATGGCAAAAATAGTTTCTTTTGACGAACAATCTCGGCGGTCATTAGAGAGCGGAATTAACGCTCTTGCTGATGCTGTTAAAATCACTCTAGGACCTAAAGGTCGTAATGTTCTTCTCGAAAAGAAATTTGGTTCCCCCCAAATTGTTAATGATGGTATCACTGTTGCCAAAGAAATTGAACTTCAAGACCCTTTGGAAAATACTGGTGCAAGATTAATCCAGGAAGTGGCATCCAAAACTAAGGATGTAGCTGGAGATGGTACAACAACCGCCACAGTTTTGGCTCAAGCCATGATTAAAGAGGGCTTGAAGAATGTAGCTGCTGGTAGCAACCCCATCAGTTTAAAACGGGGAATTGATAAAACTGTTGAAATTTTGGTAGAAGAAATTGCCAAGATTTCTAAGCCAGTAGAAGGTAGTGCGATCGCTCAAGTTGCCACTGTATCAGCTGGGAACGATGAAGAAGTCGGTAGCATGATTGCTGAAGCGATGGAAAAGGTCACCAAAGATGGTGTCATTACCGTTGAAGAATCAAAATCTCTTTCAACTGAATTAGAAGTAGTTGAAGGGATGCAAATTGACCGGGGTTACATTTCTCCCTACTTCATCACCAATAACGAGCGGATGACAGTAGAGTTTGAAAATGCCCGTATTTTAATTACCGACAAAAAAATCAGCAACATCCAAGATTTAGTTCCGGTACTGGAAAAAGTTGCTCGTAGCGGTCAACCCTTGTTAATAATTGCTGAAGATGTTGAAGGAGAAGCTTTAGCAACTTTAGTTGTTAACAAAGCAAGGGGTGTTTTATCTGGTTGTGCAATTAAAGCACCAGGTTTTGGCGAACGTCGCAAAGCAATGTTACAAGACATCGCGGTTTTGACTGGCGGACAGATGATTTCTGAAGAAATCGGTTTGAGTTTGGATACCGCATCTTTAGAGATGTTGGGAACTGCCCGTAAAATCGAAATCGATAAGGAAAATACCACCATCGTTGCTGCTAGCGATGTCACCAAAAAAGACGTACAAAAGCGAATCGAGCAAATTCGCAAGCAATTGGAACAAACTGATTCCGAGTACGATAGCGAAAAATTGCAAGAGCGCATTGCCAAATTAGCAGGTGGAGTTGCAGTCATTAAAGTTGGTGCAGCTACCGAAACCGAACTCAAAGATCGCAAACTCCGCATCGAAGATGCTCTAAATGCGACCAAAGCTGCAGTAGATGAAGGTATTGTCCCTGGTGGTGGAACAACCTTAATCCATCTCTCCCAGAAAGTAGAAGAAATCAAAGCTACACTTTCTGAAGATGAGAAAATTGGTGCAGATATTGTTGCTCGTTGTTTGGAAGCTCCCCTACGCCAAATTTCTGATAATGCAGGTGTAGAAGGTTCAGTAATCGTTTCTAAAGTCAAAGAAACTGAATTCAACATTGGTTACAATGCTGCGACCGGTGAGTTTGAAGATTTGATTGCTGCAGGTATTATCGATCCTGCTAAAGTTGTTCGTTCTTCTCTACAAAATGCTTCTTCCATTGCTGGAATGGTTTTGACCACCGAAGCAATTGTAGTTGAAAAACCTGAGAAGAAACCTGCTGCTGGCGCTCCCGATATGGGCGGCATGGGCGGCATGGGCGGCATGGGTGGTATGGGTGGTATGGGCATGGGTATGCCCGGTATGGGAATGATGTAGGTTACAGCTACATCTAGCCATATTTTGAGTACTACTCATGCAGTGATATCAAGCTTGCTGTCAAAATAAGATGATAATGTAGGGGCAAAGGCAAACAGCTATGTCTCTACATTATTTATTTG
>CAZWGS010000235.1:0-3210 GCA_964633315.1 uncultured bacterium | reverse complement strand
AATTGTTTGGGTGCCATGCACCTAAAATTTAATTTTTCAAACAAATAGTTAATTCAAACTTATTACTTAATTTTGTTGCTGACTTGCCTCAACTTCCTTAACCTTCATCTCCATCAATTCTGGCACTGTGACAAACCTATAACCGCGATTTTTAAGTTCATCAATAATTCCAGGTAAAGCCCTAACAGTGCGAGAGCGATTACCACCACCATCATGGAGCAAGACAATACCTCCTGGATCGGCATATTTCAAAACATTATTGCGAAGTGCATTGGCAGAAACACGGTAATCTTGAGAATCTGCTGACCACATTACCACTGATTGCTTTTGCTTGCTAGCATAGGCCACAAGACCATTATTTAAAACTCCTCCGGGTGGACGAAATAGAGACATTTTCACCCCTGTTGTTTTATAAACTCTGGCTGTGGTGTTGTCAATTTCTCTTGATGCTGCCGAGGGGTTGTGGTAGTGGTAGTAATGGCTCCAAGTATGGTTGCCTAGGGCATGACCATGGCGTACAATTTTCTTCGTTATTTCTGGGTAGTTTTGTACGTTGCGACCCACGACAAAGAAAGTTGCTTTAATTTTGTACTGATCCAGTATGTATAGTACATCATTGGTTGTTCCTGGCCAGGGTCCATCATCAAAAGTGAGGGCAATAACTTTTTCTTCATTAGCTAGCTTAATATCATTGATAGTCTTGCCCTGAAACATTTTTGGCACGGCAAAACTCAATCGCTTAGCTTGCTCTTCCTCTAATACCTGTAAACGACTCGATAGAGACTGAAAAACTTGTTGGGACTCAATCTTTAAAAGTTGAGCATCTGAGGGGTTATTGCGATAGCGATTGTGCAAGACACTAACAGAAGTATGCACTGCACCTCCTGGCTTAAATGTTTGCTGCAAAGGCACCATTAAACCAACAGCAAAGCTACCAACAGCAGCCAATATGGTGAGTAATGTTCTGTGCTGCCACATAAAAGAATTGGGTTTCTCCACCTACCAATCTCCTCACTGCTCGTTAATGTACTAATTTACCCAGATAAATATCAATTAATTCTGAGTCAAGATTCACTTTAATCTATGGATTTCCTAGCAACACTCCTGATACATTTTGCTCTAGGAAGTAAGTACCCTGGCAAATTGGGTAATGCCTCTAGCACTTAAACTCCAAGCAAAATTATTCCCCCAGTTAAATTCTTAAGTTTTTGTCCACTGCTAGTTAGCCCAAGCCATAGTTTGCTCTCTCAAAGAGACAATCCGTATTTAAGCTAACCGTTTCTACTGCTCCCTTTCCACTAAATTTGGAGAAAATCCGGAAAAAGAAAAGTCTCAGACTCCCTTAAACTACTTTTAACTATATTTTCACCTGTATGGCAGTCAGTAAGGTAAGTACTTCTAACCAAAATATAGTGCAGTCTAACCCTTTCTCTATCAATTCTCCTTAGCGACAAATAATACTTAAAATCAGGAGAATTATCTCATCAATTCAGAGATCTAGAGCAACTAGCTCTATTAGATGATCCTCAAGGTTTTACCTTGAGTGATTAATTGCTTTTATCTTAGTACTTTATTGCTGTAAAGTCGCGCAATTTCCTCTACAACTTGCTCAATTGTTAAATTATCGGTATTGATTTCAATAGCAGAATCTGCTTTACGCAGGGGAGCAAGAGAGCGACTAGAGTCTAGTAAATCACGCTTTTCTATCTTTTGTATCAGTTCCTGGAGTGTGATCTCATTCTCTCCTCGCTCTTGAAGATCTTGCCAGCGACGCTTGGCTCGTTGAGAAACAGAAGCGGTGAGGAAAATTTTGAGTTCAGCTTGAGGAAAGACGTTAGTGCCAATATCTCTCCCTTCTGCCACTACACCTCCTGTTTCACCCCACTTTCTTTGTTGAGCAACTAGCACTTGGCGTACACAGGACAGTTGGGATACAGGGGAAACATGGGCTGTAACCTTGGGAGTGCGGATGATTTGAGTCACATCTTTCCCATTAATTTTCACTAATACTGGTTTTTGGGGATCGCTATTGGGGAGCAGTTGAATCTGAGCTTGGCTAACTACTTCTGCAATAGTAGCTTGATCTTCAAGTTCAATACCAGACTCGAGTAGCAACCAGGTAACCGCTCGATACATGGCTCCTGTATCTAAATATAGTAAACCCAACTTTTGAGCCAAAAGACGAGCTACTGTGGATTTTCCTGCTCCTGCGGGACCATCAATGGCTATAATTGGCTTGCGTTGCCGCAAAATTACATTATCAATTAAACGAGTAGAACCAAGCCAACAGGCGATTGCTAGTAAACCAGCAGATTCAACTTTTGCTATGGGGATTAGGGTTTGGGGATCAACTAATTCCAAATACTCTAGTTTGACTTCTGAGACTAGCGCTAATTCTTCCTTTGCTGCTGAGATTAAGTTCATACTATCAATTTCACCTGTCTCAAATAATTGCTGTGCCTTACTCAGTGCGCAAAATAAAACTTTTGCCTGTTGTTTTTGTTCTGGGGAAAGATACTGATTGCGGGAACTGTAGGCTAGTCCCGATGCTTCACGTACAATGGGGCAAGATTTAATTTCTACGGGAAGTTTGAGATCTGCTACTAAGCGCCGAATAATTGCTAACTGCTGAGCATCTTTCTCGCCGAAATAAGCAGTCGTTGGCTGGACAATATTGAGTAGTCGAGTGACAACTGTCGCCACACCGGGAAAATGAACTGGTCGCCAAGGAGCACATAATCCAGATATCATGTTTGCTGGCGGCATTACCATTGTGGTGTCTGATGAGCCTGCTGTGTTGTCGGTAATGCCCATTTCTATGGCACTGGGAGCAAACACCACTTCTACTCCCAACTGTTGGCATAGCTGATGGTCTTTTTCTAGGGAATGGGGGTATTGATCCAAATCTTCTTGAGGACTAAATTGGAGCGGATTGATAAAAATACTAACCACAACAATTTGATTGTCTTGGCAAGCACGCTCAATTAAACTGAGATGACCAGGGTGTAAGGCTCCCATTGTCGGTACTAAACCAATTGTTTTTTGGGTTCGATGGTTTGATAAATAGGAGCGTAAACCCGAAATCGTTTTCAATAAGCGCACTGAGTACAACCTCCAACTCAATTTAGAAACTTAAGAGATTTTACCTGTCTTCTGCGAGAAAGCTCACACCGTATTCGTAGAATCGGTGTTGAGACGGGGCTTACAAGG
>CAZWGS010000234.1:0-3278 GCA_964633315.1 uncultured bacterium | reverse complement strand
TTCAACAGCTTCCATTGCAGCTGATAGTGCGATCGCAACATGAGTCCAATGGGTTCCACCTTGACAATAAACTACGTAAGGTTCACGCAAAGGACCATCAGCCGAAAATTCTGAGGTACTACCTTCGATAAATGTACCTCCAGCCATTACTACTTTGCTTTCGTAACCCGGCATTTCATCGGGAATGGGGTCTAGATAGGAACCGATGGGAGAATGGCTTTGAATCGCCTTACAAAAAGCAATTAATTTTTCCGGAGAACCAAGTTTAATCGCTTGAATTACATCTCGGCGAGGAGCAAGAGGTGCGGGGTTAACAGGATAACCTAACTTGTCAAATACATAACCAATGAGGTGAGTGCCCTTCATTGCCTCTCCCACCATTTGCGGCGCGAGGAATAATCCTTGAAATAACAAACGATTCTGGTCAAAAGTAGCACCACCAGCACTACCGATTCCCGGAGCGGTTAGACGACAAGCAGCAGATTCTACCAATTCAGCACGACCTGCAATGTAGCCACCAGCATTGACAATCGTTCCACCAGGATTTTTAATTAGAGAACCTGCCATTAAGTCAGCACCTACATGGGAAGGTTCTTGAGTTTCGATAAATTCTCCATAACAGTTATCAACAAAACAAATTGTATCGGGATTTTGTTGTTTAACTAAGTAAATGATTTTTTCAATATCAGTAATTGATAAACTCGGACGCCACGAATAACCACAAGACCTTTGAATTAGGACTAGACGGGTGTTTTGCTTAACGGCAGAAGATAATTTTTCCCAATCTATGGTGCCATCTGGAGTAAGATCCAATTGACGGTAGCTTACACCAAAATCAATCAGGGAGCCTCGATCGCGACCCCGAAGTCCGATTACTTCTTCCAAGGTGTCATAAGGCGCTCCTGCAACTGCTAACATTTCATCTCCGGGACGGAGAACTCCAAACAAAGCACAAGCTATTGCATGAGTACCTGAAACAAATTGCACCCGTACCACGGCTGCTTCAGTTCCCATAACTTCCGCAAATACTTTGTCTAAAATTTCCCGTCCTAAATCATCATGCCCGTATCCTGTTACACCAGTAAAATGGTGCGCACCTACCTTATGATGACGAAAGGCATTTAATACTCGTTTAAGATTTTGCTTGACCTTAGCGTCAATTCCAGAAAAGATCTTTAAGAGTGCCTGTTCTGCTTCGTGCAGCTGTTCGACGCTGTTCATCAGTACCTCATTATAAAAAAATACCGGATTCGGATTTAGGTCGTAAAGCGACAAACGGACCGCACAGCCTAGGCTCAATAATTTCCATTTAGGTTACCGCATGACAATTGCTACATCAACTCAACCGAAAATTAACTGGGTTAACACCCTATTTTTTGTAGGTTTGCACGTCGGAGCTGCATTTGCCTTCCTTCCCAACAACTTTAGTTGGGAAGCAGTCGGTGTTGCATTATTTCTCTATTGGCTATCTGGTGGCTTGGGTATTACCTTAGGCTTTCACCGCCTTGTAACTCACCGTAGCTTTCAGACCCCCAAATGGCTGGAGTATTTTCTAGTATTCTGTGGTACTCTTGCTTGCCAAGGTGGTCCAATTGAGTGGGTAGGAACCCATCGCATTCACCATTTACATTCCGACAAAGAATTGGATCCACATGATTCCAACAAGGGTTTCCTGTGGAGTCACATAGGTTGGTTGATCTATCAATCACCTTCTAAATCCGAAGTTCCTCGTTTTACCAAAGATATTATTGATGACCCAGTCTATCAGTTTTTGGAAAAATATTTTATTCCCGTTCAAATTCTTTTAGGTTTAACACTTTTGCTTATAGGTGGCTGGTCATTTGTATTCTGGGGAGTGTTTGCTCGAATTGTTTGGGTTTATCACTGTACTTGGCTAGTTAACAGTGCTACCCATAAATTTGGCTATCAGTCCTACGAGTCTAATGATAAGTCCACTAACTGCTGGTGGGTAGCTTTACTTGTGTTTGGTGAAGGCTGGCACAATAATCACCATGCTTTCCAATATTCCGCTCGCCATGGCTTGAAATGGTGGGAAATAGATATGACCTGGATGACAATTCAGTTATTACAATTTTTGGGTTTAGCTAAAGATGTCAAGCTAGCAAAAACGGAGTCTTAAGAGTAATAGTTAAAAGTAATAATACTTACTGTCTTATTGCTGTAAAAGATTTTCCAAACCCCGAAAAAAAGTGCTGCAATGCATTATTCACAAAAAAATTAGCGAAATTGGATTAATACCCGATTATTACTTCGCTTTGCAAAAGTACTCACAACCCCCATTTCTGGGCTGTTTACTCAGTCTAGAAGTGGGGGTTTCGGGTCTCAAATAAGAGAAATATTAAAACAATATAAAAAATTAGCTATGAATTTTGAGTGCGCTGGGGTAGCTTCGATTGGTATAATCCAAACGAATCAGGTTACAAAACTTTGCGACAAGCTACTATCATTGTGGTTTGGCGGTCGAGTTTGTTTGCGTTCAAATATACATGACTACATCAACAATAAATAGCCAGAAGCCAAGTGATGACCTTGGCGATTCCAAACTAAAGTTACAAGATATCATCAAAACTCTGCCTAAGGAATGTTTTGAGCTGAATCATCGCAAAGCTTGGACGGGAGCAGTAATTAATGTTTTGATGGTTGGCTTGGGTTATGCCAGCATCGCTTTTTCTCCTTGGTACCTTTTACCTTTAGCCTGGGTTTTTGCTGGGACTGCTTTGACTGGTTTTTTTGTTATCGGTCATGACTGCGGTCATCGTTCTTTTGCAAAAAGCCGTTGGGTGAACGATTTAGTGGGACACTTGGCATTTATGCCTTTGATTTATCCCTTTCACAGTTGGCGAATCAAGCACAATCATCACCATCTTCACACCAACAAATTGGACGAGGATAATGCTTGGCATCCCATTAGACCTGAATTTTATGAAACTTGGCCAAAATTGGACAAGTCAGTTTTTGAAGTATTAATGCGCAAGCGCTTGTGGTGGTTATCCTCCATTTTGCATTGGGCAAATCTACATTTTGACTGGCGTCAATACCGCAAACAAGACCAATCAGATGTCAAACTATCTGTGGCTGTGGTAGTTCTGTTTGCAGCGATCGCATTTCCTACATTGATTATCACAACTGGTATCTGGGGATTTATTAAATTCTGGTTTATCCCATGGTTGGTATATCACTTTTGGATGAGTACTTTTACTCTCGTCCACCACACAGATCCAGATATTCCATTTTTGCCAGAATCTCAATGGAGTGCT
>CAZWGS010000233.1:0-3301 GCA_964633315.1 uncultured bacterium | reverse complement strand
GCATTGGCAATAATATTCAGAAAAACCTGATTTAGTTGTCCAGG
This sequence comes from uncultured bacterium, assembly GCA_964633315.1. Classification (GTDB taxonomy): domain Bacteria; phylum Cyanobacteriota; class Cyanobacteriia; order Cyanobacteriales; family CAWCAG01; genus CAZWGS01. The sequence goes on along the minus strand of CAZWGS010000233.1, from coordinate 3,257 downwards.
AAAACACTCTACTGGAGATAATTTCCCATAATCTTTAATCACTTGAATCGCAGGGCGTTTTTCGTTAGCTTTGAGACGATATTTGAGAATCATTAGGGTGCTATCTAATCCTTCATGGAGGTTAGCACTAACTTTATGTTCTGTATCAGCACGAGAGAAAGTGCGCAAACTATTGCTAATCTTATTAATCCGCTTAGTTGCTTTCTCCATCGAATCGAGTAGTTTGGGTATATCTTCACATAGGAAATCTAAATCAATTTCTTCAGCATTTTCTTGTATTGGTTCGGCTGCATTAGGATGATATTTTTGGTAGAGTTCAAGATGTTCAATAATATCCTTGAGGTATTCCTTCGCATTGTCAATACTACCGTTGAGGAAACCGAGAGGATTATTGATTTCATGAGCTACCCCCGCTACTAAATTACCCAAAGAAGCCATCTTTTCATTTTGCACAATTTGTAATTGTGATTCCTCTAACTGTTGGGAATAATCTTGTGCTTGTTGATAGAGGCGTGCATTTTCTAGTGAAATAGCTGCTTGGGTGCACAGGAAATTTAGCACCAGAATTCTATTTGTTGTAAACGCGCCACTAGTAGCATGATTAGTTAAAAAGACGATACCAATCAAACTTCCCTGATTAAAAATAGGCAAGCACAACACACTCTGAGGTTGCTTTTGCTGGAGATATTCGTCAATAACAGGCAAATTAGTTTTAAGCTCATCAATAACCACTAATTCTTGGGTATTTCTGACGTAGTTAATTAATTTAAGCGGTAGTTTAGGGTTACGTTCTAGGGATTCAGTACAAAGTTCTATTTTTTCGGGTGTAGAAACTGCTTGCAACTGCCAATTTCCATCTTGATTTGGTAAGATTAAACTACAATTATCACCTCCAGAACTTTGTAAGATTATTTGGGTAAGTTGGCGCAGTAATTCATCAAGTTTAATAATTCCCGAAAGAGCTTGAGAAGCTTTGAGTACAGTAGCAAAATCGAGAGCACTATTGATGCTAATGATAGAGGATTTATTAGTAGTAGTGGATTTATGAATAGAAATATTAGATTGGCTTAGGGAAGATAGAGTTTCGAAAGAATTTATGGTTGCTTTTACCTGTTGCAGGATTGGAATGAGTAAGTTAGGATAGCGTTTTTCTAAGTCATCAGTTTTCGCTTTAGCTCCCCAACGAGAATAACAGTAATAAGCTTCTTGCATATAGCCAGCCGCAACTTTTTCTTTGCCCCAATTGAGGTAGAATTTAGCAGCAAGTTCATTAGCTAGGGCTTCCTCTTGGATGTATTTGTTAGCTTTTGCTCCTGAAATTGCTTTGTCATATAGTTCAATAGCTTCTTTTTTTTGTCGTAAAATTCGGCACTTTTCTGCTTCCACTAAATCATATTTATGTTCACAGTTTTCAGGGGCAATAACTGACCACTCTTTCATTAACATCTGATTAATTTCTAATCGCTCTAACAGAGCTTGATAATTGTTATTTTCTGTCAACGTACAATTATCTTTTAATTCATACCCATCACTGCAATCTGCAAGCAGAGAAAGAGAATAAAAAAAGTTATAGGTTACAGCCGTAACCCCCAATGCAAACTCAGCATCAGTCTCTGCATTAACTGCTGCTGCAATGGCTGCTGAGTAATCTTCTAATAAATAGTTCAGAATACATTGAGCTAAATATGCTGTAAATGGTAGAGATCGATCACCCCCTGCACAAAAGAGAGGTAAAAGCTCAGTTTCGTCAAAATAATCTCCTGAAAGCTTTTTGGAATCGGCAACATCCTGTAGTAGATTAGATACGAGTTGACCCCAAATTCTAGCATGACCCAGGGAATGTTCTTGCTTAACCCGATGCAATATCTCCAACGCAATATTTTGTTGTTCTTGTACCTCTTGTAGATTTTTTCCAGATAGGTAGAGATAGGTGCAGCGATGAGCTGTTGCATAACTAGCATACTCAATATTGCCTGTTTCAAAACCATTCTCTCTATCTTTTTCCAAGGGTTTTATACTGTTAATCCAAGGCTCTTTCCAAGGTCGAATAAAAACATTAAATAATTCACTAACACAGCATTCTAATTCTTGAGTAGGGAATCTCTCTAATACTTTTAATGCTAGCAAACCACAGTAATATCCCTTCTCTAAATCTTTCTGGGAAGCACACAAGAATAGCCCATACCATGCATAGGCTTGTGCTGTCAGCGAGATATGTCCATACCTTACACTCCGATTGATCGCTATGAAGAGCATAGGAGGTAAAAGTTCAGGTTTCATGATGTAGGCTGGTGCAAGAATTGCAATTAATATCTTCATTACTGCAATTTGTTGGGCATCTTGCATCATGGGTAGTGATGCGATATCAGATAGTTTTGGTAATTCAATTTCTGAGGAATCAGGCGCATCATTTAAATCAACGCCGAGAATATCTAAAGCTGATTTTCCTACATTCAGTGATTTTTGTATTTCTGCCTGAGCCATGTGCATCTGAATTTTTAGTTCGCACACTTTTACGCGATCAAGTACACTTTTCGTTTGCTCTGATACAAAATTAGCTAAGGTTTGGGCACGGGTAAAATTGATATTTAGATATTCTGCTTCAATCAAAGCTTCATAAATATTTAGTGTGAGCCTATATTGATTTTGCCAGCTATCCTCATTGAGAAACTTAGTTCCCATATTCAAATATTTAGTTGCAGCAAGGTAAGCTGTTGATGCTAAAGCTTTTTTCCCAGCTATAAGGTTTAATTCAGCTAATTTGTTTCTTTCTACTTGAGTTTCTGTTAGTTCTATACCCTGATTTAGTTGATTAACAATCTCAAAGATATTTTCTTCTAGTTTCTCTTGAGGTAAATAATGCAACAATAATTTTCCAATTTGATAATGTGTGTTGTTTTTTAAATTTTCAGAGATTAAAGAATAAGCAGCTTGTTGCACCCGATCATGTAAAAAACGATATTGAGCATTTTCATTGGTTTGATTATTTTTTCCAGAGTCATCATGGCTCAGATAAAACTTATACACATCACTTTGAGGAAGTATAAAACCCTCTTGCAAAGCCTTCCACAAACTATCTGCTGTCTCTTCTTTTTTACTCTCACTAACAATCGCCAAAGTATGTAAATCAAACTGATTACCAATACAAGCAGCTAACTTCAACACCTCCTGAGTTTCCGTCGGTAATTTCTGTAATCTCTGTGCCATGAACTCCACCACATCATCAGTCAGCGCCCGTTGCCTAACCTCAGAAATAT
>CAZWGS010000232.1:0-3355 GCA_964633315.1 uncultured bacterium | reverse complement strand
ATCAAAGGATTCAGACATCCTGTAATCATTTCTAGTTTCCACAAGATTAATAAGTAACGTCTAATGTGAATTAAGTTCTGAAACCCTTGTAATTGCCTATGTAGTCCCTTTAAACATGATTTCATAGCAGACTCAAAATCCTCACGCTACAAGGCTTGTTTTTAATTTACATCAGGCGTAAGTAATAAGTAATAAGTACAGAGTTGGGGAAATGGGGAGTTGGGGAAGTAGGGAGAGATTTTATCAGATTTGGTATAACAAGCTTGAGCTGTGAGTCAGTTTGCTCTATACTTTTGCGTAAACAAGTACAGGCACTCGCTTAAATGCAGGAGTTCCACAACGCGATTCTTTTGCAGGGTTAAAAATCGCATTTACCTCTGGATAAAACATTAAAGCAGCTCCAGGGCGCACTTCACCATAAATAATTTCAATATTATTCAATTGGCTAGCATTTCCTTTAACCGTAACACGCTCATGTTCTTGTAAACCAACACTTTGAGCATCCTCGCGGTTGATTAATATGCAATGGCGATGGGACATTCCTCGATATTGGTCGTGAATTTGATAAACTACAGTGTTATGTTGAGCATAACTACGCCCTGTCATTAAGGCTAGGACTAAACCGCGAGTGTAATTACTAACACCAAAATCAGTTGCTGGAGGAAGTTTTAAGCTTGGTAATGGGGTAAGATGCATTGTTGCTTTCCCAGAGGGTGTGGGAAAATGAGGCTCTAGGAAAATACGCCCGCCAATAGTAAACTCTTCTTTAGTCTCATCAATAGTCGACATCTTCTCGAAACCAGGAATTGTTTCGGATATTAACTGTCGCACATATTTGGTATCTTGCAGTTTGCGCCAATCAACTGGATATTCCCCATGAATGCGATGGGCTAATTCGGTAATAAAATCTACTTCAGCAATCAAATCACCATTTTTCAGATGGGTTTTACCCTCATCATTGAAGCGCACAAAATTATTCCCAGACTCTACAGTGGTTTTATGGGGATTTTCAAAGCGATTGAGTACAGGAATAATAATAGTATTCTGCTCTGCTAAGCCATGAAAATGTCCTAAATTAGGCTTCGTAGCTAAATAAATAATCGTTTTAATTTTACCTAAAGCCCGTTTCACTTGCTGGGAGTTGGGATTAGCGCCATACAAATTACCACCCACACAAATAAGAGTATCCACCTTTCCTGCATCTGCGGCGGCGATTAAAGCTTGGGTATCGTATCCTGGTATTCTACAAAGGGAGCGATCTAAAAGTTTTTCTAGGGACTGTTGAATTTCTTTTTTAAGACGCACAGTAACTCCCATTGAACCAAAACCTTGAACATTGGAATGTCCCCTTACTGGCATTAATCCTGCACCTAATTTACCCACATTTCCAGTAAGCAAAGCAGTGTTAGCAATACAGCTTACATTATCCACACCATTTTGTTGTTGAGTAATTCCCATCGCCCAAGCAAATACTACTTTTGGTGATGCAGCGATTATTTCAGCAGCAGTTTCAATTTCTCTTTGGGAAACACCACAGGTTTGGGTAATTGTCTCCCAGGATGTGGATTGAGCATAATTAATTACTTCTGACCAATTTTCGGTGTAGGCTTGTAGATATTCTTGCTGTATTTTGCCTTGCTCAATCAGATATTTTTGTATCCCAACAAAGAGAGCAATATCACTACCAGGAATGGGTTGAAGATAAACAGAAGCAATTTCTGAACCTGTTAGCAAAGATGTGAGAGGGAAAGCTGGAGAAGCAAATTTTACTAATCCCTTTTCTTTTACTGGATTAATAATAATCACCTTTCCTCCCCTCTCTCGCAACTTAATTAACTCATTCATCAAGCGGGGATGATTATAGGAAGGATTGGAACCTGCGAGGACAACACAATCAGTTTGTTGTAAACTTTTTAAACTGACCATTGATGTACCAGTACCAAAAGTTTGCTTCAGTCCAAAAGTTGAAGGGGCGTGACAAAGATCTGAACAATCAGCTAGATTATTAGAACCTAAAGTTCGCATCATTAATTGCAGCAAAAAAGCCGCTTCATTGGAAGAACGTCCAGAACTATAAGATGCTACTCTTTCTGGAGTAATCTTAAAAGCTGTTTCTGCAAGCTGATAAATTTCCTCCCAACTAATTTTTTGGTAGTGAGTGCTATCTGCAGATAAAATTACGGGAAAACTCCATCTACCTAATCTATCTGCTTCTAGAGAAGTGAGTTGCTGGAGTTGGCTAATATTTTGCTCTTCAAAGAAGTTATTACTAATAGGTGGTTGAATTTCTGAAAGGATGGATTCAACACTTTTCATACAGCGTTGTAGCTTCTCTCCTTCTTCGTTGGTAAATCCACCTTTTTGTCCCCCTGTTCCCCAGGAACAAGATAAGCAAGCGCTTTTGTGGAATAGAGTTTTCCACAGTTGGTAACCTTCCGGGGATAGTGTCTTCTCACTCCAGTATTTTAATACTGGTAAACCTCCCCCCATCTCTGGTTGCTTGTGGTTTTGGGAATCAGATAGTGGATTTGCTTGAATATCTTGTGGGTTGTTCCCTTCCACGCTACTTACCTCTCAATTGATTACAGGGGAGATGAAATGAATCGATATTTAGTTTACAGCCACAATCGCTCTCTATCGCAACTCATCAAAAAAATAGGTCTGAAATCCTTTCACCTTTTCCAGTAATCTCAAGTACTCCTGTTATAGCGCTCAAGGACAACATTAGGACATTTATCTGTTCCCTATTTTCTTGTTATTGTTCACTTTTAAACGATCTATTGTGTCCTAACTTATATGCGTAGCGCTATATGCGTACAATCATTTTGTCTCTATCTAACTAAACATTTAAGTAGCCCCACTTTATTAAACATAAAATACTTTTAGTTTAAGGACTTTGGAATATAGGCGGTTAGGGAACTAGTGTGACGTTTAATTAGGTTGACTTACTTACCAATCTTTTACCCTCAACCTTGCTGTGAAATAGGAAGTTTAATAATAAACTCACTTCCCTGACCAACTTGGGAATTACAAATTAGGCTACCACAATGATTATCTACCACAATTTGACGTGCGATCGCCAACCCTAAACCTGTTCCCTTACCCACACCTTTAGTGGTAAATAAATGGTCAAAAATCCTCTCGTGTACCTGGGATTTCATCCCTTTTCCGTTATCAGCTATCTTTATTTGCAAAACATTTTGTTCCGTCAGTTGTGAAGTTTGAATCGTGATTTTCTGAGGTTTAGCTTCTAAATCTGAGTAAGATAAATCCTGAGCAGTTTCATCAAAAGCATCAATAGCATTGGCAATAATATTCAGAAAAACCTGATTTAGTTGTCCAGGAAAACACTCTA
>CAZWGS010000231.1:0-3482 GCA_964633315.1 uncultured bacterium | reverse complement strand
TGATAAAAACTAAATAAGAGCTTACGTATTATCTTTACTAATTTCAATTACTTTAATTGGAATTATATATTTATATTCAATAGTGCTCCCATCTACAAAATGAGGGTGGAACAGTCAACATTTTTGTTGAATATATTTTGGGAGATTAAGCTTTTGGGTCTCAAGTGAAACTTGTTTCTACAACTACGCTAGCGCTAAATCAAATAGCTCAAAATCCAGGAGGTATTTATTCTGCTCCAGAGATAGTTCCCCAATGTTCGCTCAAAAGCTGACCCATACAAAATAAACAAGGGAAGTTTATTACTTCTTACCAAGGACGACTTGTCCTCCCATCTGAATATCCTAGTAAAAGCAACAAGTTGAACATTGAGGTTTTTTCGGTCTGGAAGCTACCCGATTACGCGCAATCTGTTCGTGGTGGTCAAACAGAATGGGCGTATTGAAGAACAAGCAGGTAGAGTATATGCCGATTTGTTATTAACCGAGCAGGGACAGGAATTAATTAACCGACATGAGTTTGTCAGAATTCGCTGACACCTGCTGTAGTTAACCAAACTGCTTTAACTTAGCTAGCTCTACTGATAGATTCTGCTGGCAGACAAATCAAATTATCGCCTTGGGTTAGGATTAAGCCACGCTGACGCAACTTACCCATCAAGCGAGTAACTGTGACGCGAGTTGAACCAATAGCACTACCAATTTGAGCATGAGTTAGTGGGAATGGCAGACAATAGCCACGAATTACATCGGGGTCTGTTTCACTCATTGCCGGCTCGCCGTATTCCTCAATCAATAATGTTAGGAATCCTAAGAGTCGATCAATTGTCCGTCGTTGCCCTAAGGCACTCAGCCACAACAGCTTACGCTGGTGCTGATACCTGAAAGCATCCATGACTTCTCGACGAAAATGTGGCCAATTATCTAGATCGTGCCAATACATCCACAACACGGCAGTTTGATCTACATGAGCATAGGATTGGAGGGTGAATGGTGACTGAGCCACTATTTCAAATGGTTGACCAGCGCCCACAAATCCTAAGAATGCTTCTTCTGGTGTTCTATTAATCCGTCGAGATGTTAACTGAGAAGCAGTGGCGCTAACTTGTGCTGTTCCGACCATACGGATTGCACCCCTTTGCACCAAATATAGCAATCCAGGTCTTGCTGGAATGCGCTCATCTTTGCTAAAGGTGCGGCAGCGGTAGTGTTCTTGAGCCCAATCAAGAATCCGTTGCCAAGTTAAAAAAGGCCTTGATGCTTCTGAAAAGGAGGATGGAGATTGCATAGGTAACAAAGAGCGTTCGGCTGAAGACAAAGAAAAGACGTCAAAAAAAAAGGTGCAAGGAGTGTCTTCTCGTTGGCGACATAGGACTTAACCTAAAGTCACCAGCCATGCAAAAAGTAGAAATATAATTTTCTACTCTTTTGTTATACTTCTCTACTGTACAATGATTGTAGTAAAATTTACCCATAATTCAAGAAATTTTGCAAAATTCTCATATTTTCTCCCTCAATATTAAAATTACGTCTAAAGGGAGATGACAGCGAGTCGGTATTTTGAAGTAAAACTCCTTAAATAATCATACAAACTGGATTTTATGTGTATCCTAGAGCCTCAGTAAATAAATACACAGCGATTATACAGCTACTGCGCGCTATTTTAGTAGAAGCCTTAAGTAATACAAATACGAATCAGGAATTGATATCCATTAGTCAAACAAATATTCATCTACATAAAAGTAGAGATTTAAATAGGGTTTTATATATTTCTGGGGTCGCACTACAACAAAAAAAATCTCAGAATCTTCATTCTATGAAGTTCGCTCAAGAGGTAGTGTGTTACCTCTGGGCAAACTATGACCAAGAGTTGAAAGTAGAAATTGTTTCTCCGGGCTTAATCTATATAGAACCAACCCCACACTTATTAGCTGCTTTTTTGCAGCGTCTCAGCGGGGGAGAAGTCTGGAATGAAATAAAAACACATGAGAATCAGAGTATAAGTTCTCATAGATATTCAAATTCTGATAAATATTTGAGTTTGAGCAAAGCTTACTTGAGCCAAAAGTTAGTAAATTCTCATAGCTTTGCGCTCCAATATGCTCATGCTCGTTGTTGCTCTCTGATGCAACTAGCAGCAGGCGAGGAATTAATCAATTTAGGTGTCGGCTCCAGTTCATGGGCGATAATCCAACCATCGGAAATACCTTGGCTTAAAGAGGAAGGACAGTTACGTTTCGTCAATCCGGCAGAATTTTATTTAATGAGTAAGTTAATCGAAACTTTAGATAACTTAGATAGTAGTTGTGTGGGTCGGACAGTTAAATGGGAAAACATCGCTCTAGGTCTTAGTCAAAGCTTTGAAAGTTTTTGGACTAATTGTCGTATTTGGGGTGAAGTAAAAATAAATCATCGGGAATTAGCCCAAGCAAGATTAGGGCTGATAGCGATTTCTCGATCGGTTTTTGAGCGAGTAATAGAAGAGAAACTTGGTCTGATTGCATTTTCCGAATTTTAATATTTCTAAGATGTTGGAATTTAGACCTGATTATGAAGTAAAAGTAAAGACTTCAAATAAACCGTTGACTTGTCAAAAAAACAGGTATATATTGTTAATTGTGTGAGGAGCGAACCAGCGAGAGCACCGAGACGAAACACGGCCAGTCGTCGGTGCTCTTTCTGATGTTTATAAGTCTCCTAGGATTTTAACTCAGAAAAAATTACCTCTAACGTAAAGCTTAATGTTAGGTAATTATAACTAATAACAAATCAGTCAGCAGTTTCTATTTTCTTTTCAAGAATTACTGCTGACTTAGTTTTTTGTGATTAAAAATATTCAGTTAGATAATAAAATATTTTCAATTGCGACTGCTGCTCCATCCTCATCGACACTGGGAGCAATCCATCGAGCATGGGTTTTAACTTCTTCTGGAGCATTTCCCATTGCGATACCGATACCAGCATACTCTAGCATTTCAATATCATTGAAGTTATCGCCAATAGTCATGACGTTATTTCTTTTTAGCCCTAATAGTTCTTCTGCTAAATAACTAACTGCTGCACCTTTATTTACTAGTGGATGAGTTGCTTCAAAAAAAGTCGCAACAGATTTAGTCAAATATAATTCTTCGGGAGTGTACCTGTGGCGTAAATTAGTTAACAGTTGATTTATTACGTCTGTATCATTGCATAAAGCTAAAATTTTTGTTGGTTCATTGTCCAAAGTATTCCGTAAATCACCCACTGCGATCGCATCAATATTAGAGCGTTCGGCATATGATTTGGTTTCTGGAGTTAGCTCCCGTACATAAAGTTTATCCCCAATGTAGAAGTGGATAGATAAAATTTGGCGTAGGGAAGGTTGCTCAAAGTGATCGAGCAGTTGTTCAGAAATATTTTTCGGTACAGATAAATGTTGATGTAACTGTTGTGTTGCAGGGTCTTGAATCCAGGCTCCTTGATAAGAAATTAATGGTAATCTGGAG
>CAZWGS010000230.1:0-3709 GCA_964633315.1 uncultured bacterium | reverse complement strand
GAATAATAAAGCCACTCTCTTTGAGATAGGTATCTGATAAAATTTGTAAGGTTTCTAGAAGCTAGTAGCAATGGTATCGACTGGCGAACGTATCGCAATTGATGCAATGGGAGGGGACCACGCACCCGATGAGATCGTTGCTGGCGCACTGCGAGCTCAAGAGGAATTGGGTGTAAAAGTTTTACTTGTGGGTGAACCCGAAAAAATTAAAGCAGCCCTGCCTTCAAACACTAATTTGGGGCAAGTGGAAATCGTAAGTGCTACAGATACGATCGAGATGGATGAGGAGCCTTTGTCTGCCGTTAGGCGCAAGCGTTCCGCTTCAATCAATGTCGTAATGGACTTAGTAAAAAAAGGAAAGGCAGATGCTGCGATTAGTGCCGGTCACTCCGGTGCCGCGATGGCAGCAGCTTTACTCCGCTTAGGACGACTTCCCGGAATTGACAGACCGGCAATTGGTGCTGTTTTTCCCACTATGATTGCCAGCAAACCTGTACTGATACTAGATGTAGGTGCAAACGTAGATTGTCGCCCTAAGTTTTTAGAGCAGTTTGCTGTTATGGGTTCGGTTTACAGCCAATATGTATTGGGAACTGCCGAACCAAAGGTAGGTTTATTAAACATTGGTGAGGAAGATTGTAAGGGAAATGACCTGGCAATTCGCACCCATCAAATACTGACCTCCAACTCGCAAATCTCTTTTCTTGGCAATGCTGAAGGTCGTGATGTTTTATCAGGACGCTTTGACGTTATTGTCTGCGACGGTTTTGTTGGTAATGTTTTACTAAAATTTGCTGAAGCTGTTGGAGAAATCATACTGCAAATTCTGCGGGAAGAATTACCATCAGGCTTACATGGTCAAATTGGCACAGCACTTTTAAAACCAAATCTAAAGCGGATCAAACAACGTATGGATCATGCGGAGCATGGTGGCGCTTTACTTTTGGGAGTGAATGGAATTTGCGTTATCAGTCACGGTAGTTCTGAAGCACCTTCTATTTTTAATGCTATTCGTATGGCAAAAGAAGCTGTGGATAATCAAGTATTGGAACGCATCCATCCGCAGGTTAGTAGTTTGGCTTCCGAGTAGTATCACTTGAGCCCTATTTACCCACCCAGACCAAAGTCATTAGCTGTCATTGTCTGCTAGTGACACCCCTATACCGGGGTAGAAAAGGTATTCTTTGCCCTTATGGTTCTTTTTCTCTATGGTTCTCTGTCCTTTATAGATTGTGTCTGCAGTATTAATAGTCAGCCGAAGTGACAAAGCAGTTTGGATATGCGTAGTCAATGGATGTTACTTTTATCTATATATTCATAGCTCATAACTGGTTGCGAAAGGCTTATAAATTCGGAGAAAATGAGTGCAGAATTTAGGAATAGCAATTACAGGAAGTGGCTCGGCAGTGCCAAAAAATTCCCTGGATAATCAGGGATTAATGCAATTTCTGGAAACTACAGATGAATGGATATCTACAAGAACTGGTATTCGTCAACGCCGACTGGCAAACCCAGGCGAGTCTTTAAAGGATATTGCGACAAGTGCTAGTCAACAAGCACTTGCTATGGCTGGAATTGAACCACAAGATGTCGATTTAATTTTATTGGCAACTTCTACATCTGATGATTTATTTGGTAGCGCTTGTCAAGTTCAAGCAGCTTTGGGAGCCGATAGAGCGGTAGCATTTGATTTGACAGCTGCTTGCTCAGGCTTTGTATTTGGACTTGTTACTGCTGCTCAGTACATAAGAACTGGTGTTTACCAAAATGTATTGTTGATTGGGGCAGATATTCTCTCTCGATGGGTAGATTGGGAAGACCGACGCACTTGTGTTTTATTTGGTGATGGTGCAGGGGCGGTAGTATTGCAAGCTAATCAAAGCGATCGTTTACTGGGGTTTAAACTTAAAAGTGATGGCACCCAAAATGGTTGTCTTAATGTTCCTTATACACCATCTCCACGAAAACTAACTGAGGAAGTTGTTGTAGCGAAAGGGAATTATCAAGCATTAGCAATGAATGGCAAAGAAGTCTACCGTTTTGCCGTGCAAAAAGTTCCAGAAATTATTGACAAAGCTTTATTTCATGCCCAACTAACTGTAGAACAGATCGATTGGTTAGTTTTACATCAAGCCAATCAACGTATTCTCAATGCAGTCGCGGAACGTCTCAAAATTCCACCTGAAAAGGTAATCAGCAATGTTGCCTCATATGGCAATACTTCTGCTGCTTCCATCCCTTTAGCTTTAGATGAGGCTGTAAGACAAAATAAAATTCAAACCAACGATATTATTGCAACATCAGGCTTTGGTGCTGGTCTTACATGGGGAGCAGCTATTTTCCAATGGGGAAGATAATCATTGTGTCATTCATTTGTCGTTTGTCTTAGTCATCAATTACAAAGCAGATGGCTACGGCATATCACTGCTTGTTGATTATTAGACAAAGGACAAATGGTGTATGTGTCTCCTGGAAGGGGAATCAAAGTTAGCGTCCACCGTCGGCGTATAGGAGGAATGACAAATGACAGATAGAAAATGAAAAATGACAAATGACAAAGTGCAAATGACAAAAACTGCATGGGTTTTTCCCGGACAAGGCTCCCAATCCGTAGGGATGGGAATGGATTTATTGGATATACCGTCTGCTAAAGAAAAATTCACTCAAGCCAAAGAAATCTTAGGCTGGTCAGTCACACAAATGTGTGAAAGTGATTCAGAAAATTTATCACGTACTCTCTACACCCAACCTTGTCTTTATGTTGTGGAAAGTATTCTTGCTGATATTCTCCGCGAGAAAGGAGATAAACCAGATTTGGTTGCTGGTCACAGCTTAGGAGAATATGTAGCCCTTTATGTGGCTGGTGTATTTGATTGGTCAGCAGGACTTCGCCTAGTGAAAAGACGTGCTGAACTGATGGATAATGCTGCTGGTGGTAAAATGGCAGCATTAATGAAATTTGACCGCGAGCAACTGGAAAAAGTTGTAGCTCAAACCGAAAATGTAGTACTAGCAAATGATAACAGTGCAGCCCAGGTAGTGATTTCTGGGACTCCGGAAGCCGTAGAAGCGGTAATGTCTCAAGTTAAAGCAAGGCGAGCAGTTCTTTTAAATGTTTCGGGAGCTTTTCATTCTCCCTTAATGTCTGCGGCGGCTGCTGAATTTCAAGATATTTTGGAATCTGTGAATTTTCAACAGGCTACGATTCCAGTGTTATCCAATGTAGAACCAGTTCCGACAACAGATGCTGAGGTTCTGAAAAAGCGCTTAGTACAACAAATGACTGGTTCGGTGCGTTGGCGAGAAATTTCACTTGCACTACCAGAAAATGAAATTGAACGAGTAGTAGAAATTGGACCAGGTAATGTACTTACTGGCTTAATAAAACGAACCTGTTCTGGCTTAACTTTAGAAAATATAAATTCTGCAAAAGAATTAACCACGGTCTGAAACAGTTAACACAGAAAATCTACTACAGTCGAACTAAGAACAAAAATCATAAATATCTTCGAATAGCTTAGTTTAACTAGTTTGGTTACCAGATAATTTCTGGTAACCATAGTTTCCATATAAACTCCTTTTTTTGACTCAAAAATCAAAAAAAATCTTATACCAATTTGGAAAAATAATGAGACAGATAGATTTTGTAGAGATGTACCAGAGCCTGCGGCGTCGGCGTTAGCCTCTGGTACGTCTCTACCGGAGAATC
>CAZWGS010000229.1:0-3731 GCA_964633315.1 uncultured bacterium | reverse complement strand
GAAGGGGAAAAGGAAAAGGGATTTGGTTAATTTCTTGGGTAAATGCTGCATGGTTGCGTTTCTATTCCTAGATTGACAACTAAATATCACTTACCTCTGAGAAGCAGGAAGTGATGGGGATTTGTAATTAATCTGTATTTTTACTTTGACGATTTCTTCTACTCTAGCGAATCCACTTTTGCAAATTTAGCCGTAGGTTGGGTTAAACAACGTGAAACCCAACACCTTCAATGTTTTTTCGGTTACGCTTTCGCTAAATCAACCTGCATGACGGACGTAAAATTTTACGTCCCTACATTGTTGATCGCAAAAATTTAATCTAAAACTAAATACCTTAAATGTTTTTCTATTGGGTTTCCTCAACACAACCCAACCTACATTTTCTCCATCGGCGCTATGGTTGGGTCTAGAATTTTCTGTCCTAATTTGGCAAATTTAACTGCCACAGAAACCTTTTTTCCTGAATCGAAAACGTGGGTGATTTCTCCATTACCAAAGGTTTTATGAATAACGGCATCTCCTACCTTCCAATGGTGCTTAACTTTTGCTGTTGATTTCTTGGTTGTAGTTTTCTTAGTTTGCTTTCTTTGGTAAGAAATTACTGGCGGTATGTTACTAGCAATTAAATCTTGAGGTAATTCACTGAGAAATTGTGAGGGAATCGCTACTTCTTTTGAACCCCAGAGGTAACGTTCTCTGGTATGACTAATAAATAGTTGTTCTTGGGCGCGAGTAATTCCTACGTAGCAGAGGCGACGTTCTTCTTCTAGGGATAAGGGGTCATTTAAACTGCGTACATGGGGCAATAAGCCCTGTTCTAAACCAACTAAAAAGACGACGGGAAATTCTAAGCCTTTGGCGGAATGGAGGGTCATTAAAGAAACTGCTTCCTGTCCTTCTTCTAAGTTATCTAAATCGGAAGCAAGAGAAGCATTAGCGAGGAAGGCTTCTAAGGTTGTTTCTTCGTTTTCTTCTTGGAATTGTCCCACGGCACTGTACAATTCGAGAATGTTTTCGAGACGGTTTTCTGCTTCTTCTGTGCCTTTTTCTTTTAAGTCTTGAACATAGCCAGATTTCTCCATGATTCCTTCCAGAACATCTTTTGCTTCAAGAGTAGTAACTTGTTCTTGGAAGCTTTTAATTACCTGGACAAATTTATTAACTGCCTTGGCTGCACGCCCAGCTACGGTATTAACAGAAGTTTCATCACTCAAAATATCCCATAAAGGTACTCCTAATTCCTGAGCCATGGCTAAAATGTTTTCAATTGTGGTTCTGCCAATACCACGTCTGGGAGTATTAATCACACGCAATAGGCTAACAGTATCTGCTGGGTTAGCAACGGCTCTTAAATAGGCTAAGGCATCTTTAATTTCTTTGCGGTCATAAAATTTTAAACCGCCAACAATAATGTAGGGTAGTTTTCCTCTCAATGCATCTTCTAAGGATCGCGATTGGGCATTGGTGCGATATAAAATGGCAAAACTACCCCAATTCAGTTCAGGATTTTTCTGGGCTAAATGTCGAATTTGACTGAGGATAAATCTGGCTTCGTCAAGTTCGTCATCTGCTTTATAACAATAGATTTTTTCTCCCATTCCTCGTGTGGGACGGAGGATTTTATCGATTCTTTGGGTATTATTTTCAATCAGTTTGTTGGCTGCTTGCAGAATGTTTTCTCGCGAGCGATAGTTTTCTTCTAATTTCACCATCGTCCGCGTATCTTCATCTCCTAAACCATCACCAAAGTCTTGCTGAAAACCTAACAAAATTGTGTAATCCGCCATGCGGAAGGAGTAAATAGATTGGTCTGCATCCCCCACTACAAAAATCGAGCGATCGCTCCAATTCCAATTGCTTTTACTCGTCTCTCCATTAGTGGCTAAGAGGCGAATTAGTTCGTATTGAATGCGATTGGTATCCTGATATTCATCAACTAAAATGTGGCGGAATTGTTGATGCCAATAACCTAAAACTGATTCATTTTGTTGGAATAATCGTGTAGGGACTAAAATCAAATCATCAAAATCTAAGGCATTATTTGCTGCTAAGTTTGCTTGATATTCGTTGTAAATTTCGGCAATTACACGACCACGATAATTTGGTTGCTCTCTAAGGAAACCATCGGGAGATAATCCCTGATTCTTAGCATTACTAATGGCGTAGCGAATCGAACGCGGCTCAAACTTCTTATTATCTAAATCTAACTGCTTAGTAATAATATTTTTAACTAAACCCTGAGCATCAGACTCATCAAAAATAGAAAAATTACGCTGCCAAGTCCTTCCTTTCTCATCCTGATACTTATTAATGTCGTGGCGTAAAACCTGGGAAAATAAACTGTGAAATGTGCCAATCCATAAAGGTTTAGTCACACTTTTATAGACACGAGATCGCAACCTAGTTTGCTCATCGGTCGGCAATAATTCCAAACGCTGACCATGCTTTTCTTGAGCAATTTGTTGCGCAAATAATCTCTCAATGCGATCCTTCATTTCCCGCGCCGCCTTATTAGTAAAAGTCACAGCTAAAATATGTTCGGGATCAACTCGATGCTTGAGAATTAGGTTAGCAATACGATAGGTTAATGCTCTAGTTTTACCAGAACCTGCTCCCGCTACTACTAATAGGGGACCACAAAAATGCTCCACAGCACGACGTTGGGAAGGATTAAGATGACTGAGAAAATCAATAGCTGCGCTCATTGCTGTCTCCGATAACAGGCGATTAATTAGGAAAAATAAGTATTTTCACGGTAACTTCACTGTATTTTGACACTATCTTCAAATTACAGTGACTTAAGCTCAGTGATTTTAGCTATAAATACTTAAGTAAGCACTTTTAGAGGAAGCTGCACACAATGAAGAATATCTGGGCATTACCAATCCTTAGCCTAGCATTGACTTCCACCTCGATGATAGTCAGTAATTCAGCTCAATCAGCAACATTATTTCGATCTACTATTACTGGAGATCAAGAAGTTATCACCAATCCCGATGGTACATTTACAAGTATAGATACTGGTTCGAGTGCTATTGGCTTTGCAGAGTTAGAATTAAACGAAGCAGAAGATGCTCTGAGCTACACTATTGATGTTTCTGGTCTAGATTTTAGCCTCATTTCTACCCTAGACCCTAGCACTTCCCTCGATGGTGCTGCACCAGATATTGTCTCTCAAATCCACATCCATAATGCACCTTTTGGTGCTAACGGTCCCATTGTTTTCAGTATTGCATCCCTAGTTGGTACTGGTTTCGATGATGAAGATGACCTCTCCATTGACATCGATTCCGCTACAGGAGATGCTACTATCACCGGTGTTTGGGAAACCACCGATACTCGTCCCCTAACACCAGAATTAGTCAGTGAACTAGAAGCAGGAAATTTCTACTTTAATATTCACACCGTTGGTTTTCCTCCTGGCGAAATTCGTGGACAGATTGAAACAGTACCCGAACCCACTGCTATACTCGGTTTAGCATTTATTGGT
This sequence comes from uncultured bacterium, assembly GCA_964633315.1. Lineage (GTDB taxonomy): Bacteria > Cyanobacteriota > Cyanobacteriia > Cyanobacteriales > CAWCAG01 > CAZWGS01. The sequence continues at coordinate 241 of CAZWGS010000229.1, read as the reverse complement.
GGTGTTGGTTTCCTCAGCAGAAAACGCCGTTAGATATTAGACATCTGCGGGAATTAACGTATCTGAATTTTTAACCATTGTAGGGACGCAAAATTTTGCGTTCCCACATTTTTTGTCGAAAATATCTATTTCAATGTGGGAGAATAACATGTTTTGTAAGGACGTAACATGTTACGTCCCTACATCATTATCGAAAATAATGGGTTTAAAACCCCGTTCTTCCAGGACGGCTTTTTCCGAT
>CAZWGS010000228.1:0-3733 GCA_964633315.1 uncultured bacterium | reverse complement strand
GATTATCTGTACTAGCAATTTGAGCTTTTCCTCTCAAACCACTGCGCGATCGCAACACTAATTCTAGATCGCTTTCTTCATCGCTAATAACCTTGAACCGAGAATGATTTTCGTAGCATTCAAGAACTTGTGGCGGTATCCCGGCTAAAAATATCTCGCAGTTTTTACCTTCCTCTTCAACTGATGTGATTGCTCCTTCTGCACCTGTAGAGGTTGTTGCGAGTAAGTTATCCCTGATTCGTTCTTTAAATTGACTTTTTTGCCCATCCAATATTACCGGTTGTTGTTGGGAACCTATGCGTTCAATTGTACTACCCAAATGAGAAAGACTGAATTGAATAGCTTTCGGCTCAACAGTTTCCCATAAATATTGGGTTAATGCGTAGGTAAATAAACCGGCACTAAATCCAGAACATAAAATTTCTCTAGCTAATTGCTTGGGAGTTGATGCTGCAACTAATGCTAGTGAATTTTTGGTTACAATTCGATTTCTGAGTTGCCTTTGAAAATCAACTTCTGATTCAGCTAATGCTGCTTGTGGTGAAGTTTCAGTCGCACGAGTCAGCAAACCATTTGGTAGGATGGCTTGCTGACCATAAAAGCTTGTATCTAAAACTGCAATTGCGCTTTCTGTTGGTAGCGATCGCAATAATAAAAATAGCGTATCTACCAATAAGTAATTAACTGTTTCTCCATCCTGTGAAGAATAATCGACAGGTACTAGGGCATTTTCAGTTGTGCCAATCAATGCACCTTGTTTAACACGACTGCCATAACCACTGAAGTGAAAGACAACCGCATCACCGGCTTTTGATTGATCTATGAGATGCTCGATAAAAGCTGTCTCAATTTCATCCCTAGTAGCTTTTTCATCACTTAAACATAAAATATCTGACGGCTGGAAACCAAATCGATGAATCAAAAGTTCTTTTTGTAATTCCAGATCCGTTAGACAACCACCTAGTGGGGGAATGTTTGGATATTGATTGATACCAACCAATAAAGCTAACTTTCGCGATGTGGGTTGTGCCAAAGCTTGATAGTAGGGATTCCCCCAGGATAACCATTCAGCTTCAGCTATCCCCACCGCCGCAAGTATAGAGCCAAACCGTTGCAAAAACGTGCGCCGCTTCATCATCCAGCTTCTGTGCCCTCAATCTATCAGGTATCAGCTTAAAGGGCTGTAGTCTGTCGTGTAAAGCCAGACAATATACTGTTTTTGTAGCAGATTTTTATTTAAGCATTAATTGCTACTTGCATCGCCCTAACCAATTCTGCCGCTACCTCCGGACGGGAAAACTCTGCTGGTGGTGAATCTCCGCGACGCAACATTTCCCGTACTTTGGTTCCAGAGAGGTGAATCCGCTCTTCTGGAGTACTAGGACTGGTCTTAGATGTTGCCATCTGTTTGGTGCGCGTGCAGAAAAAGGCATGCTCAAATTTCATTGGCACGATCCCCAATTCTTCGGGAGAAAATTTATCAAAAATGTGTTGAGCATCATAAGTGCCGTAATAATCACCCACCCCAGCATGATCGCGCCCAACAATGAAATGGGTACAACCATAATTCTTCCGAACTAAGGCGTGGAAAATTGCTTCTCTAGGACCAGCATACCGCATTGCAGCGGGATTAATCGCCAAAATTACTCGATTTGCAGGATAATATCCTTCTAATAAAATTTCGTAGCAGCGCATACGCACATCAGCCGGAATATCATCTGATTTGGTTGCTCCGACTAATGGGTGTAAAAATAAGCCATCAACAGTTTCTAGAGCGCATTTCTGGATATACTCATGGGCACGGTGGATGGGATTACGAGTTTGGAAACCAACAACGGTTTTCCAACCCTTTTCCAAAAACATTTTCCGAGATTCGGCAGGATCGATTTGATACTTAGGAAACTGGGGATGGGGGTCACGTTGCAATAGCCACACATCACCTGCTAAATTTACAGAACCTTGATTGTAAACTACCTTTACACCAGGATGTTTTTCTTCGTCGGTACCATAAACATTAATTGCTTCCTGCTTTTTGTCGTAGTGATACTTTTCACTTAGTTGTAGTACCCCAATATACTGACCGCTAGGATCGTCAAGGCGAATGTAGCTACCTTCTTCCAGTTCTGCGGCTACTTCTTCCGTAACTGACAGGGTAATTGGAATTGACCATACAGTACCATCAGCCAATCGCATTTCATTTACGACTCGATCGTAGTCCGCTTGGTTCATAAAACCAGTTAAAGGACTAAAGCCGCCAATCGCAATCATTTCCAGGTCGGAAACCGCTCTTGCGTCAAGTTGAACTCGCGGTAAATATTCAGCTTTAGAAACAAACTCTTGCTTTTGTTCTGGTGTCGCAACACGATTAACCAACTGACCACCGTGGGCAGAGATACCCTGATTTTGCTTGCTCAAAATAACACCTTGTGTGCTTTACTGCGATTTTCTTCATTATTTATTAACTTACCAAAATGCAGTAAAACATTGAAGAAATTTATTAATGGTTGTTAGGAGCTGAGTGTTAGGGGTTGGAGATAAAAAAATTAATAAATTGTTAAAAAATGGCAAATTTAATCAATTCACAAGTAATTTTCTGACTTTTCTTGGTGGTAATTCTAGTTCTTTAGCAATTTCTGCTTCTATTTCTTGTAAGTCAGTGGTAAACAGTTGAAATTCGATTTTTTTCACACCTCTAGTTTTTTCACCTCTAATTTCTTTTGTTGCTGTCACCATAGAAAAACCTTTCCCAGAATTGACCTGTAAAACAATTGATGAGAACTGTCGTAAGTATGAATTACTCTGTGGCTTAACAGATATTTCTGGCTTGATATCCTCATTAGATAAATTAATTAAAAGTTCTTGTGTCATCCAACCACAAAATAACCAGAAAACTAGTCCTAATAGTGGTAATGAGAACCAAAACTCTAGCCTGAAATATTGGAAATATTTCATCAACTGTAGCCATCGAGATTGAAGCATTATTTTAAGAATTAGATAAATATTCCAACCAAGTATTCAAGCAAACAATTATATCTATGATAATTCTACTGGTAGAAGACGATCCCAGGCAGTTAGAGCCACTCCACGCAGCTTTATCGGGAGTTGGACATATTGTTGATGCAGTTGAAGATGGGGAAACAGCCCAATTATTACTAGCTCAAAAAGAATACGATCTATTAATTTTAGATTGGATGCTACCTAATGTTAGTGGTGTTACATTGTGTAATAATTACCGCAAGACCGGTAAAACTTCACCAGTACTGATGTTAACAGCTAAAGATACTACCAAAGATAAAGTTACCGGTTTAGATGCTGGTGCAGATGACTACCTGGTTAAACCTGTGGATGTAATAGAATTATTGGCAAGAGTTCGTGCTTTAGGGCGGCGATCGCCATTATGGCAGGGTGATACCCTTAAACTAGGTGATTTGGAATTACATCTCCATAGTTTAGTTTTGCAAAGGGGAGAAGCGCGGGTGCAATTATCTACCCGTGAATTTCAGTTTATGGAATATTTAATGCGTCACCCAAAGCAAGTATTATCACGCGACCAAATCGAACAAACACTGTGGGAATGGGGTACGCACCCAGAAAGTAATGCTGTCAGTACTTTAGTAAGAAGATTACGACATCGTTTAGAGTCTGTAGGGGTTAAGGATTGTTTGGAAACTATATATGGTATGGGTTATCGCTTGAATACCCCTGGATGAGTGAGTAATGAGTAATGAGTAAT
>CAZWGS010000227.1:0-3742 GCA_964633315.1 uncultured bacterium | reverse complement strand
CATCTAGGTTAGGACAAGCCAAATGTTCAAATACTTTATAGTTGGCTTCTCCCCCCTGCCTTAATTAGATTTATGTCCCACACTCCGGACAGACATTATTAGTGGCTGGATTTTTAGCATTGCAATTACTCGCCTGTTCTAATTTTTTGCTCTGGCAAACCAATCATTTGAGCGTTACTCTTACCAGGAGCTACCATTGGATAGCAATTTTCATCTCTGGTAACGTGAGCATCTAGGAGTACAGGACCATCGTAGGCTAACATCTGCTCAATTGCCTCCGATAACTCATCGCGATGGCTAATTACCATGCCTTTAACACCAAAAGCTTTGGCTAACAAAGCAAAATCTGGCATACCTGTCTGCATATTAGACGAAGAGTAGCGCTCACCAAAGAAGGTTTGTTGCCATTGACGCACCATCCCTTGCCAACCATTATTAATAATAATAGTTTTGACGTTAATGCCGTATTGTGCGAGAGTTGCTAATTCCTGCAAATTCATTTGGAAGCTAGCGTCACCACTAATACAAATTACCTCTGCTTCCGGCAATGCCACCTTAACACCCATTGCTGCGGGCATACCATAGCCCATCGTGCCTAATCCTCCACTGGAAATCCAGCGTCGGGGACCATTTTTAAGAAATTGTGCTGCCCACATTTGATGTTGACCCACATCGGTAGTGTAATAGGCGTGGGGTGCTTGTTTACCCACCTCGACAATTACTTCCTGGGGTGTCATGCTATCAGCATGGCGAGGTACCACCAAGGGATAATCTTCGCGCCAGCGGTTGATACGCTCGAGCCATGGTTTAGTTTTTCCTGCTTGACTGGGAAGATTTAATTGTTCGCAACGTTCTAACAGTTGTTCCAAAACCTGACGTACATCGCCGACAATTGGTACCTGTGGAGTGCGATTTTTGCCAACTTCTGCGGGGTCAATATCTATGTGAATTACCTGGGCATTAAAGGCAAATTCATCTAATTTACCTGTTACACGGTCATCAAACCTTGCTCCCACAGCAATTAGCAAATCACATTCACTCACAGCATAATTAGCGTAGGCTGTACCATGCATCCCTAACATACTCACCGATAGGGGATGGTGTTCATCAAAGGAACCAAGACCCATTAAAGTTGTAGTAACCGGAATTTGGAATCGCTCAGCTAACTCTTTTAGTTCCTCATGGGCACTAGCAGCAATTGCACCACCACCAACGTAGAGTAGGGGCTGTGTAGACTCTTGAATCAGATTTAGGGCAGCGTCAATCTGACGTGGATTACCCTTAACTGTGGGACGATATCCAGGTAATTTAACATCCCCTGGTGCCACAGGAATATAATCGCATTCCTCTAAACCCACATCTTTAGGTACATCTATTAAAACAGGTCCCGGACGACCTGTGCTAGCAATGTGAAAAGCTTCAGCGACGATGCGCGCCATATCTTCAGCACGGCGAACAACGTAGGATTGCTTGACAATGGGTAGGGTAATGCCAAAAATATCTGTTTCCTGGAAAGCGTCAGTGCCAATGGCAGCACGACCAACTTGTCCTGTAACCGCTACCATAGGAATAGAGTCCAGATGGGCCGTGGCGATTCCAGTAACTAGATTAGTAGCACCAGGACCAGAAGTTGCAAAACAGACACCCACTTGTCCTGTGGCGCGGGCGTAACCGTCGGCGGCGTGGGAAGCTCCTTGTTCATGCCGTACTAAAATATGCTCAATATCTCCCCTCTTTTCTGCACGATAAAGTTCGTCGTAAATGGGAAGAATGGCACCACCGGGATAGCCGAAAATGTGCTTAACACCGTGGCGAACTAGACTATCAATTAGAGCAAAAGCTCCAGTCTTGCGTGTATGAGTCATAGTCAGTGCTGTTGTTTGGTGGGGAAGAGTTGGAGAAGACACGGGTGATTTGTGTTGCTATGAGTTTTTATAGATCTTTCATTGTGTCTCTAAATCACCATTTGTAATGGTATCAGCTTCATTTTTTTTTAGAAAAGTTATTGTAACATTGCCAGACAAACATTGAGTTATTTGCTAACAGATGGAAGAAATTTATGATTATTGCCAAAAATCGGGGAAACGCTGTGTTTTGGTTTGCCAACACACTTCCTGTACCCAGGCTGGTTCTCAGAAGCTTCTCGCTGCTTTTCAGAAGGCGAGTGTACCTGAGGACGTGGAAATAAGAGCTACAGGCTGTCAGGGACAATGTAGTGTGGCGGCAACAGTGCGAGTAGTTCCCGAGGAAACCTGGTATTATCGCGTTAAACCAGAGGATGTGTCAGAAATTGTCACGCAGCATCTTCAGGGGGGTAAACCAGTGGCGCACAAGCTCAATCCTCGGATTCACATGCGGTTTGGCTAAATTAACTCATGAAAATACTCTGTTTGAGCAATGGTCATGGAGAAGATACTATTGCAGTTCAAATTCTCAAACAATTACAATCTTTGCCCCAAGCACCGGAATTAGCTGCATTACCTTTGGTGGGGGAAGGACACGCCTATGCTCAACTGGATATACCTATTATCGCTCCAGTGCAGAGTATGCCCTCTGGTGGTTTTATTTACATGGATGGGCGACAATTAGGGCGCGATTTACGTGGTGGCTTGGTTCAGTTAACCTGGGCGCAATACCAAGCGGTGCGTAAGTGGTGTAATTCGTCACGCCAATCGGGTAAGAAAGCTACTATTCTGGCGGTGGGGGATATAGTTCCTTTGCTTTTTGCTTGGCTTAGTGGGGGCGATTATGCCTTTGTGGGGACGGCGAAGTCGGAGTATTATTTGCGTGATGAGGCAGGATGGTTACCTCAGACTAGTAAAATAGAGCGTTGGCTAGGTTCTGTTTATCTTCCCTGGGAGCGTTGGTTAATGTCGAGAGGGCGCTGCAAGGCAGTTTTTCCTCGGGATAGTCTGACAACGGAAGTCCTTCAGCAATGGTCAATTCCGGCTTTTGACCTGGGTAATCCGATGATGGATGATTTGGAAACAGAGGAAGATCGCATATTTTGGGCACCCGGAAAGGATGTAGATGCTAAGGAAGAAAAAAGATTACTGACAATTACTTTACTCCCTGGTTCTAGAGCACCGGAAGCTTACCACAATTGGCAACAAATTCTCCTGGCGATAAGGGGAGTAAGAAAAAGTTTCCGGCGGCGTTCTTTGCTCTTTCTCGCTGCGATAGCACCAGCTTTGGGCTTGGAGTCATTTGAGGAAAGTTTAACGGCTCAGGGCTGGAATTTGGTCTCCTCAGAGCATATTTCCATACCATTTACTGATGAGCAGGCTATTATTTTGAGCCAGGAAAATGCCACTGTTGTCCTCACCCAAAATAGCTACAGGGAATGTCTGCAAAGCGGTGATTTTGCGATCGCGATGGCGGGAACAGCCACAGAACAATTTGTGGGTTTGGGGAAGCCAGCCCTATCTTTACCAGGGAAAGGACCCCAGTTTACACCCCGTTTCGCAGAGGCGCAAAGCCGACTGTTGGGTGCTTCAGTGACTGTAGTTAAGCAACCAGAAAGCATAGCTACAGAAATTCATCTTCTACTGCGCGATCCAGATCGTTTACAGTTAATTCAGAATAATGGTCGGCGTAGATTAGGTAAGTCGGGCGCAGCAGCAAGGATTGCAGCTTGTTTGCAAGAAAAGTTTAGTCGCGATTGAGGCGCAATCAGAAGACTTCTTGCTCCAAGTCAAGTAATAAGTACAAGAATTGATGAAAAACTGATTACGACAATACT
>CAZWGS010000226.1:0-3779 GCA_964633315.1 uncultured bacterium | reverse complement strand
AGTAATTGCAATCAAAACCATATTGCCCCAGTCAATCTTGCCCCACTGACCTGTAAGCAAGACCCAAAATAAGGTGCCCACATTGCCCCCTGCCACTGGACTATAAACAGAAATGCAAATCAAAAAGTCAATAAAATAAGCAACTGCTTTAAAAACCTCTAAATTGCCTACCAGCATTGCAACAGCGCTGTTATAAGCAATCTTCGCTTTCTTTACTGCCCAATGGTCGTCGTCTTTTAAATTAAATGGAGTTCTTGCATCAGCATCTCTGACAAAGCTGACTAGAAAATCATCATGACTATAAAGAACCATGGGGAGGAGTTCAAATATCTGGAGAACCCCCCAAACAATAGTTCCTACAATCCAGGTTATCCCCCGACCCAATATCGCTGCGATGCCATTAATTATTGGAATTGCGCTAATTATTGCTAGAAAGGCTTGGTTTATAGCACCACCACTTAAACGGCGTACAAATATTTCATAAGGCTGAATATTTATATATGCAAACCAAAACATTGCAGCGACACACAACCAGCGCAAGATTTTTAACAACTTCAAGAAATTGTTTGGCTTCTTACCTCTTCCTCCTCCAGAATTACCTCTTCCTGAAGACCTTGAATAAGCCACTTCTTACTAACTCCTATTTTGATGGGGTAACGTAATAAACTTTTGCGCCCTTGATTTTACGTACTGTGTTAATCGCTAATTGGCGATTGCCAGTAAAAGCCAAGTCACGGGCTACTGGTACACCTTTTTCATTAGTACGCAGTACTGCTGTGTTGCCATTTGAGTCACAAACTACAGTACCTGCTGGTAAATATTTTGATGTCGTTCTATCCAGTACTGGTTCACCTTCTACTAAGGTTGCTAAATTGCGGGGGTTGCTCACCGCGACGACGATGGTGCAGCCTTTCTTGTAACGAGTTTCCGCGATTTTCGCTTGCTGTTGCTCAAACTTTATCTGCTCCTCAAGACGCGCCTGCTTCATGTTGTTGCTAGCAATAAATTCCCGCGTAGTCGAAAGACTCAACATGTTGCGCCGAATATCGTTATATCCAAATAACAAAGATATTGCGATCGCACCACCAAACACTATGATTGAATTATGTTTTCGCCAGACTCGTTTGTAATTCACTATGTTGTTAGGGGCGTTTAAGCCCCTACCTCCTTACTTGTCGTGTGTGTTTGCTAAAAATGCTTCTGCTAACCCAATCCGGTCACTGATAGGGATTTCGTTAATATCTGCTGCTGCCCTATCTATCATTTCTGTATCAATTTCACCGTCAACAACAGGGATTAAACTCGCAGTAATTTTTTGTACAAAATAAACCTTTTCTGCATCAGTCAATTCTTGTAGATGTGACCCCCAAGAAGCTTCTATTTCTGCAATGGTCGGGTGGTTATTGTCACAAAAATATCCAACGGAGTATGTCATTAGTATTCTTCTCCTTCGCAATTAAAGAAAACATAGTGAGGTGAGGGTATGTGTAGCGGAAGAGGAGTTCTGAGAGAATTGATTTCTCTTGTGTAGTAATTGAGCTGTTCGAGTTCAACTCCCAGCAACTGTTGAACATAGCTATTCTTGGATTGGAGGTACTTCGAGTCTCTTACCATTTTTAGCAAGTTGACTGCTCGCTGGAAAAATACAACTGTGTCTAATTCTTCACCTTCCAAGCCACGTCCATCAAGCCGTTCGGTTAGATGATTGCTTGGACCCTGCAAATCCCAAGCAATCACACTGGGGTGGGTGTAAGGAAGTGCAACTTCCTCTGTTATGTCGTTGTCATAGTCGTTGTCGTAGTGCATGATATTATATCCAAAGAATTTTGTAACTTTTTTAGCCCTGTAAACCCGCTAATTTCCACCTTGGAAGACGCGTGGATGAAGGGCATTTAATTTTCTCAATCCGTGTAATTACTACTGTCTTTGTTCCTTAACTCATCCATCACAATTTCAAAAAGCTTTCTCCTCAACCATTTACGCGGTGCTAAATTGTTTCTCGCTGCAAGCTGTTTCACGCTTGGAACTAGTTCTCTGGGTACATCCCAAGCTAATCTTTCGCTTTGAGGCTTACCGTAAGTTTGCATAATATTTACTCGTATAAGTGGTAGCAATTGTTTGTGGCTCGTCACACAAGATAATGTTCTCTTGTGGGACTTTACCGGAGCGCATTTTTTCACAGATAACTTCTCTGACAGATTCAATCTGAAAACCGCCGCCGCATAGATAAATCGGAACCTGCTGACCGCGCCCTGTCATATCTTTTAAGGCATCACCAGCAGCACCTTTCAACCATTGATTTATTGCTATCGCTAGCTTTTCACTTAAATCTTCACCTTCGTAGAAAGCTTTTACCCTGCCATCTACATACTTAGAATTCCAGACAATAGACCTCAATTCATCAAAACTTAGTTCAACTGCTCGCTGTCCGTCGGTGCAAAGCTTACGGAGATATTCAATCAAACTTACAATTCCTCCACCCCCGTGCAATTCTGAATCCCCTTCCATTGGCTCATCATAGCTACAATCAAATTCAATCGATTGACTCGTTATACCTCCCTTATCCCAGACGATTATTAATGAGCGGGATTCTTTCCTTTCGTATTTTGCCCAAGCTACAGCACCAAAGCTTTCTGAATGGGTGTTAATCCCTGGTGCCCACTTCAGGTAATATCGAACATTGTTGAACTCAATCCACTTATAGGCTTTCAAATCATCAAACAGATTAAAACCATTTTCAATGTTTTGAGAAACCCAGTGCATAGGCAGAACTCTTTTACTTTCATCAAAATACTTATCTTCTGAACCCTTACGTTTTCGTTCTTTTGGATAAGAGATTGAATTCAATATTTTTGAGCCATAATGAACTATTTGAGCAAGAACAATTAAAGAATTGTATTCCTTTTTATAGTTAGGATTGTCAGTCATTCTCACACAATCCTTTTTCTTGGTCGCCTTACCGCCACCAATATAATGAGCAGTACTAGTCTTGGTAACCATTACTGGCTTTCCCTTGTCATTCAAAACAGGTTGGCCATTGTCATCTAGTTTTGGCTCTTTTACAGATTTAGCAGCAGTAAAGCCGCCCTTGACTCGTTCATGATATTCAGTCTCTACAACCGCTGATATAATCTGACGAAAATATACCTCACCATCGACATTTAGCGCAGACTTACTTCTTTCACTGCCTGTACTAGTGACAAGTTTTATAAACTTCATCTGGACTTTGGAATCGGGAGCAAAATTCAAAGCTCCTCCAACTTCTGCCGACTGTTCAGGAGTAGGAATATCCTTTACATTGCTTTGACCGTCAATGGTTTCAGAATTCTCTTTTTCTTGTTCATCCCCACTTGCCCTCACAACCTGAGAATCGACTGACTCAACAACTGCCGATTCTTTTTTAGTCTTATTTTTCTTTGGCGTTGAAACTGCCATCAAAACCTCCAAAACTCAAAACGCAAAAGTAACTTAAGTAACCGCAGACATTTAAGTGATATCTGCAACCAAGAAATACAACTGAAAAAATGAAATTTTATTAACCCCACACAAACTCACTTGTGTCTTATATATGGGTTTTACGCCTGTGGCTGCTGTGGTAATCCTGTGGGGTAAAACTGTGGTACCCTTTCATATCAAACATCACAGCCTGTGGCACCGTCGCCACACCGCCACAGATGAGCCACACTTACTTCTCACACCTAAACACGTACCCAGGAGCTGCATAATTTACTACACGATACTCATTTGCAACCTTCAAGCAGTTGCGGGGTATCGCGCAG
>CAZWGS010000225.1:0-3812 GCA_964633315.1 uncultured bacterium | reverse complement strand
ACTTTACGATTATTAAAGTCGAGGGTATATACGCTAAATTTTTCTAGAGATTGATGTTTTTTCCGTAAAACCAGTCATGTCATGGTAGTTTCCTGAAGCAGAGAATTAACCTATACTTGCTGATAAGAATCTGCTGCTTAGTTCATTAAAAGTTATCAATCATCATGGCATCTCTAGCACTACCCAAAAATTTGAACAAAAGCTACATTGTTTGTTCCACTGGTCGTTCTGGAAGCACTCTTTTATGCAAAACCTTGGAAAAAACAGGGTGTTGTGGTAAACCACAAGAGTATTTTCATCTCCAGACAATGGAGCGCTTGCAAATTTACAAAGATTCGGAAACATTTATTAATTACTGTAACTCCATTCTGAAAGAAGGATTAACTGAGGATGGCACCTTTGGTATCAAAATGCATTGGTGGCAAATGTATAACTTTTTCAAAGTGGCAAGGAAATTCCTTGATGTATCAGAAAAAACAGATCTGGAAATACTAAATTATATTTTCCCCAATCCTAATTTTATCTATATTTGGCGGCGCGATTTGACTCAACAAGCTGTTTCTACGGTAATCGCACTCCAAACTAAACAATGGGCAAAACCGAAACAAAAAGAAAATAAAAATAACGATAAAGCCAAAAAAATAAACGATAAATTGAAATTTCAACCCCTAAAAATCTATCGTTGGGAACAAGGATTTGCTGACCAGAATCGTCGCTGGCGAGAATTTTTAACTGACAATAATTTAGACTATCGTGAAGTTGTATATGAAGACTTTGTGGCTAATTTTGACCAGCAAATAACAGAAGTAATAGATTATTTAGGTGTTGACCAGAAAACAATTAATGACAAAATTGAACCACCTCTGCAAAGACAAGCTAGTGAAATAAATCAAAAGTTTTTACAACGCTATAAATCAATTCCTAAATTGGTAACCAAAGTAGCATACAAATTAAATCAAAAACTCAATTAGCCTATCAAATACTTGTCTCATCGCCTGTGGCAGAATAACTATTGTCCCAAGGGCAACTTTTGTGCTGCTAAAACAGCATAAAATTAGCTTAGGATAAGCTTGCCAAACTCCCCGAAACAGGTAAGCTTTGAACGTATTTAGCTTTAGTTAACCAGCTTAAGCTAAAGCATAACCAGGGTCGTCATACCTGTCCTGAGATGTCCCTTTGAGAGTAGTAAAATGGCACAATTCACACTAAGTTTCATTCCCATGCTGATCGCAGCTTGTATCGGTCTTCCGGTGCTAGCAGAAGCTAATTTTGACCAGTTAACCCTAGCACCTGATTTTGATCGCAAAACAGGTAGAGTTTCTGGTCATACAGGAGGTTCTTTTTCCTTCTCTTCTATAGCTAGACGCGATTATCGCAATCAACCCTGTATCGGTTTTGGTGCTCCTAATCCCGACCATATCATGGTTTTAGAAGAGGATTTTGAGCGTCTGAGAATTCTCGTCAGAAGTGGCGGTAATGATACCACCCTGATGATCCAAGGTCCTAATTCCAGCAATATTCGCTGTGGTGATGATACGGATTCCCGTAAAGATGCTAGCATTGAGGATCTGAACTGGGCTGCTGGTACCTATCGTATTTGGGTTGGCTCATTTGAGCCGCGTCAGCGTTGGAATTACCGCCTAGTGGTAAGGGAGTAATCTCAGTTAATTTTGGCTGGAAATTAAGGTAGTACTAATTTCCCAAACACTCTGATAACGATAAGATAGTTCCAGAAATAAATTGTTGAACTCAAGCTAGGAACTACTCGTGTTATCTACGCTAACTGCTGACTTTCGTATCATTTTTGAGCGAGATCCTGCCGCTCGTAATTGGTTAGAGGTATTATTTTGCTATCCCGGTTTGCAAGCACTACTATTGCATCGTCTTGCTCACCGGCTATATAATTTTAAGCTGCCCTTTGTTCCTCGCCTCATTTCCCACATAGCTCGTTTTTTGACCGGAATCGAAATTCATCCTGGCGCGCAGATGGGACAAGGTGTATTTATTGACCACGGTATGGGAGTGGTAATTGGAGAAACTGCGATTATTGGCGATTACGCTTTAATTTATCAGGGAGTTACCCTAGGCGGCACAGGAAAAGAAACAGGTAAACGCCACCCTACCCTAGGAGAAAATGTGGTTGTGGGTGCTGGTGCCAAGGTACTAGGAAATCTCGAGATAGGCAACAATGTTCGCATTGGTGCAGGTTCTGTGGTGCTGCGTGATGTCCCCTCTGATTGTACAGTAGTTGGTATCCCTGGTCGTGTGGTTTTCCGCTCTGGAGTACGGGTTAATCCCCTTGAACATGGTAGTTTACCTGATTCAGAAGCCGCTGTAATTAGAACTTTACTAGATCGTCTTGATTCTCTCGAACAACAGGTTGAAAGTTTGCAACGTGAGAATTCTCTACTGGTAATGGAAAAATCTCAGGTATCTTTACAGGTAGAAGATGAAGCTCAGTGTTGTCATCTTCGCGATCGCGAGATAGAGCAATTTTTAGGTAGTAGCGATATCTAGTACTCTCTCAAGTTTACACTGAGGGATAATCTTCCCCTGCTTGTCTGAAGCAATAATCCTATCATTGACAGACAACTAGTTATGGGTTTCTCCACTCACAGACTCAACTGTAGTGAGTTCGAGGAAAACATCTTCTAGGGTAGGGCGAGTGCGTCGCATTTCGTATAAACCTAAGCCAGCACCCACAATAGTTGCAGCAATAGCTCGCCCAGGTTCAGCTTTAGCAAGAACAGAAATATGTATTGTATGGCGATTGGGGACGCTTGGCAATTCCGTTGCCGTAAAATCTAAACCAGATTTTTTTAATTTCAAAGGCTCAATTCTGATTCGCCCTACACCAGGAATATTGGACAAAAGGGATTGGAGATGAGTCACATCACCTTCCACTTCAATTTCATAACCGGAACCATCAGTTAGTTGCGCCATCAAATTACTTGGGGTATTAGTAGCAACAACTTGACCCCGATTAATAATCGTCACTCGGTCGCAGGTCATGCTGACTTCCGGCAAAATATGGGTAGAAAGAATAATTGTATGTTCTCCTGCCAAACTTTTAATTAGGTTGCGCACCTCGATAATTTGTCTGGGGTCTAGACCAACGGTGGGCTCATCTAAGATAATAGCTGGAGGATCGTGGACAATCGCTTGGGCAATACCAACACGCTGACGAAAACCCTTAGATAGTTTGCGAATCAAGACCTTGCTCTTGTCTTCCAAATGGCAGCGTTGAATAGCAGACTTGACCTTAGAGTAGCGATCTCCTGCAGCTACACCCTTAATCTGTGCCACAAAATGCAAAAAGCCCTGCACACTCATTTCTGGATATAAAGGCGGTATCTCCGGTAAATAACCGATGCGTTGTCGCACCTCCATCGAGTTAGCATGGACATCGTAGTTAGCAATTTTTGCAGTACCACTTGTCGCTGGCAGGTAGCCCGCTAAAATTCTCATCGTGGTGGTTTTTCCCGCACCATTAGGACCAAGAAAACCCAAAATTTCCCCCGCTTTCACCGAGAAAGAAACATCTTCAATAGCTGGGGTTAAACCGTAAACTTTAGATAATTGCTCAACTTCAATCATTTGTTATTTGTTATTTGTTGTTGGTTGTTTGTTATTTGTTATTTGTCACTATACCTCTTGCTTTCATCGGATGCTGACCTAGCAAGAGAATGCGCACCAAGAAGTATTTTTGTAATAAGTTTTTCCTCAATTTCAGTACTTATTACTGTCTTACCAAGCGTTCCCTTGCGCCACCTCTCTAAATCTCTCCTGTAAGGAGAGACATCTGATGTTCC
>CAZWGS010000224.1:0-3857 GCA_964633315.1 uncultured bacterium | reverse complement strand
GAATTTCAGGCATTAAAACTTTAGTTTGATCGCTTTTTAGCGGTGAGTGCCTAAGGGGATGTCTAAAAAATAGTTTTAGGTACTAAAAAACATTCTTTAGTAACTAAATAATTAGGTTGTAAGTCCCATTATTTCGTCAAGCTTGGTTAGCTAGAAAGTATCAAGAAGAACTTCTGTGACATCCTCTTAGCATCAACACTTGTAATCCTAAAAAGAAGGGGTTTCAGACCCAATATTATTGATGAATCAGAAAACAATCACACCACTCATCGCAGAAAATTTACCTGGATGGTTCTCGAGGGCAGAATGCAACAAATTGTATTCAATAACTGTAAATTCAGAAGGAGATATCCTAGAAATTGGTCATTTTCTTGGCAGAAGCACAGCATGCATTTGTCAGGGATTGAGAGAATCAGGGAAAGTTAGAGTCTTTAATTCTTACGATCTTGCTTTTGAATCCGACGAATCATTTAAATCATTCTATGAACAAGTGCATGAAACTGATATTGATTCATGTGAGCTCTTAACTAAATATGTATTTCCTCACAATACAAATGCAACAGCAGTAGCCAAGTCAAACCTAGGGCAATATGATTTAGACCAATATGTTAACTTGATAGCTGGTGATTTTTCCATACTCGATAGCTCAATGTACAGTCTGATTTTTTCAGATGCAATGCATGATCCAAACGAGATTAGAATCAATCTACCTCACATCAAGGAGAGAAGCAAAAAGGGATGTATTTGGGCATTCCATGATATGAATCAAGAAAATATAGAAGTTGTTCTCTCAATGTCAGAATCTAAACTGATAGATACTGCTGACTCATTAGGAGTTTTCTCATACCAATAATCCACCCGAAGTAGCTAGTTAAATACAATTGTGTCAGACTTACGCTTAAATCTAGGCTGTGGAGCAAAACATCTAGATGGCTATATTAATGTAGATAAATTTGGTAACCCTGACTTAAAATTAGATTTGGAAACATTCCCTTGGCCGTGGGAAGATAATAGTGTGGTTGCAGTTGAACTGCATCATGTCCTGGAACATCTGGGACAACAGACACAAATCTATCTCAAAATTATTCAGGAACTATATCGAATTTGTAAATCTCAGGCAAGAATACATATAGTTGTACCTCACCATCGTCATGACGATCTACTCCACGATCCTACCCATGTACGAGCGATTACGCCCTTTGGTTTGAGTATGTTTTCCCAAAAACTCAACCAGAAGTGGCAAGAAAATGGAGATGCAACTACACCATTGGGGATATATTTAGATGTTGACTTTGAGTTAGTGAAAACCCATTATCTTCCTAGCAAATTATGGTATGAACGAGAGCAAGATCGCGCTAATGACACAGAGTATCTTTTGCAGCAGAGTGCCCTCTATAATAACCTAATCCGAGAGGTGGATATGACTTTGATAGTAATTAAGTAATACAAATGATGAGTAATGCCCAATAGGAATTAAATTTGACCTTGAAATATCATTAGTCTCCCATGAGGTCTAATTCTAGGTAAATTTTTACTTTTAGCCTTGGATACAAATCAAGCATTACTCATCAATTTTAAGCATTAGCTAGCTTGCATACAGAGGAAAATCTGTGTATCCTTCACTGCCCAGAGGAGTATACCATTTCTCCACCTCAGCCTCCGGATTTAGCGGCCAACCATTGGCAAATCGCTCTACCAAATCTGGATTACTAATAAAAGGACGACCAAAGGCAATTAAATCAGCATGACCTTCAGTAATTGCTTGCTCAGCTTTTTCCTGAGTGTAACCACAATTGCCAATTATATTACCACCAAAAACTTGGCGGAATTCATTGAGTGTCATTGGTTCTCCCAACTCATGAAATCCGAAACCAAGTCCATCCATAACGTGTAGATAGGCTAAACCAAATTTATCCAATTCCTTAGCCACAAAGGTAAATTGCTCGCGGTAGTTGGGTGAACCCATATCGTTGTATACCCCATTGGGCGAGAGACGCACACCTACTTGACTAGCACCCCAGACTTGACTAACTGCTTGCACCACTTCATCGAGAAGG
The DNA here is from genome assembly GCA_964633315.1 of uncultured bacterium. Classification (GTDB taxonomy): domain Bacteria; phylum Cyanobacteriota; class Cyanobacteriia; order Cyanobacteriales; family CAWCAG01; genus CAZWGS01. The sequence continues at coordinate 1,800 of CAZWGS010000224.1, read as the reverse complement.
CGGTAGCGATTCTCAATGCTTCCTCCGTATTCATCTGTGCGATGATTAGTTTTTGATTGCAAGAAAGTATCGAGTAAGTAGCCGTTAGCAGAATGCACTTCTACACCGTCAAAACCAGCAGCTTTGGCTCTTTGCGCCGCACTACGGTAGTCTTGAATCAGAGATGGAATCTCTTCTAGACTAAGGGCTCGTGGAGTTTCGTGGGGTTCCTTACCATTGGGGGTATGAATATAATCCTCATTGATTTTAATCGCTGAAGGAGCCACCGCAGGCTCACCACCGTGAAAGCTACTGTGGGAGGCGCGACCACAATGCCATAATTGCATAAATATCTTACCATCTTTGGCGTGAACCGCTTCCACAACCTCTCGCCAACCTGCCGCCATCTCATCAGTATAAATACCAGGAGACTCATTCCAGCCATTAGCCTGTTCGGAAATAGTTGTTGCTTCAGTTAGGATTAAACCAGCAGAAGCTCTTTGTGCGTAATACTCTGCCATAATCTCATTGGCAATGCGCTCTTTACCAGCCCTACCGCGTGTCATGGGAGCCATAACCACGCGATTTTTGAGGGTTAATCCATTGAGATTTAAAGGTTCAAACAGTTTAGCTGAGGTGGTAGTCATATATCTTCTTGCGCTACTTCGTCAGGAGATTAAGCTAATCGAACCCCTACACATTAAACAGAAATTCCAGCACATCCCCCTCTTTCACAACATATTCTTTACCTTCCGAGCGTAGCAAGCCTTTTTCCTTAGCCGCCGCTTTAGAACCAGATGTCACTAAATCATCATAAGCAATAGTTTCCGCACGGATAAAGCCACGCTCAAAATCAGTGTGAATTACGCCAGCAGCTTGGGGTGCTTTCATACCGATGCGAATTGTCCAAGCGCGGGTTTCTTTAGGTCCTGTGGTTAAATAGGTGCGTAAGCCGAGCAATTCATAGGTAGCTCGAATTAAAGATTTTAACCCTCCTTCTGTCACACCCAAAGATTCAAGAAAATCTGCCCTCTCTTCTTCTGGTAATTCGATTAATTCCGATTCCACTTGAGCAGAAATAATTACTACTTGGGCATTTTCTCCAGCAGCAATTCCTCTCACTTGCTCTACCCAATCATTCCCTGTCGCCAAATCATCTTCAGAGACATTTGTTGCATAGATGACGGGTTTAGCAGTCAGTAAACCCAAAGGCTTAATTAATTCCGCCTCATCCTCTGTTAAATCCAGTTGACGCACTGCTTTACCTTCATCCAAAGCAGCACTTAACTTTTCTAATAATGTTAACTCCGTTTGAGCCTCTTTATTGGCTCTTGCTTGCTTACGAGTGCGCAGGATACGCTTTTCAACTTGGGAAAAATCTGCCAAGGCTAACTCTAAATTAATTACCTCGATATCGCGCACCGGGTCAACGGAACCAGAAACGTGAATAATATCCTCACTATCAAAACAGCGCACCACATGGACAATAGCATCAACTTCCCGGATATTCGCCAGAAATTGATTACCTAAACCTTCCCCTTTACTTGCACCCTGGACTAAACCAGCAATATCCACAAATTCAATGCGTGTAGGTACAATTTGCTGGGAACTAGAAATTTTTGCTAATACATCCAAACGCTCATCAGGTACCGCAACAACGCCCACATTTGGTTCAATGGTACAAAAAGGAAAGTTAGCAGCATCAGCCTTCGCATTGGCAACTAGGGCATTGAAGAGAGTAGATTTACCCACATTAGGTAATCCGACAATTCCAGCTTTTAACATAGAAGTTTTGAGTAGTTGGTTATTTTGTTACTTTAC
>CAZWGS010000223.1:0-3878 GCA_964633315.1 uncultured bacterium | reverse complement strand
GAAGAAGCGTCTTGCCCAAATATTGGGGAATGCTTTAATGCGGGAACTGCAACATTTTTAATTATGGGTCCAGCTTGTACCCGTGCTTGTCCCTACTGCGATATTGATTTTGAGAAAAAACCACAGGCTTTAGACCCTACCGAACCAGTACGCTTAGCTGAAGCTGTTAGCCGCATGAGGCTCAATCATGTGGTGATCACCTCCGTCAACCGCGATGACTTAGAAGATGGTGGAGCTTCCCAGTTTGTTCGTTGTATCGAAGCTATACGCTTGCGATCGCCACAAACCACTATTGAACTGTTGATTCCTGACTTATGCGGTAATTGGAAAGCTTTAGAAATAATTTTGCAAGCACAACCGGAAGTATTAAACCACAATACTGAGACTGTTCCACGTTTATATCGACGGGTACGTCCTCAAGGTAATTACGAGCGGACGATAGAATTACTGAAACGTTCTCGCGAAATTGAACCTAGGGTTTATACTAAGTCAGGTATTATGGTCGGATTAGGTGAAACTGATACCGAGATTCGTCAAGCAATGGAAGATTTACGTGGCGTAAATTGTGATATTTTAACTATCGGCCAGTATTTACAACCTACTGCGAAACACTTGGGTGTAAATGAATTTATCCACCCAGATCGATTTGCAGCTTGGAAGGCATTTGGTGAGGAAATTGGATTTTTACAAGTAGTTTCCTCCCCTTTAACCAGAAGTTCTTATCATGCAGAGCAAGTTAGGGAATTAATGGAGTTATATCCTCGAACAAACGGTAGTTAAAGTTAAAAGTGATGAATGAGGAAAGATATTGCCATTCTAAAATTTCGATGGCAATTCTCGGAACGGGTGCATGGGGCTCAGCTTTATCTACTTTGGCGGCAGCAAACGGTTACCATATAAGACTGTGGTCGCGAAGGAGTTGTCAAACCCTAACTGAGGTTGTCAAGGATGCTGATATTATTCTCAGTGCTGTTTCAATGAAGGGAGTAAGAGATATAATCTCTCAGCTCCAATTAGTGAAAATATCTCCAAAAACGATTTTAGTTACAGCAACTAAAGGTTTGGACCCTCAAACTACATGCACCCCGTCGCAAATTTGGCAAAAAGCATTTCTTAAAAATCCAGTAGCAGTGCTATCTGGTCCAAATTTATCAAAAGAAATTCAAAAGGGATTACCTGCAGCAACAGTAGTTGCAAGTGAAGTTGATGGCGTTGCAGAAATGGTGCAGTTGATTTTCTCTTCATACCGGTTTCGGGTTTACACCAATCAAGACCCTTTAGGAGTAGAGTTGGGCGGTACCTTAAAAAATGTCATTGCGATCGCTGCTGGTGTATGCGATGGCTTGGAACTGGGAACTAACGCCAAGGCTGCTTTAGTAACTCGTGGTTTGGCTGAAATGGTAAGAGTTGGTGTGGATTGGGGCGCACAACAAGATACTTTTTATGGTTTATCTGGATTGGGAGATTTACTCGCAACTTGCAATAGTCCCTTAAGTCGTAACTATCAAGTCGGTTATCAACTCGCAAGTGGGAAAAAACTTTCAGAAATTATCGAACATTTAGAAGGGACTGCTGAGGGAGTTAATACTACACAAGTTTTAGTAAGACGCGCCCGAGTACAAAAAATTTCTATTCCGATCGCAGAACAAGTACATCGTTTGTTACAAGCAGAAATATCACCTCAACAAGCACTCTGGGAACTGATGCAACGAGATGTCAAACCAGAGTACGAGTGAATTATTAATACGGGATTACCCCTTATTACATCAGTATTACATTGTAACTGTGCATAAGTATATATATTTGAACCCTATTATTGAGCATATACTTCAGCACTTACAAAACCGCATACAAATCAAAAAATAAAAATAAAAGCCAAAAATAAAAATCAAAAACTGTAAATACTTTATACAGAGACAATCAGCATACTTAAAAATGTTACCTCAGGCCATTGCCTCAAAAGTATTGTCATCAATTTTCAATATTTGTGCATAAAAAATTATCAAATCATCAGGAAGACATTTATATAACTATGTAGATATAGCTATGTATAAATGAATTGTGATTTTACTTACATGTTTATATCATGCGAGAAAAGTAACAGTCAATCCTATTCTCATATTTTTTTGAATTAGATTTTAGTAAAAATAAGAGCATGCAAAAAGGCTTGAATAGCTATTGGTTTGGGCATTTGTAGCTCTGTCTTAATATTAATTGTCACATAAAACAATTGAATTTTTGAGAAAAAACTAAATCTCTATCGTAAACCGTGTTAGTTATTGCAAGATCGCGGGAACAATAGCAACAGTTGATTAGCTGACCGCAATCTGTTGTTACCTGGAGCCATTGAGACGAACTTATGCCAGCAACTTCTTTTTACGCAGATGCTACCTACGATTCCCAACAGTCTAACCCACAGGTCTTTGACCCCGAAATTGCAGTTGATGAAAGTGAATTACCTACAGATTCAATAGAAGATTTAGAGATTGCTGCTCAAGAATCTGTAGAATCTGTAGAATCTGTCAGTCATAACACAAATACCAGCAGACGTAGTACAGATTTGGTCCGTTTATATCTTCAGGAAATTGGACGAGTTCGTCTCTTAGGTAGAGATGAAGAGGTTTCTGAAGCTCAAAAAGTCCAGCGCTATTTGCGACTAAGAATTTTACTCTCTGAGTCAGCCAAGCAGGATCGTGAAGATATTATTTCCAGCTATTTACAAATAGTTGAAATTCATGAGCGTCTAACATCTGAATTAGGACATCGTCCCTCTTTTGAAAGATGGGCAAAAACTGCTGGAATGGAAGTTGTTGAACTCAAGCAGATGTTGTCCCAAGGTAAACGACGCTGGGCAGAGATTGCTGATTTGACTGTAGGGGAACTGGAGAAAGTTCAAAGCCAGGGACTACAAGCTAAAGAGCATATGATTAAAGCTAATCTTCGCTTAGTAGTTTCCGTTGCTAAGAAATATCAAAATCGTGGTTTAGAGTTATTAGATTTAGTCCAAGAAGGTACTTTGGGCTTAGAACGAGCTGTAGAAAAATTTGACCCCACAAAAGGTTATCGTTTTAGTACCTATGCCTATTGGTGGATTCGTCAAGGCATTACCAGAGCGATCGCTACTTCCAGCCGTACTATTCGCCTACCAGTTCACATCACTGAAAAGCTCAATAAAATCAAGAAGGCTCAACGCAAAATAGCCCAAGAAAAAGGTCGTACTCCTACTTTGGAAGACCTAGCAATTGAGTTAGAAATGACTCCCACTCAAGTTAGAGAAGTTTTACTACGAGTTCCCCGTTCAGTCTCTTTGGAAACTAAGGTAGGGAAAGATAAAGATACAGAGTTGGGAGAATTACTCGAAACAGATGGTATTACACCAGAAGATATGTTGATGCGAGAATCTTTACAAAGAGACTTGCAAAATCTACTGGCAGATTTAACTACCCGCGAGCGTGATGTTATACTTATGCGCTTCGGCTTGGCTGACGGTCATCCCTATTCTCTGGCAGAAATCGGACGCGCTTTAGACCTATCCCGGGAGCGAGTACGCCAAATTGAATCTAAAGCATTACAAAAACTTCGCCAACCCAAGCGACGCAATCTTATTCGCGATTACCTAGAGTCCCTCAGCTAACCCTCAGCTAAATGTATGCCGGGGGGTTAAACCCCCTGAGTATCATACAAAATACTCTTTAGTTAGTGAATAATGCTTAGCATTATTTATTTGATTAAAGCCTATGTGTTGATTTGTTAAGTTTTTTGTTTTTTCTGAAATTATGGGAAGAGTAGAAAATTAGCGGTAGTAGAAAAAAAAGATACCATCTTACTTGCTTGTTGTTTGCTATAATTTCTAATTTTGATGCCCTGCCTTATAATTT
>CAZWGS010000222.1:0-3882 GCA_964633315.1 uncultured bacterium | reverse complement strand
CCTGCTCATTTTCGTAGCTTAGACCCAGTGTACCTCGAAAAAAGACTTGGGGAGCGTGGGGTTCAAGAAAACGTATTCCCCCAACAAGGCGATCTTGCTTTATTGGTGTTTGTAAGCTTAGAGTAACGTTGCGAGTTTCTTGAGTTGGATTAATAAGAGGTAAATTAAGACTATATTGCACTCCGTAGTTACCATGAGCTGCATAGGCAGTATCAGGGTATCTTACTAGCATGGGAGCACTTTGAATTTGCTTGGTTCCGTAAGTACCACCTACTAGGGTACTAATACCATAGGAAAATGCCTTTCCTGATTCAGGAATTGTTAGTACCTGGGAGTCAGAGCTATCAGTTAGTGTAGCTTGCCATTGGGAGCCTTGGGAAACACCAGCCACACGGCCGTAAATTAGACCACCTGTTTTATTATTAGGAGGAGCAGGAGGACGATCTCGCGGTGTAACTAGCGATCCAGAATCTAAAATTTCTTCCCATTCGGCTAAGGTGGGTTTTCGTTCCCTTCCCGCCTCATCTGTGGGCGCAAACATCGCTAAACTCGCTCCATAAACTTTTCCATCACTGTGCAAGCGTAGATAGGTAGAACGACCATTTAAAGGCGGTTCCAAGTCTTTTACAGGTATGGGTGCGTTGAGCATGAGGTAGCTTTCTCCTGGTGGAATCGCCACTTGCGCGGGAAATTGTTCCTGGCGTTTCCCTCGCAAAATCTCACTCATGACTCGGCTTCCAGGTCCAGCATACACTTCGCCTATTCTATTCTCTAGGACGGAAGGTAGGCGAATAAAAGGAGCATCGGGTTGGCTGAGGTAGCTTGCTCCTTGCATGGTTGTAATCGTAACTGTTTTTTGGCTGGGATTGTGGAGTAAAATTCCCAAATATAGCGTACGTAAATCTTCTGGTGTTGGTGCTTTGGCAACATGATGAGCAAAAATATCAAATCTGCCCTCAAAAGAATAGTTTAAATGGGCGTTAGGGTGAGATTTGTTTTGTTTGGGGAAGGTAGAGAGAAGAATACCTTCATTTAATACTAGTTCTGGACTATTACTATTGAATACGGGAACTCGATCCAATTTTCCCGGCAGAGGACGAACTGTATGAGATTGCACAATTTCTTGAGGCGTTGTCGGTAATGGTGCAGGTGGGAAAGCTTGAGTGAAAAATAAAAAAGATAAAAATGTCAGCATAAAAAGAGGAGCTTAACTCACAACCATCTCAGTAAAATATGATTTATCTATCATATTTTCAGTTTCTAAACTAACGCTTGTTAGTGTACACCATTCATGAGCTAAGGAACTTTTTTTTGTTCTGGAGGTCAATTAGTGTAGGAAATGCTCGATGAGCTAATTTTTGGCATTGTGGTAAATTAATACTTTTCTCAGTAGAGATTTTACCAACAGTGTTGAAGTTTAATCAGTTGTTGATTGTAGTAACTTTCACAAATAGTAATTATGATGTTAAAGCGTTCTCTAACAGCCTCCGTCATTAGTTTATCTTTAATTAGTTTTACTACTGCAGGTGCTAAGGCACAAGAACAAGGTTATACTCCTGAGATTATCAACAATTTTATTGACTCTTGTACTGCAGGTAGAGGCCGGATAGTTGAGATGATCTGTACCTGTTATATTAGTAAAATTCAACAAGAGTATACCTTCTCAGAATTTCAGCAAGTAAATCGCGAGATAGCTGCTGGAAGAAGACCACCAGCAACCCTAATCCAGATTCAACAATCTTGTCAAGTAAATCCAAATTCTTAACCTCATCACATTGAATAACCGCTAACAATTAAACATCAAGATTGGACTCACCAGTTAAATTTGTATTTGTATCTTCATTAGTATCCTTGGTAAATCTTTGATGATTAATTTGCTTAGTAGTTGATGTCAACTGAATTCCCTGCTCTAGATCTTGTTGGTGATTAGTTAAAGACTTTAAATTTTCCACATCCTCACTGATTTTTTCTAGCTCGTTACCAATTGTTTCTAGAACTTCTTGTGATGATGCTTCCAGGGCGCCTCCTCCAATCACAGTCTCTGCTTTACTAATAATATCTTTGGCTAGTCTCTCACTGAAACCGACGAGAAAAGCAACTGAGCAAAAGAAAAATTCGTCTTGATAATCTTCAGCCTCTGCAATTGAAGGAATACTAATAATTCCAGAGTTAATAAAAGCAAAGAAAAGTAAGCCAAAAGAAGCACCAATAATCGGCTTAAAAGCTCCTAGGAACATAGGCAAAAGAGGGTCTGGTTCTTTATGCTTTTTCAGATAGCTATCTTGGATTTGATCTATGTTTTCAATCCTAGTGAGAATACTCACAATACTTCCTAAGACACCAGAAGAAACTACTAAAATAGTAATTAGTGCTAGCTCGGATTTCTCTTTCTCTAGGTTTCTTTGCTTCCTGAGTATGCTTAAAGTATCAACATGAGTTTTCAAATTATTAGCTAATGAGTTAGAAATTATATCTTCTGTTGATAGCCCCAAAGTAATAGCTGCCGCTGTAAAAAGATTATCACTACTATTAGCACCAATTCCAGCTTCACTTTTCAGATCTTGTACAGATTGCTGATTAATATCAGCGATTCTCTCTAGAAGAGCCATACTAGTTTGATTGATAAATTTTTGCTGCTGATTAATTTGTTTTTCAATTTCACTCTCAGGCTTAAAGTAAAAGATAAGTAAACAAGCAACAATAAAAGTTACTGAAATTGAGAAAGAAAAAGTTAGACCAGAAATGACTTTGAGCTGAACTGATTCCGAGCGATAGACGTGCATGAAAAAATTAATTGCATGACCAAAGCCCAACCAAGAATACTCATATTGATAAACCACCCTCTCAATATCAATACGCATTCGCTGCGCCAATTCCATATCTGGTTGCTCTTGAAACAGAGATATCAAAGCTACTTGTACACTACAAACTAAAGCATTTAACTCTTTTAACTTTTTTTTCTTGCCTAATATATAAATACTATTATCAGTTTTGATAATTAGTTTCTCTATTCTTTGCAAGAGAACAACAGCACGAGAAATTTCTTCTTGTCTCTTAGGATCTAGATAGGTTTTTTTATTGGTTTCAATAAACTCAACTACTAAATTTCTTGTCTTATGGAGACTGCTATCAATTATTTGTCTAGTTGTATTTAAATTAGCTTTGCCTTTTGTCTGATAGCCAGCGTTTATTCTGATGTCTTTCACGTTATTCATTGCCTTATGTAATTACTAGTAACAATTGCTAAATTGATTCAGAAAATATTAAAATTAAATATCTGCTATCCAGCCATTTGCTGATGTAGTGATTAGTATGAGCAGTATTAACTTAGTATGAAAATATACTTATAATTCACTTTAGTGAGAATAAGCTCTAAAAAATTAACTGATGATGAAATTGTCTCAACTCTAACCTAAGCTTACTATGGTGCTATGCCCAAGGTAGAGTGTAAGAGTCAGGATTTCACTGTCACAACGTTTTCATAGTTTAGCTTCTTCTGAGCTTAATACATAGCGCTACATTTATACATTAAGACCAATGATTAATTTTTTTTGTTCCTGAACCAAACTATTTTTTTGTAGTCCCAGAAAGTCCAAGAGCCATAAAGTAGTCAGGGACAAATGTAATCAAGCTGGAATTACTACTGTTGTTTTCTGGTAAGATTCTGATTGTCTTGTCAACAACTGTAAAACTCGTCATCGCCAACTAAACTACAAGTCTAGAAATTGCGATCAATGTATCAGTAAAAGTAACAATGGTAATTTTACTTAAATAGGTTCTGCCATTTCCATCTGACTAGTTGCGATAGGCTTAGTGCACTACTAATCCTCAATTTCTATTTTTCTCAAAAGTGTTGATTAAAGCTATATCGTAAGCGATTAC
>CAZWGS010000221.1:0-3909 GCA_964633315.1 uncultured bacterium | reverse complement strand
ATTGCACTTTTTAATCAAAGCGGCGGCGTCGGGAAGACGAGTTTGACTCAGAACATCGGCTATCACCTCGCCCAGAAAAATAAAAACCGTGTCTTGCTCATTGACTTAGATCCTCAATCTTCCCTAACAATATTCATGGGTTTAGAACCGGAAGAATTGACCAACACAATCCGAGAATCAATTATTGAAGCAGTACCTCTAGTACCTTATCCGGAACTAATAAACGGCATAGCGTTGGTTCCTGCCGATATAAATTTAGCTGCTGCTGAATTACAACTAATTTCAGCATTTGCTCGGGAACAAAAGCTGAAAAATGCCTTGTCCTCAATCAAAGATAATTACGATTACATCCTAATAGATTGTCCACCATCACTAGGGTTGTTATCAATCCTTGGTCTTACTGCTGCTACTCACCTGTTGGTTCCAATTCAATGTCAGTACAAATCTTTCAAGGGAACGGAGCTTTTACTTAATACCGTAGCCCAAATAAAAGAAGAACTAAATCCAGAATTAGAGATATTAGGTTTTATTCCCACAATGCTGGATTCACGAACTGCTCAGGAATCAAGAACCTTAAAAGCTTTAGAAGAGGATTTATCAGAAATTGCTCCAGTTTTCCCAGCTATTCCAAGAGCGATCGCATTTGCGGATGCGTCTGAGGAACATTTGCCATTGGCACTATATGATAAGAAACATCCAGCAATCAAAGTAATCAAAAAAATAGTTAGCAAAATAGATGCCACAAAAGAAAGATAAACCTTATTCAGGGATGAAGAAGCCCCCCGTAAGTCTGCTATTTAGTAAATCCAAAGAAGAAGTTTCCACGAGCAAGAATAAAATCCTTCTTTCACAGATTAAGCTAGCTGATTCCCAACCACGCTGTTACTTTGATCCAGAAAAGCTGGAGAGTTTAGCAAAATCAATCCAAGAACATGGAGTTTTGGAACCATTGCTAGTGCGTAGAGTGGGTAATTATTACGAAGTTATTGCTGGTGAGCGTAGAGTAAGAGCGTCAGAAATAGCTGGACTTACAGAAGTTCCTGTGGTGGTTTTGGATTTAGATGATATTGAGGTAACTCAAGTACGATTAATTGAGAATCTTCAACGGGAAGACCTTAACCCCTTGGAAGAAACAGAAGGAATTTTAGAATTATTGGGATTACGCTTGGAAATTAGTTCTGTTGAAGTTGCTAAATCTTTACAGCGTATGGAACAGACTAGTAGAGGAGGAGCTTCCCATAACGTTATGGGAAGTAAAGAAATGGATCTAGTAGAAGAAGTTTTTTCCTCCGTTGGTAGGATGAATTGGAAGTCCTTTGTCAAAAATCGCCTACCTCTGTTAAATCTTCCCCAAGATTTACTTGAAATTCTACGTAATGGGAAGATGGAATATACAAAAGTAAAAGCAATTAGCAAAGTCAAAGACTCAGAAATTAGAAAAGAATTACTGGAAGTTGCTCAAGCAAATAACCTTTCTCTAAATCAAATCAAAGAAAAGATAAGAGAACTGATTGTAGTAGAAGAGAATTCCTCTCCTCTAAAAGAGCAGATTAATACAACCTTTCGCCGCCTCAAAACTTCTAAAGTTGTTGATGACCCAAAGAAGCAAGTAAAAATTGAGAAACTACTTTTGCAGTTAAATAAATTATTGGATTGATTCTTTAATTAATCGTTGTTGCAATTGAGTGTAGCGTGGTTTTTGGTTTATAGAACGTACAGCCATACCAATAGCTTTTTTAGAACCAATGATAATTGCTAATTTTTTAGCACGAGTTAACCCAGTATAAAGCAAGTTCCGTGACAGCATGACAAAGTGAGTTGTGTACATTGGGAACAGAACAACGGGATACTCGGAACCTTGACTTTTATGTACTGTGACAGCCCAGGCTAGAGTTATCTCATTCAAATCAGCAAAGTCATAAATAACATCCCTTCCTTGGTAGTGAACAACCAATTCTTGTTCTTCAGTGTCTATGGTATTGATAAATCCCACATCCCCATTAAACACTTCTCGCTGGTAGTCATTGGTAAGCTGAATAATTCTGTCACCCACCCTGAAAATATTCCCGCCTCTACTTACTTCCACTTTTTCTGGATGAGGTGGATTAATTAGACCTTGCAACACATTATTAAGATTGCGGGTACCTACAAGACCCCGTGACATGGGACATAAAACTTGGACATCTGTACTGGGATTAAAACCACGCTCTGGAATAAAATCATTAATCAATTCACTAATAGCTTGTACACCATGTTCTGGTTGATGTCCACCACCATGCCACAAACAGTCAGTTTCTGGAATATCAGAAATTGGTTCAATTGTGGGGAAATAACCGCGATTGATTTGGTGGGCAGCACTTACAATTGCACTGGTTGCAGCTTGGCGGAATACTTGATTCAAACGCACGATTGGTACAATACCTGAATTTATCAAATCACAAAGTACTCTTCCTGGTCCCACTGGTTCGAGTTGGTCGCTGTCCCCTACCATCAAAAGTTGAGAGTCTGGTGCTAAAGCTTTGATTAAAGAGTGTGCCAAAAATAAATCCAACATACTGGCCTCATCTACTATCACTGCTTTTTGTGGTAGTGGATTATCCTTATCTCGCTTAAAACCCATGGTTTTTGGATCAAATTCTAAGAGGCGATGAATGGTTAATGCTTCCAGTCCTGTCATCTCACCTAATCTTTGTGCAGCCCTGCCAGTTGGCGCAGCCAAAGCAATGGATTTACCCATTGCCTTCCACAACTCAACAATGGTTCGGGTACAAAAAGTTTTGCCGCAACCGGGCCCACCTGTAAGTATCATAAATTTAGAGTAAGCCGCTGTTTCTACAGCTTGTTGTTGCTGTGGAGAAAGTTGGATTTTACGGGATGAGGTAAATCGGGCAATCCAATTTTGGACTCTAGGCATATCCCTATTCACCTGATGATTCAAACGATGCTGGATGATAGTAGCTAAATTTTGTTCTGTGTGGAAGAAGGTTGGTTTATAACATAGTAGCTCTTGGTCTGGTGCTCGTTCTCGAATCAGTTCATCTAATTTACTCATATCTTGAATGATTTGAGTAATGGTAGATTCCTGTGGTTGATGTGATTCAGTTTTGAGCAATTGAGAAACATTTTGGATCAATTCAGGTTGTGGTAGATAGCAATGTCCATCTTCTGCAGCTTCGCTAAGTACGTGAGTCATTCCTGCACGATAACGAAATTCAGAATCGGGAGCTACACCCAAATTACGGGCAATCTTATCAGCAGTAAGAAAGCCAATACCGTAGATATCACTTGCTAGTTGATAGGGGTTGTTAGTTACAATCGCAATGGCTGTATCGCTGTACTTTTTATAAATTTTTACAGCATAAGTAGTAGAAACACCGTGGCTTTGCAAAAATATCATCACTTCTTTGATGGCTTTTTGTGTCTCCCATGCTTTCTGAATCATGGTGATACGCTTTTTCGCAATGCCATTAACTTCGCTTAGGCGTTCAATGTGATGTTCAATAATATCCAGAGTTTCTAGCCCAAAATGGGTAACAATACGTTTTGCAGTTACCGGACCAACACCTTTTATCAGACCACTACCTAAATATTTTTCTATTCCCGTGAGAGTTGAGGGTTTACTTTCTTTGTAACTGTTAACTTGAAACTGTGGACCATACTGGGGATGTTCGCGCCAAAACCCGGTTAATTGTAGCGTTTGTCCAGGTTGAATATTAGCAAAGCTTCCTACTATAGTCGTTAAATTTCTAGTTCTGGGTCGTTGCAATCGCGCTACAGTATAACCCGACTCTTGGCTATAGAAAGTCAGACGTTCCACTACACCCGTAATTGTCTCCTGTCTGGGAGTTGCATTTATTTGTTGTTGGTTATCAGGTGTAGCTGACATATTTACTACTGATAAACATGTGT
>CAZWGS010000220.1:0-3920 GCA_964633315.1 uncultured bacterium | reverse complement strand
TTGAGCGTCTAGGGGGATATTTGACTATCCTTTTTAAGCAAGTCTTAAAGAATCTCCCTCTCTTTAGAGGGCAGAGTGTCAAAACAGCTACCTATTAAAACAAAAAACATGACAACCCACTTTATTGAAGCCGAAATTGACCTTGAAGCAACACCAGCTCAACTCCAGTGGGAAATTGAAAAAGAACTTGCTAAACGTGGTGAGCCTCTGCGTTGGGCGATTACCAGCGTGGATGAAAAGCAACAGAAAGCCCACGTTGAAGCAATCGTGACCAAAAAAGGTTAATTAACTAGAAACTTGAATCAACGTCCTTACACCGTCGTTTTAATTGTTCCTACAGGCATTGGTGCTGCTATTGGCGGTTATGCTGGTGATGCTCTTCCGGTAGCTCGTAGCATAGCACAAGTCGCCGATTGTCTTATTACTCACCCCAATGTCCTCAATGGCGCGCAAATGTACTGGAATTTGCCTAACGCCCTTTATGTTGAAGGCTATGCTTTGGATCAATTTGCTGGTGCTTCCTGGGGCTTAAAACCTGTACACCAAAACCGCATTGGCTTAATCCTTGATCAGGGAATTGAAGAGGAATTAAAAGTGCGCCATCTCCAAGCAGCAGATGCGGCGAGAGCGACTTTGGGACTCGATATCGGAGACTATATAGTTACGGATGCGCCTCTAAAGGTCGAATTACGTCTGGCTGAGTCCGGGGTTAGTTGGGGTACAATTGACAACCCTGGTAGCCTGCTACGGGCGGCACAGAAGCTGATTGAGCAGGCAAAGGTAAACGCGATCGCAGTGGTTGCTCGTTTTCCCGATGAAAACAGCAGCAGCGCTACTCTTCAAGACTACCGTCATGGTACAGGTGTGGATTATATTGCAGGTGCTGAAGCCGTAATTTCTCACCTGATTGTCCGTACTTTCAAAATACCTTGTGCCCACGCCCCAGCCCTGTTACCTTTACCAGTGGATCCCGATATTTCACCTCGCACCGCTGCTGAAGAGTTAGGCTATACTTTCCTTCCCTGCGTTTTAGTTGGACTAGCTCGCGCCCCCCAGTTTATTGTTGATAGGGAAGATAAAACCCCTTTTCCAGGAGAAATTTGGTCGCCACAAGTGGATGCGATGGTAATTCCGGCAACTGCTTGTGGTGGCAGTGCTATACTCAGCTTGAGCAACAGCCATACCAAGGTGATTACTGTTAAGGAAAATTACACTCAGATAAAAGTTACTCCAGAACAGTTAGGAATCGCAGCAATTCAAGTAAACTCTTATCTTGAGGCATTGGGCGTTTTAGTTGCTCATCGTGCAGGTATTAGCGCTGATGCTTTACGTCCTCATTTGCCCTCGTTAGGTTGCTTATCTCAAAACAGTGACAAATTCCAACAACTCTGATCTTGAACCTCTCAGCCGTACCCAAATTTTAATGGTTATGGGGGTAACCGCAGTTGTCCTCATGATCGCAGCTAAAGTTTGGCAAGCAATTGGTCATGTGCCTCTGATACCAGTGGCTATTTCTGTTAATGCAGCCTTATTAGGTATTGGCATCGCAATTCTAATTTCTGTATCTAGCAGTATAGTTTATCGCTTGTGGCCTGCCTATCAACGTAGCGCAGACTACTATTTGGAATTGGTACTCAAACCATTAGTCTGGGCTGATTTAATCTGGCTGGGATTATTACCTGGTTTAAGCGAAGAATTGCTGTTTCGAGGCGTGATGCTACCAGCTTTGGGAATGAATATTACAGCAGTGGTTATTTCTAGTGTATTATTCGGTATCCTCCATCTCAGTGGTCAACAACAGTGGCCCTATGTGGTTTGGGCAACTATTGTAGGTATAGCATTGGGTTTGAGTGCTTTAATCACGGGTAATCTGTTGGTACCAATCATCGCTCATATTGTCACCAATTTAATGTCTAGTTTTCTCTGGAAGTGGAAACACCCCGTTTCTATCAATAGCAATTAGTTAGCAGCAAAGGCTAAGGGCGATAAAAGTGCTTCTCGATTAATCCAGGAATTTGTTGGGGAATAACGTTAGTATAGCGGGCTTTGTCTGGCATCATTACCAGATTAGGTCCTTTTTTGCACTGTTTGAGGCATCCTGTACGCTTAATTTTAACTTGGTTTGCTAAGCCGCGTTCAGATAGCTGTTTCTCCAACACCTGACACACTGCTTTACCGCCTTTTTTCCAGCAATTGGATTTTTGACAGACTAAAACTTTGGTTTTGGGGATTACCTGTTTGGTTGTCTGTTTGGGTGCGCTGTTTAAGAGGTGGATTTCTTCTGCTTCAAGTTTGAGAATACCAGTTTTAGACTTGCGTTTGCTAGTGCCACTTACTTCTAACCATGAACCAGGTTGAATTGCTGGATCAAGGTTTTTTCTCAATTCTTTAGGTACTTTAATCCAATACTCTCTCTCTGAGATAACTAGTCTTAAGTACTTAATTTTATAGCCGTCCTTAATGATAAAGTCTAGTAGTTGTCCGACAGCGGTGAATTCTGAGACAAGATTTTTGGTTTTAGACATTTTGCTTAACTGAAACTTAACCTTTTTGTACCTTAATTAAACAGAAGTTTCCCAACAGCGTTTTAGCCACTCTATTAACTCACCTCGGTTTCCAGTGACTCGTTTCACGATACTCCAAAGTTGAATTGCTGATGTGGCTGTTTCTATCTTTGCTACCAGGGGGCGATTTTGAGTACAGTTGCAAGATATTGTCAAGTCTTGCAGACGATGATACACTGACCAACGATCTGTTCCACTCACTGCAATAACATGGTTGGCTTGTGACTCTAGGTTGTTTGAATCCATAACTATTGATTTGTTTAGCAGGGTAACTATATTTACTGTTTGGGTAATCGTCTTTGAGGTTCCTATTAATGAAACTTGATGACGACTTCCAGAGCAAGATTAGTTAGCTTAATAATAAAATATTTCAATTAGATTAACACAAAAGATGTTCAATAAGGAAGATAAAAGAACTGAAAATCCTACGCATCAAGGGTTTGAGCCTTGTGGCATTGGATACAGAAACTGTGTTATCGTTCTCAATAGGGTAATTTATTGCCAATAGATAGAGGAGAACACAATTTATGTCTACCACTCAGGGTTTAATACAGGCTTTCGGAGAAGTTGGTGACAATCCGGTATTACTAGAGAAAAATGTAACTGAACCTGTTTGTGAAGGCTTAAATATTGCACTAGCTAGCTTCCAAGCGCTATATTTGCAATATCAAAAGCATCACTTTGTCGTTGAAGGTTCAGAGTTTTACTCTCTACACAACTTCTTTTCTGAGAGTTATGAAGAAGTTCAAGGACATGTACATGATTTAGCAGAAAGATTGAATGGATTAGGCGGTATTCCTGTTGCTAGTTTCTCTAAGTTAGCTGAAATGTGTTGCTTCTCTCCAGAGGAAGATGGAGCATACAATAGTCGTACTATGGTTGAGCATGATTTAGGTGCAGAACAGAAAGTTATTCAGCTAATACGCCGTCAAGCAGCACAAGCAGAGAGTTTAGGAGATCGTGCTACTCGCTACCTCTACGAGCAAATTCTACTCAAAACTGAAGAGCGTGCCTATCATTTAGATCATTTCTTAGTTCCTGATAGTTTAACTCTTGGGTTTGTAAATTAATCAACAATTCTGTACGCTAATTAGTAGAATTAGACAGAAATTGTGAGTTATAAAAAACTAATTAATCCCTGCCTGTTTTGGGTAGGGATTATGTTTTTGAAAAAGATGGGCTAAAAATGTTATGTAGCCATAGGTATTTAGGTTTTGAAATTGCTAAAAGCTTAAAAACTTTGATAGTGTAACTTTTGCCTGTTCCCTAGTGCATAGCGACATATTGTTTGGATAAATAGGTATAGCGCTACGGATATACGTTAGGACACCATTTATCGGTTAAAAGTGAACAAAA
>CAZWGS010000219.1:0-3952 GCA_964633315.1 uncultured bacterium | reverse complement strand
AATATGGTTGGATTAAAGCATCATCAATCCCTTGTTTTTTCAACCAAGTAAGTAGAAAGTGACGCAATTGATGGGGTGAAATGGGCTTACTTAGTCCTGCCTCTTGTGCATACTTCGCCAGAATCTTCCTAATTCCTCGATCACTATACTTGCGTTTCCAGGATGACTCAAACAGGTAAGTAGCTTGTAATTGAACCATCCGGTCAACGTGCATCGCCAAAACTTCTTTAAAAGAAACCGGAAACGGAACAATTCTATCCTTACCTCCCTTACCGAAATTAATCCGAATTTGACAGCGCTTAAAATCTACATCATCCAATCGCATATTTACTAGTTCGCTGACTCTTACCCCTGTGTAAAGTAAGGTTTTAATAATCACCATATCTTGCACATTGCGGGCTTTCCAAACCGCTTCGTAGTAGCGTTTAATTTCCTCTTCAGTTGGTACATAGGGTAATTTTTTAACCTTTGTTGATACCTCAACCTCTAGCTCTTGACGTAAGTATTTAAAGATACTTTTTAAATAGTTGTAATCCGGTCTTTCACTACGCAAATATTTTGCCAACTCTTTAGCTTTCTTCTTGGCTGGTGTGCGTTGTAAATTCATACTACCACCTCCAGTTGGCGGTTAATTTGTAATCGCTTGTTAAGGTCTAGCTGAAACGTACCATAAGGATTGACATGACCGTAAATCAATGGTGTTAGTGCTCGTTGGTCATTGGTAGTTAGTTGTTTAGACCAAGCTGGTTCAGAAAGAACTTGCTGCAACATCAAGGTGTTGATATATACCAGTGTTACTTGTAGTAAATGTAGGGATAAAACGGCTATTTCTTGTTCTGAACGCTGATTGGTAGCGATTTCACCGCTTTTACCATAGAAGATGAAACTGTTGGCGCTATTCCAATTTTCAACAACATTCAGCCCTTCGTTGATTTCACGTCGTAGTGCCTCAGAATGCAAGTATTGGCATAAGAAAATGGTTTTGAGAACTTTACCCAGTTCTCCCAACGCCTGATAAGTAGGATGTTTGATGTTGCTACGAGTAAACCGTCTTAGAATAGCTTCTGGTTCTGCTATTCCCAAACGTAATGCTGTCGCATACTTAATCATTTGGTCGTATTGCTGGCGAATCAATTCCCAGTTAATGGGACGAGTCAAAACAAGTTGTAGGTTTGGATAAGCATTTGGGTTGCCCGTTTCTGGGCGGTACAGTTTCTGGCGGTGAATCCCCTTGAGGCGAGGCATTAACTGAAAACCAAGCAAATGACAAAAGGCGAACGCCACCTCACTCTGTCCGTGACTGTCCACAAAATTCTTTTTCACCGTCATTTCTGTGTCGTGGCGTAGTACCCCTTCAATCATGGCGGCTACCTCTGAGGAGGAGCAAGTTTTGAGTTGGGAGTAGATACAAGTGGATTTTTTCTCAACGTGCCAATAAATCATGATTCCCCGTCCCCCGTAACGGATATGCCATTCCGTCATCAGATTTTGATCCCAAGCCCCAAACTTTTTGGAATCACTGGCACAGGTTGTTGTCCCTTCCCCCCAGATTTCAGGTAAACGTATCTGGAAGACAGCATTTACTACTTTGGCAATGGCGTTCCTTAATTGTTCTTTATTAATAAATCGCCGCTTGATGTAGCGTAAATCGTAAAAGTTAATACCAGGTGTACCATCACTTACCCGTTTCAGTCCCGTATTGGTTCCCAAGCCGTACAAACATAGCAGTAACCGTTTTTGTATGGTTTCCTGGTCTAAAGCTTCCCGCGAACCAACACTTGTGAAACATTCTGTAAACCGAATACGCAAGTCTGCTTCTTTCAAAATATCCAGCAGACTGGTCATGGGCCAGCGGCGGACGAGTTCCGTCTTCAACCGTAAGATATTCACAGGGTCTGGTTGCTTGTCTAAAGGAGAAAGACAAATCCAGCCGTTATTTTTGGTTAAGATTTTGACCTTGGAATTTTTGGGTAGTCCATCATTCAAAGTAGCAAGGGATGCCATCATCGCTTGTTTTAAGGGATTGATGAACTCTTCAACTGATAACGGCTGCTCTAAGGCTTGATAATAAATTTGGCGCTGTTGTTCAAAATCAGTAGGTAAGTCTTCATCAGGATTGCGGTAACGGTTGGCTCCCACCACCCAAATTTCTTTGCAGCGCAATCTGTCTCTAAGGGCTTGGAGAACGCTGATTTCATAGTTAATCCGATTGATGCGTTCGTTGCCATTCGGATCTTTTTCCAGGAGAATCTCCCGCCAACCGGTTTTGAGTACACCTTCAATTGGTACCTTATCTTCTGGTGAATAGTACCTTTGTTTGCTATCGGCATATTTTTTCAGTAGTTCTAAAGCCTGAATCACTGGGCGGTGGACATCATTGTTAGAACGAAACTCTAAAGCACAAAGCAGTTTTGGTACTATACGTCGGTAGTGACGGCTGTAGGAAGAACGAATAACAGTGTGAACTTTTTCACGGTAGGCAGTACCATTGGCTTTAAATTCTTTTACCAAATCTTTGAGGGTTTGTTCGCTAACCACTGGGTAAATAACTTCTTTAACTGTTCCAGAAGGTTGTTCGAGACTGGCATCTGCGATGCGGTAAAGTAGGTTGTGTTTGCCACCTACCTTTTTGAAGTCCCGCATTAGTTGGATGTCTACGCGGCGTTGTGCCCTTGTACCAATTCCATGTACGATTTGTACAAGTAAATCTACTAGGTTATCTATGATTTCTTGGGTACGAATCCAACAAAAAGCCGCTACCAGTGTGTAGCGAATTGATTCGGGATGCCAGCGTAATTCACGTGGGTATTCAGTAGCAGCACGAGTTTTGTAAGTGTGTAAAACTTTAGGTGAAACCTGCTCAAAAATGTCATCAGGCAATCCAATCTGGCGTAGATGCTGTAGTTTGGTGATTTCCTGGAGTAAGTTAGCTACAGTTGCCCGTCCTGGATCGGAGTTGAGATAGTGAAACAGGGATGCTTTTGTAGTTGATTCGCTGTCTGTTTGGGCTTCTTCCTCGCTCGTGTCGCTGGTAATCAACAAAGCATCTATTTGGACACAACAATTAGCGGGAAGCTTGGAGCGGGTGGTTTCAAAAAAGTTGGTTTCATAGGTACGAAGAGCAGATTTAATCAGGCGCTCAATTCTACCAGGCGTTGGAGCTTCAATTTTTAATTGCAGAAATCTTTGCTCAACAATAACTTTCAGGTGTGAAAAATCTACTGACTCAGTCAAAACAGATTTAATCAACCAATCGACCATCTGTTTGGCATCTTTTACTGAAGCTTTGCGGATACCCAAAAATCTGCGGATTTCTCCACGATGACGCTTTATTGAGCGCCCATTCCAATCATATTTAAGATATTGCGTGGATAGGACATCAACTTGTTTGGCGATATAGTCCACCACCATTACAGGTACATCTTGAGCAGAATTGGGAAATTTGGTTTCATACTGAAAAAACTTGAGTAAAATAGCACAACCCAAACGATTTGCCCCTACTTTGTTACCTAATAAAACTATTTCCTCTGGGAGCAATGTCCAATGCTCAATCAATTCATTTACATCCCAATGTCTTTTCAAAATTACCCCTGATGAAAGTATTCTGGAATACACAACAGAATACATGAAAAAGTTCTGCTAATAACTGGTGTCGGAACTTTTATGTAATTAATAGCACGAATAGAACTATTCTACTTTAAACTTAGAGCCATAAATTTGGTGAAGTACTAATCCCAGAATATAAGTCGGAACTTTTTAAAGCTTGTCCGTAGAAATTAAACGTCAACTTTATTCACAGTAATGTTGCCTGAGCATTTTGCAGATATGGAGTTGGATCGGAGCGAAAAACGTTAAGGAAGATGCAGCACTTGAGTTGTTGAGGCTGAAATCCCTTGTGTGACAGGGTTTTAGATACGTTGGCACTTCGTGACAGCTTCTCTAGCATTAGGCC
>CAZWGS010000218.1:0-4055 GCA_964633315.1 uncultured bacterium | reverse complement strand
TAAGGGGGGGGGGGAGAGGGGGAAGAAGGGGAAGAAGGGGAAGCAGGGGAAGCAGGGGAAGCAGGGGGAGGTAATGCATTACCCATCCGTTTCCACATTACTATCAATTAGGCTGTAGCACCGTCACTCATCCGTTTCCACCTTACTATCCATCGAGTTGTAAAACTATCCATCCTCCGTTTCCCCATCAACCATTCATATGTTCCGCAATAAAATTCGTGTAAACATCCCCTGCTAAGAAAGCGGGGGTTTCCAAAATTTTCTGGTGGAAGCCAATAGTAGTGTTAACTCCTGTAATCGCACATTCACGCAAAGCCCGTTTCATGCGTCGAATTGCGCTATTGCGATCTTCCCCCCACACAATCAATTTTCCAATTAAAGAATCGTAGTAAGCAGGAATCTCATAATCAGTATACACGTGAGAATCCATGCGCACTCCTGGACCTCCTGGGGGTAAATAGCCGCTAATTCTACCTGGTTGGGGACGGAAATTGTTGTCAGGATCTTCTGCATTAATGCGACATTCAATGGCGTGTCCCCGCAGTTGCACTTCCTCTTGAGTGAGGCGCAGTTTTTCTCCTTGGGCGACTCGAATTTGTTCAGCGATTAAATCCAATCCGGTAATCATTTCGGTGACAGGATGTTCCACTTGAATACGGGTATTCATCTCCATGAAATAGAAATCTCCTGATTTATCCAAGAGAAATTCCACTGTACCAGCACCCACATAATTAATCGATTTAGCAGCCATAACAGCCGCCTGTCCCATCTTCTGGCGCAATTCGGGGTCTAGGGCGGCGCTGGGGGCTTCTTCTAGTAGTTTCTGATGTCTGCGCTGAATTGAGCAATCCCTTTCCCCTAAATGGATCGCATTGCCATGACTATCTGCTAAAATTTGAAACTCGATATGACGAGGACAGGCGATAAATTTTTCCAAATATACCCCCGCATTACCAAAAGCTGCTTCTGCTTCTCCTTGCGCCGCCCGCAATAGCTTGATCAGTTCACTTTCATCGTTAACCAGACGCATTCCTCTACCGCCACCACCTGCTGTAGCTTTTAGCATCACAGGATAGCCAATTTGTCTTGCTACTGCTTTGGCTTCTTTTTCATCTTCAAGTAAACCATGACTACCAGGAACAGTGGGTACACCTGCCTTTTGCATCGTTTTTTTTGCGGTGGATTTATCACCCATCGCTAGCATCGCTTCTGCTGTGGGACCAATGAAAGAAATTTTGTGGTCAGCGCAGATTTCCACAAAGCGAGGATTTTCCGAGAGGAAACCATAACCAGGATGAATTGCAGTAGCATTACTACTGAGGGCAGCAGCAATAATGTTAGGTATATTTAAATAACTTTTACTGCTGATCGGTGGTCCAATGCAAACACTTTCATCAGCAAGCTGGACATGAAGAGCATGGCGATCAATTGTAGAGTGAACCGCCACCGTCGCAATTCCCATTTCTTCGCAGGTGTGGAGAATCCTTAGGGCGATTTCCCCTCGATTGGCAATTAGAATTTTGGAGAACTGCATCTTCGATGTACTTTAATGTTGAGCTGATAATAATTAATTATCAACGAGATTGGTCACTATCATTGCTCATTTCTTGAGTAAGTTTTGAGGGAGGGCGATCGCTACTCCACGCCCACCATACATAATCGCACTGACAGTGATAAAATTCTTGCCATTTTCGGGTACGATTTTCGCTAGTAACTGGTGCATAGCGATTAATCCAAACTCGTTGCGCTTCCATTGCAGGTTTACGACAGCTTGGACAATAAAATTCTAGGGCGTGAGTTGCCTTTTTTGTCCATGGGGGAGGGGTTCGGCTAAAAGCATCCATAGTTATCCTGGTGATAGGTTGTGCTGATTTTTTTAACCTTGTGACTACGGAACAATGGTTACATTTTCAGGTATGGTCTTGGTAAGTCTGTTATGTCTAAGTATTGGTATTGCGATTAGCTAATCTGCCAATAAAACGTTTTTGTGCATCTGATTTGGATTGTCAACTTAAAGATAAAGATGAGGCTCCTCAACCAAAACCGACACACGCAATAATAACAGTCATTGGTGAAGCTTCCTCAAAAATTAATCTCAGCCAACCATGAAAGTTATCGTTTTGTCTGCACTTCGATTATGAATCCTTTTTTAAATCTCATCTCATTTATCGGTATTTTTGTCCTGTGTTTCATTGCTTGGCTGGGTTCTGAGGATAAGCGCATCATTCCCTTGAAGCTAATCGCAGTGGGAGTTGGGATACAACTTATTATTGGTTTATTTGTCTTTCAAATTCCCATAACTCGTGAATTAGTAGTTGTCTTAAACAATCTCGTTAATGCCTTTATTGATTCAGCAGAAGCTGGTTCCCGCTTTTTATTTGGTTCTGTGGTGGTGCCAAATGCCACTCCAGGGGCTGGTTTAGGCACAGCGGGGAGTTGGATTGCTAAGGCGATTGGCGAACCCTATGTCGCTTTTCCTGGCAGCCGTTTGGGTGGTTCTAACTTAAATTTAGGTTATATTTTTGCCTTTCGTGCCTTGCCTTTGGTAATTTTCTTTTCTGGCTTAGTTGGCTTACTCTATCGACTTGGTTTCATCCAACCTGTAATTCGCCTATTTGCCAAAATTTTTCGGGCGACTATGAATCTCAGTGGTGCAGAAGCGATGTCGGGAGCAGCTAATATTTTTGTGGGTATTGAATCTGCTATTGCTGTCAAACCTTTTTTAGCAGATATGACTCGCAGTGAATTGTGTGCCATTCTCACAAGCTGTTTTGGTTCAATTGCTTCCACAGTTTTAGGACTATATGCTGGATTTTTGCGACCTGTTTTTCCTAATATTACAGGTCATTTAATGTCAGCTTCAGTACTAACAATTCCCGCCTGTTTCGTTATGGCTAAAATTTTGGTTCCCGAAAAAGATGAGCCAAAAACATTAGGACAAGTTCCTGAAGATGTGGAAGATGATACCTCTAGGCAAAGCATTATGGATAGCCTCATTATTGGTGCTTTAGATGGTGTCAAATTAGCCGTTGGTATCGCTGCTGTTTTAATCGCGATTGTGGGGTTAGTTGCCCTAATTAATTCTATATTTTCTTCTTTAGGGGAACTTGCTACCAGCGAAAATGCGATTCTGCGTCCCCTAGGTATATTGTTTAGTTTTATTAGCTTAAATAATATCTTTGGCGTCTTATTTTTCCCGTTAACCTTCCTCACTGGCGTTTCCCTAAATCCCCAAGAAATTTGGCAAACTTCAGTTTTAATTGGACAACGAGTACTACAAACTTCCATTCCTCCTTACCTAGAATTAGCACGTTTAGCTAGTACCGGAGAAATTAGCGATCGCGCCCTATTAATTGTTAGTTACGTGCTGTGTGGTTTTGCCCATATTCCCTCCTATGGAATCTTCGTCGGTGGTTTAGCAAATCTAGCACCGACCCGTCGTAGCGATATTAGTAATCTTGGTTGGAAAGCACTTTGGGGAGCAACTTTAGCAACTCTAATGACTGGCTGTATTGCTGGTTTTTTTGATTTTGGTAATCCAGCTATTTTAGGAAATTAGTTGTTTGTTGTTTGTTATTTGTTGTTTGTTATTTGTTGTTTGTTGTTTGTTGTTTGTATGGTTACTCAAAGGTTTCAAGATTTACAAGTTTACCGATTAGCAGAACAACTGGCAGATGAGATTTGGTCTATGGTAAATACCTGGGAAGCATTACCTAAAAATACACTTGGTCACCAAATTATACGTTCAGCAGATAGTATTGGAGCCAATATAGCAGAGGGAGTAGGCAGGAGAACTTCTCAAGATAATCAAAGGTTTGTAAGAATTGCTAGAGGTTCTTTGTATGAGACACAACACTGGTTAAGAAGAGCTTATTGTCGAAATTTATTAACTAAGCAACAGTTAACTACACTCAAGTCAATTACAGAATAACTTGCACCTAAACTAAATGCTTATCTAAATTCTTTGAAAAAACAAAACACATAACCAACAACTAACAACCAACAACCAACAACCAAAGCAAATGCTTATCTAAATTCTTTGAAAAAATAAAACA
>CAZWGS010000217.1:0-4072 GCA_964633315.1 uncultured bacterium | reverse complement strand
TCATCAAAAACTTTGGGTCCCAAACCCCGTCTTTCCAAGACGGCTTTTTATGGTATTGTGAGATTGGTCACTGACCCGCCCGAGACGCAGACGTAACAGACAGCCCAACGTGACGAAGTTCAGTTAAACTGACGGCGCAGAAAGCTCGGTAGACCGGGAAAAGAGGATAGGGGAATCAAAAATCTAGACTTTAACAGTTTTAACCCTAAAATCAAGCTGAAAATTGGAATTTTCTGTCTAAGATTTCAACACATAAGAACCGCAGGGCTTGCGGGGATAGTCTGTGGAGCGAACGTAAGACCATAGAATCCTTTGAGGTTGGAGGCTGCCTTTGAGGAAGCAGAAACCTGAATTGCGAGGTTTAGGAATCACCGTGGCTTCAGCCCGGTGAGGATGTCAACATCTTTGCCATCACTTTCCCAGACACGACTACTTAAACTAAGTCCGGTTGTCAAGGTAGCTTTTCCCCTTGTAGGGAATTGGGGAATTGGGGAGAAGTTTTACTTGAATGGTTACTATGTGAACATAATTTAGTGTTACACAGAAGGCACAGTAGCCGTAAGGTTTAAGAACTTTGATCTCATTCAATAGAGTTGGGAGTTAGCATAACCTGTCTTTCTAGGATCTTTATTATTCGCAAACACACCTGCTGAGATCACAAGATCATAGGTAGAATTTTTGTATGGCAGATCACAAACATCGCAGCAGGTAAGTAGTCTATAAATATTTTTTAGCCTCGCTAGGTTTAACATAGCTTCAGATAAATCGCAACCATCAATGTGTACAATTTGTTTTTGATGTCGCACAATGGCTTCTGCAACAAGACCTTTACCACAACCAGATCTTGGACCTATAAATCTACCAAATTATCTTAAATTTAGGGCTGTCTGTGCTAGTAGTACTGGTGCTTGATATTTTACTGCTGCTACTTCTTGCTCATCTGCTGATGCCCAGGAATCATGGGGATTTTTTTGTGATCTTGATTTTTATAAATTTTGAAAAAATTCTGTTTTTGGTTAGATTTCATTATATCTATGTTTTTGAATAAGTTTTTTCTGTAAGTTATTTTTTTGTTCTGTCAAGAATGTATAAATCTACCAAAAAAACAATAATTTTTGCTTTAGAATTAGTAATTTTGAGGCTTGCATTAAGATAGTTTAATCTAAAAAATAATCATTTTCCCCATAATCGCACCTTAAGTAAATATGAGCAATAACAATGAAACTGTGGGAAAAAAGCATCATAGTCCAGCTTGTCAGTTCGTTTCTTGTTTTATCTTTAATCACACTTTTAGTGGTAGGCTGTACCGCCTTTTTTCAAGCCAAACAAGCCTTGAAGCAATCTGCGATTGAGCGATTAAGTGCAGCAGCCGCTCTTAAATCAGATGAATTAAACACCTGGACTCAAAATCGACGTAGAGATGTTTTATCCCTAGCTCAATTACCAGAAGTGAAGCAAAAAGCCAAGGAATTATTGACTGGTAATAATTCTCCTGCTGCATTAAAATCGACTAGGGAAGAGTTACTTTATGCCTTAAATTCCTATGCACGTAACAATGCTGCTAGTTTAAAAGAGGTTTTTATTGCCTCCCCCAGTGGCAGGATTATTTTATCTACAAATAAAAATAGAGAAGGTATATATCAACCCCTCGTACAATACACTGAGGTAGCTCCAGGAAAGACTCATTTTGTCTCCAACCTATACGCTTCTCCAGATCAAGGAAAACCAACTATTACCTTTGCCGTCTTTTTATCTGATCAAGATAATCGAAAAATTGGTATCTTGGCAGCTAACTTGAATCTAGAGAGAATTGATGAGGTTATTCACCTGCGTGATGGTTTAGGAGAAACGGGAAAAACTTATCTTGTGGGTAATGTAGGTAGCGATTTGTACCATCATCATGCTTTGATTTCTGCTAGTAGGTTTGGTTCCCAAGAATTTCCCGATGAAATTGACAGTTTTGCCATTCAGCAAGCAATTCAAGGTAATAGTGGTGAAGGCTTATACAAAAATTATCAGGGAGTACCAGTCATTGGAGTTTACCGTTGGTTAGAACAGCAAGATTTTGCTTTGTTTGCAGAGATAGATCAACAGGAAGTTTTTGTTCCAGCCACTTCTCTAGCAAAATCAACCCTAGTGGTAGGTGTAGCTTCGGCGATAATTTTAGCTTTGGGAATGCTGTTTTTGGCTCGTCGTCTAACACACCCAATTTTAGAAATTGCTAGTACAGCTCGCTTAGTAGGTAATATGGCACAATGTAAAAACTTTAACCTACTGCAGCCAATTCCGGTTATTGTTGACAATGAAATTGGTGTACTAGCGCGTACTTTTAACCAGATGATTCAACAGTTGCAATACTCGTATTGGCAATTGGAAGAACATCGTCATAACCTGGAAGGAATGGTAGAACAGAGAACCCAGGAATTGACGATACAAAATGAGAGACTAGAAAATACACTGCAAAAGCTGCGTCAAACTCAAGCC
This sequence comes from uncultured bacterium, assembly GCA_964633315.1. Taxonomy (GTDB): domain Bacteria; phylum Cyanobacteriota; class Cyanobacteriia; order Cyanobacteriales; family CAWCAG01; genus CAZWGS01. The sequence goes on along the minus strand of CAZWGS010000217.1, from coordinate 1,588 downwards.
CAACTGGTTCAAACTGAGAAGATGGCGAGTTTAGGACAATTAGTAGCAGGAGTAGCCCACGAAATCAATAATCCGGTCAACTTTATCCAAGCAAATTTAGAGTATCTCGAGCAATACACTCAAGATTTAATGGGTTTAGTGCAGCTTTACCAAAAAGAATATCCTGCGCCTAAATCCAAAGTCGCAACTCATTTGAAAGATATAGATTGGGATTTTCTCCAACAAGATTTACCGAAAGTACTCACTTCAATGCGTGTTGGTGCAGAACGCATTATTGATATTGTCTCCTCTTTGCGCACATTTTCGCGCCTAGACGAAGCTCAAATGAAAAAGGTAGATTTGCATCCTGGTATCGATAGCACCTTACTCATCTTGCAAAATCGTCTGCGAGGAAAGTCAAGTCGCTTACCCATTCAAGTGAGAAAAGAATATGGCGAGCTACCACGCATTTATTGCTATCCTGGTCAATTGAATCAAGCATTGATGAATATTCTAAGTAATGCCATTGATGCACTAGAAGAAGGGATGGGAAGATGGGGAGAGAGGGAGATGGGGAGTAACTTGCCCATTAAGCCTACAACTCAAACTTTATCCCGCACTAGAGTCGCGACACCTCCCCAAATCTCGATTTGCACCGAATTACGTGACCAAAATTGGATTGTGATTCGTATCTCAGATAATGGCGGTGGTATTCCCCAGGAAATTCAAGATAAGTTGTTTGATCCCTTCTTTACCACAAAACCCGTGGGCAAAGGCACGGGTTTAGGCTTATCTATTAGCTATTCTATAGTTGTTGAACGCCACAAAGGTAAGCTATTCTGTCAGTCTCAGGAAGGACAAGGTACAGAATTTGTGATTGAAATTCCTGCGCTGACAGCAGATAGAGACAGGGAGATTTCCAACTAAAATTTACCTTTGGTTGTAATTTAGTTGATGGTATCCTAGCCCTTAGTCCATTCAGTGTGGAAAAATTCACCTCTAGGTTTATCGATTCTTTCGTAGGTATGAGCGCCAAAATAGTCTCGTTGTGCTTGGGTGAGATTTTGGGGTAGACGCTCACGCCGATAGGAATCAAAATAGTCTAGGGAAGCACTGAAAGCTGGTACTGCATATCCCAGGCGATTTGCTGTTACTAACACTTCACGCCAAGCATCCTGGCGATCTAAAATACTTTGTTTGAATTCAGGTGCTAGGAGCAAGTTAGGCAAACTGGGATTTTCATTGAAGGCATTCTTGATTTTATCCAAGAAAGCAGCCCGAATAATGCAACCTCCCTTCCAAATACGTGCATCTTCAGCAAGGTTCAAATTGTAATTAAACTCTTGGGAAGCTTTGCTCAATAGTGCCATTCCTTGAGCATAGGAACACATTTTGGAGCAGTAAAGTGCATCGCGAACTTTCGCTACAAAAGCCTCAGCATCACCATCATAAGTTCCCGTAGGTCCTGTTAACTGCTGAGCTGCTGCAGCCCTTTCTTCTTTGAAAGCAGACATGACACGAGCATTCACAGCAGCGTAAATTGTAGGAATGGGCACACCCAATTCTAGGGAACTTACCACTGTCCAGCGTCCTGTACCCTTTTGTCCTG
>CAZWGS010000216.1:0-4077 GCA_964633315.1 uncultured bacterium | reverse complement strand
ATAGTCGCCATTATTACTACACTACTTCTAACAATTTTTGGTTTGGTGACCCCTGAAGAAAGTATAAGTGGTTTCAGCAACTCTGCTACTATTACTGTGATGGCAATGTTTATTCTCAGTGCAGGAATCGGACGCACTGGAGCCATTCAAATTGTTAGTGAACTTTTACTGAAGTGGGGTGGAAAACGTCCCAGTCAACAAATTTTTACTTTGGGGCTGATTGTGGGTCCAACAACAGCATTTATTAATAATACTGCCGTTGTTGCCGTATTCTTACCTATTGTTGAAGAATGGTGTAGAAGACAAAGGATTTCAGTATCTAAGTTATTAATTCCGTTATCGTTTGCTGCTATCTTAGGTGGTATGATTACGGCGATCGGGACTTCTACAAATGTTTTAGCAAGTGGTTTAGCTCAACAGCTAGGATACAGATCGTTCAATTTATTTGAGTTTACTAAGTTGGGGTTAGTCACATTTACTATTGGTCTGATTTATTTAGCCCTTGTTGCACCTCGACTATTACCAAACCGTAAGAAACATACTGATGAGATTTTCCACCAAAAACAGGGTATAAAGGATTATGTTAGTGAAATTTTAATCCCACCTGGTTCTAGTTTAGTGGGAGAAACCTTAAATTCTAGTATTCTCAAACATAAACTTGATGTAGATGTATTAGAAATTATTGCTGACGATACCCATCTTAGTCAGCCTTTAGAAAATAAAAAACTACAAGCCTGTTCAGTACTTTTGGTTAGGAGTAGTCGAGAAGATTTACTGAAGATTAAAGATGAAGAGGGTATTGAAATTCTGCCTGAATTTGTCCGAAATAAAAAGTTTTTTCAAACACAACTTACCTCGGAAGATGAAGGTATTGCGGAAGTTCTAATTACTTCTAATTCCAACCTTATTGGTTCTACCGTCAAAGAAATTAATTTTCGTCAACGCTATAACGTTACGGTATTAGCAGTCCATCGTGGAGAAGAAACGACTCGAGAGCGTCTCACCCAAATCCGATTAAAGTTTGGTGATGTCCTCTTGTTACAAGGTCCAAAACCAAGTCTTTTGGGTTTGCAAATCAATCGAAACTTATTGGTTCTAACCCAGCGAAATCTGGAAACACTCAGACGCGATAAAGCCTCGATAGCAATTGGTATTGGTTTAGGAGTTGTTGTTGTAGCTGCATTTAATTGGTTACCTATTCTCATTAGTTCTCTGGTTGGTGTAGTGTTGATGGTTTTAACGGGTTGTCTCAAACCCAGAGAAATATATGATGCGGTACGTTGGGACATTATCTTTCTGCTCGCTGGGTTAATACCCTTGGGTATAGCGATGGATCGCTCTGGTGCGACCCAATGGTTAGCGAATAATCTAGTTGCAGTTGGGGGAAATCTTTCGGGTTACTGGATACTGACATTTTTCTTTATCATTACTTCTATCCTTACAGAAATGATTTCCAATAACGCCGCAGTAGTTCTAATGTTACCCATTGCAGCTAATGTTGCAGAAAAACTAAGCTTCAATCCCTTTGCTTTTATGCTCGCTGTTGTTTTTGCAGCATCTAACAGCTTTATTACACCAATTGGTTATCAAACCAACACAATGGTTTACGGAGCGGGTGGATATAAATTTACTGATTTCATGCGTGTTGGAACCCCATTAAACCTATTAATGACAATAGTTGTACCACCATTGATTATCTTCTTCTATGGTTTGTAAAAGGGTTTGCAATCGTAACTCTTGATTTGAATTCTTGACTCATATTTTCTATTCCCATTCTGCACTTGCACAAATCTATCTTCTATGTTCTATGTTCTATGAAATAGTTTTCAATTTGATTAACCGTTCTCCTCCTGTTTTGATTCCTTCACATACGGTTAACTTAATCTCTTCTAGAGATTAGACCTCTCAGTCGAAATTTTTGAACTCATTTTGAACTTAACAATAGGAGTAATAACATGTCTCAAATCGAAGCCTTAATTCAACCCCACGGTGGTAAACTTATTAATTGCCGCTTGCAAGGAGAAGTAGGAGAAGAAACTCTGTCGAGGGCGAAAAACTTACCGATTCTTACCCTCTCTACACGCAATCTTGCTGACCTAGAGTGTATCGCTACAGGAGTTTATAGTCCTTTAAATGGCTTTGTTGAAGAACAGGAATATAATTCCATTGTTAAAGATATGCGCTTAAGTAATGGTTTAGCATGGAGTATTCCCGTTACTTTGCAAATTCCTGAATCTGTAGCAGATACGTACAAATTAAATTCTGAAATTGCTTTAGCTCACCCCAATGGAGATATACTTGCAGTGATGAATATTACTAGCAAGTTCAAACCCGACCAAAATTTTGAAGCAGAGAAAATTTATCGGACTAGCGACAATGCACATCCCGGTGTACAAGCGATGCTCAAGGAAGGAGAAGTTTACCTTGGAGGTCCGATTCAACTAATCCAAGGAATTCCTCAGATGGATTTTCTGAATTATCGTCTCATTCCAGAAGACACCAGAGCAGAGTTTGCAAAACGTGAATGGAATAGTGTCGTAGCATTTCAAACTAGAAATCCTATCCATCGCGCCCATGAATATATCACCAAAATTGCTCTAGAGGTTGTTGATGGACTTTTCATTAATCCCTTAGTCGGTCAAACAAAATCTGATGATATTCCAGCTCGGGTACGGATGCAATGTTATCAGGTTCTAATGGAAAAATATTATCCACAAAACCGCGTATTCTTGGGTGTATTCCCCGCAGCTATGCGCTATGCAGGACCGAGAGAAGCAATTATGCACGCGATCGCTCGTCAGAACTACGGTTGTACCCACTTTATCATTGGACGCGACCATGCTGGAGTCGGTGACTACTACGGTACTTACGATGCGCAGCATATATTTGATGAATTTACCCAAGATGAATTAAATATTACTCCTTTAAAATTTGAACATGCTTTCTATTGCACTCGTACCCAGTCAATGGCTACAGCAAAAACTAGTCCTAGTACAAAGGGAGAAAGAATACACCTATCTGGAACAAAAGTACGGGAAATGTTGAGAAATGGTCAAACTCCACCACCAGAATTTTCTCGTCCAGAGGTTGCGGAAATTTTAGTTTCTTCAATGAAGCTAGCCACAGTTTAATTTTACTCGTCCATGTGTAGGATACATCTCAATATCTGTAGGTAAAAAAGCAAACAACAAAATCTATTCCTAAAAAAGAGAGGAGAATCATGACTTTAGTTGATACTATTTCTATCATCGAATCAGACATTACCCAATTACAATCCGAATACTCACAAAAAAGTCCTCAAGACATTCTTGCATTTGCTCTCAAGCAGTTCGATAACATTACTATTTCCTTTAGTGGTGCAGAAGATGTAGTGTTGGTAGATATGGCATCAAAAATCAAGAGAGATATTCAAGTATTCTCAATTGATACAGGTCGTTTGCATCCTGAAACCTATCAATTTATCGATCGAGTTAGAAAGCAATATCGAATAAAGATAGATGTAATTTCCCCCAATACTGCAGAAGTTGAAGCATTAGTTAAAGAAAAGGGACTATTTAGTTTCTATGAGGATGGTCATAAAGAATGTTGTGCAATTCGAAAAGTTAAGCCACTACGTCGCAAACTTGCAACCGTCGATGCTTGGATTACTGGACAGCGTAAAGACCAAAACCCTGCGACCAGAAATAATGTTCCGGTCATTCAAGTAGATACTGCTTTCTCTACACAGGAGAAGACATTAATTAAATTCAATCCCCTTGCAAATTGGACTTCTGCTCAAGTGTGGGAATATATCCGGAAAAATAACGTTCCCTACAATAAGCTACACAATCAAGGTTTTATTAGTATTGGTTGCGAACCTTGTACCAGAGCAGTTTTACCCAATCAGCACGAGCGTCTTGGTCGTTGGTGGTGGGAAGAAGCTGCTGATAAGGAGTGTGGTTTCCACGAAATTAATCTAACTCAAAATAATGCTTAGCTCACTTCAAAAGACTACCAATCAAACAACAAATAAATAACTTTTAGAGACGTAGCAATGCTACGTCTCTACAGAGGAATCTCATTTCTAAGTGTAATTAT
>CAZWGS010000215.1:0-4137 GCA_964633315.1 uncultured bacterium | reverse complement strand
CAATTCCAGCTTTTAACATAGAAGTTTTGAGTAGTTGGTTATTTTGTTACTTTACCGCTCTTGATGATACCTTCAGTAGTCAGCCAATAATCAACTCAAGACATTGAGAGTTTTGCCAGATATTTTTGTTAGTTAACCAGCCTTACATCTTTCGCATATGCGAGCATACGACGTGAATGTACTTGCGGGCATTTTCCTCTTTGTTAATCTGACAGTAGCAAAATGCGGCAAATTTTCCCTCAGGAGATAATGCAACAAAATGTAATTCAGGACGGAAATTAGGATGTTGCAAATAATATTGGTACTGTTCCACGCTCATGTCAAGTAATAAGAATCCCCGTGCCCTCACGCCGGGGAGTGTCAACAAGTGTCAACAAACAGCTCTAGTTGTTTGGCACTAGATAAACTCAACCTCAACTAAAAAATCATCATAGGAAAAATCGCCACCGCCAAACATATCTTCAAAAGCAAAAATGTTATCGCTCAGTAAACGCAAATGATCGATACCGTCAGCGTTAGCATCAATAAAGGGAAAATAAGCAGTCTCGCCTTCCGCTAAGAGGTAGGGTGCATAGATAAAGCCACCCAAGAGCCTTGTTGAAGAAATTCCTGTTGCATCGAATTCTAGTACCTGATTGCTCAAAGCAGCTTGTGTATAGCCAATTTCTCCTGGCATAATTAGTTCACCAGTTGCTGGGTCAATAACTCCACCTTCCTCATTAGCTAACCGATACAAACCACCTAAATTACTAGAATCAGCATCGCCACTTACCTGTAGGGAAACTCGTACTTGTTCCCCTGGTAAACTAGTTAAGTCCAAACCAGCATCTGTAATTGGCAACACATTCTCGTCATCCTGATTGACGCTGGGCGTATCCGTCACCGCAACCTCAAAAGTATCGTTTGCTATTCCGCCCCTGCTATCGTCTGCTTGCACGGTAATATTTAAGGAACCGATATTTTCCGCAACTGGTGTTCCTCTAAAGGTTAGTGTTTCGTGATCAAAACTTAACCAACTGGGCAAAGGCGATTCGTCTTCCAAGGTAGCGCTGTAGGTTAAGCTGTCTCCATCAGCATCCTCAAAAGTATCAGTAGCAAAGGTAAATTCAAATAGATTATCTATGGTTGCGCTTTGGTCAGGAATAGGATTATCTGGTGTAGGTGCAATATTGGGTAAACCTAAACCTGTCTCGGCTCGGAATATTTGTTCTCCACGGGATTGAGAAAAGTAGACTACTACCCCAGAATCAGTAATCAAATATTCAGGATCATTAAAGGAGATTTCAGCATTGGGATCGCTTACCTGACGGTAGAAAGGTGCTTCAGGATCGATTCCAGCAATCCAAACCTCCCCTCCTCGCGAGTCACGAGTGGGTAACGTAGAAAAGAGCACGTAGGAGCGGCCATTGTAGACAAAAACATCTGCCACATCAATGAAGGGTTGGTCTGGTGAAGGCGATGTGATGGTTGCAATTCTGCTATAGTTTTGTTCCCCTTCCAGTTGACGATAAACGCTAATACTAGTAATTTGGTTACGAGTTTGCGGGTTACTCTCCTGGGCAAGAACAAGTAACTCATTGTCGTATTCTGGAGCCCGCCACATGCGAGGCTTATCTTTAACTTTGTCCGTATTGTTCGTTAATTGCGTGAATTCTAGCTCACCTGTTTGGGGATCAATATCACCTTTCAAAATTTGATTCACCTCTCCCCTCTCCCCTTGGACGGTGACAAAAGCGTATTCCTCTGGTACCCAGCGAGCACCGTTAAATCCCTGCGTCAATAAAGTACCGCCAATTTCCTGATTGTCAAGTTGGTGCCAAACTAGAGTACGTCTACCAAACTCATCCCTAGTTATGTACTTTATAAAAGGACTAGAATCTGACTCAATAGTCGTGCCATTGGGAGCACCACCCGACAGCTCACCAGGAGGCAAAAGCCCTGCTTCCCAGCCATTTTCGGTATTCTGGGCGCGACCAACAAACCAACTTTGGGGACCATCAGGTCCAATTTGCAAAGTATAGAGAATTTGCGAGCCAGCTTCGGTATAAACCCACTCTGGACCATTCCCGGTAGCAATACCACTGCTAATAGGAGCATTGGGAGCCAAACCGCTATCTATTTGTTCTGCTTGGGTAAAGAGAATTTCCCCCGTTTGTGGGTCAATTGGTGCTACCCACAAATTACGCTGTCGATCTTGCCACGCAGCCTGAAAACCGATTGAATCATACTCAATATCTGGTGCGCGCAAACCATTCATATTTTCCTCTACCACCACCGTCTGGAATTGGGCTTGGAGAGTTAATTCATAGGGTGTAAAGGGTGCGGCATTGCCATCAGCAGATTCGACTAAAATGGAGTAATTGCCAGGGTCGAGGATGCTAGTAATTGTCTCTGAGATGTTACCCTCATTAACAGAACTGGCAACTATATTGCTTTGGCTATCAAGTAGGAAGACATCTGCATTGGCTTGTAATCCTTCTAGATTCAGCTCGAAGTTACTCGTTGCTTGCAGATTAAAGCTGTAGTAATCTTGTTCATCTTCCTCACCTAATGCCTCAACAAAGATTTGCTCAGCAGGTGTTGCATCGAGAAAACCAAGCTCCCTTGCTGTTTCCAGACTATCACCAGCGAGATCCGGGGGAGCTAACGGAGTGCTCAATAAATGTCGCCAAGCATCCTCAAATAAAAGTGTACCATCGGCATTTCTGGGAGTAGCAGTATCATTAGCAACACTACCGTGATACTTTCCTGGAATAGCTGGAGTAGCAGATGTGACTAACTGGTGGGAGTAGTTATAGGGTGGTGTTTCACTATCAATATTGACAACATCTCCGTAAGCATTCAAGCCCAGTAATTCCCATGTCTGTTCCTTGATTTCATATCTAGCTTCTTCTGAGTGGGCAAAGCCAAAGTATCTGTCTGTGGGCGTAGCACGAGGCTCTAAGAGCCAAGGAGCAATATTTCCTGACACTGTGTCAGTTTCCTGAGTGAGCATGATTACTCGAGCCACTTCATACTCTCTAGCAATCATCATTGCTTGTCCGCCGCCCATAGAATGACCAGCCACAACCATAGAATCCCATTGCAGAGATTCCCCTTCTGTGTATTCTGACCAACCTTGCTCTGGATATTCTTGTTCTAAATAGAGCAACAGGCTCAGTAGTTGATTCTCAATAGAATTAGCTGGACTAACATCAATTTCCTCAGTTCGATCTACACCATCGAGTATTTCAAGGCGAACATTTTCATGACAATCTGGATCTGTGCTACTGCGACACAGACTTTTTACTGAGGCAGGATTAACATAGCTGAGGTTAATGGCGTGGTAACCTAACTCCGCAGCTTCCTGGGTAAAAAGTTGTTGATTTAAAGGTTGACCGCGAGAGCCTGATAGAAAGAGTAGTAATTGATTTTGGGGGGTTGCCGATTCGTCAATAACAACATAATGGGGATTAAATAAATCGTTGATTTCGCTATCTGTAACTTGAGGCGGAATTACATACTCTGTAAGAGATGGACTAGAAGCTAATTCGGAATCAACTAAGGAAATTTCAGGATTGTAGATTACTTGGTTACCACTGATAATATTACTAACCATGACATATTAATATCCAAATATTAGGAATATTTAGTATTTTGGGAATCGTCTTTTTATTGCCTAATTATATATGATGGTTTTCTGTGTATGTCACAATTTTAAAATTTAGCGTTTCAGAGAATATTTAAAACTTAGAAATCTCGTTAATTACTCAAAAAAATTAATGCCAACTAAGATTAAAAACTAGGGTTATTTATCTTCTCTCCGAAAGCGGCTATGCCTTGGTTATTTGTTATAGTAAATCCTGTTAACAGAGTAACCATTAATATCAAGTTCTGATGATCGCTTACGATATGGCTTCAATGAACACTTTTGACAGCAATAGAAATTGAGGCTTGATGCATTACTCATACTAAATCCTGCTTGTGTGAGTAGCATGATACGCAAAACTTCAAACCCTCCGGCAAACTCACGATTGCCCCAATTATCTACAAGGGGAAAAGCTACTTTGAAAAACGGATTTAGCCATTAGTTGTTGTTTGACAAACAACCAACAACCAACAACCAACAACAAGAAATCTCTAGAGTTTATTATCAAG
>CAZWGS010000214.1:0-4141 GCA_964633315.1 uncultured bacterium | reverse complement strand
GCCAAGCAGTGATGTTTGGAATCCCCCGTGCTTTAGCCGGGGGAGGATGTCAAATCTCTAACTACTTCCGAGAAGATTTACAGACAGTAATGCGCGAAGGTATATTCCTCTTTTTTCACTTTCAAAGAAGGCTATTTCTGCAAAAATCACCCTAAAAATAACTTAGCGATTTGAGTGTAGCTTGGATTTTTTGATTCAAAAATAAGATGTAGATCGCTTGATAGATAAAAAATTATATAATTTAGAAATTGTAATAGTTTTCCCAGAGTGACTAAAGAGGGAAAATTTTACTGAAAAATAAATTTGTCTGGCCAGATTTCTCCATAGTCTTAACATAATACTCCGGATTCTCAACGAAAAAATGGAATCTAATAAGAGTTAAGGCATACAAAAAACACAAAGTGTAAGATGCAATTTCTAAGAACACAACTTGCTCAATTCCCCTTCTTGGAAAACAAATTGAAGTCTTTTTATTGGTTTATCCAAGGATTACCTCAAGTATCTAATTCTAAGATAACCAAAGAAATCATACAGGAATGCATCGATAAACCAAATCCAACTATTCTAGAGATTGGCTGTAATGATGGGAAGCATACCCTTTGGCTTCTTGAAATATTCGAGAAACCAAAAATCTACTGCTTTGAGCCTGAACCAAGAGCAATAGCTAAATTTAAAGAAAAAGTTGGTCAGCGATCTAACGTGAATCTATTTGAGATGGCAATAAGTGATAAAAATGGTAACGTCACATTTTATCAAAGCGGTGGTCACGTAAATAAAGAAGCAGCCCAAGCCAATCCTGAAGGATGGGACGAATCAGGTTCAATTAGGCAGCCAAAGAATCATACTGTTGTAATGCCATGGATAACATTTAAAGAAACCATAACAGTTAATTCCTCAACTTTAGATACTTGGTGTAAAGAACATGGGATAGATGTTATCGATTTCATTTGGATGGACGTTCAAGGTGCCGAGATGGATGTCTTCAGAGGTGGTCAAAAAACACTTAAGAATACCAGGTTTATATATACCGAATACAGCAACAGAGAACTATACAAAGGTCAATACACCTTGAAAAAATTACTAAGTCAATTAAGAGATTTTGAAGTTCTGATTAGATACCCTGGGGATGTGCTCCTTAGGAACAATAAATTTACTTTTTCACCCAACAAAACAAAGAAGTAGATACTCCAAACTCACAGTACTAACCTAAGTTGTTGTAGGGAAAGCACTCATAATACCTTCCGTACAACAACTCTACTTTATCCTGGTATAGCGCTACGTATTAACGTGTTTGTCAAGCTCAAGTCCTAACAAAAACTTAACCTAGAAGCACCAGTAACTGTTTTTGGTATTGTCTCCAACGGTAAATTCTGGCAATTTGGGAAGCTAGAATCGCAACTTTTCACTAAACAGATTAATCCCTACACTATTTATGAATTAGACAAACTCTTTGCTGTTGTTAATTATATTTTCAAAGAGAGCCAATTAATGCTAGAGCAATTAGCAATACTAAATTCCCATTGATAAACCGCTTTTAATAGCTGCTTTAAGGACACGCAATTGGTCGTTTTGTTTTTTATCCATTTACTAGAATTACCAATGTTTTCTATTTCTTTATTATGAGTACTTTTACTTATCGATGATTTTGCAAACCATGAGCAATAACTAATAAGTATCTGGAGAGTTTTTTTTATTTTTGCCAAAAAGTCAAGCTTTAGATACAAATCGCAACTATTTGTATTAGTACATTTGCTCAAAATCTTTAAAAAAGTGTGTTTCGCCAGAGCAGTGAAAAAGGGTGTATTTTGAAGAGGAGAACGTAATCGCGTTGTTTCAGAAGCTAAATTTTAAAATTGCTCACACATCCCCTGACCCTGAATTTTCAAAAATTGTATCAAAATGGCTGAAAGAACGCAAATTCGTTGCCAAAAGTGAGGGGCTGGATTTTCGCTACTTCTAGGCTTAGTTTTAAATTTTAAAAGAAAAGCTGAAATAGTAAAACTTGTGCTTATGTTAAATAGGCATACAGGTACACTAGGATTTTCTAGTTAAATCTGGTGTAATCAAAAATGTAGGACGTAAAATTTTACGTCCCTACAATGGGTAAAGTTTTAAACTGAGCTTTCTTCGAGTCCGCGACCAGTCCATCTTAGCTTAGCCAAAGCAGAATTTTGCTCTCTTTCATGACAGTAGCGATCATGAGGTAGCGAAGACTGGCTTCCCTGTATCTATCACTTCCTCGATAATATCCGCTGCTCGAGTAACTCCACCTGCTTGCTTAATCGCCTCTTGTAATCTTAAAGCATTTTTTTTGTAAGAATCTTCTGTCAACACTTGTTTAACAGCTTTCTGTAGCTTTTTCAAACTCACTTTTTTCAGAGGTACATACTCTCCTGACCCTGTCCAAGCAATCCTAGCTGCGATTCCTAATTGATCGTTAGTAATAGGAATTGCCACCATTGGTACTCCATTGGTTAAAGATTCCAAAGTTGTATTCATTCCCGCGTGGGTAATAGTAAGAGTTGCTTTTTGTAGCAATTCTAATTGAGGAGCATAACCAACTACCAAGGGATTTCCAGGTAATTCAGCCAAAGATTCAGGGCTATTTCCTCCACCTAGAGAAATGACTAACTGAGCATCTAATCCTATGCAAGCCTCAGCGATCATTTGAAAAACCCATAGGAGACGATTTTGTAGAGTTCCCATCGAAGCATAAATTAGAGGTTGTCCAGTTAATTTTTCATAGGGAAAGGGAATCGGTTCTCGACTACCTGAATAATGATAAGGACCAGTGAAATGAAAATGCTTCGGTAAATTTTTCCTGGGAAATTCAAACTCCGCAGGTTGTTGACTGATTTGAGCGAGTTTAGAGTAGTAATCATTAGGGCTATTAACGAGCGGCAAATTCCACTGCTGACGATAGGATTGAATCACCTTTCGAATTGGTTTTCCAATCTGATTAAGCAGTTCATAACCTGCTCGATTGCGTAACATCCCCCACCAGGTCGGATTATAGTTCCAAACGGTCATAAAGGGAGGAACACTAATTTCTCGATTGATTACTACAGCACTACATACACTAACAAAGGGAATGTCTAGATATTCAGCAACTGTTCCTCCTTCTGGGGAAGCTTGATCTACTAACAGTGCTTCTATACCTGCTGCTTTAATTGCTTCTGGAGCATCTCTCAAATATACTTCAGCGGTATCTGCTAGCCATTTGAGAGTATATTGCAATGCCTTTAATCCACTCAGTTTTCCCAGTTGGGTAAATAATTCTTTTGTTGCTCCTTCAGGAAATTCAGATGTCCCAATTGCCCTAAATTCTATGCCTGCTGCGAGAGTTTTCTCTTGGGAGTCAAGAATTCCCAATAAGGTGACACGATGACCACGGCGTTTAAGTTCTTGTCCCAATGGAAGCATCGTGTGAAAGTGACCAGTAGATGATGGACAGATTAGACCAAAATGAGTCATGAAATTCTTTCAGGCAAAGACGTTTGTAATTGAGTCTACAGCTATTTTGTTTTGCTTCATGCAACAATGTTGCGTAAACGTGACATCATCTAATCTGAATTTCTACCTATTGTAGGGACGTAAAATTTTACGTCCCTACATTCTTGGTCACACCAGATCTAATTTTCTGTCATTATTTAATTAGGGTATGAATTTCCCTGTTTGTCCCAACCAATAATTTCAAAAAAGTATTCCATAATCACTCTGGTTAAAGCACGTTAATGCGCTCATACTGCAACCATAGTAATGAATCAGACATTATGAGGTAATGTAGAATTTATGACAGGAATTTGCGAAAAAGTTGCAATGATTTTAGCTACTTTCTCAACTTCTACTTATGGCAGCTTAAGCACCTTAATTTGTAATTTTATAAATTATATTTAGTCTGGCTCTTGTTGTCAATAAGATAGCTTTTGTAAAGATTTTTACTAATAACTTATTAGCTATTATTTCTATTTATTCTATCTATTGATACTTGACAAGTAAGAAAACTCAATTTTTTTCAGAAATCATTAATACTAGTGCTAAGGCGTTACGCATTGAAATTATGTATTCTCAGAGCAAAGAAAAATTCAAATCTTCTCCCTTGCACCCTACTCCAATCAATGTGCAATTTTGAACGGAAGAC
>CAZWGS010000213.1:0-4144 GCA_964633315.1 uncultured bacterium | reverse complement strand
TAAAAATTCAACAGATGTACTAATAGATAATTTTTAATTAAAGCGAAGCCACTGACAAGCAGTCTGATTGAGAAATCTAGTGAAATTAAAATATCTAAATTTTTGCCCATTGTGGTGACGTGAAACTTTACCTCACTGCATTCTAAATTTACGGGAAATAGCTACCCATAAACTGGCAATTAGAAAGGCAATCACACCTAAACTTGCCTGTAAACCCAGGCTACTAAACTGTGCGAAGAAGAGATCAAAAAAACTGATGGCACCGCCAAAAGCGCCAAAATAAGCACCAATTCCTAAACCTGATCTTACAACTGGTACTAACTCTAGAACCAAGGGAACCATGCCATTGAGTGCGCTGCTAAAGGCAAAACTCATTAAGATTATGCCAGGTAGCACAATAATGATGGAAGTTGTCATAGCAGTGATTCCTAGCAAAATCGCTGTTGCTACTAACCCAACAAACATAACTAGAGAATTCCCGAATTTACTAGCAATTTTTCCCGCTGGAATCGCAGTTAGTGCCAATAGTAAACTAAATCCTAACATTCCCCAACCAACTTGGTCTTGGCTAAGCTGGGTAGCTAAAATTTGAGACAAACTAGCAAACAGGAAGCGTAAACTCCAGCCAATACTAACACCAGTGCCGACAATAATTACAAAGTTCCAACTAGAAATTGGTGATAAACTTTTACTTTCCAATTGAGGTGCACTAGGAGGCGTAACTCGACGCAAAAGTGCTGCTGCTCCTAAAATAATAAATGAACCAGTGGCAAAGGTGAACAAGGGTCCAAATGACAGCACAAAACCGTAGGCAGTGAAACGAAAGGCATTGACTAACTGTTGTACTAGAGTGAGACAGCTTGCTGCTATGGGTAATTTTGGTTCAGGTGTTGCTTGTCTGAGTAAAGAAATAACTGGACTTCTAAATATTGCCATTGCTGAAGCCCACAATACTGCTATGAAGGGAAAAATCCAACGCCAAAGGCTTACTGGAGGCACAACCAAAGCAATTATAGGTAAAGCAAGAAAAAATGCAGAAGCTAAGATTACTCCCAAAGTAATCCAGGGAAAACGACTACCTATTTTTTGCTGAGATTGATCCGAAAGATTACCGAAAATAGGTTCAATTAGGACTTCGAGAGTGTGTTCAATAATTAGTAGAGTACCTGCTAATTGTCTCGCAAAACCCAACTGCACCAGTAAATCTGGTAAATAGAGGGCATAGATTACCCAGGCTAGAGTAATTGAGCCTTGCATCGCAACGATTCCCCCCAATCGTCGCCACTGAATCTCGCTTTGTGTCATAGTTATGGCTAATTAGAATTCTCGCCTACCATTGAGTCTGACTCCGTTGTCAAATGGCAAGCGATTGAGTTGAGGCTTCAACTTCGCGTCTCCAGAATAGCTCAACCATTGGCAATTCCCCAACAGAGATGGCACTAAATTTTTTGATCGCAAATTGGCTTGACAGTGTTTAATGATTTTGTCAGCCTAGAGCTATCAAGAAGATAAATTTTTCGGGTGTACCGTAATTTGGGAGTCGTTAGGGTGTAGAAACCCCAAACTACGGCAGAAGTACATATAGCTGCGTTTTTACTAGGGTAACTTTCAGGGCATTTACTGAATTTACTTCATATTTGTATACTTAAATTAACTTATGTTTATGTTTATCTAAGTATATTTAACTATATTTAAGTAATAGGGAAAGTGAAGCCCTTTTAGTGAAGGCAACATAATGTCTGCCTGAAAAATTTTTTTTCTAACATTATTTAATTGAGGAAATTGAGAATGTCTGATATCCGTTCTGTGAAAGTCAACCCTAATATGGAAGTACTACACGTCATTTACCAGGATTACTTAGTTGAAAATTATTCAACAACCTGCTTTTTGGAGTATAAGAACTCCCATAACCAATTCAGGAACCAGCAGGAAGAAAAGCGGAAAAAGGTTGAAGCCATAGGACAATTTCTGCGTGAAAGATAAGACAATCAAATAAATTCAGATTGTCAAATCTCTGTCTTTAAGCTTAGAAAATGTGGGGGCGTAATCGATTATGTCCCTACAGAAGAATTCTTGCTCCAAGTCAAGTAATGAGTAATGAGTAATAAGCACCAGAATTAGTAGAAAATTGATGACAAAGGTGCTTCTTAGTGCGCATTCCCAAGTCCACGACTTCCGAATTCAGTGTCTCAAGAGGTCTAGAGAATCGGACGAATAACAATGCATCGGAATCCCATACCAGTATTTGTATACGGTACACTCAAGCCTGGAGAAGCTAATTACCAATCCTACTGTGCTGGTAAGGTACAAAAGATAACTAGAACCTACACCAAAGGTCAACTTTTTTCCTTACCCTTTGGTTACCCAGCAATGACTTCTGGTGAGGTTAGAGTAGAAGGTGTTTTGCTTGAGTTTAGCGATCCAAAAGTATTAGATTTACTTGATCAATTGGAAGACTATGATCCACAAAGATCTCTTGATGAAAACGAATACAATCGCCAGCAAATTACAGTTTATCAGCTCTCCAATGAAATCTGGGGACAAGCTTGGGCTTATCTGATGAGTCCAGAAAAAGTTAGGCAATTTAGAGGTGTTTGCCTACCTCAAGGTTGCTGGAGTGGATTGAGTCGTGATGTAAACTAGACCAAACTGGATCTAGATAAGCAAATTCACGTAGTTCTTGAGATGGGAATTTCTTAATAATTATCTTGATAGATTTTAAGCAAGCAAATAAAAGCCCAACCTATCTCTGTGGTGAGGAAACAGCTGCTTTAGGTATTTCCACTGCAGGTTGATTAATCGCGATCATTAAAGGCTCAGTTTCAGTAGTTTTTTGGGCAAACTGAGGTCTTAGTCCTTCCCCTGGATTTAGTATAGAGACAGCACCCACGAACACAGCTGCGATTGCACCACCACCCCAAACCAAGCTACGTCTTAGTTTACGCTTCGCTTGAGCCGCCACAACCTTAGCTTGCACCACTTCGGCAGAAACAGGATTGGGAATAGGCATATTTTGCATACTATAGCGCAGCTTAAGTAAGCGACGCTCTAATTGTTGCATTTGTGGGTCAGTGTCTAGCCACTGCTGAACCTGTTTGCGTTCTGCGGCTGTTACCTCTCCATCTAGATAAGCACTAAGTAGTTCAAACTTATCACGTCTTTGGCTATCAATATCCATATCACCTACTGATTTCTGGTTATTTTCATATTGCGGATTAAAATTATGATTCATTGGTTACACCATCCTTTTTGTCTTCAAGACATCGAGGACAATTTACAAGTAACAATATAGCGCCACATTCCCACTAAATAATAGTGCCAGAACAAAAATATTTCTCTAGGCTTCATCAAGGTAGCCCTGAAGTACATTTTGTAGCCTGGTTCTGGCCCTAGCAATGCGGGATTTTACTGTACCAAGAGAGACACCAGTAATTTCGGCAATTTCTTCATAGGCCATACCTTCAATCTCTCTGAGGACAATTGTGGTGCGGAAAACTTCTGGTAAATCCTGAATCGCCCGATTTAGCTGTTCGTAAAACTCTCGTGTACTCAAATCATCATCGGGACTGGGATAATCAGAAGCGATTTCCCAAGTCATTTCCCCATCTTCAACTCTGCGAGGAGTATCTAAAGAGAGGGGACGAGCAACACGTTTACGCTTGCGCAGTTCGTCGTAAAATAAATTCGTCGTAATGCGGCTTAACCAGCCTCGGAATTTAACAGGTTCTTGTAAACGCTTAATATGGCGATAGACGCGAATCCAAACTTCCTGGGCTAAATCAGCGCGATCTTGCCAATCAGGTGCCAAGTGGTATAAAACTTTATCAACATGGGATTGATATCGACGCAACAGTTCAGCAAAAGCCGCGCGGTCAGGTTGCAGTCCTGCCTGACAGCGTAAAATTAAATCATAGTTTGAGAGTTTTTCTGGAGACACCGGCATTTGAGGAGCTACTACCTCTACCGTTGACCAGGATACAGGAATAGATTGACTCATGGTTTAAGAAGTTGTTATTTTCACATCCTCTTTCTCCACTGACCGCTCGTTTTCAGGAAAAGTTCCCTACCTGGTCTTCTAGTTTATTGTTGCTTGACGACTCCCGTCACTAAAAGTGAGGGATTCTGGGAGGGACTTACGGAAAAA
>CAZWGS010000212.1:2908-4150 GCA_964633315.1 uncultured bacterium | reverse complement strand
CAGAAACAAGATTAACTTCAAAAGCTGTTCGCCAAAATTTGTGTAGCACTAAAAACTTTAATTTACTTCTATCTAACTATAAAATTCCTCAATAAAAGAAGGTTAACTATGCTTACATTCCTTTATTTATAGAATTATTTAAATGCATAAATAATTAAAATGCAAAAAATATTGAGTAAATTTTGTTAGCTAATTTTTCAGATTTTATATAATAATTTTTGTTGAAAAGTATTGACAATTGTATTATCTATTTTTGTAAAACAAGTATATCGGTTCCAGACAAATAATTAGTAAAATTGCTAGAATCTAGTCATGGTGGCGGAGAAAATAATTGAACAGATTCTATTCTGTATTTGATGTTAATAATAATCAAATTTATTTGACACAAAGTTTTAAATAAATAAATTCGAGCTATGAGTAATAAACATCATCTTAGCTTTACTTATTTGTCTCAGGAAGATTTGCTTGGTGCAGGCTGTTTTGATATTCGCATGGTTATGGATATTGCAGAAAAAGCCATGCTCGAATTTGAGAGACATCATGTAATTTTTCCCGAGAAAATCGTGCAGATTTTCAATCAGGCAACCCAAGAGCGGATTAACTGTCTGCCTGCAACCCTTTTAGATGAAAAGGTATGTGGAGTGAAATGGGTTTCGGTATTTCCAATGAATCCCATTGAGCACGATCAGCAAAATTTATCTGCTATTTTTATCCTGTCGGAAATTGAGACTGGTTTCCCCATTTGCGTCATGGAGGGTACTCTTGCATCAAATATGCGGGTAGCAGCCATGGGTGGTCTTGCTGCCAAATACTTAGCCCGTCAGGACTCTGAAGTCATTGGTTTTATTGGTGCAGGGGAACAGGCAAAAATGCACCTAATAGCCATGAGAGCAGTATGTCCTAGCCTCAAGCAATGTCGGGTGGCTGCACATGTCGTAAAGCATGAAGAACAGTTCATAACTGAACTCTCACGCCTGTTCCCAGAAATGGATTTCGTATCAACTAATACTAATCTTCAAAAGGCAATGGAAGATGCCGATATTTTGGTGACCGCCACCAGCGCCCAAGCTCCCCTGCTCAAAGCTGCTTGGGTGAAGCCAGGTACTTTCTATAGCCACATCGGCGGCTGGGAGGATGAATTTGAGGTAGCATTACAAGCAGATAAAATAGTCTGCGACGATTGGGAAACAGTCACTCACCGCACCCAAACTTTAAGCAGAATGTATCAAGAAGGGCTGATTA
>CAZWGS010000212.1:0-2808 GCA_964633315.1 uncultured bacterium | reverse complement strand
TTACCCAATCGTCAAGCTTGTCAGGTACAGGTTGCAGAAGGTATGAGGATTCGTCGCCAGCAAGGAGTAGCTGGGGATGAATAAATTAGATCGACAGTCATATCAACTTGTAGTGATCGGTGCTGGACCTGGGGGACTGTGTACTGCAATTACTGCTGCGAATTTGGGAATGGATGTGGTGGTATTAGATGAGCAGCCATCCCCTGGTGGACAAATTTACCGGGCAATTACCAATACCCCGGCACACAGATTAGCCTTGCTAGGTGCAGATTATCAGCGCGGTAAGGATTTGGTAGAAGCATTTGGTGGTAGTGGAGCCAAGTATTTATCCGATACAACTGTTTGGTCTTTGAACTCCCGTCGCCAGATTGGTATTCTGCGCCATGGTCAGGCATCTATAATTGAAGCTGAGCGAGTGATAGTTGCCAGTGGGGCAATGGAGCGTCCAGTTCCTTTTCCCGGTTGGACACTACCAGGGGTAATGAATGTCGGAGCTGCCCAAATATTGCTAAAAACAGCTGGGGTTGTTCCTGCGAATGGGACAGTAATTGCTGGAACAGGTCCTTTACCGTTGCTGGTTGCTTGGCAATATCTCCGGGCTGGGGTATCGGTGAAAGCAGTACTGGAACTTTCCCCTGGAAGTAACTTGTGGCGTGCCGCTCCGCGCTTACCAAGGGCGTTAGCAGCAGGTGATTATATTAGGCGTGGTTTGAAATACACCTTGGACTTACACAAAGGTGGAGTGCCAATCTATTATGGGATTTCCAAGTTGCAGGCTCAGGGCAAAAACCATATTGAAGCAGTAGAATATGGTTGGGATTTTCTCGGGTTTAGTAGACGCGAGACTATTACTACAGACAGCCTTTTGGTACATTTTGGTGTCATTCCCAGAACAAACCTCACCAAAGCCGCTGGTTGCAATCATATCTGGGATCGCGGTCAACAGTGTTGGCGACCCCAAGTAGATATGTGGGGTAACACCAATGTACCTGGACTTGGAATTGTTGGTGATAACGCCGGTATTGGTGGTGCTCGTAGTGCCGAACATAGCGGACGTTTAGCAGCCCTGGAAGCGGCTCAGAGTTTGGATATTATCAGCACCCAAGAACGCGATCGCCAAGGGAAGAATGACCTGAACTGGATGCTCAAAGACCGGAGAGTACGTCCTTTCCTAGAAGCTTTATACCGACTACCGGATTCACTACTCGTTCCCCAGGATGACAAGACTTTGGTATGTCGGTGTGAAGAAATTTCGGCGGGGCAAATCCGCCAAGCAATAAGGGAAGGACACCAAGATCCTAATCAGGTTAAATTTTATCTCCGTTGTGGTATGGGACCTTGCCAAGGACGGCAATGCGCTCTAGCAGTTGCCCATATTGTTGCTGCAGAAAACAAATACCCGGTCTCAGAGTATACTCCATTTCGGGTGCGCCCACCGATACGACCTCTGAGTATTGCTCAATTAGCTAATTTGGGGAGGGGAGATGAAGTTTGATGTAGCAATCATTGGTGGTGGTTTGATGGGGTCTTCCACGGCTCTCCATCTAGCCATGGCTGGGAAAAAGGTGATTGTTATCGAAAAAAATAGCCCAGGTCGTCATGCCTCTGGGGTGAATGCCGGTGGTTTGCGTCGGCTAAATCGCCATCCAACAGAGATTCCCCTAGCAGTAGCTGCTGCCCAAATGTGGCGGGATATTCATTCTTTAGTCGGCAGTGACTGCGATGTTAAGCTCAGTGGTCAGGTGCGGGTGGCAGAAAATGCAGCCGATTTACAGAAGTTAGAAGAAAGAGCTGACCTAGTTCGTTCCCTTGGCTTTAACCACGAGCAAATAATCGATCGCGATCGCCTTTACCAACTGCTACCAGCCCTTGCACCTCATTGTGTTGGTGGACTTTATACTGCAGGCGATGGTTTTGCCCGTCCCTATCATGCATTGACTGCCTTTCGTCGTAAAGCTGAGTCCATGGGAGTGGAGTATCGGACTGGTTGCCGGGTGAATGGCTTAGAACAGTTAGGAGATTATTGGCGGATAGTAACAGATAAAGCTAAATTTGATGCAATAATCCTAGTTAATTGTGCTGGTGCTTGGGCAGGAAAAATCTGTTCTTCTTTAGATGAACCAGTGCCCCTAAAAGTAGGTGCACCAATGATGATGGTAACTGAACGTTTACCTCATTTTCTTGATCCGGTAGTAGGTGTTGAGTCCCGCAAGTTGTCTTTTAAACAGATGCAGAATGGCACGGTACTGATTGGTGGGGCTCATCTTGCTGAATATGATATAGCCAAAGAGACTACAGAGATTGACTTTGTAAAACTCAGTGAAAGTAGTCGCACTGTCCTAGATTTATTCCCTAGAATGGCTAAGGTGCGCATCGTCAGAACTTGGGCTGGATTGGAGGCATTTATGCCAGATCGTATCCCGGTTATTAGTCCTAGCGCTAAAACATCTAACGTTTATCACGCTTTCGGTTTTTCTGCCCATGGTTTCCAACTTTCACCTGTAGTCGGGCGAATTATGTCGGAGTTGATTTTGGATCGCAAGAGTTCTCTGCCAATTGAACCATTTTCTATTAAGCGGTTTCATATCATGTCCGCTTAATTACTTATAAAAAATATGTTTGTAGTGGCACTTGACCGCCATAGTAAAGATATTGGTGCTAAAGCGCTACTACGAACCTTATCGCAAGTGTTTTACTATACCGTTTTATGTGGTTTTGTCGCATTTTATGAGTCTCCCATACAACCAGGTTAGATAACCAATAGTTGTGGGTATCTTAATAACAGTAATGAGTCCGAGGGCAACTATC
>CAZWGS010000211.1:0-4278 GCA_964633315.1 uncultured bacterium | reverse complement strand
GCCAAGCAGTGATGTTTGGAATCCCCCGTGCTTTAGCCGGGGGAGGATGTCAAATTAACCTTGACAGGATGAAAATCTTGTTAGCAAAATCCCCTTTAAACTAAAAAAATGACTCCCACAGCGCTAATCACTGGTGCTTCCCAAGGAATTGGTCGCGCTACCGCCTATTTATTAGCAAATAACGGCTATAGTGTCGTTCTCGCTGCTCGCCAAAATGATCGCCTGGAGGCTGTTGCAAGTAAAATTAAAGAGCAAGGTGGTCAAGCACTGGCGATTCCTACTGATGTCACCGACGTAGCACAGGTAAACACTCTAGTAGAAAAAGCTCTCGACACCTACTCTCAAATTGATGTTCTAATTAATAATGCAGGTATTTGCATGACAGCTTCCATGGCTCAGACGAGTTTGGAAGATTGGCAGAAAATTATTAATGTTAACCTGTGGGGCTATATCTATCCTATCCACGCCCTACTACCCCACTTTTTGGCACAAAAATCAGGAACAATAGTTAATGTCGGCTCTTTTGGTGGCAAAATGCCCTTACCTAACATGAGTGCCTACTGCACCAGCAAATATGCCGTTACCGGATTAACAGAAACTCTACGCTTGGAATTAGAGCCCAAAGGGATTCATGTTTGTGGGGTGCATCCCAGCGTCACTAATAGCGATTTTCTGGAAAGAGCCGTTTTTCGTGGAGAAGAAGAGACTGAGGCTGATAAAGCACGTCAGCAATTGGGAGAGATGCTCAAAAGCCCCCTTGCTAGTCAACCCGAAGACGTTGCTCAGGCGATTTGGAATGTCATAAAACGTCCCCAAGCAGAAGTTATAGTTGGCTCTGGCGCTATCGCCACGAATATCTATCGCTTCGCCCCTAGCTTAACTCAGTGGCTCATGCAGCGATCGCTATGAGGTACAATAGTTGTAACCTAGCCCTCCTCATGCCAAAAAACCTAAGCTAACAAATCCTCAACCTGTTGTGGCTGCAACTCCTCCACATTACGCAACACAATACTCGCACCCGCAGCTTGCAACTGCTGGCGATATTTCGTGCTTCGCTCCTCACTCTCGTGAACATGGGGAGGTAAAATACCCACACCAAACCAAAGACGTTGTGGTTGCAATTCCCTCGCCTTGACAACCGTATACATATCCGCCACCGTATCGCCAGCATAAATCACAGGAATATTTGCTTCTCCTGCTAGCTTTTCCACCACAACAAATAAACCACTAGGATCTGGTTTTCCTGGCGCATCTTCCATCGCAATTAAAACTGGCTCTTGCAATCCCAAGCGTTTCTGTAGCACATATTCCGCTGACCCCCTGGTTGCACCACTAAAAAAGCCCCAAGCAATATCACCCTCACTTAAGCTCTCAAGATAGCTATATTGCATCAATAGAGGCTCTGTAGTTACATAGCCTGTCCAAACATCAGGATCGCTACCTCGATAGCGAGATTGGAAGAAAGCAACTAACTCCTCATAATCAATCGTAACCTGAGACCGTGCCTGTCCTTGGGACTCAAAATAACGGTAAATTAACTCCTGAGAGCCCTCCCAATCATTATTCCAAATTCCCTCAGACTTCAGTCGGTCAATATCATCCATTGTCGGCCTGTAAGCACCGTCTGTAAACTTCTCCACGGTATCTGCTAATGCTCTGCGGTAGGAATTTCCTACATCTCTAATCACACCATCAATATCAAAAACTACAATTGCTTTCATCGCTGATCGTTACTCTCAACTATGGGATATAATATAGTGTTGCTAATTTTGCAAAATTTCTGGTAATTTGTTGGAGGCTTAATTGGAGGAATCGAGATTTCTTTTAAAAATTTTGTGGTTAGATAAGAATGTTGCGCTAGCTGTTGATCAAGTTGTCGGTAAAGGCACTAGCCCCCTAACTGCTTACTATTTCTGGCCTCGCAATGATGCTTGGCAACAACTAAAGGACGAGATAGAGGCTAAGAATTGGATTTCTGAAGTAGAGCGTGTTGAAATCCTCAACAAAGCCACAGAGGTAATTAACTATTGGCAGGAAGAGGGCAGAAAAGTCAGCATGCAAACAGCCCAAACCAAGTTCCCTGAAGTTGTATTTACTGGCAGCAATTAGATGCCATAACTTTAGAATAAAACCGCATATATAGGTGGGCAGCACTTGGAGTACTGCCCATTCTTGATACCAATTAAATTGACACCATACCACCAGCAGCTTGAAAACGTGCTCTAGCTCTACTTAAAGCTCTACTTGCTTGGATTTTTTCCTGGCGATCATCGCCTCCTTCAGCTTTGGCTAAACGCTCTTGCGCTTCGGTAAATTCTGCCTTTGCACCTTCCTTGTCAATGTCATCGCCTCGTTGTGCACCATTGACGAGAATCGTTACTTCATCATCTTGCACTTCAGCAAATCCACCCATCAAGGCAATTGCTCGCCAATCTTTTTCTTCACGTACCCGCATCACCCCGATATCCAAGGCGGTTAACAAAGGTGCGTGACCTGAGAGAATTCCCAATTGACCAGTGGTACTTGGTAAAATTACCTCTTGAGCATCAGCATCCCAGACAGTTTCATCTGGGGAAATTACACGTACATTGAGAACCATATTTCAGTAATACACTTATCAGTAGTCAGTAGCGCCACGGAAGTTACCAGCTTGGTGACTGGTAACTAATCGCTCAAAATTAAATTTATTTAGCTAGCTTTCAATTTTTCTGCTTTAGCAATAGCTTCTTCGATATTGCCCACTAAATAGAAAGCCTGTTCTGGCAGGTCATCCAATTCACCAGCTAGAATCTTCTTGAAGCCCTGAATTGTCTCTTCTAGAGTTACATACTTACCAGGTGAACCTGTGAATACTTCAGCCACAAAGAAGGGTTGGGACAAGAAACGCTCAATCTTACGAGCGCGCTCTACAACAGTACGGTCATCTTCTGATAATTCATCCAAACCGAGAATCGCAATAATATCTTGCAATTCTTTGTAACGCTGCAGAGTAGACTGTACAGCACGAGCTGTCGCATAATGGTCTTCACCCACAATAGCAGGTTGCAACATGGTGGAAGCGGAATCTAGAGGATCTACCGCAGGATAAATACCCTTAGAAGCCAAACCACGAGAGAGTACAGTGGTTCCGTCCAAGTGAGCAAAGGTCGTTGCTGGTGCGGGGTCAGTTAAGTCATCCGCAGGTACGTAAACCGCCTGAATGGAGGTAATAGAACCTTCTTTGGTGGAGGTAATACGCTCTTGCAAGTCACCCACGTCTGTACCCAAAGTAGGCTGATATCCTACCGCAGAAGGCATACGACCTAATAGCGCTGATACCTCTGAACCAGCTTGTACGAAACGGAAAATGTTGTCAATGAATAGCAGTACGTCTTGCTTATTCACATCACGGAAATATTCTGCCATGGTCAAAGCAGAAAGACCAACCCGCATTCTTGCACCGGGTGGTTCATTCATTTGACCATATACCAAGGCAATTTTTGACTCGCTGAGATTTTCAGGGTTAATTACCTTAGATTCAATCATTTCATTGTAGAGGTCGTTCCCTTCACGGGTACGCTCACCTACACCGCCAAACACCGACACCCCGCCGTGGTTGATGGCAATATTATTAATTAATTCCATCATGATCACGGTTTTGCCCACACCAGCACCACCAAACAGACCAATTTTGCCACCACGTCGATAGGGAGTAAGTAGGTCAATCACCTTAATCCCAGTTTCAAACACAGAGGGCTTGGTTTCTAAATCAGTTAACTTAGGTGCAGGACGGTGAATGGGGGAAGTTTCCTCGGTCTCAACTGGACCTTTTTTATCAACAGGCTCGCCTAAAATATTAAAAATACGTCCCAGGGTAGCTTTACCCACGGGTACACTAATAGCAGCTCCGGTATCGATAACTTCCATACCACGTACCAAACCGTCAGTACCACTCATTGCAACTGAGCGTACCTGGTTATCTCCCAAAAGCTGTTGTACTTCGCAGGTTACAGATACTTCATTCCCTGCGGGATTTGTACCCTGGATCTTCAAAGCATTATAAATCTTCGGCATCTTTCCAGGTGGAAATTCCGCATCGACCACGGGACCGATGATCTGGGTTATTTTGCCGACATTAGTTTGTTCTGTTGTGGCTACCATGCTTACGTCTACTTCTGTGTTTATCTATTAGTTAGGCTGAGGAAAAATTAAGCTAATCTAAAATTTGCCACCTTTTAGATTATCACTTATAGGGAAGCGCTAGGAATGTTAAGGTCGGGGAATTGGGGGATTGGGGAG
>CAZWGS010000210.1:0-4434 GCA_964633315.1 uncultured bacterium | reverse complement strand
GGTTCGACGAACGACTGGAAGTTCAAGCTTTATCAGACGACATCACTAGCAAGTATGTCCCTCCCCATGTCAATATTTTCTATTGCCTAGGTGGTATCACACTGGTTTGTTTCCTCATCCAGTTTGCCACAGGCTTCGCTATGACCTTCTACTACAGACCTACTGTAACCGATGCTTTTGCTTCAGTACAGTACATTATGAACGAAGTTAACTTTGGTTGGTTAATTCGTTCAATCCACCGTTGGTCTGCGAGCATGATGGTATTGATGATGATTCTCCACGTGTTCCGAGTTTATCTCACTGGCGGTTTCAAAAAGCCCCGTGAATTAACCTGGATTACCGGTGTGGTAATGGCTGTAATCACCGTTTCCTTCGGTGTGACTGGCTACTCCTTACCTTGGGACCAAGTTGGTTACTGGGCGGTTAAAATCGTATCTGGTGTACCTGCAGCTATTCCCGTTGTCGGCGATCAAATTGTCGAATTAATGCGTGGTGGTGCTAGTGTTGGTCAAGCGACTCTAACCCGTTTCTACAGTCTCCACACCTTCGTTCTACCTTGGTCTATCGCTGTCTTTATGTTGCTCCACTTCTTGATGATCCGCAAGCAGGGTATTTCTGGTCCCCTATAAACGCTTGTCAAGAATCTGACACAAAAGCCATAGCTATAGTTAATTAGCAGTTAGTATCTTAAGAATAGAAGAATTAAGTGCCTGCTGATTCCAAGTTAATCGAGGAGAAAATTAAGCAACCATGTCAACCTTAAAAAAGCCGGATCTCAGCGATCCTAAATTGCGTGCTAAACTTGCCAAGGGCATGGGTCACAACTACTACGGTGAGCCTGCTTGGCCTAATGACCTACTTTACGTCTTCCCTGTCGTAATTTTAGGTACACTCGGATTGTGTGTAGGTTTAGCGGTACTTGACCCTGCACTAGTTGGTGAGCCTGCTGATCCTTTTGCTACTCCCCTAGAAATTTTACCTGAATGGTATCTCTACCCTGTATTCCAAATTCTGCGTGTTGTTCCTAACAAGTTGTTGGGAATCGCTTGTCAGGCTTTGATTCCTCTGGGTTTGATGCTAATTCCTTTCATTGAAAGCGTTAACAAGTTCCAAAATCCTTTCCGTCGTCCTGTAGCTACTGCAGTCTTCCTCTTTGGTACTCTAGTTACTCTCTGGTTAGGAGCTGGTGCTGTAATGCCCATCGACGAATCTTTAACCTTGGGTTTATTCTAAGCCACAAGTGTACTAGTTTTCGTTAAATAAAATTTAAGCGCCTGCAAGCCGTTTTGTAATTTCAAAATTGTTAGCAGGCGCAAATTTTGTATACTAGCCTTCGGTGGTTGAATCCTCAGTAGGGAATAATGGCAGCAGCAACAGTTGGTGTAATAGGTGGTGGACAATTGGCTTGGATGATGGCTGGTGTGGCACCAAAACTAGGTATAAATTTAGTAGTGCAAACTCCTAGTGCTCAAGATCCGGCTGTTAGTATTGCTAGTGATGCGATCTTTGCTGCTATAGATGATGCCGCAGCTACTGGTCAATTAGCGACTCGTTGCGACGTGATTACCTTTGAGAATGAGTTTATCAACCTGGAAGCATTAACAAAATTGGCTCAACAGGGAATCTGTTTTCGTCCTCATCTTGAAGCATTATCTCCCTTACTCGATAAGTATAACCAGCGCTGCTATCTTCAGGAAATTGGCTTACCAGTACCTCAATTTTTGGCTGTGAGCGATTATAATTCCAGTCAATCACACTTTGGCTTTCCAGTGGTATTAAAGGCACGTCGTCACGGCTATGATGGACGAGGTACTTTTATTATTCAGCAGCAAGAGGAACTAGAGGAATTTTGCTCTCGCTTAGAAACTGACAATTTAATGTTAGAGGAATATGTGCCCTTCGAGCGGGAATTAGCAGTGATGGCAGCACGCAGCACTACCGGAGAGGTGGTAGTCTATCCAGTAGTGGAAACTGAGCAGAAAAATCAAGTTTGCCATCGAGTCATTGCACCAGCACAAATTTCCCTCCAAATTAAAGAACAAGTTTTAGAAATTGCTCGCACCTTACTTGAAAAACTGCAAGTGGTGGGTATTTTTGGCATTGAACTATTTCTGACTTCCCAGGGTCAAGTTTTAGTCAACGAAATTGCACCACGCACCCACAACTCAGGACATTTTACCCTTGATGCTTGCGATATTTCCCAATTTGAGATGCACTTGCGAGCAGTTGCGGGTTTACCTTTAACTGAACCAATGTTATTGTGTGCTGGGGCGATTATGGTAAATTTACTGGGATATGAAAATTCCCAAAGTGATTATGCTGTTAAGCGCCAAAAAATAGCAACTATTCCCCAAGCATTTGTTCACTGGTATGGCAAAACAGAATCTCGCCTGGGACGTAAATTGGGACACGTGACGGTTTTATTAAACCCAGAACAAATAGCAGAGAGTGCAAGCATAGCCCAAAAGGTAGAATCTCTTTGGTATGGCTGACTATTTGAGACTTAGACTAAATTTTTTGTTGAGGGTGTTTGTATTTTGAACCTTCCTTCTTTTCTCTGGTTGTGGAAAATTGCTGCTTGGTCAATGGGTTTATCGATACTAGCCTATTTTCTACTCGCAGCGAGTGGATTTTGGATGTTGCGTATGCGATTGCAAGGAAATGCTCGTCCTTTGTGGCTGCGTCCCTTACACTCTGTTATGGGTGGGACGATGATTTTCCTGGTCTTGCTACTACTTAAAATTGGTATAGTTGGCACTATTGGTCATTATGGCAGTTTAGGTCACTCTCCCCATCTCATAGCTGGATTTGTTGTTGTGGCGTTGGTATTGGTTTCTGGTTGGAGTGCAATGCAAATTAGTCCTCAACGCCCCTGGGCGCGATGGCTACACGTTGGTACTAATATGGTTTTATTCTGGAGTTTCCTGTTTGTGTCGCTGACAGGTTGGCAAGTGGTACAGAAATATTTACCTTGAAGGTGGGAATCAGTCATCAGTCATAAGTTTTATGGACACTTATTCGCCTAAATTAATTATATTTTTGCTCTATTCAACAACTCCATCAATTAAAAAAACATCCGTTGCTCCATCGGTTGATTCTAATAACTAACTATTAAGTAGATAGGCTTAATTAAATGTACCATCAGACCTCTCCCCCGTCCCCTCTCCTTTTAGGAGAGGGGTGAAGTTAAGTGAATTTAGGTGAATTTAGGAGAGGGGTGAAGTTAAGTGAATTTAGGTGAATTTAGGTTAGGAAAAAGGCAAGTGAAGCAAGTGAGGCAAGTTTTGTATTTAGTTTGATATATTTACTTAATAACTAACAACTATTAACGAACATGTAGGGTACAGTGAAACCGAAAGTTGTTGCAATTTATCTATTACTAAGTGTCATTGCTCTAGCGATGCTTTTTCCTTTACTTTGGCTCTTGAGTACTGCACTAAAATCGCCTACAGAAGATATTTTTAGCTTTCCACTTCAACTATTACCAAAACAACCAACCCTAGAAAACTTTCGCACTGTTTGGCAAACTTATCCCTTTGGACGCTATCTATTTAATAGTGCTTTTGTCGCCTTCCTGACAGTTAGTTTAAATCTATTATTTTGCTCCCTCGCTGCCTATCCTTTAGCTAGATTGAATTTCCGAGGAAGAGATGTAATTTTTGCGAGTATTGTCTCCACAATTATGATTCCCTTTCAAATTGTGATGATTCCTTTGTTTATTCTGACAGTTAATCTAGGTTTAAGAAACAGTTATTTTGGTATTATTTTTCCTAGTTTAGCTTCTGCATTTGGTATTTTTTTATTGCGACAGGCGTTTCAGGGAGTACCAAATGAATTGGAAGAAGCAGCGCGGATGGATGGTTGTTCTGAGTTAGGTTTGTGGTGGTATGTAATGATACCAGCTATTCGTCCCGCTTTAGTTACTTTAGCGATTTTTGTATTTATTGGTTCCTGGAGTGATTTCCTCTGGCCTTTAATTGTTCTCGATCCTGGTTCTGATTATGATACTCTGCCTTTAGCTTTGGCAACTTTAGCGGAAGGTTGGAGTTTAGACTGGCGTTTGTTGGCTGCTGGTTCAATTATTTCTATTGCACCTGTATTGCTATTATTTGTATTGGTGCAACGTTATATTATTCCTACTAATGTGGGTAGTGGAGTTAAGGGTTAATTTTTATCTTTAAATTATTCTTGTCTCTGATTGACCTCGGATTATTTGCGATGAGATTGATAGCGCACCAAGCTTCAACTACTATTTTTTTATTAAAAGTATTTATTAAAGTTATATCGTAAGCAACTATCTGAATTTAATATTAGGTAATACCAAATCCAGTTGTGATAGTAGCTTTTTCACTTGTAGGGAGACGAGCGACCCCGCGTCACACCCCCAAACTCCCCCTAAAAGGGGGAACGTCAGATGTCTCTCCTTACAGGAGA
>CAZWGS010000209.1:0-4513 GCA_964633315.1 uncultured bacterium | reverse complement strand
TCTCTTTAACCCTTGGATAGGTGGGGATAAATCCCCTATTAACTTTCATCCCCCGCTTAAAACAAGGGGGCTTTCAGTTGTTGCGATATTTGGTAACCTTGGCTGGAACCCCAACAGCAACAGCATAATCAGGAAGATCTTTAGTCACTACTGCACCTGCACCAACAATACACCCTTTACCAACCCTAACTCCATCAAGTACTGTTGCACCTGCACCAAGCCAAACATCGTCACCAATATTGACTTCACCTTTGGTATAAAGTCCCTGTTCCATCATAGGTAAATCCAAGCGATCTGTGATGTAGCGACCACCACCAATGTAGCAGTTTCCAGCGATGAGGACCGAATTACCAATGGAAACACCACCACTTGAGGAAATAATTGTATTGCAGCCAATATCTGTTTTATTTCCAATCTTGACAGCAGCAGTTTTTCCCTGAATTACGCAGTTACGAGAAACAATTACATCATCACCTAAAATTATTCCTTCTTCTCCTGTACCACTAGCATCAAAAATTCCGTAGTCATCAATTGCTACTCGCTCTCCCAAAGTAATTTTTCCAGGGTGACGTAAAATAACTCCTTTGCCAAAAATAACTCCTTTTCCAACACTCTTAAATAGTTGAGGATAGAACTTTTTTCTAAGTAAATATCCTAAGCTACCTGTCGTATTACTGAAACAAAAAGTAAGTAGCTCATATTTAAGTAGAGAAAGCATTTGCTGATCGCCTAAAACTTTATCTTGATATCTTCTCAATACAGAAGTATTACTTTGATTGAGTTGTTGGCTTAACGAGGTTTTATCAATTTTTTTTTTTGAGAAAATGCCATCTTTAGTAGTTGTTGTATTTTTTTAGAGGGGCTAGAAGATTTTGCCCACGTACTTTAGTCGTGGGATGTGGTGTGAGCAAATTTATGCGAAGTGAAATTGATGATATCTAGTGACACAT
Source organism: uncultured bacterium (assembly GCA_964633315.1). Classification (GTDB taxonomy): domain Bacteria; phylum Cyanobacteriota; class Cyanobacteriia; order Cyanobacteriales; family CAWCAG01; genus CAZWGS01. The sequence goes on along the minus strand of CAZWGS010000209.1, from coordinate 3,563 downwards.
TATAATTGTAAATCTTGTGTCAAGTTGGCCAACATAAAAATATAAAAGATACAAGTCAAGTAAATAATAATTCTTGAGAGAGCTTTGGGTCGTGTAAGGTATACAGGAGGCTGTATTTTAGAGGAGAAAGCTAGCCTTGCGGGATGCACTTCACCTAGGGGAATATCCGCAACTCTAGTTTTCTACTCCCTTCCCAGTCGATGATTATCTAAATATCAAACTTATTGTTGTTCATTTACCGTTATTTTACTTCAGTAGTTTTACGACGGGACGAGAGTAGCTACAAACCTATTACAGTAAGCTGAGTCTTAGAAACAAGAATCTCACACAAAACTGTCCGTGAAAGTGTAAATTTCTAGTAAGGCTTAATGACTTAACTTCTTGCAGCAGAAACCCAACCACTATCGAGATACCACTGAGCCAATTCAACAAGTCCTTCCCTATCCTCATGACTAGGAGTAAAGTTTAAAATATTTTGCATTTTACTCGTATCAAAAGAGCGATCTTTGGTATAAAAAGCTAATCTTCTGCGGTAGATTGGCGGTTCAATTCCTAAAGGACGGCAAATTAATTCAAATATATCTCCCAAAGCAAATATTGGAGGAGCTGGCAAGCTAATAAAATTGGGAGAAGCCTGATAATAGTTAGCAATTAAATCAATCATATCTCTAAATTTAATAGCCTGCCTACTACCACAAATAAATATTTCTCCTATAGCTTTGGAATCGCTCGCAGCAAGAATAAAAAAGTTAGTTAAATCATCTACATGAATGAAATGTAGAAGGTTACTACCATTACCAATTGCTGGAACCCAACCATTAGCAACCATTTTGTAGATTTTTAGTAATCTTTTCTCCCCAGGACCATAAATTCCTGCTGGACGTACTACTGTTACTGGAAGTCCTTCCTCTTTGCCAAATTTACTAATCCACAGTTCTCCTTCTAGCTTAGTTTCTTGATAGATATCTCCCGGTTTGAAGGGGCAAGTTTCATCTCCCGGAGGATTTTCCACGTGACCATGTACACCAATAGTCGAAACATGAACAAAGCGGCGAAAATCTGATTGTTTTAGTGCCGCTTTAGCGAGCAACTGCGTGCTTAAAACATGGACATTACGGTAACCTAAATCTGGAGATTTTGCTTCACGGAATGGGGTAACCATATGAAAGATATAGTTAACTCCCTTGATTGCTTTTTCAATCAGTTGTGAATCGAAAACATCTCCTTGGAACCATGTAATTGGTAAGCCATTAAAAGGTTTTAAATTGGAAGTTGGACGAGCAATAGCTACTACTTCAACGCCTTGATTAACTAGTTTTTTAGCTAATAATGAACCAGTAAATCCTGTTGCTCCTGTAATTAGGGCACGGCTGCCAGAAGGTAGATTATATTTGGAAGGCTCCATAAACTTTCTCACTAACAGAAAAGATATAGGGTTTCTCAATCTGGTGAGGTACAGAAAATAATCTCAACTCTTTTCTCAGTACAATTTGAGTGTACCTCACCAGTCTAGGAAGGGCTACAGCGTTTACTTTAACTTTATAGTTTACTGAATTTAGCAATTACAGGCGAACCAAAAAGATAGCTTAAACCCGAAAAACACGATAACCTCTCTAAGGTAGAAGATATTGGAGGTACTCCTAAAGTTCGGTGTAATACCATCGGTAAGAAAAATTGACCATAACGCTGTTTTTTCACCCAACCAATGGATTTATAAAAATCGATAATCTCCTTTTCTTGATAACAAGTAAAAGGTCGCGTATTGCCCTCTAAAGCTTTTTTCACTTTAAACAGATATGGTGCAATCGCATTGGCACTGCGAACAGTAGGATAGTCTATAATCACTGCTTTACTTGATACCCTAGCTAGTTCTTCAAGAAACTTTTGCCATTGGGTAACATGAGTTAAAAAGCGATAGCTAATCGCCACATCGAAGGCTCCTTCTATATAGGGCAGATTTAAAACATTACCTACTTGAAAACTGCATAGATCGCGATCTAAATATTTCTGAATTCTTGCCCTGCAAACCTCTGCACTACCCAAAACTGTTACCTGGTAGCCATGTTCAATTAGTGCACCAGTAAGTTGACCATGACCACCTCCCACATCTAATATTTTCGCTTGAGGATAGGGTTTTAGCATCCGTAATGTTGCTTCTTGCTGCACCTGCAACAGCCACTTCCCAATTTCCCCTGCAAAACGTGTGGCATAGTCTTCTGAAGAGGTTTCAATATCTGCTGTTTCTGGAAAAGTGTTGCTAGTAACCATTCGATTAAAGTTCTGATTGATTGGTTTTTGTAGCTGAAGTTGTTTACTTGTTTTCCTCATGGTTAGTTTGTTGCGCATAAACTGCCGAGGTCTAGTGTCCGCAAATCTACTTAGGGTAAATTTACTTAATACTACCAGATATAAATCTTACAGAGAATATTTTATTGTCAACAAATCCTGACTCCAACCTCACCCTCTTCTGTCAGACTCCTAGAAACATAGGTCAAACCCTTATTCTCTGGTTAGCTGTCGTAGCCTGTAATCACGAAAGTATGTCAGAATTTCGGAAAGCAACAGAAAAGGGCTAATTCCAGATGAAGCTATAGTTAAGCTGGGAAAAAAGAATTCAGTATAATTTATTACGAATCTATTCCACTAATGTAATTTTTATCATCCACAGATGGATGGTGGCTAAGTGAATTCCCGCGTCAAACACCACCGATTGGCGTTTAGATATACACTCTTAAACGCCAAGATTTTCTTTGATACCAAGGTTTCGCAACGCTATTGACTGAAAATAATGGGATACAAGCCCCGTGCTTCTAGCACGGCTTTTCTAGATTCTTAATATACTCTTTCAAAATTGCCAAAGGTGCACCGCCAACACAAACAGCAAAATAACTAGAATTCCACAACAAAATTCCAGATATTCGCCAAGAGTTATTGCACAAATTATCAACCAAAATTATTAAGGAAAACAAGTTATTGTTTTGGAAGATTTGAATGTGTCAGGGATGATAATAAATCGCAAACTTGCTAAGTCAATTAGCCTGCAAGGATGGAGAGACTTTAAACTTTTTGCAAAGCTAAACCCGAGAAATTAAACAGAGAATTTAGGGTAATTGAATAGATAGGAATCTACTAGCCAAGTTTGTTCTGGATGCGGTCATAAATGGGGAAAACTTGATTTGTCAATTCGTTCAGTTTTCCTATTTTAAGCTGGATGCTATCTAAGATGATATCCATATCGCAACACCAGATTATGCTTGGGTTTCAAGAAAAAAAAGGTGGGCATCGCCCACCAACATATTACTTTGCAGCAACACCTGCAGGTAACTGCTCATCAATAAATTGACGGTACTCACTCTTTTGTTTTACCCCTTTGAGTTGAGTCAATATTTCCTTGTCTTTAAAAAATTGTACTGTTGGTGTTCCTGTTACCATAGCATTTTCAGCGATTTCTGGTTCCGCATCAATGTCAATTTCAACAAAGTGAATTTTACCGTCGTATTCATCGACAACTTTATTTAAAATAGGTTTGAGGGTATGACAAGGACCACAATTAGGAGAAACAT
>CAZWGS010000208.1:0-4548 GCA_964633315.1 uncultured bacterium | reverse complement strand
TAATTCCTGACCCCTCATTCCTAATTTTCATATTGCGCCATGCACACTTGGGTGTATTGGGACGCTAACATGCTACGTATGTCTAAGATACACTACCAGTTAAGAGAGTGGCAGCTATCTAAGTGCTAGCACCAATCCCTTATCCCCGAAGTCCCACGGGGAATCTACACCTAGTTCCTGAAACGATTGCTATGCTTACGTCTGTCAGGACGTATTCGTATACCAATCCTGGTTCTACTTGAGAAAAAGCTATGATAACCTTTGTTACACAATTCAAGGTATGCAAAGACAAAAACCGCTATTAATTTTAATTTTTGTATTAGTCTTTGCCGCTATTGCGGTACTCGTAAATTTTAATGTACCCCTTGGACTAGATTTACGAGGTGGTTCGCAGTTAACGATTCAGGTAAAGACTACCGAGAAAATCAAACAGGTTAGCGAACAGGATTTAGAAGCAGTTCAAACAGTTCTGGGAAATCGAGTCAATGGTCTTGGTGTTTCCGAACCAGTCATTCAGTCGGTCGGTAATAATCAAATCTTGATTCAATTACCCGGAGTGGATGACCCCCAATCCGCAGAAAGAGTTTTAGGTACAACTGCACAACTAGAATTCCGACGTGAAAATCCTGAAAAGATCAGACTTTTAGTCGTTAGACAAGAAGAACTGAGAGAACTGCTGACTAAACAACAAGATTTGCAAAAAAAAGAAGATAAAACCGCAATTGAAGCGAACCAAGCCAAAATTGCTGATAAACAAAAGCAAATTATTGAAGGACAACAACAACTATTTGAGAAAACTGAATTGACCGGTGAATATTTAACAGATGCAATCGAAGAACCGCTTCGTGCTGGTGGTGCTTGGGCTGTTGCAATCAGATTTAATAATAAGGGAGGTCAATTATTTGCTGACCTCAGTCGGGAAGCAGCCCAAAACTCTACTAGACTGGGCATTTTCCTTGACGATCAATTAATTAGTGCGCCCAGTGTAAGTTCTGAATATAAAGATACTGGAATTACTGGAGGTAGTGCTCAAATTTCTGGTAGCTTCGATTCTAACTCGGCAAAAGAATTGGCATTGCAATTGCGTGGTGGTTCATTACCTTTACCGATTGAAATAGTCGAAAATCGTACTGTTGGCGCTACTTTAGGGCAAGATAGCATTAGAAGTAGTATATTTGCTGGTTTAAGTGGCTTGGCTTTAGTGTTGGTATTTATGGTTTTCTACTATAGACTACCGGGGCTGATTGCTAATATTGCTTTAATTATTTATGCTTTACTTACTTGGGCTTGTTTTGCTTTATTAGGCGTAACTCTTACACTGCCGGGGATTGCTGGTTTTATCCTTAGTATAGGAATGGCAGTAGATGCTAATGTTTTGATTTTTGAACGTACCCGGGAAGAACTACGCGCAGGAAAGAGTCTGTATCGTTCTGTTGAATCTGGTTTTTATCGAGCATTCTCCAGTATTTTAGATAGTAATGTTACTACACTAATTGCTTGTTTGGCCCTGTTTGTTTTGGGTGCAGGTTTTGTTAAAGGTTTTGCTCTTACCCTGGCGATCGGTGTACTAGTCAGCATGTTTACAGCAGTTACTTGTTCTCGGACATTGATGTTCTTGGCAATTACCATACCTTCGTTGCGGAAACCAGAAATATTTTGTCCCAACCTTCCTAGTTCGAAAAAGGCAGAGGTAGCTTGATGAAAATTAGTATAAATAAATCACGACCACTTTGGTGGGTTATTTCTGCTGTCATTATTATTGCCGGTGTGATGTCAATGGTAATTTCTTGGCAGCAAATTGGTTACCCCTTGCGTCCCGGCTTAGATTTTGTTGGTGGTACCAGGTTACAGGTAGAACGAGACTGCAGCAAACCTGAGAATTGCAAACAAGCAGTTGATATCGCTACAGTCAGGGAAGTTGCAAAAGAACAAGGACTTGGGAATAGCAGTATTCAAATTAGTGGTAAAAATGGCGTCTTGATTCGGAGTAAAACTCTGAATGTTGAAGAACGGAGCAAACTACAAACTGCTTTGAGTGAAAAGATTGGTGAATTTGACCCCAAGAAAACACAAATAGATACTGTGGGTCCAACTTTAGGGCGGCAATTATTTTCTTCTGGAATTAAAGCTCTAACCGCAGCATTTATTGGTATTATTATTTACTTAGCCTTTCGATTCCAGTTGGATTATGCTGTGTTTGCTATTGTCGCAATATTTCACGATATCTTAATCACTGTCGGAATTTTCTCAATTTTAGGATTGGTTGGAGGTATAGAATTAGATAGCTTATTTATTGTTGCATTGTTAACAATTACCGGCTTCTCGGTCAATGATACCGTAGTGATTTATGACCGAATCCGCGAAACACTGAAAAATGATTCTGGGCGTCCAATTGCGGAAGTAGTAGATGATGCTGTTAACCAGACCTTACCAAGATCTGTAAATACTACACTAACAACATTACTGCCGTTGTTTGCCATTTTTCTGTTTGGTGGCGAAACTTTAAGAAATTTTTCTTTGGCATTGATTATTGGTTTTGCGATGGGAGCTTATTCTAGTATTTTCATTGCTAGTACTCTTTTAGCCTGGTGGCGCGAACGTTATCAACAGGAAGCAATTCTGGAAAGTAATCAGTCTGTTGATGCTTAACTTTGAGCTTAAAGGAGAAGTCTTCCATGCAGATTGCTCATCCAGAATAAAATCTGTGAACAAAAGGATCCTGAGACCTTGGGAAAATCCTATAAGGAAGGAAGCAGCAAGTTAAACGTCAATTTTGTACAAAAACGTGCAATCTTGTATAAATTTTATGGAGCAGAAGAGAAGTTCAGCAAACGGAGAAAGGGTTGGTAAATTGAAATTTGCGAGAATTAACACTGGTAAAGCAAAGCGACTGCGAATTAATTACTCAAGTTTTGAGTTTTAAACCCTAAACCAAGCATAATCTTCTCCTCTCCTTTATAAATATGGAACAACAACCCAAACAAAACTCAATTAATCATGAGGACAATTCCGATCCTGAGTTCGAGCGACAAGTTCAAAGGTTATACGAACTAACTGTCTACAGTAGATGGCTACTAATTGCATTTGTCTGGCTAACAATAGTACCTATCTGCCTGTGGAGTTTACGTATGGAAATTGCACTGTGGAAAGAATATTTTACATTCGCAGCAGTTAGATACGGACTTATATCCCATCCACTTGCTGCCTTGGGATTAGCTTTCAGCATCGGAATGATCCTTGCAGTTTTGATCTGGCAAAGTCGCAATATCTTGTTTGGTCTTTCATCTGAGGAAAAAAAACTTTTGCAAGATCGGGTTTGGCGTATTCGCAAACAAGGCTCTAACCATCCTTTATGGAAATGGATTTGTGACTAAATACAGATTTTCTTTAGTTTTAATTTTTCTAGTTTTAATTTTTTTAAAGATATATTTAGATAAGTACTATATAGTGCTTGCTGGAAGTGCTCTTAAAAGGTATTTGATATGAAATCTACTCAGATTCGCTTTAGCGATCGCAAATCTGACATTGACCTCGTGCAACTGCAACAACTGTTTAATCTTGCAGCTTTCTGGGCAGAAAATCGAAAGATTAGCGACCTGAGTACTGCAATTGCTAATAGTCAACCAGTGGTTACGGTATGGGACCGAGGAAAAATGATCGGTACTGCTAGAGCAACTAGCGATGGAATTTACAGGGCAACAATCTGGGATGTTGTTGTTCACCCAGAATATCGTGGTATTGGTTTAGGAAGTAAATTAGTAGAGACTATTCTGAGTCATCCTCACATCAGAAAAGTAGAAAGAGTATATTTAATGACTACTCATCAGCAAAGCTTCTATGAAAAAATTGGTTTTCAGCAAAATGCAACAACTACAATGCTGCTTTATCAAGACGCAGAGGAAACTAATTTCCCGACTCAGTTGCTAGAGACTCAACTTCAGAATTCGCTCGGGGGATAGATACCTGAATTCTTGTTACAGTATTTACTTCGTGATGATTTTCAGGCAAAGATATAACTTCCAATTTGCCCTTCATAGTTTCCACTAAAGTCTGATTCAAAAGCAATTTCATTCCTGAAGAAGTTCTCCCATCATTTTCACTTATGGTTATTGCCTTGCGCTCTGAAATGTTACTCACTTGAGGCTTTTGTTTAATAGATGAAATTAATTCTATTGGCTCTCGATCAAGTAATGCATGATTTGGTACATCTAACCATATGTGTATCATTTCATTGTTGATGGAGTTTGTAGCAGAAAGACAAATCTTACCTTCCTCCATATGGGCAATCGTAGTTGAAACTAAGTTATTCAAAACTTGACTTAACCAGCCTTTATCCGCAAAAGCATAAATTTCTGGTTGTGGCGAATTAACTGCGAAAGGAAAATTACGATTTGCCGCCAGCATGTAATTTAATTCATAAACTTCTTGGAATAATTTACTAATGGGAACTGGTTGCGTATCTAGTTTATTGGCACCATAATCAGCTCTGGCTACTTTCAGAATTTCGTCCAGTAATTTCAATAATATTAGAGCCCGTTCGTGAGCCTG
>CAZWGS010000207.1:0-4578 GCA_964633315.1 uncultured bacterium | reverse complement strand
GCGAAGAAGCTCCAGTAGCTTTAACCGCTCCTGCAATCAACGGCTAAGGGTTTGTAGTTTAGTTTTATAACTAAATAGCGATTCTTAACTTGAGCGCCTCCAGAATTTCTGGAGGCGCTTTTGGTTTTTGTTTATACCTAGCCCAATAGATTCAACTACCTAAATCCTGAGAGCGCCGATAAGCAGCTTGCACCGCATCAATCACCGCAGCACGAAAGCCGCCACGCTCTAATTGAGTTACTCCAGCAATTGTTGTGCCACCAGGACTAGTTACTCTATCTTTTAATTGAGCAGGATGGATTTCTGATTCTTGTAGTAGTTGAGCTGTTCCTCTGACGGTTTGTAGAGCTAATTTTGAGGCAATAGCACGTGGTAGCCCCGCAGCTACTCCTCCGTCGGTGAGAGCTTCAATCATCAACGCTACGTAAGCAGGACCAGAGCCAGAAAGTCCAGTCACAGCATCCATCAAGTATTCTGGAACTTCTACTACCTCTCCCACAGCCCCAAAAATTGTCTTGGCTTGCTCCAAATGCTTTTGATTGACTTGTTTTCCAGAGGCGATGGCACTTATACCTGCTCCCACTGTGGCTGGAGTATTGGGCATGGCACGAATTACAGGCTTCTCTGGAAACACTGCTTCCAGGCGATTTAGGGGAGTACCAGCTAAAACAGAGATAATTAGGCAAGCATGGTTTACATTGTCTGTGGATAAACTCTCAGCTACAGCATCGAGTATTTGAGGTTTAACGGCCAAAAGTAAAACATCTGTTGCCTTGGCTGCTTGTTGATTATCAGCTGTTACCTGCACTCCATATTTTTGTTGCAAAGAGTTGCGTCGCTCTGATGCTGGCTCACTGACTAAAACAACATCGGCAGCGTAAATATTCTTAGCGATGAGGCGGGATAAGAGCGCTTCTCCCATTACCCCGCCACCAATTAAACCGAATTTAATAGACACTACTACTGTGTACCCAGAATTGGAACAAGTGAGAAACTAAAAATTAGAGTGTGTGGTGTTAGCTCTAATTTTCGGTTTATTACTTACCCGTTACTGTACCATTCTTGTTGGCTCAGTTGCCCAATTAGGGGAAGCTGCTGCCATACCAACAGAACTTCTCTGGGGTGCTGGTGCTTCATGAATTACTCCAGCTTGGGTACTGACTTGAACACAGCTTGGTGTGAACAGAAAAATACTCTCACCGATGCGCTCTTGATGTCCATCAATGGCATAAGTACCACCAGCAACGAAGTCTACGGCACGTTGAGCTTCATCTGGGTCCATGATATTAAGATTAAGAACAACGGATTTACGTTCACGTAGTGCTTGAATTACCTGGGGCATTTCCTCAAAAGAGCGAGGTTCAATTACCACCACTTCTGAGAAGCCATTAGTTGCTCCTGGCATGCCAATGACATTACTTCTAGGGGTAGAGGTGGTAACGGTGGGTTCTGGGGCTACAGGAGGGCGTTCCCGATTACGTCGAGTGCTTTGGCGTTCAGGGTCTATAATTGGTGTTGTTTCTTCTTGGTACTGGTATTGGTCGCCTTCCATTTCGTCCTCATAATACTCGTACTCATCTTGCTCATTAAGACCAACAAAGTCTCTTAGCTTAGTAAAAAGTGTATTCACGGTTTAATTTTCCTCACTTTCTTGTGTATTTTGCCACAGAAGAATAGTTTATCTGCAAATTTCAAGTATATTTTAGAGGAGCTTTTTTCAGCGAGAATAAATTGTGTAAGCTGAAAAATAATTCTCTGCTGATAAAGGATTTATCCTTAAATTTCATAGTGAGGCTTTACATTAGCACTCCGCTTGCCAAAAATAGCCCGTCCCAAGCGTATCATAGTTGCACCAGCTTTAACAGCGAGATTATAATCTGCTGACATCCCCATTGATAGTTGCTCAATCTTGATATTTGACCAAGATTGCTGTTGGATTTGTGAAGCGAGAAGACTAGTTTTGGTAAAAGCTGCCAGAGTTTCTGTGGAGTCCAAACCTAGAGGTAAAATGGTCATTAAGCCTCTAATTTTCAAGTTCTCACACTGGTCTAAAAGAGGCAAGTCAGCTAAAAGTTGCTCTAAGTGCCAACCATACTTGTTGGGGTCTGGTAGAATCTTCACCTGAAGACAGATTGATGGTGAATTAGATAACTCCCCAGCTAGACGGTTGAGACGCTGAGCTAAAGGGAGGTTATCACACGAATGAATCCAGGAGAAGTTGGCCAGTACTTTTTTAGCTTTGTTACTTTGAATATGACCAATAAAATGCCAGCAGATGTCTGTTAAATGGCGCAGTTGTTCCTGTTTGGCTAGTGCTTCCTGGATACGATTTTCGGCAAAATCACGAATCCCTAACTCATAGGCATTTTGGATTGCTTCCACACTAACCTGTTTACTCACTGCAATTAAGCGTACTTGATTCGGGAGTTGCTGGCGAATGTGCTCTAGTTTTGGGGACAGAGAAACTGTCATAGTCTAATCGTGGGAAAATTTCTGGCGATGGAGTTGAGATTAATTATAATTTGGCAGTCGGCGGAGTGAGAATCACTAAAAAGTTTGCTTATGAAGAGAATTGAGTTGTTCATACTCCTTTGTCGCTCCAATACGGCGCAATTTACGTAAACGATTCTCTACTAACAGCCGAGCATCAGAACGAGTGATACTTTTAAAAGTAAAGCCTAAACTACTGCCCGAAACAATAAAGAATAATCTTTGGGCGTATAGAGTAGTGTATAACTCTTCTTCCTCTTCTAGCTGACAGACTTTAAATAGTAAACCAAAAGTGGGATGATTCAGATAAGTTTCGCTGTTCATTCAAAGGTAAAAATTAGAGTAGGTACATATTGACTAATGGTTCCCCAATTACATAGGTAATAGTACCCAAATCCAGTATTGATTGAGGCTCAGGAATTGAGTCGGAGTAAAATTATTCAGATTGATAATAGCTTGCTTTAGCTCGATTAAAGAGAACAAACTTGACTTTAGAAATCAATACAAATCAGAATTGCAGTGGCAATCGCATATTCTTGCTCGTGACTAATACTAACTTGCCACTGACAATTACCCCAATTGGCTACGAGGATTTTAGCTTGACCTAAAAGCTGAATTTTGGGTGCACCGCTAGCTTGACGTTGAATTTCTATATCTGTGTATTTAATCCCCCGAAAGCCGCTTCCTATGGCTTTTACAGCTGCTTCTTTTGCTGCCCAACGACCTGCTAATTGGGGTATTAGTAGTTGCTCTTTATGTGTACAATCTTGCTGTTCTGTTGAGGTATAGACGCGATGTACAAATCGTGTGCCAAACTTTTTGATGGCAGATTCTATTCTGGGAATATGTACTATATCGGTGCCAACTCTAAAATCCAATTGTCTAGTTTGTCAGGAAATCTTTACATAAGGAGTGGTTTATGTAGCCGCAGCGAGCTGATATGGCTCTAATTTGTATCTAATTTATTCGTTCATATTTTTGTATGTAGCAACTGCAGAGGGAGAAATGCGGTTGAGATAGCGGAAAATCCAATACTTGAGGACAGTATCTAAGATAACTGGAAAGGTAGCAATAAAGAGGAAATTAAATTCTCTATTCTCGGGTAAACCAAAGTGACGAGCAATACCCTCTAGGATAACTTCCCAACCGTGGGGAGAGTGATAACCAACAAAAATATCAGTAAACAGGATAATTAGAAAAGCTTTGGCGGAATCACTTAATCCGTAAATAGTTTCATCAATAAATGATTTAAGAATTGCGATTTCTTTTTTGCTAATAACTAATACCCAAACAAAAGCAATTAGGGAAAATAAATCAGAAAAAAGATTTTCAATGGCATCTAAGCTACGATGGCGATATTCTTCAACAATTGACTGTGCCTCTGCTTTGACTTCTGCTTCCATTTTCTCTGGGGTTAGTTCTGGAATTAAGCCAATTACACTTTTTAGATGTAGATTATGCTCATATCTTTCGAGATCCATGAGAGCTTCTTCTTCTAAATCTCGGTTAACAAAAATTACTTGTTCTCTTTCACTAAAATAAGAATGGACTAAAGGTTTGACAATGGCAATTTTGGTAATCTGATGCACCAAAAGTGGCACAATTACTAAAATAAGGAGAAATTTAATTGATATTTTGGTACGATTGCGAGACCTACGGAACTTTTTGACAACTTCTTCCTCCGTTTCCATGGATTCTGGATCTATTTCCTGACGAATTTTCATGAAAGTACGGAGGATTGAACGTGGAACTACTCCAGCCTTATCGGAAATTGTTGTCCCCGTCTTCTGAATATTTTTATTTTTGAGATAAGCTTGTGTTTCTTGGGAAGATGAACTTTTAGTTAATTGTTGGTCTTGCTTGGTGTCTGTGGAGGCAACACCTTTATTTTCAGAAGTTTTAACTAAGGAAACCGAAGAATTTTCCTGAGTATTTTTAGCAGATTGATAGCGTGAAATAACCTGATCAATAAAATTTAGCTTTTCAATAATAATCGTTGACTTCTCTCGTGGCTCAAGCCCGTAATACTGACCATTAAAACTTAGTCTTTCAGAATTATTGTCGTAATTACTAACAACAGAACGAGCT
>CAZWGS010000206.1:0-4594 GCA_964633315.1 uncultured bacterium | reverse complement strand
AGAAGCGCCAATTTCGAAGGTGCAGATCTCGCAACCGCTAGGCTTTATTATACGACTCTCAGAAGTGCCAATCTCCATAATGCTAATCTTTTTAATGCTAATCTCGAAGGTGCAGAGGCTGAAGGTGGCGATCTCCGTGCTACTCTCTATGGTGTCAATTTCTGTTTTGCTAATCTCAGAAGTGCAAATCTCGAAGGTGCAGAAATTAGAAAAGCCAGATTTTGCAATACTCGAGGGATTGATGAAGATATGAAGGCTGACCTAATTAGGCGAGGTGCTATTTTTGATTCGCCACTGTAAATTGCGCTAACCCTTTCCACCGTACTAACGTTTCAAGCACCTGATTTTGGAAATTTATCTCTATCACTTAAAATGTCCTAACTTATATCCGTAGAGCTATATAAGAGTTATTTTAACTTAAGAGAAGTAGTAGAGAATGTGCACATAAGCTTTGAAGAAGAATATACAATTTATTTTGTCTCGCCACTTACTATATATCCTATCTAGCTATTTCCAAAAAATTATGTATCAACAAAAATCAGCAGTCAGTAACACGCTTTTACCTAATGCTTGGGCAAAATGTCTTCTAGTTCTTGAATTGCTATTCCGTAGATTCGATAGTCGTCGTTGGCTCTTTGCCTTACGAAAAAGACATTGTTTACAGATTCAGCAACGATGTATATCATCGGAAAAAACAAAATCATTACCAGTACCAGAAATTTCTGCTGCGGATATATCATCAAGCAAGTTTTACCAAATTACTAATGGGTTCACGAGTCCCGTTGTAATTAAGGGCTTTTTGCGTGATTCAGATGCGTGTAAAAAATGGGGATTGTCTTACTTTCAAGAACAATTAGGAGAGTCTGTTTATCCTGTAATGAAAGATTCTCGCCAAGAAGACTCAGAAACTAAAGAAAATGAAGTTCAACTTATCACAGTGTCCGATCTCCTGGAAAAAATATTGCGAGGAGAACATACATATTTAAACAACATAACTCAAATCTTCGCCGACCATCCTTTTCTAATTAAAGAACTTCAATTAGGTAAGCTTGCCAGTCTTCTTGATACTGAAGTAACCAATGGCGATCACTTCGATCTGATCAATATGTTTCTGGGTGGTAAAGGTACGGGAAATAGTATACACTGTGCATTTGCGGGAAACTTTTTTTGCAATATTGTGGGACGCAAAAAATGGCTGTTAATCGCCCCTGAGTATTCGACATTTCTGTGTCCGATACCTGCCAATCCATTCATTTATGCCGATTGCTGTTACAACCCCGAAGATGAAATTTTAGGAGAAAAAACTTCTAACTTACCAAGATTAGAGGTAATTCTCGAACCTGGAGATGTACTGTTTAATGCTCCTTGGTGGTGGCATAGTGTAGAAAATTTAGACGACTTAACAGTTGGCTGCGCTGTACGAAAACTAAATTTTCAGGCGGATTTTCGCAATAATTTTTTGTTCACAATATTTTCATATCAGCCATTGATTTATCTCTGGAAAAGCTTGTTTAATATTAAGCGCAAACTAACCAAAGAACAAAGAATTTTTCGCGATATTATGTTGAGCGAATTAGACCGCAGAATTATTGAAGGTCGTCTTGAGGTCACAGAGTCTTCTAAGAAAAATCCTTAAGTTAGTTCGCTTCCATATCTAAACAATGCAAGGAGAAACATAATGCAGACTCTTAATTTTTTTCAACAAGCCAGCTTAACCCTAATTGCTTTAAATTTATTACTGACTAGTGGCAAAGCTATTGCAAATTATTTTTTCGGATTCGACCTTCGATCCTGGTCAAATTGATTCGCCGATTGCGGGATTTTTTGCTTCAGATGGTCTGGGTGTTGTTTCTCCTAACAATACTGTTAACCCTATTTTTACAGGTTGGGCAACAGTATTTATAGCATGTAGCGCTATGTTGAAGCCATTACAAACTGTTTCCATAAATGGTGAATCAAGTTTTGATTATTTGCTCAGAAATGTATCTCAAAAAAGAAAGTATAGAAACTACCTATGAGCTTTATTTCCCAAAGTTATGCACTTTTAATTGTCGCTACAGTAGGGATTTACTGGTTCCTAGGACGTTCCCTTAACCTCAAGTGGGGCATTCTCCTAGCTGTTAGTTTAATCTTCTACGCTTCATTACAAATTTATTATCTACCCTTACTTCTAGGTATTACCTGGCTTAACTTTTGGCTGGGTAAAATCATGGAAAATAATGTTATGCAAGTGGGAGTAGAAGCCAAAAATCCCCAACTTTCCAATCGAGACTGGGAAGAATTACAAGACTTTTGGCAACGACGCACTACCAAAATTCTCTGCGTAGGTATTGTAATCAACGTTTTGTTGCTATTGGGATTCAAGTACATTCCCTTCATCTTGAATTCCTTAGCTGCTCTCCTAAATTTACCCCAAATAAGTCAAAGTGCTAGTTGGTTAAGTGAGAATCTAATTGCCCCTTTGGGAATTTCTTTCTTTACTTTTGAATGTATAGCCTATCTTATTGATGTCTATCGCGGCGCACCTGCAAGTCGACACTTACTACAATTTACTAGCTACAAGCTCTTTTTTCCTAAACTAATATCTGGTCCCATTACCCGTTACCATAACTTCAGTACTCAAGCGAATTATCTGCAGTTTCCCAACGCAGATCAACTTACTGAAGGACTATGGCTAATTGCCTGTGGTGCCGTGAAAAAAGCCCTCATTGCTGACCATTTAGCTATTTTTGTTGATCTTGCCTTTGGTAACCTGGAACGTGCTGGTAGTGGCGATTTATGGCTAGCTGTTCTTGCTTATGGTTTGCAACTCTACTTTGATTTTAGTGGTTATGTGGATCTTGCCTGTGGCAGTGCCTTACTTTTGGGCTTTAAACTACCGCAAAACTTTAATTTTCCCTATTTTAGTAGCAGTATTGCCGCTTTTTGGCGACGCTGGCACATTACTCTAGGTGATTGGCTACGTAACTATCTCTATTTTCCCCTAGGAGGATCTCGTCAAGGTTTAGCTAAAACTTGTCTCAATTTACTCATCGTCATGTTAATTGCAGGCATCTGGCATGGTGCAGCTTGGGGATATATTGTTTGGGGAATTGTCCATGGTATTGCCCTGGTAATTCATCGTCTCACTGAAACTATGAGTCAACGTTGGCAACTATTGGCAAAATTTTGGCAAACAGCATTGGGTATTTTGCTTGCTTGGTTGCTTACCCAAGCTATGGTTTTCTTCTCCTGGATTTTCTTCCGCCTTCCTAATTTGTCTCAAGCAACCTTAGTCTTGCAGCATTTCTGGAGTTACGGAGGAGATGTACAGTTTACACAAAAAGTTTATCAGGAAGCGATGGGCTTAGAGCGCTACCACGTAACGATTTTAGTGTTTGCTGTAGTTTTACTGATGAACTTGACTTATTGGTCTCAACAAAAGCTCAAATTACAGTTGAATTGGCCTCTTAAATTAGCACTAGTACCTCTTTGTTTATTCGCCGTTTCTCTATTCGCTCCCCAAGGTGGATTGCCTTATATCTATTTTGATTTTTAGACTAATTACATCGCCTATTAATTATTTTTGTGTTTATTTATTGCAAAATATAAACTCAATTGTATTTATTTAAAGATAATTGGCATATTTGGTAAATAAAATTCACATTAAACATCTAATTTGAGGGCTTAAAAGACACAGTTTATATCCATAAAAGACCTGTAATTGAGTATTTAAAGGGATTCAGGAGTTTTTATGCACCTAATTTTTAATCTTTATTAGTAGCCTAATTCATAAAATCAGCAACAAAAATTTATCTTAATTTGTTACAAAATTAAATAAAAAATACGTACTAATTAGAAGACTTGTAAATACAATTAGTGTTATCAGCAAACATTTTTGCTGAGCATTTCATAACTCAATAGATTGCAATCATTAACTCGATGACAACAACTTTACAAACACGCAATGACCTCACCTTGTGGGAGCGTTTTTGTCAGTGGGTCACCAGCACCAATAATCGCCTCTATGTAGGTTGGTTTGGAGTTCTGATGATTCCTTGCCTACTCACCGCAACCACTTGCTTCATCATCGCTTTCATAGCAGCTCCTCCTGTGGACATCGATGGTATCCGTGAGCCCGTAGCTGGTTCACTACTATACGGAAACAACATCATCTCCGGTGCTGTTGTACCTTCTTCTAACGCCATTGGCTTGCACTTCTACCCCATCTGGGAAGCAGCTTCCTTAGATGAGTGGTTGTACAACGGTGGCCCTTACCAGCTAGTAATCTTCCACTTCCTCATTGGCGTATTCTGCTACATGGGTCGTCAGTGGGAGCTCAGCTACCGCCTCGGAATGCGTCCTTGGATTTGTGTTGCTTACAGCGCACCAGTATCCGCAGCATCCGCAGTATTCCTCGTGTATCCCATCGGACAAGGTTCCTTCTCTGATGGCATGCCTCTAGGAATCAGTGGTACCTTCAACTTCATGATTGTCTTCCAAGCTGAGCACAACATCCTAATGCACCCCTTCCATATGTTGGGAGTAGCAGGTGTATTTGGTGGAGCGCTCTTCAGTGCAATGCACGGAAGCTTGGTAACCTCCAGCTTAGTAC
>CAZWGS010000205.1:2893-4696 GCA_964633315.1 uncultured bacterium | reverse complement strand
GGCATGCCGGAACCTTCCAGTCTGAGTACTCGATAGAAGCTTCTGGACAGATGAGTCTCTGGTGTGTTGATTAGAATCAGTACACTAAGTTCGCTGGATGAAAGAATAATCCCCCACTTTTAGTGGTGGGAGTGTCAAGCAGTCCTCTAAGATACAAAAAGTAGGGACTAACTTCTGGTGTGCTTTCCCTGCGCTTAGCGCCATACCCAAGAAATAATAGCTCATGACACTCTATCAGCCTTTTCTGGACTATGCAGTTGAATATCTAAAATCGCGCCTGTCTCTTGAACCATACCCCATTCCTGAAGGCTTTGAGCGCCACAGCGCCATCACTGGGAAAGGTAAAAAACAGCAGGAAGTAGTTACTAGTAGCTACGCCTTCCAAACACCCAAACTACGGCAAATTCGGGCGGCTCATGTCCAAGGTGGTGGTGCACTCCAGGTGCTTAATTTTGTCATTTTTCCTAGGCTAAATTACGATTTGCCTTTTTTTGGTGCTGATTTGGTGACACTTCCTGGGGGACATCTCATTGCTTTGGATATGCAACCTCTATTTCGAGATGATTTATCTTACCAGGAAAAATATACTAAGCCCATACTCCCGATTTTTCAGTCTCATCAGGAGAATTTACCCTGGGGTGGAGACTTTCCCGAAGAAGCAAGTGCTTTTTTCTCTCCAGCATTTTTGTGGACTCGTCCCCAAGAAACCTCTGTGGTGGAAACCCATGTCTTTGCAGCTTTTAAGGATTATCTCCAAGCATATCTAGATTTTGTGGCGTCAGCTGAAGCAGTTACTGATTCCCAAAAGCTGAGCGAGATTCAAGAAGCTCAATTGCGATATTTGCGCTATCGAGCCGAAAAAGATCCTGCTAGGGGAATGTTCCAGCGCTTTTATGGTTCAGAATGGACTGAGGAGTATATTCACGGTTTTCTGTTTGATTTGGAAAGAAAATTGGCTCATCGGTAGGTGAGGATGATTCTTTAGCCGAAGAGACCAAATCCTGATAACATCGCTAAACCGAATTCTACCCAAGGAGCATATTGCTGGTATTGTTGCTGTTGCTCTGAATTCATGAAGTTGGGTGCTTGGGATAGGGCAAAATCAAGTACAGAAAACCACTGCACTTCACCATCTTCGATTAAGCTGGGGCTAGAGAAGGCATTGGTACTAGACCCAAAGAAAGGAAATACTTGCTGATACTGTTGCTGTTGCTGTGAATTCATGAAGCTAGGAACCAGTTGCAAAGCTAGTCCCGCCATATCTAGCAATCCACTTCCGAGATCGAATGTGGGTTGTTCGACTACATTCCCATTCCTACCTTGCTCCTCAGGTAGAAGAATGAGATTGTGCCCTGTAGGTTGTCTTCGCCCTGTTTGTGAGTCTTGTGTGGCTGCTTGTCGCTGATTTTGCAACCGTCGGCGACTTGCTTTGCGCATTCTGCGTAAGTCCTGTTTTTGTTCTGAAGACAATTCCAATTGTCGAAATGCTTCTCTGGGGGTTTTTCCACTCTCTACAGCACGATTAAACTCCTGCAGTTGTTCTTTTGTCAGTAATCTCTCTAGCAACGAGTTAATTTTTTGTTGTAACTGCACCCTTGGTTGAACAGTGTTGCTTTCTCTGGCTATAGTTTGAGGTAGGCGATTTTGAGGACGAGCTTGAGCTGACAAGGGAGATACTGTCACACTAACAAGTGCTAGCCCAGCAATAATGTGGGAAAGTTTAATTTGCATCTTTACTTTGTGGAAATATTTATTGCTTCTGTTGGCTAGATTCTCTAGCTGATTAAAAAGTTCCCTCACTGA
>CAZWGS010000205.1:0-2793 GCA_964633315.1 uncultured bacterium | reverse complement strand
TCTTGAATATTTTTAGTGACCAAAATCACACAATATATACTCATATATCACTGAAAAAAAGAGATCGAATCACAAAAAAGTTATTATTGGGCTCACGAGTGCATTATGAGTAACATCACTACCCAAAAGCCGAAAAAAAGAGATACTATTTTAAATAAGAATTCCCTGACTTGAGTATGTCTACTGATGTACAACTATTACCCGGTGCTATCGGTGAAATACTGGTTTCTTCTGTTCAAACAGGGAAGCTGACTTTGTGTGATCGCTACGGGTTAATGGCAGCTCTTTTGGATGACTCTATTGAAGAGGATGAACTAAGAGCGATTAATCGCATTGTCAGAGCAGTAGCTAGAGGCAAAATTGCGATCTCCTAGGTTTTTCTGGGTTTTGAGTCTTCAAGCGTCTTCTCGCTTACGTTCTTAACCTGAAAATTGGATAGAATTCTTCCAGGATTATTAGTAGAGACATAACATATTATGTCTCTAAATTTTTTGTGCTGGCAACCGTAGTAACAGTAGAGTGTACTAGGGTTAGAAGGGAACCCATTTGTTCATTACCACTAACTGCTAAATCACTGTGACATAAATAGAGGCGATCTTCTACTCTACCGAGTAAGTCCCGAAGAATGCGCTCTAGACTTTCTTGATCTGCTTCGAGATCATTTTCTGATAACCAGGCTTTTCCTGACCATTCCTGGAGAAATAGAGGCGCACCAAAGAGAGTTGTGCTACTGCTTTTATCCCACAATGGAGAACTGACATCAAGCCAAAAGTGCCAACGGTGAGCACGACGTAGGGAACGATATTGGAAAATGGTGGCTAGAGTAACTGCATCCTGGCGCTCGACTCCCAGAGGGCGGAAAGGGCGAGGGTTAGCGGTGATTGTACCACGACGTAACAATTGAATGAATTGAGCAACGCTGGCGGTAACTGGAAGAGAAATAGCTTCATGTTGGCGCAGACGACTATCTACCTCCCAGTAGTGTTGCGCTGTCTCCATTAGTTGGCACACTGAAGCTAGTTGATCGTAGCTAAGGTAACTACCACTGGCGAAAAAATCTTTAATTGCTCGATCTAAAAATGTGATCGCTTTGAGCAATGGTTGCTGTTGTTGTTGCTCACGTGTAACTTCTAGCCATTGTCGGATTTTTTTGTAGCTGTTGGTAGCTCGATTTCCTAGGCGATCCCAGCGTGGGAATGATTCTGGGGGTAGCAGACGAGGTAATTTTAGGTCTATATAGTAGCAGTGATCTGCCAGTAAACCTGCTCGCACTGGATCGATTGCAGGATTATCTCTTCCGTTGTTACTGCTTAAAACTACTAACATTTGCGCCACACTATCGCGGTCTACCAAGCGTCCCAAACCAGGATAAACTAAGGCTAAGAGAGTCAGTAGGGCGCGAATCAGTGGTGAACTAATTAGGGGACGCTGTTCGTTGAGTGGTGCTACAGGTATACCATGATGGCTCAGGATTTCGATCAGGCTGTAGCGAGCAATTTCGTCTAAACCAGGTGCAATAACGGCAATATCTTGGGGTTTTACCTCTTTGTTAGCGATTCCCTGGATAATAACCTCTGCTGTTTGACGTAGCAAAGTTGAACGAGAGACGGTTTGCAAAGATTGGATTGTAGGAGGTAACTCACTGAGGAAAAGAGGGTTACTTACCAATTGCACTAAACTATCACGCAGCTCGAGGGGAAATTTTGTGGTTAGTGGGGGAGAATTTAACTCTTGTTGCTCGCAGTAAGATGCTAAACCAGCCAGATAATTAGGATCTGCATTTAACCCTAAGCGTACCTTACCATGGTGATTATAGGTGAAGGTAGCAGTAGCTCCTTTTCTTAAGAGAAACTCAAAAATTTCCCTGGTTACGCCAGGATAATCATCAACATCATCAGCAAAAATTCTTTGATAGCGACGTGTTAGCTGGCTTTGATATTGAGGATCTTCTAGCAAATAACGCCAATAGATTTCGTAAATTAGTCCATAACTTAATAAACCACGCTCCAAGCACCATTGCCGCCACCAGAGCAATAATTGCCCCATTTTTTGCCATAATTCTTGGTTTTCCTGTTCTGGTAATCCCTGTGCCAAGATTAGGGGAATTTCTTCGGCGATGATACCACTTGCTCCTGCTAGCTGCAGTAAGTCTAAGGTACGTCGTATTAGCTCATATTCGGTTATTCCTGAGGTTGAAAGTCCTATTTGCTCCAATTCCTGGCTCCACAGGCGCGTAGCTAGTTCTTGCTCTGTTTCGGGACGCAATCTAATGGGAAACTGAGCTTTGAGATTAAGCCTCTCAAATAACAAAGGCCAAAATAGCATGACTTCATCGGAAATCCAACCTAGGGGGGTTTTCGCCACTACAGGATAACTCCCGCGCACTGCTGTGGCTAGGCGATCCGTTAAATCGCGACGATTGTCATCATTCGCCGCTAGTACCATAATGGCTGGAGTTGCAACCCTCAGATGAGGTATTTGTGACACTGAATCTCTGGAATTAGCGATCCACTGAGTAAAATCTTCTACTAAGCGAGTGGTTTTGCCACTGCGAGTTGAGCCTGTAATCCAAAGTGATGAAGGGGACACAAAACTTTCTTTTACTTAATCTGATACCTTAACATTTAAACTTAAGTCTTAAACTGATTCGTAGGATTTAAACTTATCTCTATTAATTAAATATTTAGCCATTAGTCATGCTGAATAATATCAAAAACTGGTTTCTGGAAACTCCAGATCGAGCTTTAGACCAAGCCTATAGAGCTGCACTTACTATCCAATCGATTGAAGATG
>CAZWGS010000204.1:0-4774 GCA_964633315.1 uncultured bacterium | reverse complement strand
AAGTAACAAAATCCCAATGACTCATTTACATTTGAGATATTATTTATCAGCTAAAACTGACTTTTTTTCGCAATTTCTAAGGTAGATAAGCTTTTAGTAAATTGAGGTTGAACTCAACAGTTGACCCTAACTCCTCACAGGTGAAAAATATCTTAGAGTAAAAACCTAAACCAATCGCCAATCCCATCCTAAACACTCGAATTTCCAGCACTTAATCGCGCGATTCGCAACTAGCTTAAAGAAGAAAAAATTCATCATATAGGCGAGATAATCATCAACTAATTTATTTTTAATTTCCTTTCTAATACAACCCTAATTTTTCTTAGAATAAATCAAGTATTATTGTTGAAAGCATATAGTCTGTTTTTACAGTTATCCTTGCTCTTTGAAAAATTAACTTAGATGGTTGAATATGGGTTTTAGCGAAAAGTTTAGCATTCAGTTTAAGCTCATGCTAATGATGCTAGCCGTGAGTATTAGCTCGATTTTATTGATCTCTTTGATTGGCTATGCTTACGGTACAAGAGCTATACAAGATAGTGTTGTTAATCATCTCATCACACTCCGTAACTCCAAAGAATATCAAATTGAGGCTTACTTTAATATCGTTCGGGGACAAGTTCAAACTCTAAGCGAAGACAGAATGATTGTAGAAGCAGCACAAGAGTTTACTGCTGCATTCAAAAAACTACACCGTAAACAAATAGCTACTAATCAGCAGCAAGAGCTTTTGAGTTATTATCAAGAGGAGTTCATGCCTCGCCTCAAACAAAATATTGCAATTCAATCAACTCCAGAAGCATTTTTCCCTCGCAATACTGCTGCAATTTATCTACAACACACTTATATTGCCACTAATCCTTATTCAGTAGAAGAAAAAGAACTGCTTCATGCCGCTTCAGATGAAACCGAATATAGCAGTGTTCACCAAAAATATCACACCATATTCCATAACTTTGTTGAAACATTCGGCTATTACGATATGTTTTTAGTCGATGCTCAGACCAAAGAAATTGTCTACTCTGTAGAGAAAGAAACAGATTTGGGAACAAGCTTAACTAATGGTGTTTATGCATCAAGCAGCTTAGCTCAAGCTGTCAACGATGCCTACCTTCATTCCCATCCTGGATACATAGCTATTGCTGATTTTCAACCTTATCTAGCATCCTATGGCAAACCTCAAGCATTTATTGCAAGTCCAATCTTCGATAATAGCAAATTGGTTGGTTTACTAGCGCTTCAGCTACCCATAGATGAAATTAATAGCATTATGACCAATAATCGGAATTGGAAAGAAGGTGGTTTAGGAGATACTGGAGAAATATTTTTAGTCGGACCAGACTATACTATGCGATCAATTTCCCGATTTTTGATTGAAGATCCAAAAGCTTACCTGGAAAATTTGCAAGCAAGTAACCTAGAGTCAGAACAAAGAAAACGCATTGATACTCTCAATACATCGGTGTTGCATCAAGATGTTAAAACAGAAAGTGCCAATCAAGCTTTAATTAATAAAAAATCCGGCGTTCTCATAGCCAAAAACTATCGTGGTCATGATGTTCTCAGTGCTTACACACCACTCGATATTACCAGTCTCAATTGGGCAATGATTGCGGAAATACAGCTTGATGAAGCAGCTAAAAAACTACAGACTTTTAAGTGGGGTGTTTTTACCATTTCCGCTCTTTTAATCACTGTGATTGCATTTTTATCTTTACTACTTTCTCGAATATTCTTGAAGCCAATTAGAGCACTAATGAGAGGTGTTAACAAAATTAGTACAGGTGACATTGATGTTAGAGTAAAAATCAAATCAGGAGATGAACTTCAAGAGTTATCTGAAGCTTTCAATGATATGGCCAATAGTATCAAGCAACAGCGTGAACTCTTGCAAAGAAAAAACCTACTTCGTATTACCAACTTAAAAACAGAAAAAGAACGAATTCGCTACACATTTGGTCGTTATGTCTCTGATGAAGTTGTAACCCAATTACTTACTTCCCCAGAAGCTTTGAAGTTAGGTGGAGAAAGAAAAAAAATCACAATCCTTAACTCTGACTTGAGAGGTTTTACTGCTATCTCAGAACGTTTACCTCCTGAAGAAGTAGTAAAAATTCTTAACTTCTATCTTTCCCATATGGCAGATGTCATCACCTCCTTTAATGGCACTATTGATGAGTTTATGGGAGATGGAATTTTAGTGTTATTTGGTGCACCTATTAGTAGAGAAGATGATGCTGCTAGAGCAGTTGCTTGCGCAGTTGCAATGCAGTTAGCAATGCAATCTGTCAATAATCAAATAAAAAAATGGTGTTTCTCTTCTCTAGAAATGGGTATTGGTATTAATACAGGAGAAGTCGTCGTCGGTAATATTGGTTCTGAAAAACGCACCAAGTATGGTATCGTCGGCAATGAAGTAAATCTTACTTATCGCATTGAGTCTTACACCATAGGTAATCAAATATTAATCTCAGAATCTACTTTAAATGAGGTAGATCCAATTGTCAGAATCGATGGTCAAAAGAAAGTACAACCAAAAGGAGTCAAGGAACCAATCACAATCTATGAAATTGGTGGCATCCGAGACAGATATAATCTGTTTCTAGAAAAAAAAGAAGAGATTTTCTACCAATTAGAAGAACAAATACCACTGAAATACACTATTTTAGAAGGGAAGCATATTGGTGACAATATGTTTGATGGTTGCATAATTGAATTATCTCTAACTGGAGCAAGAATTGGTGCTTGCAAAAAAAGAGAAAATACAACACCATTGGCATTAACAAACGTTAAACTAAACTTGCTAGAAATTGGCAATCCAGAAGAAATTAGTGATGACATATATGCCAAAGTATTAGATAAATCATCAGCAGAAGGAAGCTTTTACGTTCACTTTACTTCCAAATCTCCAGAGTTAGCAAAAAGACTTGAAATTTTGTATTATCAAGCACAGAAATTCACTCTTAAACGAGAAATATAAAATAATATTTTTTCATATTGTTTCTATTTTAACCTGAGTTCAGGATAAGCTAAACCCGGGATTCTCTCCTTTGCTGCAACTCCCGTTACTTCGTAAAATAGAGAGTAAAATAGCCTGAACCATAACTGGCGTTATTTTAATAGTCTCTCGGCAATTAAGACGCCCGAAAAAAGGCATTATAAAAAATTAATTTTTTACAATAAAAAAATATGACAATATGGAGGAGCTGATGAGTAAATTGTATCAGCTTTGTCCAACACTCTATTTCTTAGTATTTAACAACTGTAAAAGTTAACTGGATTTCTAATAGGGAGGAAACAATGGCTCAATTAATAAATCTCGATGAATCTGGGGTTGCGATTCAAGGTTATGATCCAGTCACTTATTTTTCCGGTCAGCCCACTAAAGGAAATTCAGAAATAGTATCACAACATGAGGGGGCTACTTACTACTTTATCAGCGAAGAAAATAAAGCTAAGTTTGAGAGTGAGTCAACAATGTATGCTCCTCAGTATGGTGGTTTCTGTGCTGTAGCAATATCAGAAGGAAAAACCTTTCCGATTGATCCTCATACCTACAAAGTCTCAGATGAGAAGCTATATCTCTTCTACAATGGCAAATTAGGTAATACTAAGCCTCAATGGGAGAGTGAGGAAACAACTCGTAAAGCAAATGCGGATAATTACTGGCAAACTCAAGAGTTAACAGTTGTATATCCCACCGTCGATTACTAAATTATTTGCTGCTGCTTTTTTATTTTTTTCAACATAGCTTTATAGACTACTTTCATTTCCTGAGTTGAATCTTTACCCCAAAAATCGGATATTGACCATCAGTTAATGTCCGATTTTTTCTAAATAACAGTCACAAATCTCAAATCTCTCCCATAATACCTATAAAATTCCTCCAGAGTGACAGTCATATATCCAGGTTGCTATTTTTAATTTTAGTGCGATTATCTACATAGCACCTCTCTAATTAGTAAGGTGTACCCCCATCAACAATCAACAAAAATCTAGCTGTCACTTGTATAGCGCTACGCATATAGCTTAGGAAAGTATAGATTGGTGAAAAGTGAACAATAACAAGGAAATAGGGAACAGATAAATGTCCTAATGTTGTCCCGTAGCGCTATATCTAAACAAAAATAACAACTACCATAAAATATTAGCTGCCATTAACTCTGTTTCAATTTGTGTAATCAATTGATTCAGAACTTCAAAATTATCAGGACGTTCAATTTTAGATACTTTAATTTGATTGAGTAATTGAGTGCACTGTCGAAAATGATCTTTCTGAGCAGTTCCTTGCAAAAGTTTGTAAGGACAGGGAAAATAAGCCCTAAGAAGAAGCATAGTCTCAACTTGGTTCATGGGAGTAATTTTGAGTTGTTCTCCCCTGTTGAGAAAAAATAGCTGAGAAAGAGAAATTGATTTCTCAGGAAAATTTTCTCTTTGCTGAATTACTCGTTTGCGAGAACCAGAAAATAAAGGTGTTAAAGCTTCACTATTGTAGCCTAAGCCTTCTACCGAAGGAGGCCAAATTTTGATTTGAGGAAAACCCGGAATTACTTGGATCGCAGTACTTTTGTCTACTTTAATGGCTACCATATCATCTGTTAAGACTGTATGACCTCTTTTTGCAAAAGCAGCAGCAGTTGTAGATTTGCCAATCCCCGCATTACCG
The DNA here is from genome assembly GCA_964633315.1 of uncultured bacterium. Lineage (GTDB taxonomy): Bacteria > Cyanobacteriota > Cyanobacteriia > Cyanobacteriales > CAWCAG01 > CAZWGS01. Next base: position 108 of record CAZWGS010000204.1, on the reverse strand, counting down.
ACAAAAACTATAGCTTGAGAACCAATTTTAATCGCACTGGCATGGATTAATAGTAAACCTTTTTGAAAGAGAATTATACCTAAAGCTTCACTTAAAATATACAGACTT
>CAZWGS010000203.1:0-4781 GCA_964633315.1 uncultured bacterium | reverse complement strand
GTTAACCACTGCTCTCCAGCGTCTACTGTTTGCTCTGCAAGCTGTTTTTTGCTCTCGATAATTTCGTTAATTCTCTCTTCTAAAGTGCCTGTACAGACAAATTTATGCACCTGAACATTGCGCTTTTGTCCAATGCGAAAAGCTCTATCTGTAGCTTGGTTTTCCACCGCTGGATTCCACCAGCGATCCACATGAAAAACGTGATTTGCTCGCGTCAGATTTAGTCCTGTACCGCCCGCCTTGAGGGACAAAATTAGGATGCGAGGACCATCGGGATCATTTTGGAAGCGATCCACCATTTCCTCGCGCTGCTGGCGACGAGTAGCACCATATAAAAACAGCGCTTCACCCCCCAACTTTTTCTCCAAATAGGGCTTAAGAAGTTTACCCCACTCAGAAAATTGAGTGAAAATCAAGGCGCGATCGCCTTCTGCTACCACTTCTTCTAACATCTCTTCCAAACGCAGTAATTTTCCAGATCGCTCACTAGAAGTTAGTTTTTTTTGTTTTAAGTAATGACCAGGATGATTGCAAACCTGTTTCAGTTTCATCAGCAAAGTCAGGATTAAGCCGTGGCGCTGGATGCCCTCTGCTGCTTCAATTTGTTCCAGAGACTCATCCACAAGCTTTTGGTAAAGAATCCCTTGTTCAGCAGATAAGCCACAAAAAACATTCATTTCCTGCTTCTCTGGCAAATCTTGAATAATATTTTTATCCGTTTTCAATCGCCGTAGGATAAAAGGTTGCACCAAAGAACGTAGGATATGCAAGGAATCGCGATCACCATATTTTTCCACTGGGATCGCAAAGCGGCGCTGGAAAAACTGCTTAGTACCCAAAAAACCAGGGTTGAGAAAGTCTAAAATTGACCACAATTCCGAAAGGCGATTTTCAATCGGTGTTCCAGTGAGGGCAACACGAAAGCCCGTTTTTAGCTTGCGTACCGCCTGAGATTGCTTAGCTTGGGGATTCTTTATATTCTGGGCTTCATCGAGTACTATGCCTCGCCAAGGAACAGCAGCGAGGGTTTTCTCGTCCCGATACACCAGAGGATAGCTAGTCAAAACCACGTCATACTTTGTCACCTTGTTAGCAAAAGTTTTACCCTTGCTGCGTTTGTCGCCATGATGAATGCAAACTTTCAGTGTTGGTGCAAATTTTTTCACTTCCCTCTCCCAGTTACCCAAAACTGAAGTGGGACAAGCTAAAAGAATTGGTCCATCCAACTCTCCCTCTTGCTTGAGATGGAGTAGAAAAGCAATCGTCTCAATGGTTTTTCCCAAACCCATATCATCCGCCAGACAAGCACCTAAACCCCAACGTTCCAAAAACGCCAGCCAACCCACACCCCGTGACTGATAGGGACGCAACTCGCCATGAAACTCCTTAGGCGCTGCAACAGGCTTAACTTCCTGGTTATTATTCAAATTCTGAATTAATTCCTGCAACACCCCAGTCGCTTGAAAATTAACCACAGGTAACTTAACAAGGGTTTTAGTTTCTCCAGTACTGAGGCGTAGGGCATCTTCCACAGACAAATTCAACTCCTCATTAGTGGAAGACAATACCGCTTGTGCAGCCTTCACATCCGAAGGTTGCAGAGCCATCCACTCTCCATTTACCTCCACCAAAGGCGATTTTTGCGCCATCATTTGCTCAAATTCCGCTTTAGAGAGTGTCTGATTGCCAATAGCTAACTCCAGCTTGTATTTAAGCAAACTTTTTAAACCCAAACGCTCACTTTTTTTGCGCTGAACTTGGGCTTTAATCTTAATCCCCAGACGATTTTGACTAGTACCAGAGGCTAACCCAGGAGGTACAATTACCCCCAAACCATTATCTTCTAACTGCCAGACAATGGCGCGGATTAACTCATAGACTTGAATCGGCGTGAGTAAACATCTTTCAGGAAGTGCTTCTTGCAGACTAGCTTCAATTGGTTCGTACAGGCGCGAAGCCAAACCTAAACCCTTGAGTAGCGTTTCCTGAGGTTTTTCTAGGGTACGTCCCCCATAGGTAAATTGGGTCTTATTTTGTTGCCAAATGATCGCTGCAGGAACCAAAAATTCGGGATCATCCACTGAACGCAGATAATAATTTAACTTCCACTCAAAATGACCCCAAGTAATTTCTCCCTGGGTTGGTGGTTCCAGGATAAAGCAAGTGCGAAACTGGTTTTGTCCTATCTGAGAAAGTAATTGCTCACTCAAATAATCTTGAATTGGTAGAGTCCAATTTTCCCACGCCATCTGCAAACGTTTCCCTTCTCTGGGGGCTAGGGAAAATTCTGTCTCCTCACCAGCTAAGGATTTGAGCCATTTCTGAACTGCTAGATCTTTATTCGTTTTACCATTTTGCTCACTCCCACTCCTCAATTGAGCGTCCAAAATACTGCCCAGGAAACTTAATAATAATTCCTGAGGCATAACCCCACTATCTTTTTCCACCGCAAAATAAGCACGACAAGCAGAAGGCAACAAGCGAGTAAACTTAGCTAAGCGAGCTTGATCTACAGCACTATCGAGTAAAGGTTGCCAATAACCGTAGTATGTCTCCTCCTGGTTACAACCCAATCCTGGTAAAAACTTTGAGCGTGTTAGTAAGTCTAGACTCCAGCGATATACCTGAGACCAAAAGCGCAAATCCTCGCCCAGATAGCTTTCCTTCTCACCCAAAGAACCCAAAGGCAAAGCATTTAAAAACTGCACAGCTACTGGGGCTGTGAGACACAAACCCTCAACTTGCCAAGATTGCAAGCTTAAATTCTTTGAATTTGCCTGTGCCATTTGGGCTGAGAGGATTGGTGTTGAACCATCATTGGTGGGTAAAGAGATAACTTGAGTTGCTGACTCAGTGGTGGTGGTGGGGTCAGTAATTAGGTTTACACTTGCGCAAAATTCTCCTAATTCCTCTGGCTGTATGGTGAAAGGGTGAAGGACAATCGCCTCAGTCTGGGTACCACTTGACTTGGCGTCGCGAGTACGCCAGGTTTCACCCCAAATAAACAGATAACTATGTTGATGTTTGAGAATCCAGCTACCATGTAAAGTCGCCATATTGGTTATTTTTTACTTGAGGACACTACAACAAAGGCAATCGGAGCAGAAATGATTAATAACTACACTAGGAAAGTGAGTAACTAATAACAAAAACCAATAACAAATGCCATAAATGCTAGGATTGCCACAGAGAAAGAAAAGTGAGAGAACAAAAAGGAACGTACTGAATGCAAGAATTTGAGAAGTCGATATCCTTTGACGGACGGGATATTCGGCTGAAAGTTGGTCTCCTCGCACCACAAGCGGGCGGTTCAGTTTTGATTCAATCGGGGGATACCGCAGTTTTAGTCAATGCGACGCGCGCCGCAGGTAGAGAAGGGATTGATTTTCTACCCCTACTCGTAGACTATGAAGAACGACTCTATGCTGCAGGGAAAATTCCCGGTGGTTTTCTACGGCGCGAAGGTCGCCCTCCAGAGAAAGTAACCTTAACTAGCCGTTTAATCGACCGTCCCCTGCGTCCCCTTTTTCCCCAGTGGCTGCGCGATGACATCCAGATCATAGCAACAACCTTGTCCATGGATGAAGAAGTACCACCAGATGTTTTAGCAGTTACGGGTGCTTCTGTTGCCGTCATCTTAGCGAAAATCCCCTTCTATGGTCCGATGGCTGCGGTACGGGTTGGTTTGATTGGAGATGATTTTATCATTAACCCTACCTACAAGGAGACAAAACAGGGAGACTTAGATTTAGTTGTAGCTGGCTCTCCCGATGGTGTGGTAATGGTGGAAGCTGGTGCTAATCAATTGCCAGAACAAGACATCATCGAAGCAATTGATTTTGGCTATGAAGCTGTTCAAGACTTAATTAAGGCGCAGCAAGAGTTGATGCAACAATTGAGTTTAGAACTAGTAGTGGAGGAACCACCAGCCAATTACGAACCATTGCAAACATTAATTGCTGAACGCGCCACCAGTGGGATCAAGAAAATCCTCTCCAACTACGATTTAGACAAAAAGGGACGGGATACTCAACTCGATGAGATTAAAGCCCAGGATGTAGAAGAAGTAATCGCCGCTTTGCCTGAAGAAGATGAAATTAAACTCCATCTAGAAGAAAACCCCAAAGCAGTAGACACAACCTTCAAAAAACTGACCAAAAAGTTAATGCGAGAGCAAATCATCCAAGAAGGTGTGCGGGTTGATGGACGAAAATTGGATCAGGTGCGCCCCATTTCTTGCCAGGTCAATCTTTTGCCCCAGCGTGTTCATGGTAGCGGTTTATTTACCAGGGGACTAACTCAAGTACTCTCTATTGCTACCTTGGGAACACCCGATGATGCCCAGGATTTAGGGGATGATTTGCATCCAGAGAACGAAAAGCGCTACCTACACCACTACAACTTCCCTCCCTATTCAGTAGGTGAAACTAAACCCATGCGTTCCCCAGGAAGGCGGGAAATTGGTCATGGTGCCCTTGCTGAAAGAGCCCTAGTTCCGGTATTACCACCCAAAGAAACATTCCCCTATGTTTTGCGGGTAGTTTCTGAGGTACTATCTTCCAACGGTTCCACATCTATGGGTTCGGTTTGTGGCTCTACTCTCTCTTTAATGGATGCGGGTGTTCCCATTAGCAAACCCGTCAGTGGGGCGGCTATGGGCTTAATTAAGGAGGGAGATGAGATCCGTGTCCTCACAGATATTCAAGGTATTGAGGATTTTCTGGGTGATATGGACTTTAAGGTTGCTGGAACCGATAGCGGAATCACAGCCCTACAAATGG
>CAZWGS010000202.1:0-4798 GCA_964633315.1 uncultured bacterium | reverse complement strand
CCAAGGCAGCTCCCCCAAGGATGCTTACTTTGTTAAGTGTGATAAGGAAACAACCACTCAATACGATATCGACCGAGGGATTGTGAACATCGTAATTGGATTTGCACCCCTCAAGCCAGCAGAATTTGTGATACTCAAGTTCCAACAAATAGCAGGACAATCTTAAGGAGGAAAAAATGGCTCAATTTTCAGTCAATGCGGAACGATTTGACCCCTATAAAAACTTCAAATTTCGGGTCAAATGGGATGGGAATTATGTTGCGGGCATTAGTAAGGTTAGCGCCTTAAGTCGCAGTACCGAAGTAATAGAACATCGAACAGGAGGAGATGCTAGCAGTTCCCGGTTATCCCCAGGACAAACTAAGTACGAACCAATCACATTGGAGAGGGGAGTAACCCATGACCCAGCTTTTGAACAATGGGCGAATAAGATTTGGAACTATGGTTCAGGTTTGGGTTCGGAAGTTTCCCTTAAGGACTTCCGCAAGGATCTTATTATTGAGGTGATGAATGAAGCTGGACAGGTGGCGATCGCCTATAAAGTATATCGCTGCTGGGTATCAGAGTTTCAAGCTCTGCCGGAATTGGATGCTAGTAGCAATGAAATCGCGATTCAAAGCATTCAACTGCAACATGAAGGATGGGAACGTGACTATGAGGTGACCGAACCCACAGAACCCAGTTTCACTGAACCTGCATAGGTAATCAGGGGCTGAGGAAAAAAAATATCTGAATAAACATTAGTACAGCCCAATGCGATCATTAACAGCAAATGAGCTAATACGTTGTTGGGAAGTAGGACAGAGTCAACATCCCCTAGATAGGGCGTTGACTCTTTTAAGTTTTGCTTGTCCAGAACAGCACAGAGAAACTCTGGCTGCTATGAGTATTGGACAGCGGGATGCTTACTTATTAACCCTACGGGAAATTACGTTCGGCGAGCAGATGAATTGTTGGGCGGATTGTCCTCAATGTGGCGAACGGTTAGAATTTAGCTTGAAAACATCTCAGATGCGCTTGGTAGAACTGCAGGAACCAGGAATGAGAGAATATATCCTCAACACTGGTGAGTGGGAGTTGCAATATAGACTGCCCAATAGCTGGGACTTAGCTGCAATAGTGGGAAACCGAGATTATGACCAAGCAGCCAGACAGCTGAGGCAAAGATGTTTGCTTGAAGCAAGCCAATCGGGACAACAGTGGCAGTATGATCAGCTACCAGAGGAAATAATAGACACAATGGTGGAAGCGATAGCAGCGACAGACCCTCAAATAGAAATATTATTAGACCTAGATTGTCCCGCTTGCAGTCATCACTGGCAGGTCATGTTAGATATAGTGTGGTTTATTTGGAAAGAAATTAGTGCCAAAGCCCAGAGGATCCTTGAGGAAGTGCACATATTAGCCCGTTTTTATGGATGGCGAGAGGCTGATATTCTCTCTATGAGTACAATTCGACGACAATATTATTTGAGTTTAGTCGGTTATTAAGATCTTAGTGCCTAGCACAAGATGGAAAAGTGGGTACATATTTAAGATTTTCTAAAGCAGTTTCGGTACCCAATAAAGATAAAATGGTAGCAATAATTACCCTAATTCCGACCGATTTACCGGGGAATAAAATCTGCCCGCCATCCCTTAATGAGAGACTATGGTACAAACTCCGACCCCCACAAACCGCAAAAGTTCTAAGCTAGAAGGTATTAAAGAAGAGAGTAATTTTCTGCGCGAGCCTTTAGCTACTGAGTTACTGGAGGATACAACTCACTTTAGTGATAAAGCAATACAAATCCTTAAGTTTCACGGTTCCTATCAGCAGGATAATCGAGATAATCGGCAGAAGGGTCAGGAAAAAGACTACCAAATGATGTTGCGTACTCGCAATCCTGGAGGCTTTATTCCACCGCAACTATATCTTACTCTGGATCAACTCTCGGTGGAATATGGCAATGAGACTTTGCGAGTAACCACACGCCAAGGTTTTCAGATTCATGGAGTCCTAAAAAAGAACCTCAAAGCAACAGTGGCTGCGATTGTGCATAGCATGGGTTCTACTTTGGGTGCCTGTGGCGATCTTAATCGTAACGTCATGGCACCTCCTGCACCCTACAGAAATCGCCCTGATTACCAACTGGCTTGGGAATACGCTGATCGCATTGCTGATTTACTACGTCCCCAAACTGGAGCTTACTACGAAATTTGGCTCGATGGGGAAAAGGCGATTAGCGCTGAGGAACATCCGGATGTGGTAGCAGCGAGACAACGCAACGGTAATGGTACTATCTTCCACGACAAGGAAGAGCCAATTTATGGTACTCATTATATGCCCCGGAAGTTTAAGTGCAGCGTCACAGTGCCAGGGGATAATTCCATTGATTTGTACACCCAAGATATCTCTTTGGTGGTAATAACTAATGACCAAGGTGAATTAGAGGGTTTCAATGTCTTCGCTGGCGGAGGAATGGGACGCACCCATAAGAAGGAAGAAACTTTCCCTCGTATAGCTGATGAAATTGGCTATATAGATAAAGATGATGTCTATGATTTGGTGAAAGCGGTTGTCGCGACGCAGAGGGATTATGGTGACCGTTTTAACCGTCGTCATGCCAGAATGAAATATCTGCTTGAAGATTGGGGTGTAGAAAAGTTTCGCTCCCAAGTGGAAAAGTATTTGGGTAAGGAAATACAGCCCTTCAAGCCTCTACCGGAATGGAAATATGAAGACTACCTTGGCTGGCATGAACAGGGAGATGGTAAGTTATTCCTTGGTATTAATATTGAAAATGGTCGCGTTCAAGACGAAGGTGATTGGAAACTGAAGAGTGCACTGCGAGAAGTTGTAGAACAATTTCAGCTACCGATGCGCTTAACTGCAAACCATAATTTGATTCTCTATGAGATTGAAGCGTCTGATAAAGAGGCAATTCAGGCAATTTTTGATCGCAACGGTGTGATTACTGTGCCAGAAAAAATTGATTCTTTGGTACGCTATTCTATGGCTTGTCCTGCTTTGCCCACTTGCGGTTTAGCGATTACAGAATCAGAACGAGCGATTCCAGCGATTACAGATAGAATTCGCAGCCTACTGACACAATTAGGCTTAGGAAAAGAGCATTTTGTGATTCGGATGACAGGTTGTCCCAATGGTTGCGCCCGCCCCTACATGGCAGAATTAGGTTTTGTGGGTAGCGCCCCAGAAAGTTATCAAATTTGGCTGGGAGGCTCACCAGACCAAACTAGATTAGCGCAACCTTATATCAATCGCTTACCCATTGCTGAATTGGAGGCATTTTTAGAGCCACATTTCGTTAACTTTAAGCAAAATCGCAAGCGCCAGGAAAGTTTTGGTGATTTCTGTAATCGCCTTGGCTTCGATAATTTACGAGAATTTGCATCTAATTACCAACTTGGTAGCTACAAACCCACACCAAAACGTCATCGTGTGAGGGTGCGTGATGATTTGTATGCACGTTTAAAAGCGACTTCCGCCGAGCAAGGTAAACCAATTAATCATCTCGTGGCTGAGGCGATTGAGGCTTATTTGGATTCTTGACACTCCCGAGCCTAAAGGCGTGGGGATTCTTGGTTCATTGAGCCAACTTGCTGATGCTGCCCGTTTTGCTTCCGGGCAGCATTAACGCTGGACATAGGTTTGGGCGACGAGCCCTCAACGATTCTTTTGCAAGATGATTACCGAAATATGGCGCGGGAAAGCCCCGCTCTTTTAAGGCGGGGATGCGCCTTGCGGCTAAACTTCCTTTGGTCATCAATTTTGATTAAAATCTTATTCTTCCCGGAATTTTTACGCCAAGCAGTGTAGTGTAAGAATAAGGAGGGAACATTATGCTTGTCCTAGAATTTAAGGCAAAAGGAAATAAAGCTCAGTACGCATCCATAGATGAGGCAATCAGAACTGCTCAGTTTATACGCAACAAGTGTGTTCGCTTGTGGATGGATAACAAAGGCACTGGTAAATATGATCTCAGTAAATATTGTGCTGTTCTGGCTCAAGACTTTCCCTTTGCCAAGAAACTAGGTTCTCAAGCTAGACAAGCTAGTGCAGAGAGAGCATGGTCAAGTATCTCCAGATTCTACGATAACTGTAAGAAAAAAGTACCTGGCAAGAAGCGCACCGCCCGCGCCGAGGTTTCCTCGGCCTCAGGACGGAGCAAGCAGGGTTTTCCAAAGTTCAAGAAACATTCCCGTTCTGTTGAATACAAGACGGCAGGTTGGAAACTTTCACCTGATACCAAAAAGATTAAATTCACTGATGGTAACAAGATTGGAACTCTTAAACTCAAGGGTACTTGGGACTTGTGGCAATATGACGTAAAACTAATCAAGCGGGTTAGATTAGTCCGTCGTGCTGACGGATACTATGTCCAATTCTGCGTTAAAGCAGAGAACAAAGAAATTAGTCAGCCTACTGGCAAGACCATTGGCTTGGATGTGGGACTCAAAGAGTTCTACACAGACAGTAATGGTGAAACTAAACCTAACCCAAGATTTTATAGACAAGGCGAGAAACGGCTCAAATTTCATGGGCGACATGTTTCTCGAAAAAAGAAAGGCTCATCCAACCGGAAAAGAGCCATTAATAGACTAGGTAGGACACACCTCAAAATAAGTAGGCAACGTGAAGAACACGCCAAGAGACTGGCGCGTTGCGTAATCCAATCTAACGATTTGGTCGCTTACGAAGATTTGAGGGTGAAGAATTTAGTCAAGAATCATTGTCTGGCTAAGTCTATTAATGATGCAGGTTGGTATCAATTTAGAAAATGGCTGGAGTATTTCG
>CAZWGS010000201.1:0-4952 GCA_964633315.1 uncultured bacterium | reverse complement strand
GAGCAATCCATGTCACAGGATGTCAGCAATCAGCAAAGTGCCAGAAAGCAACTTACCTCATCTAACTCTACACCAGTGCAGCCCTGGTCACTAGAATCTGAGGCTGACAAATTAATGGATGATCTATTCTACGATCTCGAACAGCTCTTAGATCGCGGTTATCCATTACCCAAAGAAGCTGTTGAAGTTGAAACTGACTACAGTGCTCTTGAATCTGAATCTATTATCGCCTCGGAAACCGTTGCTGTGTCAACACAAAGCGAAGCTGAATCGGTTGACGACATTGCACAGCCACCAGAAGCTCAAGATAAGTTAGAATTAGCCACTCCAGGAACAATTACTCCTAGCCAAGATCGCGAGCCACCAAGGCGCTACTGGGATAAAATTATCTTTGTCCTAGCCCTTGGCTCTCTGTCTGCAGTAATATTTTGGCTGGTTAAGCAAGATAAGCTCAAGCTACCAGAATTTAATTTCCAGGGCTTTAATTTTAATTTTCCCACTACAGACAGGGTAACATCCCAGGAAGATGCCCAATTTATAGAATATATGCAGCGATCGCTCAAGGTAATCGAGCAATCATCCATCGCTACACAGCAGCAACCAACCCCAACGCCAGTAGATCCCTCAACCATTAGCGTCTTACCAATACCCGTTAGCCCTTCCTCTCCCGCCAACCAAGCACCGCAAACGGTTATTCAGCCAGTATATATCCCCTTCTATCCCCCCAAAGAACTTCCCGATAATTCTGCTGCTACACCAGTGCTTCCTCCCCCTCCTGCTGCAACTGCTACACCTACTGAACCAACTGCGCCTCCTACTACTCCCCAGGCGATTGTACCTCCTCCTGCACCGCCAGCACCAGAAAAACCACCAGCGCCAGAAGTACCAGAAAAACCAGCACCAGCAGCAACGGAAATACCCACTCCTCCAGAAACTCCTGCTGCTACAACTCCCCCTCCCACACCCACTCCTACTCCTACTCCTACTCCTAGTAGTCTTAACCACACTCTCACTGGTTTACTCGAAAGCAGCGATAGTTCCAACTCCTCTGCTTTGTTTGATATCAACGGTAGCAGTCAGCGTATCACTATTGGTGAAGCGATTGGCTCTAGTGGTTGGACTTTAGTTGCGGTAGAAAACCAACAGGTGGTAATTCGTCGTAATGGTGAAGTACGTTCAATTTACCCTGGACAAAAGTTCTAAGCAAATACCTTAGACAAAAAGGAAAAAAATGGTCTTGATCTAGTTATACTCAAAATGTAGAGGCAAGCAAAAGTAATGGGTTTATTTGACGATTTCAGTCGTTTTTTTGAAGAGCGACTGGATGAATTTTTGAAGAACAATCCCCATCTAGAGTTACAAGCATTGGAAGAGCAACTGCGCCAACAAGAGCAGGATACACTACGTTTAATCGCCAATCTACAACTGGAAGAAAAACGCCTCAAAGACGAAATTTTGGCGCTAGCAAAAGAAATTCAACTTTGGCACGCCCGCATCGAAAAAGCAAAAAAAGCTGGCAGAATGGACTTAGTAAAGCCTGCTCAGGAAAGAGAAGCAGCTTTGTTACGTCAGGGAAATCAACGTTGGGGACAAATGGAAGGAGTTAAACAACGCCTTCTCCAAGCTAAAGAGTTAGTTGGGCGCTATCAACAAAAGCGCAAAGAAGTTCAAGCACAAGCAGCACAAGCTAAAGCAGCCCAAACTAGTGCTACTGATTTTGGCTGGAATAACCCCTACAATTACACCAGAACTAGCTCTAATTATGCCGTAGACTCATTAGATCAGCAATTCCAGCAATGGGAAACAGATGATGAGTTAGAGCAGATGAAGCGCGATTTGGGTCGCTAGTAGATTCTACAGTAAGCCACGGTAATGAATAAAGAGTAAAATAACCGCCCAAGAACCTAAAGCAACCTTGAGGGCAACTAGAACATTGAGTAGGGGAATCATACCACCACTGACTAAACTACCCACATCTCCCGTCGGCAATTGTACACCAATGAGGGTCATGGCTGCTAGGACAATAAAAATGAGAACTGAAACCTTCTCCCAAGTAGCAGCATTCCACTTTTTGTATATTTGTGCCATCCACTGAGATGATGAGGTGAGAGCGATTAAACCGATAGCTGTTCCCCCAGCTACTCCAGCAGCAAAACCACCACCAGGACTGAGATGACCCCTAATCGCTAGCTCTATACTAACTAAAGCTGCAATAGTTGCGCCCAAACGTGCTAGTACAATGGAAGGACGGTCAGTAAATTGATTAACTACTTCTGTGGGTTGTTCGTCAGCAAGGAGAAAGCGTACGCCCAATATTGCGATGGTAAAGACTACAACTTCAAAGATAGTATCATAGAGTCGATTGCGAAAAATGATGCCAGAAACGGCATTAGGAACTCCACTATCGGCTACTATTAACTCAACAATCGGAGCTTCTTCCCACTGTGCCACAACATTGGGCATAATCATCATTTTTATGAATAAAGCTATTCCCGCCCCGATATAAACCCATTTCATCTATTTTTCCTGTTTTTTCGTGAACAATTGGTCTGATGTACCCTAATATTTGTGTTTAGTTTAGGTAGCAATTTTATGTTTTGTTTCCGCATCAGCTGCAGTTACATAGCTGATAATTGTGGATGGTGAATTTAGTTCTGCTTGCATAATCTCGAATAAATTACGCACTCTAATTTTAGTATGATATGTGCGGTCTGGTTTAGTGCAAATAGCGTGAACTTCTTTCGCTGTTAATGCTTGCTCTAAGCTCTGCAAATTAGGATATTCGACTAGCTCAAGACGGAGGTGATGTTGGTTGATTACTTTCCTTAAGCTAGCGATTAATTCACTAAAATGACTCTCATTTTCTGTACTAAATTCTTGGAGTATTCCCAAACGCATGACTAAAGAAGAACGAACTGCAACCATATAGAGAGTAATTGCTAGCATTGTACCAACTAAAGCTTCAGTCAAAGCCACATCTGCTGCTCCTAAAACCGCATAAACTAAGGCGGCAATTGCTCCTAAAATGCCTCTAATTACTAAAGCATGGTAGGGATTTACTTGGAACAATACCACCAGTGCTGCTAGGGGAAGTAGGGCAATGATAATGTAAGTATAGCTGTCAATCATTGTGTGAGAATTTAGTATCTTTTTCTTGAGGTAAGCAAGCTTTTAATCTTTAGTGGTCCATGTCTTCCAGAATACTTTCTTCGCTACTAGAGCAGTAGGCTAAAACATATCCCAGAACTGTATTCCAAATTGCTAGGGAAATAATTGCGAGGAGCAGGAGTGACCATTCACTAGGTATTTTCAATAATAAACCAACGACAATACTCATCGAACCAAGGGTATCGGCGACGGAAAGACTATGTAATTTGAAGAGAACTGATCTATTACCTATGAGGGGAAATGTACCCCAAAACCAAAAGATAATACCGACAACCATACAACCATAACTTAACTTGTCTATCATATTTTTTCCAGCTTTTTTATTAGATTTGCTAACAACATTAATCCTGCATTTCCCACACTCAAAATAATGACTGCCACGACCCCAATTGACCAATCATCGCGCAATACTGATATCAGTAGCATCATAATTGAAGTCTTAGTGGCGATACTGGCAAAGGCAAGCATTTTTTGCCAAATATCTTCATCTTGGATTGCCTCATAAATGGGTATGAGCAGGGCTACAATCATGGCGATTAAAATTGATTCCATTTTACTTATTGCTTAACTTTTTCCTTCTCACTCGATGAACTTCATACCAACCACGTTTGTGATATTTAAAAACGATAGTTTTTGGAGTAAAAGTTATTAAAAATATATCTAGAAATACTAGTCCCGGTGTTCGCTGAGGTTTGACTCTTTCACAAATTATATCTTCCTCAGTGTGGGGGTCTAGCATGATTTCTATTGCTTCTAGATAAGCTTGGGGAATGGCAATAACAATTTCCCACAAAACCCTCAGCCAATCTTTTAGTCTTCCTAAAGAGGTGCGACCACGAGGTAATATAAGAGCAACAAAGACACCGATAATAATGTTTTCTGTACTAAAATCCGCAGTCAGCAAAAACCAAATTGTTAATCGCAATATTATATTAAGATATGCCAGCGCGTCCATACTATCCAAAAAAGTAAAATTAACATGAGACTCATTACCCCAAGCAGATGATCGAATTCTTCGATGCTACGTGGTAACTTAATTACTAAGTTTTTAAAAATTAGCCAAAATGCCAACCAACCAAGAGCAATAGTAGCTAAAGGTTTAATAATATTTTGTAGAGTATAAGCTTGGTAATAAACACCATTGGCAGCAATTAATCCTCCTAATAAGAGAACTATGGCCCACCAAAAACCATGATTTTGTTTTTCCTTTGTCTCTATGTATTTCTCTTTATATCCTGTAAAATCAACTACTTTGTTACCATTGAAGGCAAGTTTTTGATGAGGTAAAAAGATAAATTTAGCAAAGGAAATGGCTGTTCCCAAGGCAGCAATATTCATGACGATAACCTGCCAGGGTAAGAAATTTTTACTAGTTAAAACCTTGGCGCCAAAACCAGAAAGTAGGGGAAAACCAGAAATAGAAAAACTCGCGATTACTAAAGCAATCCAAATTTTGATATCTAGGGGTTGAGATTGCAATTGTTTAAAGTTGCGACTTGGCAAAACACCTGCAATTAAAAACAGTGCAGACTTTACCAAACCGTGGGTAAGGGCATAAAAACCACCTACAACCGGCGCAGCGAGTACAAAACCCAACTGAGAGATAGTATGAAACGCCAACATCCGCTTGGTATCTTTTTCCAAGACAGCATAGCCTACTCCTAAAAGCGCTGTACAAACGCCAAAAAATCTGACGATGGGATCGACTTCTTCTATCATCAAGGCAAAGCGCACCAGGGGAAATACCCCCGCTTTGACAACTACTCCTGAAAGCATCGCTGATA
>CAZWGS010000200.1:0-4952 GCA_964633315.1 uncultured bacterium | reverse complement strand
TGTTTTGAGTAAATTACCAATGGAATTTGCAGCAGAAGCAGATAAGTTGTTGAGTTTGAAGTTGGAAGGAACAGTGGGTTAATTACTCAAGGGAAAATACCAGATGTCTGATGCAATATTTGTTGATGGTTGATGGTTAATTGTTGACTGTTGATTGGAATGCACATCATTAATCCGAGAAGCACCATCTCGTTGGGAAACGGAAAGTTTCGAAGGATAGCTTTGTCCTGCACTTTTCAAATATTTTGACCAACCTCCAGAACATATTTATTGCAAAGCTGAAAAATTAAATACGGTTGAATGAATATTTTTGTGATTAATAATTCCTGTTGAACTAAGATTTATAGGATTTTTTAAATTCATGAGGTAAATATCAATCAACCATTAACTATCAACAATTAACAAATCATAAATGAGTGAAGTAATTTTATCAGTTAAAAATCTAACTGCAAACGTTGACGGAACACCAATACTCAAGGGTGTTAATTTCGAAGTAAAAGCTGGAGAAGTCCATGCGATCATGGGACGTAACGGTTCTGGGAAAAGTACTTTTTCTAAGGTTTTAGCGGGACATCCTGACTACGAGGTAACCGGAGGAGAAGTTATTTACCAGGGTGAAAATATCCTGGAGTTGGAACCGGAAGAAAGAGCATTAAAAGGTATTTTCTTGGCTTTTCAGTATCCTTTAGAAATTCCTGGTGTCAGTAACTTAGAGTTTCTGCGAGTTGCTTACAACGCTAAACTCAAATACCAAGGGGAAGAAGAAATCGATGCTTTTGATTTTGAAGATTTGGTAGAAGAGAAGCTAGACGTTGTCAAAATGAATCCTAGCTTTTTAGATAGGAGTTTAAACGAAGGTTTTTCTGGTGGTGAGAAAAAGCGCAACGAAATCTTGCAAATGGCGCTACTAGAACCTACTTTGGCAATTTTAGATGAAACGGATTCGGGTTTAGATATTGACGCACTAAAAATTGTCGCTGGTGGTGTAAATCAGCTTAAAAATTCTGATAATGCGATTGTCATGATTACCCACTACCAACGCTTATTAAATTACATCGAACCTGATTTTGTCCATGTCATGCAAGCAGGACAAATTATCACTAGTGGTGGAAAAGAATTGGCGTTGGAATTGGAAGAAAAAGGTTATGACTTCCTCAGCGAACAAACTGTAGCAGAGGTAGGTGCGTAATGGTAGTAAAAATTCCGTTTCAAGAAGTTACTGAATTCGCAGCAGCAGAGATTGTTGAAGATGCTTTTTTGATGCATCTGTTGCAGCAAAGTTCAGTTATTCGGGACAAGAATCGCAATCCTAACAGGAAATTGCAGGAAGAAGCTGCTACTTGGGTAAGGAAGTTACAAACACCAACAAGGAAAGACGAAGAGTGGCGTTTTACTAATTTATCTAACCTCTTAGAAACCGAATTTTCTAGTAATTTTGATTCTCCTCCTGCAGACGTAGAAATTTCTGCTATTACTCCAGAGGTTTCTGAAAGTTATCTGACGATTGTTAACGGTATAAATAGTGTAAACCTATCATCTCTTTCCAGTTTACCTTCAGGAGTATGGATTGGTAGTTTAGATGATTTACAAGCAGAGAATCAAGCACAAATACTAGAAAAATATTTAGCTCAATCGCCAGGAAATCAGGAAGTATTTACTGCTTTGAATACTGCTGGATTTGCTGATGTAGCAGTGGTATGGGTCAAAGCTAATGTGTTGGTAGAAAAGCCAATTCAGCTTCTATTCCACTCACTGAATCAACAAGAATTGCCCGTTTTCTCTCAACCTCGCTTACTAGTAATCGCAGAGAAAGGTTCCAGCTTATCTTTAGTTGAACACTATAGCGGAGTTGGCGAACAAACTTACTTTAACAATGTGGTAACCGAAATTTGGTTAGAAGAAAATGCTCAAATAAACCACACTCGAATCCAGCAAGAAACCACATCCAGTTTCCACATTGCTAAAACTGCTGTTTCCCAAGCAAGAGATAGTAGATATACGATCAATACCATTGATTTAGGAGCTAAATTATCTCGCCACAATCTGCAAATTTTGCAAACTGGAGAACAAACAGAAACTACTCACAATGGTTTAACTGTTGCTAAGGGTGAACAACTAGCTGATACTCACAGTGCAATTGCTCTCACTAAACCCTATGGTAAAGTTAATCAACTACATAAATGTATTGTGGATGATCGCGCTCATACAGTGTTTAATGGCAAAGTATTTGTTCCTAAAGCAGCACAACAAACCGATGCAGCACAACTAAATCGTAATCTTCTTCTCTCTTCCCATGCTCGCGTCGATACCAAACCCGAGCTACAAATTACAGCCGATAATGTAAAATGTTCCCACGGTGCTACCGTCAGTCAATTAGAAGCTGATGAGGTGTTTTATTTACGTAGTCGCGGTTTAAATGAGAAGGATGCTCGCTACTTACTAATTGATGCTTTTGCCTCTGAAATTATTTCACGCCTTCCGGAATCCCTGCAAGAGGTTGTCTCCAATTCTGTTGTTCGTTGAAACTAGTAAACAACAAATAATCAATAACAAAAAAACAACCAGCAATGACTATCATTCAAGAAAGAACGATTGCCGCAAAAACAAGAGCTGATTTCCCGATTCTACATCAGGAAGTTAACGGTCAGCCCTTAATTTACTTTGATAACGCTGCAACAGCACAAAAACCAACTGCTGTTCTCGATGCGCTACGTAACTACTACGAAAACTACAATGCGAATGTTCATCGAGGTGCACATTGCTTGAGTGGACAAGCAACAGATGCTTATGAAGGCGCAAGAGATAAAGTAGCTAACTTTATTAACGCCTCATCACGTCAAGAAATTGTTTACACTCGTAATGCTAGTGAAGCGATTAATTTAGTTGCTTATAGTTGGGGTTTAAGTAATCTGCAACCGGGTGATGAAATAATCATCTCCGTAATGGAACACCACAGCAACATTGTTCCTTGGCAAATAATCGCTCAAAAAACAGGAGCAGTACTCAAACATATTCAGTTAAATGAGCAGGAAGAATTAGATTTAGAGCATTATAAATCTCTCCTGAGTCAGCGTACAAAATTAGTAGCAGTAGTTCATGTTTCTAACACCTTGGGTTGTATTAATCCAGTTTCAGAAATTACTAAATTAGCTCATGAATATAATGCCAAAGTATTAATAGATGCTTGTCAAAGCATCCCTCATTTACCCATAGACGTACAAGCAATTGATTGCGATTGGCTAGTAGCAAGTGGACACAAAATGTGTGCACCAACGGGAATTGGTTTTCTCTATGGTAAGCAAGAAATACTAGAAGCAATGCCACCCTTTTTAGGCGGTGGTGAAATGATAGCAGAAGTATTTTTAGACCACTCCACCTATGGCGAATTACCCCATAAATTTGAAGCAGGAACTCCAGCGATAGGAGAAGCCATTGCTCTGGGTGCGGCGGTAGATTATTTAACTAATATAGGAATGGATAAAATTCACGCCTATGAAGAAGAATTAACTGAGTACTTATTTGCTCAATTGAATCAAATTCCTGACCTGAGAATCTATGGTCCCAATACTTCTCAAAGAGCAGCCTTAGCCTCATTTAATGTAAAAGGTATTCATGCTAATGATTTAGCCACCTTACTAGATAATGAAGGTGTTGCAATTCGCTCTGGTCATCATTGCACCCAACCTTTACACCGAATTTTACAAGCATCGGGTAGTGCAAGAGCAAGTTTGTATTTTTACAATACACGCAAAGAAATTGATCGCTTTATTCAAGCCTTGGTAGAAACAATCGATTTCTTCACCAGTATGATGTAAAACCTATCTCAAATTATTTCTTGATGGAGAAGAAAATGCTCCAAGAGAATAGCCATTTAGTTTACTTCAGGAAAGCCACTTATCCTGATTACGAAGCTATCTGTCAACTCATAACCAATGAGTATGAATTTGACCTGGTATATCCCAGCGGCACTTATCCACTAACAGTTGAGCAAATTCAGTATTTATCAGAAACTAGACAAGAATTAATAGTTGCTACCGATGATGTCAAAATAGTTGGTTTTGCTAACCTCTACAATCTCAAAGAGAATGAAAGTGTTTTCATCGGTAACGTTGTAATTGATAAATTGCTTCGTGGTCAAGGAATAGGCAAAAAACTCGTAAGCTATATGCTCGACCTAGGATTTTATAAGTATGGACTAAAATAAATTCATCTTTTATATTAGCGAGAGACCCACACTAAATCAAAGATTATAGTGTGGGAGGGATAGCGGGATAGAAAGCAAGATACAAATATCTGTATCTAGAATTAAGTGCAAAATATTCCGGGATAGTACTTTTTTCCTTGTAGAATAATAATAAGGTCGAAACAAAAAATATAGCCATGATTTACGTTTACCAATACAGAATCTATCCAACAATTAATCAAACTCTTGAATTAAATTACTGGCTAAGAGTTGGTCAGTATTGGTATAACCGTCAATTAGGTGAGCGTTTTGACTGGTGGGACATGAATCGATGTCATGTTGACAGATGTCCTATTATTACTTCCATAGCATCAGTAAAAGATAAACCCTCTCGCTATAGTCAATCGGGTCAATTACCGTCACTAAAGAAAACTTATCAATTTGTTCAAAGTACAAAAGAATTATTGGACTTTTCTCGTGTACCTGCTAATACCTTGCAGGCTGTTTGTAAGCAAGTAGAAGAGTCTTTTAGTAGGTTTATCAAAGGCGATAAAAATGGCAAGAAATCGGGAAGACCTAGATTTAAAAGTAAAAACAGATTTAAAACACTGTATTTTACTGGGGCACAGAAAGGTAAATTTGTTTCTACAGGTTATTTTGGTCACTATGTAATTACCAAGAAACTTGGCGAGATAAAAGTTAGAATGCATCGCCCTATACCTGATGGGTCAACAATTAAGACATCTTCTATCACCAAGAAAGCTGATGG
>CAZWGS010000199.1:0-5082 GCA_964633315.1 uncultured bacterium | reverse complement strand
CTACATCTAATTGAGCATCTGCGCCAAAATTAATACCATTGGGATTAATCAGAATTAGATTGGCTGCGCCATCGACACCTAAAGTACCAAAAATATCGGAGGGATTGACTCCAGTGACGCGAGTGAGAATGTTGAGAATACCATTAGGATTGGCAAAATAAACTTGCTCAAGGGAGTTGACATTAAATTCAGTAAAACTGTGGAAGAGATTATCGCCACGAATCGCCCCACCTTCAATGAGATCACGAAATTGCTGAGGTGTGACTATGGAGTTTTCGCCACCCAAACTATTATCGGGAATAAGCTGAGCTTGGAGTGGGGTAGGATGACGAACTAGTCCTAAACTGATGAGAATAAATAATAATAGTGAGTATCTGGTACTCATGATTTTGCATCCTGACATGATGGCGATTTGTGAGCTATTCATAGACTGAGGAATAGCCACTGATTCGAAATCATTTTACCCGCTAAGTTAGGTGATTCAGATACTTTAGAAGTACAATTGCTGTTGGAGCTTAGAATCCCACACGATTAGTCCTTAGGGGCACACTTTGTGTATACCCGTGGGAATTATTTTAAAAACACTCTCTTATTTTTATTTTTTGTATTTCATTTGAACTCTGGGCGCTAAAAGCAACGTAGATTCTTAAGAGACAAAAATCCTTCAATGGTTAGCCAAAAAATCCTCTACTCTCTTGCCCATTGCTGGGTCTGAGCATACTTTATATTCAGCTGCACTGAGCTATATTTTTCTATTTTGTTTCGCTCATCCTCAATGTTTTACTGATTAAAGCTAGTTTTAGTTTGAGCGCAACCCCCTTTAACCAGAATGTCCAATGATTCTGAGTCTCACCGTCAATTTAGAAGTATTTGTGACTTACTAAGTAAGAATAATCTACCACATTTCACCCACAGCTTTTCCTGTTCCACAATTGTTCCTCTTCGGGCTAAAGCCACGAAGTTTCCCCATTAAGTATCTCATGATAATGATGATTCTGAGTGAAAAAATTCCCATTCTTTTCTCTTTGACAAAAAGAGAACTTTCACTGAAGAATCTAAATTAACTACGAAATTATTTCTCCTGGCAACTACTTTCACCTCAAATTAATGCTAGGAATTTTGCCCTCACAATACTCTAAATTCAAAAGAACATAGGGAAAAAGAACCTCAAACCAGCCACCCCAAACTTGTCTAGCTGAATCTCCTTCAATAAAAGAATTTACTGTATTTTGCCATTGAGAATCGCCAGCTGGGAGAATCATACCATAGGCATCACAGGTAATAGGCCGCTCTGGCATGAGGCTAAAATTACCAGAGGCTAAATTCTGTCTCACAACTTCACCAATGAGGAGAATTCCATCGCTAAAAAATCCATCCAAACTGCCATTTGCAACTGCTTCTACTCCCTTGGCTCTACCATTTTCTCCTTCTAGATAAGTAATCTCTGCTTGGGGGTATTTATCAGGTAATAAATCCTCAGTTACTGTTCCCATGAGTGCACCAATTTCTGCACCTTCTGAAGGATGTCCTAAACTAAAATTATCTGAATTATCAGAGCGGATTAAAAAATGGGTTCCGGTGATAAAAAAGGGAGTGGAGAAAGTAACATTATCTAAGTCATCTCGAATTGTATTGGGACCACATTCTAAATGTACAATGCCTTGGGGAACTATTTCATAGCGATTTTCTAAAGTTGATTTAACCATTTCTAATCGCAAAGGCTTTTCTAGCTTTTCTTCTAAATTTAATTTTAAAGAATTAACTATATCAAAACAGTAACCTTGCCACTCATTTGTCTCTGGATTCAGGTAGCCAAAGGGTGCTGCATCCTGTCTAATACCAACCCGGAGAATTCCGGTGCGATTGATATCTTTCATGATGGATCTAGCCATGCTAGGTAAGGGAAAAATAAATGAGCTAAGGAGACTCAAAGCAATGATTTTAAATTGAATTTTCATCTTGATTAAGGAGTAGAAGATTATCTTTTTAGCAATTCTCAAATCTATAAACAATAGCAAATAAGGCTCTTGTGGATACTTTATCCTCTAATGCTTAAGATACAGAGGTATCTGTATTTATCGTTTTTTATTTTCTTTGTAAAAAAAACACTCCATTAAGGGAATTTGCGATAAAACTAAGTTAGGTAAAAAATAGCTTGGTTGCTAGTGAAGAATTAGGAAGCGCGGTAATTGGGTTAATAGTTATAGTTTTTACAAATGATGTTACTCTGAGAACTGAATTTGTCTAAAATTATGAAAGACTATCTTTATCCTCATCGAGCAAGGGCTAAATTACTGATAGTCTCATCCCTAAAGATTAACTAAGGATTGACAATTGCTGCAGGAATAATTGGTTGTGGAGGTTGATTACCGTAAGCAGATTCTAATTGTTCTGGTGTTAGGGATTCGATAACGTACAATTCCAGAGGTGTGTTAGGAATAGACTGGGCATAACTAGAACTTAGATAGGGTAAATATGCAGATTCTCCGCTAATATGAGCCTTAATAAAAGCAACACTTAACGCCTCAACATAGGGTTTACCCAAAGCTGGTGCTACATCTGTAATAGATTCCAAAATTGTCGGTTCCTCGTCTGCTGCGGAGGAAGGATCGCTATTGGAAAAATGATCGCCAGGAATCATCAAAGCTAAATATTTACTGGTATTATTTAACCAAGTAAAAGGGTGAATTTGCTCTTCTACCACAGGAGCAACAATATCTTCACTCCCAGCAAACATCATCACCGGGACTTGCATTTTTCCCAGACTCTCAGGACCAAAAATTGTGCTAGTAATGGGACTAATCGCGATTACCCCCTTAATACGTGGATCCTGTAGTCTATAATCAAAAGGTGGCAGTCCACTAGCACGACACTGCAGGATTAGGGACATATTGAGGGTAATATTTTCCTCCCCACACCGCTGACGTAACCGGGGATGGTTAATTCTTGCACCACCAACTGCTAATGCTGTATAACCGCCAAAAGAATGGCCAATAATACCCACCTGTGACATATTTAGTATGCCTTGGAAACTCGGATCGCTTTGGGATAATTCTTCGAGTTTATCCAGCAAATATTTCACATCTAGAGGACGCTCAATAAATTCTACAGCACTAACGGCACGGGTTCTTTTTCCTTCCAGGAATTGCAATTCGTAGTCTGCATCACTACCGATATGCTGAGGTGCAGCTGCTACGATACCATGAGAAGCAAGATGTTCACCAAGATAGTTAAAACTCCTAGGGTTGGAAGCAAAGCCGTGGGAGAGGATAATTACAGGTGCTGGTTGAGTTAATCCTTGGGGAAGGTAGAGATTAACTTTAAATTCTTCAGCACTTGCAGCTCCCAGGGGCGATTGGCGACGACGACCTGCTAAACTAAGGGTACGCTTAACTACACCAAAAGAGCCTGGACGAGAAAGATCGCTCAGCTCAGATTTATTCTGTATCGTGTTAGTAGGAGTTGCTGCTGCTTGGATAATCGCATCGGTAGCAGCTAGACGATACTCATTTAAACCTGTTAATTCCCTCTGCAGCTGTAGTAACCTATCAGTATCAATCCACAGCTCTTGGGTAGGAAATTTACGCAGGACATTAACTAAAGTTAAACCATCACCCTCGCGATCCATTGCAGCACTAAGAATCGCACCACGTAGAGGATAGAAGCCATTGTAACCTAAATGAGTACTGACAACTTCCCCTAAACCTCGCAACACCTCCTCAATCATGGGGGATTTACTGAGACGGTGGAGAATAATAGGATCTACATCGATGCGTTTTTGCAAAACTTGGCGTAATAATAATAATGCCTGCTCATCCACAAAGTTGGCGTAAAATTGTAGTTCCTTATCTATTTTCCCTTCCTTGGCGTAAAGTTCGAGGGAATCAACACTAAGGGAAAAATTAATCGAGAGGAAATTAAAACGAATCTTTTGTGCGCTAAAAGCAGGTTGAGCCTTGAAGGCTAGAGGTAGTATGCTTAAGCCAAGGATTAAAGAATGAGTGGCGATGGCACTGAGTAATTGTTTGGGTTTCACTTTTAAAAGTTAACTGGGAAACTGAACAAACGCTAAATAATACCCTTTTTATGTCAGCTAACTATAGATAGCTGAAGGGAAGTTGCGGAAGCAGGGGAAGCAGGGGAAGCTAGGAGAATTAGTAACACGCAAATATGTCTGTAACTTTGTTTTGGTGAAATTAGTATGATATATCTGCATTATTAACGACTTAAGCAATGACGCAAAGTACCTCTAGGGGTACTTAAGTAGCGAAATTGTTCCTTCTAACTAGATGCTAGCTTATCGGCTTGGCGAGTTGTCTCCGGAAGGCGGTATTTAGGAGTACAATGCAATACATAGTCAATAGCTGTAGCTAAACTCAGGCGATGACCGATAGAAACATAAATCGGTTTTACATCAGTGCGAGAGCGTACCACTGCACCAATTGTATCTCCCTCATATTGTAAGGGTTGCCAGCTTCCTTTTTCCCTACCTACAGCCTCATGTTCCCCGACAAAGAGAGATTTTGCCACACCAATAGTTGGTAAATCTAGCAACACACCCAAATGACAAGCTAAACCAAAACGACGTGGATGAGCTAATCCTTGACCATCACAAAGGATTAAATCAGGAGTAATTTTAATCTTAGCAAGGGCTTGGAGTAAAGCAGGAATTTCTCGAAAAGAGAGGAAACCGGGAATGTAAGGGAAAGTAGTTGGACATTGACTAACCGCCTTTTCCACAACTTGCAACTGGGGAAAACCTAATACTACCACCGCGGCTTGGGTTGTGCGATAGTTATCCTTAAAACCAACATCAACTCCCGCAACATAATTCACCGTCGATATTTTATCTGTGGTGATGACTTGCGATCGCAACTGGTTTTGAATTAACCTAGCTTCTGCAACCGTTTGCACCCAGGGATGAGTCTGAGGAATTTCCATAGCGTTTGATATTATTCCCTTCAGCTATTTTCACCCAGCAACAGGAAAAAACACTACCCTGGTTTGATTTTAGTGGGGAAGTAGGGGAGTAATAAGTAATAAGTAATAAGTAATAAGTAATAAGTAATAAGTAATAAGTAA
>CAZWGS010000198.1:0-5083 GCA_964633315.1 uncultured bacterium | reverse complement strand
CTCGTGTTGACCTCACTCGTGCCGACCTCAGTAATGCCAACCTCAATTATGCCGAACTCATAAGTAGTGCCAAGCTCATAGGTGCCAACCTCAATCATGCCAAGCTCCAAAATGCCGACCTCACTCGTGCTGACCTCACTCGTGCTGACCTGACTTGTGCCAACCTCAATTATGCCAACCTCATAGGTGCCAACCTGACTTGTGCTGACCTCCAAAATGCCGACCTCAGCAATGCCAAGGTTGAAAATGCCAGATTTGGAGATAACCCAGGAATTTCTGAAGGAATGAAAGCCGATCTAATTCAACGCGGAGCAATTTTTTAAGGACTTCTACTTCCCCGTTAAGAATCGCATCCGCTAACCTCACCAGGCAGGGGGCTAGGAGCTCTTTGCAGGGAGAAGAAAGAGAATATTGTACACAGCTTCCGCTGTTTGTTCACGCAGTGCGGATGAACGCAACAAGAGCGGATGAAAACGTAACGCAGTTAGCCCGCTGCCCGAACGAAACGCGCGGGGCGTGAACAAACCCCCGATTTATATGCCGCCTTGTACGCGCCTTTCTCCGCTTCGTGGCGCTGCGGCACGCAGTACTTGTGGGTTCTCCCAGTTCCTAGCCCCCTGCCCTGAAAGGACTAGAAGCCAGTAGTACACGATTTTCATATATCGTGTAGTTAAAAGCATTACGCTTCTTTCTTCTGTTTGGGTTTTGGTTTCTGGGCAGATTTCCCGGTGTTACCATTCTTTTTAGAATAAATTTTCTTTGATGTGCCTTTTTTGGAACCGCGCACTTTTTTGTCCTTACTAGGTTTCTGCTCCGGTTTCTTAACCTTTATGTACTTTGGATGTTCCGGCGACGGTGGTGCTACCAACGACTCAAAACCAAACACTCCTTTCTCTGGCAGAAAACGCGCCTTTAATTGAACAAAGAATCTTGGTTGCTGTTCATCTTTTTCTAGTCGCGGGTTAAATCTAAACGGTTGAACTGACGCATCACGCCAAACCAGCGGGATATGAGTCGCCTTGAAATATCTTTTCTGCCGATCGCTATCCAAAGATTTAAAGAACTCATACTGCTCGGAATCAAAATTACGCGCCACCGTTAAAATCGGAAATTTATTACAAGGGATGAATTGCCACCACCCGGAAAGTTTAAATTCATTCACAGCAAGTTCAGTCATTAGTTCGCCAGTTCCAAACCCTACTAACTGAAAACGCATTGTTGGCTGCTTATTGCGGTCTGGTAAATGTAGTGGACGTGGATGCACTACTAGTTTTTGATGTGCACCAAACCTTTTTACCTGGATTTGTAGCGCTCTCCATGCTTTTTTGTATTTGGGCGAATAGAACAGTTGATATTCCTTGTCCCCAACTTTGATAAAATTCTTCTCCCCAAAGCTGACTTCTCCCTCAATCACTCCAATTGCTTTAAATACAGTTGTGTCCCCATCGTCACAGTCAGTGGCAGTGTTCTCAGACTGCGGTGAGGTATCCTGCACAGGCACGGTGCCCGATAGCGACATACTTTCTTCTGGAGTACCCGAATTCTCAGTATTGTCCAAATCCTGGACAACTGTATTGTTGTCATTGGGGGTGACAACTTTATCCGAGGTGACTATTAAATCGTCATTGGCAGTGACAACTTCTGTTTTCGGTTTGATTTCTAGCAATTCTGACATCTGATTATCCCTGATAATTTTTGTGCACCATTAGAATTACAAGATGCTTAATACGATAAATTTTCCCGAATTTCTTATTGGACTACCAGAAGCTACTTAAAGTTTTCTAACAATCCAGTCCCGCAGACCACCCGCTATGAAAACAGTTCTTTCTTCCTTAGTCTTATAGTCCCAATAAACAACGTCACAACCAGCAAATATCCCATGCTCCACTATTGGTAACTCACCAGCTTGCTGCACAACTCCCCTTACTTCCCATCCATTCTCTGCATGGTCAGCGGTGGGATAAAACTTGATGCGTGAACCTTGCTCTAAAGTGCTGGCAATATGAGGCTCAGTTACATGGTTACATGAAGTCTCCCCCTGGTTACATGAAGTTGATTTCGTTTCATGTAACCGCTCTTCAAACGCTGTATCTTTCTCTGTACAAGGGTTACATGATTCCTCTCGTGGAGCGGTTACATGGTTACATGGAGAACTCCCTAAAATATTTTTTTGTATAACATCATTGTTTTTGTTTTCTGGGGGAGAATCATCATTCAAAACCAAATCATTATTTTTTTTGCTGAGGTCAACTTTTGGTACCTCTTCATGTAACCATGTAACCGGAGGCTGTAACTCAGTCTGCAAAGGCGTTTCAGCGGTTACATGAAGTTCCTGCTGTTTCATGTAACCGTCGGATTTTTCATGTAACCATGTAACCGGATTATTTTTAAAATCTTCAAAAGCTTCTAACCCGCCTTCCACTAAATTGCGGGATGCAAGATTGCCAGCTCCATCAAAAAGGTCTGGGTGGAGTTCAAGGTCAACCCATTGTGTTGGGCGTCTTTTAGCTTTACCGTTAACTTTCTCCACCTTGCCCTCTCTCTTGTGGTTGCGAATGTTGGTTCCTAAGTCACGGCGAAAAGTTCCAAGAGACTTGGGTTTATGGCTACTGAAGGCGCAGTAAGCCTTGTAAGCCTCATAAATTTCAGCATCCGTTAAAGGCTTAGCGTCAGGCTTAGGCATCAGACAGCTGTCAATGAAAGATTTAGTGCTGTCTGCAAAAGTAGCTTGCTCCCGTTTTAGATTTGCGATCGCCTCCATTTTGCAAGCGCTTTTTAGCAGGGCGTCGCGACGTTCCACATCCATGCTTAACGCCCAGGAAATCACCTGGGGCTTAACGGATTGCAGTCTGCTGCCCAAAGTTAAATCCATCTCACCTTCTCGGGGTTTGGTTTCCACGGGAATACAGCGCCTGTCCCAGCCATCCCCAGAATTCTCGATGGACAGCCATTGGGTAGAAGCTAGAGCAAATCTTACGTTCCAGGTTTTTTGGTATCCTTCCGTTTGATACAAAGCCCGACCACCCAATGAGCCGTTATCAACTAGCTCATAAAAATTGGTCATTTTACCTTGGAAATTCTTTGCATCTGGGCAGACACAAAGTCTTACCCCAGTCAGGTGTTGGTGTAGTGCTTCTGCTGTTTGTAAAAGAGAAAAGTGGGATATTGAACGGGTAGTATTCTTCTGGAAGCAGCTAGTTAAAAACCTGATAAAAGTTCCTTTACCCGTGCCGCTCTCACCTTTGATATGAACAAAGTAACCGTATGGCGCAGCCGGATCTAAATACATTGATAAAATAGCCCGGATTAGTTCCAAGTATTCTGCACCAAAGGTTTGATAGATGAAACCGGCAAAAATCTCAGGGCAATCACTTTGAGGGGTGTAATCGGCATCAATTCCCCAAGTCAAATAATCAAGGGGGTTGTGTGGCTGTAGTTCCTTGGTCTTAATGTTATAAGTGCCATTGCGGAAAGCGATTAAATGGTCATTGGTGACTATGTCGGGAACCGCTAGGGATTCGGCACAAATATTAAACGTGCTTCTGCTGTTTCTGTGGGTAAAAAATTTCCGGATTTCGGTTATCTTGCCCTTGGCAGATTCTCTGAGTTCAAAGCATTTCCTCAATTCTTGTGAGATGAGTTTTGATACGCTTTCCCGTGTTTGATTTTCCCAATAACCCTTAAGGCTGTTAAATCTGTGATAAACGCCGTTAAAAGTGCGCCACTTTCCTTGTCCTTCCTCAAATGTGGCTTTGTAAACAGTATCTTCCACTGTGGTAGATACTTGGTATATAAACTTTTCTGTACGGTGCATGTCACCGTATTCCTCAAACCAAGCCTTAAAAGTTGGGGCAGATTCGAGTAAATCTCTGTAGGCTTCAGCACCATATTGGACGATAAAGTCATCAATTCCCTTAGTTTCTTCTGGCAGCATTAACACGTAGGGAATTGCACCTCGCCCACGGAACAAACCACCCCAAGTAACTAAGGCGCGGTGGACATTTTTATTAGTGCGCCAGTCCCCATCAAAGAATAAATAGATTTTTCTACCCGGAGTAACAAACGGTTCTAGCCAGGGATGTATAACATCATGCTTACGGCATGTTGTGACCCCAGGAAGTGAGATTGCAGCATCGCCCTGAGAAAGCATTGCACCGGCTTTCTTTGCTCCTTCTCCCGCACCAAGAGGAATAGAAACATCCTGCTTCACTTTCTCCCAGTTACCTTCTCCCCAATCCAAAAACAATGGGTAAGCGCCGCTATCAGAAGGTCGTAAGTACTTACGGAACTTACCATTTTTATCAGGTAAAGTCTCATTGGGCTTGTATTCGGCGCTTAAGGTAGTTGGTTCCCAACCGTCGGGATGCAAGCCGCGCACAACCCAACCAGGACAAAGTTCTTCTGGTTGTTTCCATTTGCGCGTTACATTCCGGTTTAATATCTGCTTGACTTCGTTGGGATCGTAAAGGGACGAAATATTTTTGCTGGTAATTTCCGGGCTAACACCTGAGCCTAAAGTCCATTCATCCCAGTGTTTAGGGTCAATTCCTTTGAATTCTGGGTTATTTACGTAATTTCCTAAGTCAAACTGTGGTGCTAATGTACTGTTAGTCACAACTTTCTCCTTTTGTGGTGACAGAGAACGGTTGCGCCTAGTAGACAAAACAAATAGAAAACAAGTATTATTAGATTTATGGAGTCCAAGTTGGAAGAATTTAACTGGGACTACAAAAAATTAATACGAAAACATTTTTGTTGATGCTGTCTGGAGGTGCTGCTAACACCGTTAATCTAGGCGCATTTTTTGTATTAAATGGGCAATAACACTCTAAATAAGAAGCAAAACGCTTGAAAACTTCTTGTCAAGCAAATTTTTTTGTGTATGTAAGGGCTTTTACATTTCTTAACTGGCTCTCATATTTAAAGGCATTAAGAAAATTAAGTAAGAAATGAAAAAACGAGTTGATGTAATTGGCTCCCTTATTTAATTCTGGGAGCCATTACTGCTCACACCCATTGCGAAGTGGAGGCTGTTGATTGCTGCATAGGCGAGTTTTGTTAAGTTTTATTACAATTACCATTT
>CAZWGS010000197.1:0-5156 GCA_964633315.1 uncultured bacterium | reverse complement strand
GGGTCATAACCTTGCCAACCATCGCTAGTTTTACGGATAAACCAGTCACGGTAAAGTCCACCTTCTAACCACTCATCACTGAAAAAAGCACTATTATCAACTAAAGCTTCTAGCTGTAATTTAATCCAGTCACAGAGTTCTTGCTTATTCTTAAAAAGTCCTGGATGCCAATACAATTTGCCAAGTGTATCACTCACTTCAACGCGATAACCGAGCTGTAGATGGTAAATTCTGGCTTCAAGATCGCTATAGGTAATAATCTGGATGGGAGACTTATCAATTAACATTAATTGAGGTTTTTATTTAAATATTATCTAGTTTGCTATGAGTGTAATAAACAAAAACTTATGTAGGGACGTAACATGTTACGTCCTTACTCAGCGAGGACAACCAAGAGTTGTAATATAAATTACCGCCTCATCTTCAGGTATACCCAAAACTTCATTTACTTGGTCATCAAAAAAGCCACCAATACCACTGATACCTAAGCCAAGACGAATTGCAGCGAGATTCAATCTTTGTCCCAAATGTCCTGCATCTAGATGAAGGTAACGATACACGCGATCGCCATAAAGTGCAATCGCCTGCTGTAAATTAGCAGTATGGAAAACAACAGCAGCAGCATCGCGCCCTAAATCTTGTCCTAAACACAGATAATGTAACTCTTGACGGAAATTTTTAAAGCGAATTTGGCGTAATTCCTGTTCCTGGGGTGCATAGTAATAGCAACCAGTTTCCAATCCCTTAACCCCAGAAATAGCCACAAAAGTAGATAATAAATCGAGAGCAAAATAATCAGGTGTTGCATCTAGACCTAAATCTACGTAATCTTGGGGCTGATAGGTGAAATTGAGTAATGCTTTGAGTTCATCTAAAGTTAAATCTTCGCCTGTATAGCGACGAGTTGAACGCCGTTTAAAAATAGTCTTGGTTAACTCTTCGAGATTTTTACCCCAATCTATGGGTGTTGTGGACATGGAAACCTTTGAACAGAAAGGAAAGTTATACTTATCTTCCTGCGCCACTTTCTCCTGACGAGGTTTTACTGGCGCTTCTCCTGGTTCAATTTGTGTTGCTTGGTGGAAAAATTGCAATAACTCCCCATCTGGAATCTGGGGATAGTCTTTTTGTATGGGGGAAGGAAGAGCTGTATAATTAGAGCCTATTTTCTGCTGATTGGCATCCAAATCTGCCAAGGAAACTACTGTGGTAACACCTTCTTTACTAGCATCGAGATATAGTAAATCATTAAGAGTGCGATCGCAAAAACCACCAATTAAACAAGGTCGATAGCCAGTAATCGCAGCACCTAGCTCTACATTACCCAATAAGTGTCCTGTATCCAAAAAAATGCGTCGATAGGCGCGATCTTCATAGCGCCACGCGGAACGGTAGAATATAGCTGTAGTTGCAATGGCTAAATCTGTCTCCTCTAAAGCCGGATGTCCAAAGCAAGCCTTTTGCAAATGTGACCAGATTTCCTCTTGCCAAAACCCAATCAGGGAGTGGCTTTGTACCTGATAATTATACAATCCTGCGGGTAGAAGAGGTGTACCGCGAGAGAGCAGGTAAACCTCCGCTGGATACAATCCTCCTGCTGAAGGCGCTGTACGCAAATATAGAGGTGAACTTCCTTGAATGTGTACCTTGGCGGTTAAACCATAGCTGTAGACAAGTAAACGCGACAGACGACGCCAATTTTTCTCATTCTGTTTTGTACTCCAGGAATTAGAGTCAGAGAGATAGGGCTTTAAATCGTAGCGAGTACCAAGTTTGTATTCTTTGGTCGTTGTTGGCTGCTGATTCCAGTCTAATTTGTGACTTTTGCTGGCGATGGTTTGAGGATCATACTTAGTGCGTTGGTGGTAGTGTTGGCTAATCGATTCAGTCATTATGGAGAAAAGGGGAATAAATAGGATACAAACTGGGTTTAGGTGTAAAAAACTGAGATTATTGCGGCGAGAAGGGGAATACTGGGCAAATCAACCACCAAAAGCAAGACTCAACTATACATGAAACTCTCCCAACAGATGTTGCTGACTATATTTTCTCTCACCGCTAGCTTAATTACCACAGAAAAAACAGTTAGGGCTCAGGAAGCTGAGTCTTATACTGAAGAAAAGAATATACCAGATCGCCCAGATGAAAATAGTTCGAGGAGAGAAGAAACTAACTTAGATCTTGAAATTAGTATTTCAGATGCTGCGAGGGAGTGGTCGAGAAAAGTTAAGGCTCTGCTAAATCAGAATCCATAATAGTTTGGCTGCCATGGCAGAAGTATTTAGGTGAGCAAATTTTTCAGTGGCAAAAACTAATTTATCCAGACTGATGAACCACTAATATTTTTTTTAGCCCTCAATCTACTCCTTGACTTATCTAATTTTACTTCCTTTTAACACCTATTTATCTTCTTGCTTATTGCTCTGGTCTCACTTACTGATTTTTTTTTCACTGGCTGGCGTTATTTTCAGCAATAAAAATTAAGTTTTTACCCCAGTATTACAGCATATTATTATGCTCAATCTACTTTTTAAGGGTTACTTATCCACAACTTCTGCCTTGCTATTACTTCCCTTTTCTTCCACAACACCCAATCCGTTACTCTCTCTGCATTCCCAACTTCTCCAGCTCCCTGCTCCCTGCTTCCTTCTCTCAAGGATATGTTTTTGAGAAGTTTTTTTTGTAATCCAATGAGAGCTAAAAAAACTTTTTTATTTACCCGCATCTCCTACATTCCAAGTATCCTCAGCTCCCTAATCCGCACTCCCTAATTACGAAGTAGACCAAGGTAAACTTTGGTATTTAAAGTAAAAGCCCAAGAAAAATAAAAGTACGATTAAAACTGTGCCTAAACCTAAATAACTAGGAACCCAAAAAACTACTTCGATCTGATTTATTTCTCCAGGGTGCAATTGCCAAACTAATTGTTTTCCATCCTCCTCAACTTCTGGTTGCAGAATTTGTGGCTCTTGATTCAAACTTTTCGCTCCCCAGGGAGTTCTTAAAACAAACTGCAATGCCAACCAAGAATTAGCACTAACCACCGCCTCTTCACTGTCAGACAAAACACCTAATCCTCGTAAATCCAAACTGAGATTAAGTTTATTTCTTTCTAAGATTAGTAAATTACTTTGGTTTAATTGAAGATGAGACTGAAGCTGTACTACATTCTGTTTCGGAATCGCTATATTTTGCTTGCTTTGTTGATTTTCTGGGTCAAAAAACTGGTTAAACTTAGCTGCTAATTGTTCCCCATTACTAAAAGGTATTTGTACCTCAATTTCTTGTTCAGAAATTTGCTTTGTTTTACCCTGGAGTTTTTGGGCACGCTCTTCTAAACTCTGCAACCACTTGTTCGCCTCAACCTGGCTAAATTTTGTCAGTTGCTCCCCTAGGGTAATATGTTGCACTATTACGCCTCTATGCTGTCCAGAAAAATCAATCCCCACATCGTACCTCACACAGCCACCAGTCAAAATTAGCAGACAAAAAAGCAGAGGTACCAGCAAGTAAGAAAATTTTCGTCTGGGGTAATAATGTCTTTGGATTTGATAATTATTCATCCTCTTTTTTACCTCTTTATGCTCCTAATTTTAGACATAATTAAGACTTGATAATTGATGAGTAATTAGGGTTTACTAATAACTAATTACTAATGGCTAAAAATAAAATGCGGGCAGTTTTGTGCGGCTACTATGGCAAAGACAACGGTGGGGATGAAGCATTACTAGCTTCACTGTTGCAAATGTTACCAGAGCAAGTGACACCACTAGTACTTTCAGGCAATCCTGAAGAAACAAGCCGTCGCTATGGAGTCGAAAGTGGTAATCGCTTTTCGGTTTTAACGATACTTCAGGCTCTGAGAAACTCACAAATTTTTATTTGGGGTGGTGGTAGCTTAATGCAGGATGTCACCAGTTGGCTCAGTCCCTTGTACTATGGTGGCTTAATGCTGCTGGCACAGCAAATGGGTTTAGCGACTATTGCTTGGGCACAAGGAATTGGTCCTTTGCAATATCCCTTAACCCGCTTTTTAGTGCGTCGCACCTTGGAAAGATGCACCGTTGTCAGTGTGCGCGATCGCGCTTCTGCTAAACTAGTACTAGACTGGCAAATCCCTGCCCTTTTAGCTCCAGATCCGGTTTGGGCTCTAACAAGCGCTCCTGTTAAAGGTTTGTGGGATTTACCCGCACCAAGAGTTGCAGTAGCCCTACGTCCCCACAAACAACTTACCCCTTCTCATCTTGCCTGTCTTACCCAAGCCCTAATTGAGTTCCAAAAAGCCACCCAAACTTGCATTCTCCTGGTTCCCTTCCAAGCTTCCCAAGACCAAAAAATTGCCCAAAAAATCGCCTCCCAACTACCCGGTTCCCATCATATCTTTTCCCTGAGCGATCCTAGACAACTTAAAGGCTTATTTCGTGGTGTGGAAATGGTGATTGGGATGCGCTATCACAGCCTGATTATGGGAGCATCACAAGGGTGTCGCTGCTTTGCTTTGAGCTACGATCCAAAAGTGAGTCAAATCATGACACAATTAAACTTACCAGGATGGGAATTAGAGCAGCTACCAGATTCATCCCATGTGATTAGCAAAACCTGGATCGAGCATTATGCCAATGGTAGTCCCCTCAACAAAGATCAAATCCAATCTTTAGTAGATCGAGCCCTCATGCATCGAGAAATTCTGCATGATAGTCTAGCCCAAGTAAGCAAAATCTAGGCTCAACCACTGATCAATTTTGTAGAGCAGATTTCATTAACTAAGAATTGAGAGAGTTTTGCTTTAACCTATTTATGTACGTGAGTGAGTGAACAGGAAAGTTGTATATTGTAGTGTATTTTTTGATCGCCATTGGGTATCAAAGCTAGTGGGAAAAATCTAACTAGGTTATTCTTGATTATTCTTGCTTGTATAACTCTCAAAACTGAGTCATTTTTTGTAAAAGTCACACTGTTATGAATGAAGCCAATACACCTAAGCCATCTCCTTGGGAAGCTGATTTAGAATCGCCAAATGAGATTCTCAATGAAGAAACAACCACAATTGATGCTCAAGTGACAGAAATCGACACAGTTTCTGAGTTAGATAGCTTCGCTGCTGAAATTGCCTCAGAAAAAAAGACTACTGAGGATCAAGATTGGTTTGCCGATAC
>CAZWGS010000196.1:0-5200 GCA_964633315.1 uncultured bacterium | reverse complement strand
GAGGACGTCAAACCATCCTCTCTGCTCCTGGGCACGTCCCATTGCTATAGTCATATACGTTAATCTCTCTTAAGTATGATTACAAAAAATCAACTTTCCTTGACATCTGACCAGCTTGATTATCTAACAAGCAGAATATCGGTCTGATTGTGAGAAAAGTTTAACTTTCTTTACACTAACTATATTAGGTGAAACTTAATTTTTTTTCCAGTCAAATTCTTAATAAAAGCTAAAAAATTACCATAACCCGCATTTGGCTCTTGTGGCTAAATGTACCAGTGCCATCGTCTACCCCTTATATATAGTGGGCTTTGCTTGTTATGCTGTAATCAGTAAAGACAATTTTTATGTTGGAGAGTGTATGTTTTCAGTCGATATCACAGTGAAATACACACCTATACCTCTATCTGTGCAAAAAGATGATGCTGAGGAAGCCGAAGCTCTCTATCAAAAAATATCAACAGCGATGAGTTCTGGTCAAAGTCAACTACTTGAACTCACCTGTGACAAGCAACAGGACAAGAAGATTGCTGTTATGAGCGATCAAATCAGTGCTGTCATTGTCTCTAATAAATCCGGCGCTACAGCCTCAGGTCGTCCTCCTGGCTTTTTTGCTTTAGCAGATACACAATCATAGGTTAATCTTTAATTATGACTCAATCAGCAATCAAAGTCAAAGATTTGGAGTTTAGCTGGTCTAAACAATCAGCTATTCTCAAGTCTTGCTCTCTGGATGTTCCCCAGGGGGAATTTTGGATGCTTTTGGGTACTAATGGAAGTGGTAAATCTACTCTTTTGAGGTTGCTAGCAGGACTATTGCAACCTCAAAGAGGTGAGATTGAAATTAGCCAACCGGTGGGTTTTGTGTTTCAAAATCCAGATCATCAGCTTGTAATGCCCACTGTAGGTGCAGATGTTGCTTTTGGTTTAGTAGCGGAGAATTTAAGTGTAGTCCAAGTTCGTCAACGAGTTACAGAAGCCTTAGCCGCAGTTAATCTGCTTGACCTGCAAAGACGACCGATCTATGCTCTTAGTGGAGGACAAAAGCAGCGTATTGCCATTGCAGGAGCGCTAGCTCGTCACTGTGAAGTTTTAATCCTTGACGAACCCACAGCCTTACTAGATCCTGACACTCAAATTGAATTGGTGGTACAGGTACAAAATTTGGTGAAAACTCGCAACTTAACTGCTCTTTGGGTAACCCACAGATTAAATGAACTTAATTATTGTGATGGTGCTTTACTTTTAGAAAATGGTCGAGTGGTAGCACAGGGCGATCCTCAACAATTGAAACAGCGATTGATGAGAGAATGAAATTGGCGATAAAACTACGGTTTACTCTCTACAAAATATTTAGACATCAGCCAAAGCTGCTAAGATATATCTCCTGTTCATATGTTTACCTTTGCCGCGTATATTACCCCACTGGATAGCTTTTTCTCGGCACAGTTTACGCAATGGTTCGACTTGGAGTAATTTCAAATCTGATTTTTGTTTTTGTGTTGTTTCTGGTATGTTTTCCACTACAGTTACAGTTACAGTTTCTGTGTCTTTGGGCACCATTTACTCTTGATTCATAATGTTGTATTCTTCCATTGATAAGAGTTGCCCACCTGACTTTTCTGAAAGTTCTAAAACCAATTGATGATAATTAAATAGGGTTTGCTGAGAAAGTAAACTGAAACAAGTTACAAAAATCGGTTTCTGAAAAAGATCTGCTTTTCTATTTAACATCCAACTATAAGATAAGCTTCAACAATAAAGTAACCTCTCATTAAGCTCCTATCTAGCTGCGGAAATACTCAATTTAGCCACAACAGAGTAAGAAACCAAAGCAGAAAACCAAGAATTAGAAGCATTATTGAAGGATAGTTAGTATCATGATTTACTGACAAAATATAACTAGACATTTATGACAAAGAAGTAGAGACGTAAAATTGTACATCCCGACAAGGTTTACTACAGTAATTGTTTATTCTGATAAATAGTTACTGTAGCTGATTGTTTTGAGGCATAATCATGATAGCAAGAAAAAAGTTTATAGAACTGAGCTTATTCTCATTCTTGTCAGCTTGTAGTTCTTCTGAATTGAATAGCAAAGATTCTGCTTCCGTCAATCTAACAATTTCTGCTGCTGCTAGTTTGCAAGATGCAATTCAAGAAATTGGTCATTTGTACACTCAAAAAATACCAAACGTTAAGGTTAGCTACAACTTTGGTGCTTCAGGTTCTCTGCGACATCAAATCGAACAAGGTGCGCCAGTTGATATCTTTATTTGTGCAGCATCTGAATATATGGATCGCTTAGCAAATAAAAACTTGCTACTAGTTAATACACGACACAACTTGCTTAAAAATGAGGTTGTTTTGATTGCACCTCATGATAATTATGATCTCAATAGTTTTTCACAACTAAATCGCAATTTTGTTAGTAGAATAGCCATTGGCGATCCTAATAGCGTACCAGCAGGAAAGTATGCTAAAGAGGTTTTTAGTTTTCTCAATTTATATCAAACGATAGAACCAAAATTAATTTTCGCCAAAGATGTTCGCCAAGTTCTAGCCTATGTAGAAACTGGTAATGTGGAAGCTGGTATTGTCTATAAAACTGATGTTCAAATTTCAGATAGAGTTAAAACTGTTGCAACAGTGCCAGTCAACTTTCATTCACCGATTATCTATCCCGTTGCGATTATCAAAGATAGTAAATATCCAGAAACTGCCCAAAATTTTTTTCAGTTTATATTGAGTAATACAGCTAAAAATGTTTTTAGAGCATACGGATTTAGTACACTAAGTTAGTTTCTATTTCCTGGAGGGACAACAATCACCAGAAAAAATATTAAACGAAAAGGGGTTGGCTTTTTATCTTAATCGCCTTAGCTTAACTTAAAGAGCTGACAACAGACACAGTAATCATACTATTAGGTTGTATAGTAATTTTGGTATCAAACAGATGTCTTATTTCCCAAATCTGACTCAATAATTACTGCTGTCATAACAAATTTTACCTTGCTAATTAATTAGTTAATGAATCTTGCTCCTCTCTGGATTTCTTTAAAAACAGCTGCTGTTGCAACTATTTTTGCTTTTATAGCAGGAATCGCAATTGCCAAGATAATGTTTAATTATCAGGGTAAAGGGAAAAGTTTAATTGATGGTATTTTAACCCTTCCTTTGGTGCTTCCTCCCATTGTAATGGGCTTTTTACTCCTATTATTATTCGGCAGAAATAGTCCCATTGGACAAATATTGCAGCAGTGGGGGATTAGTATTATTTTTTCTTGGGAAGCGACAGTAATCGCCTCTACTGTGGTTGCATTTCCTTTGATGTATAAAACAACCTTGAGTGCCTTTGAGCAACTTGATCGCGATTTTATTAACTGTGCTAGAACCTTAGGAGCTAGTGAAAATAGAATTTTTTGGCAGATAGTTTTACCCCTAAGCTGGCGAGGAATTGTTTCTGGAAGCATTTTAACCTTTGCTAGAGCCTTGGGAGAATTTGGAGCCACACTGATGTTAGCAGGCAATATTCCTGGTAAGACTCAAACCATGCCCTTAGCGATTTATTTTGCCGCAGAAGCAGGGAAAATGGAAGAAGCATTAATTTGGGTAATGATTTTAGTTGCGATTGCTTTAGGAGTAATTACTACCATTAATTACTGGTCTAATACCGATGAGTGGTTAGAACTAATTTGGGATAGATTAGGTGCATTAGTAGTTAGCAGTTGGTCCTTGATTATTAGTCGTTGGTTTTCTGCTGGTAAATTTAGTTACTACACTCAAGAAAAAAACAAAAGAACATTTTATCCACAACTAATTCTAGAAATAGAAAAAGATTTACCTAGTTTCAATCTTGCTGTTAACCTCAATGCCAATAATAAACCATTAGGAATCTTAGGTGCTTCTGGTTCTGGTAAAAGTATGACCTTGCGGTGTCTTGCTGGTTTAGAAACTCCTTCTCGTGGACGTATTATCCTTCATGAACGTATCCTATTTGATTCTGAGCAAAACATTAACCTACCCAGTCGTCAGCGCCATCTTGGTTTTGTGTTCCAAAATTATGCCTTATTTCCCCACATGAACGTTGCTCGTAATATTGGTTTTGGACTGCAGCATTTACCTAGAGAAAAGCGGCATCAGCGAGTTCGAAAATATCTTGCTTTAATGCAACTTGAAGGGCTAGAAAAACGTTATCCTCATCAACTATCTGGAGGACAAAAACAAAGGGTTGCTTTAGCTAGAGCCTTAGCTATAGAACCAGATGCTATGCTACTGGATGAACCTCTTTCTGCATTAGATAATTATTTGCGTAGTCAGATAGAGCAACTATTAGGAAATGTTTTTACTAACTATCAGGGTGTCACACTTTTTGTGACCCATAAATTAGAAGAAGCCTATCGAATTTGCAAAGATCTAGTAATTCTAGATGATGGTAAGGTAATTGGAGCTGGCGATAAGGAAGAGATATTCCAGCATCCACCTAACCTCAAAGTTGCTCAGCTTACCGAGTGCAAAAACTTTTCTACTCTCCAAATTATTGATGAGCAGCACATTAAAGCTATTGAATGGAATTGTACCCTTAAAGTTTCACAAAAGCTTACCCCATCATTAGCCTACATAGGTATGCGCGCTCATCATCTTAAGTTGGTAAACGAGGAAGAGGGAATAAATACTTTTCCTTGTTGGTTAGTCAAAACCAGTGAAACACCCCACCGCATGACTCTTTATCTGAAGCTGTACACTTCAGCAAACCATGAGCTAGATTATCATCTACAAGGAGAGATTTTTAAGGAAAAATGGTATCAAATCAAGCATAAATCTTTTCCTTGGTATGTTTATCTCGACCCTCTCAAACTCATTTTAATGCCTGAATTATAAGAGTATTTTGATGGGATATTTTTGGTTAGATAAATTTCATATAGCGATTGAATAATTAAATTCAATAACACTATTAGTACTCGTAAAGTAAGTTGGACTTCATAGCAGTTTACCAAAAAGCCTAATATGAGGCTGAGATGTAATTCTGCGGTGTCGCAGGATTTAATTTACAGAGTATTTAGATATCTGGGTGAATCCAAATGTCTTAATTTATAACCCTTGTAGGAACGTAAAATTTTACGCCCCTACATTGCAATTAATATAAGTGAACTACCTACGGTTTCACCGTAGGCTTCTTACCCAACAGATTGCCTCGTAA
>CAZWGS010000195.1:0-5216 GCA_964633315.1 uncultured bacterium | reverse complement strand
TATTCTGTCAGACTCAGAAAAACGGGAGTCAAACCCTTATTCTCTCCTTAGGTTTCGTTAATAATTATTGCTTGATGAGTAAGTGAATAGTCAACAAAATTTTTCAGTTGCTCTTTTGTTGCTATTGCGCCTGTGGGATTATTGGGAAAACACAGATAAATTAAATCTACTTCTGATTCTGGAGGTGGAGGAACAAAGTTATTAGCTTCATTACAATCTAAGTAGATAAATTTATTCTTTCCTGCTAATAAGTTACTTTCCAGAAAAGAGGGATAAGTAGGATTTTGCAGAGCAACTATACTATTTTCTGCAAAAAGTTCCTGTAAATTAGCAGAAGAAGATTGTGCCCCATCATTAACAAAAATTTCCGAACTATCGAACTCAATTCCTAGTTTTTGATAGTAGTTCAGACGAATTGCATCTCTAAGTTCTAAATTACCAGTAATTTCTTCATAGCCAGTATAAGTCTCCTGATTTCCTAACTTAGTTGCGCTATCAATCAATGCTTTAACGGCGATGCTTGGTAAGGGCTGACTAGTATCACCCCAAGCCATGATATGCACTTTTTTTTGAGGATGCGAAGATTGAAACTTTTTTACCCTACCCATAAGTTCACTATTGAAAACTTCGAGGTAGGTGGAGCCAGTGTTTAACTGACTCAGCACTGTATTTTTGTTTGCCATTCCAATCCTTCTATTGTTTCCGTGTTACCCAAATAAAGTTTTAAAGCACATACATGACTTTTTTAATCTAGAAGCTAATCGCTACTAGGGGGTAATACTTTGTTTAGCCTATTTTAATTAAGTAACCCTTTTTTATTTTTTATGTGCTCTGATAACCTGTATTCTTTGAGAATCTCTAAGGGTATGTAGGCTGCTCCTTGAATTTTTTTCAAACAATTTTCACTACCACACAAACAATCAAATCCTTGTTCCATAGACCACTCTGTGGAGGGATAAAAGAAGTTCATTGCTTCGCCTACATCAATTTTCTTCAGACAAGAAACAATCATCTCAGTGGTATCAAAAAAAACGTTAGGATCGCAACTATGATTGATATACTGTAGAAATTCTGGTTTCAGTAAAATGTGTTGGTTTTCACTAACTTGAACTGATAAGTAATTCGGTTTCTCTACACTTTCCCTTGAGCCTAGTTTAGCAATAATGTCCCCTGGAAAAAACTCCCTAGTTGAGTGCAGAGATCTTGCTCCTGTCTTTTTACATTCCCAAATCTCTGCAAAATCAGATACTTTTTCCTGATTAAATTCTAGATGATTGTTGCTTATGGAGTAATATTTTTGCATTATTTTATAGTTGAGAAGTTTTTCACAGGTATTTTATACCATATTGCTCAATTAATAAAAATATGGTGTCAGAAAGATAAAGCATTCTCGATCTTCCTTTATATCACTTTTTTGAAAAATGGTATTATGTAGGAATTACTCATTTTTATCAGTAGCTCCACCTAATTACAAAGTTTTTTTTAGTTAACAGTTGTACTTGTGATACTTATGAGTAACAAATTAGCCGATTTTAGTGCTGTAGCCAAGCATTTTGGTGTTTCCTTAAGTGAGGTACAAAAATGGTATGAGGAAGGCTGCAATGCTCTAATTTATCCACCCCATAATCCAGTTGAGATAGCTGAATGGCTTGAATCCAAGCAAAAGCATTTTGATAGAGAGCTTGATATCTTATTTGCTGAGTATGACAAAATGTGGTCTTACTACAACAAAAATTTGGATATTCGTAAAGATTTATTTGATTGGTACTTTAAGGCAATTGCCATACCAGCTGGAATTATAGCTTATCTACTAAAAGATCTAGAGAAAATCCAAATCCAGAAGTCAATCCCAGTGGCTGTAACTCTTACTCTGTGGATAATGGGCATCGCCATTTTCATAACATATACGCTTGAAAGTAAAAATGCTTCTAATTATGAAAAAGCATGTAAATGTATACGCTCTGAGTGGCGCAAAAAATCTCCTATATTAAATCAAGCAATTATTATTGATGACTTGAGAAATTCTTATAGATCGCAAATATTTCAATTGGATAGCATAAAATTTTGGAGAAGCGTAATTATTGTAATACCTAATTCTTTTATTGCTCTATTATTAGGTATCAGCATATATTCATTTTTTACAGAACTTGATCAAACATTTTTAGGCATTCTGTTTGCAGCTACTTCCTTTCTTCTGCACTTTGCCTTGTGGTATTTTATAGGCAATATACGTAAGAGTAAAAGCGAGGTCAAAGAAGAATAATATATCTATTATCGAAATATTTTTTACTATTTGGAATCTGCTTATATTTCAGAAACACAAATAAGTAATATATTCAGGTTATTTAATATTAGTCAAAGTCTGTAAATTATATTAATAACTATAGTCACTATCTTCAATTACAGGGAGTAAGATTGAGGAGGAACTATCGCCACCGCAACTGAGAGTAATAGTGATAATTTGCGATTCTATTAATTGTGAAAGCTGGGGCGAATTTCCTGTTCCTGGATTTACTGGGTAAGCGGGGAAACAAGCTGCACTAATACTCAAACGTAAACATTCACCTTTGGGGATACAAATGCAGGTGGGTTGCAAGTTAATTGTAATCGGTGACTCAGCCACCTCAATTTGTCGATATCCTTGGCTGAAATTGTAAACCTTACTATTATCCTTCACTACCGATAATATGGCACATATGTCAAAACTGGGCGCATCAGCAGTAGCATAAATTTCTACGACTATCTCTCCTGCGAGGTGTAAATCTGTGGTTAAAGGTGGCGAAGTATAGGTAGCAACATCACTGCGACAATCTAAATGAGAGCGATCAAAAGAACCCGAAGGTGCGCTAGGATGACCACCAAGGGCAGGATGAGGTCGCCAGGGGTCATGGATGATAATATCTTCACAGGTGTCCGGTTTTTGTTGATTCAATTTACCTGCATCATCGCGGATACTGGCTAAACCGTTAGTTGCAAGATAGTAAGATTGCTGATTTCCCCTAGGAATTTGTGATAAGCTGCGCCATTTATTGCTACCCATCTCAAACAAACGCACAGGTTTTTCTTGTAAAATTCCTGTATCTTTGCCCTTGAGAAATTGGTCAAACCAAC
Organism: uncultured bacterium; assembly: GCA_964633315.1. Lineage (GTDB taxonomy): Bacteria > Cyanobacteriota > Cyanobacteriia > Cyanobacteriales > CAWCAG01 > CAZWGS01. The sequence goes on along the minus strand of CAZWGS010000195.1, from coordinate 2,105 downwards.
GCAATTGCAACTTATCAACTGGACTAGCTGCATCAGCACCATAATCCATTACTCCTACTCTACGCCCCCAGGGTAGATGCGCCCAAGCACCGACAATGAGGTGTTGCGGTGAGGTAGCTTGAGCTATCATTGCTTCATAGAGATGCCAAGTGCCTCGCAGGTAGGGATCAAACCAACCACCAATATGTAGCATGGGTAAGTCTACATCTTGCATCAAGTATGTGGGTGAGAGTTTTCGCCAATAATCGCTCGTTGGAGCTTCACGGAGCCAAGTATGGTAAAAAGAATCTGGAGCTAAATCCCTTAAAATTTGGGGAGAAGCGGGAGTAGCATCAGAAAGGGGTAAATTACGCGCCGCCTGGTACAATTGCCCAAAAGATGCTGCATCTCCCTGTAAACGGGCTGTTTCCGCAGCTAGTTGAATCGCCCAACCTAAATTAGCTTGTAGACAAAATGCTCCACCTTCGTATGCCCAATCTGCATACAAATCATAGGCGATCATACTTGGACATAGTACCTTGAGTGCAGCAGGTTTTGCAGCAGCAGCATACAGTTGAGTCATTCCCTGATAGGAAAAGCCATACATACCTACTACACCACTACTACCAGGTAATTGGGCAGCCCAATTTACTGTCTCTAAACCATCTTCGATTTCGTGGCGAAAGAGGTCAAATTTACCCTGAGAAGTACCCCTACCTCGTACATCCTGAATCACTACAATATAGCCATGGGCAGCGTACCAGCGAGGATGGGCATAAACTATTGTAGATGCAATCGCACGTCCATAGGGTTGTCGCATTAACAAAACAGGAAATTCACCCTCTGCTTGCGGGCGATAAATATCTGCATCTAGGCGTATTCTGTCATGGGTTATTAGGGAAGCGGTTTGCTGATTAACTGGTAGCATGGGGAGTCATACTCAATCTGGTTGAGATAGACTACTATCATACAAAGCTCCGGAGTAAAGAGCAGGGAGATCAACGGATTGGGTGTTGTGGAAGAAAAAGCAAGTTTTTCTTTCTCAATCTAGTGAGAAATTATTACTTTGTTAAAAACATACCTTTGAGAGGTAGAAAGCAGGGACTAGGAAGCAGAGAGAGAGCTTAATACTATTAGTGAAAAATGGTAAGCTCAAAATCGGAAAAAGCCGCCGGAAGAAGAACGGGGTTTTCAACCCAAGTTTTTTGATAATGACTTAAAGTTAATCTCGCAGGTAAGGGACTTATCAACATAATTACCTAAAGCATCAGTGCAGCGAACGGTTACACTATAGCTTGTTTTTCCTTCGCAACTGAGTAAGGCTTGATTGACCATTAGGAGTCGATTACCCTGTAGAGTAAAAATACCCTCCGCATCATCTATGAGAGAGTAGCTTTCTTTGGCTGGCTTGGTACTATCTATTTGAGTGAGAATCGCAACCAGAGTATACTTACCAGCTACTGAATTTGTACTGGCTAAACCCTGATTTATTTGTTGTTTCAAAATATTATTAATGGAATCGAGCAACTCACCTTGAACTGGTGTTTTTTTAGTCTTAGTTAAAGTTGCTACTGTTTCCCGGGCTCCACTTTGCAGTGGTTGCACTTTTTGCACCCGTTGAAAGGCATGATTAAAACTAGTTTCTAAATTCTCTAGAGTGGAATTTTTTTGGTGCTGATTTTTTGATTTATCTGAGAAAAGATTAACAGATTGGGATGGTTCTACATCAACTACAGGAATAATCTGTTCTACAATTTCTGGTTTCGCTGTGTTAGGGGAATCTTCCTGCTGGGAGATATTACTGTTAGTAGTTTCTTGATTCAAAGGAGCAGATGAGTTGGCTTGCTGGTTCCAAGAATTAACTTCCTGGCTTTGTTTTGCTATTTCTGGATTAGTCGCAACCTCAGAATTCTGATTTTCAGATACAGCTACCCAACTCAAACCAGTAAACTCTTGGCGTAAATCTCGCAGCAAAAATATCCAACCACCAGCAAAAATTACTGCCCAACCAAAGAGTGCGAAATAAAAAGGTTTGTAGCTGGGAAATTTACGTGTCTTAGTTCCATTTTTTGCTTCCGGCAACGTTCTTTCTGGAGGTGAGATTTCCGCTGATAGAGAAGTAAATA
>CAZWGS010000194.1:0-5478 GCA_964633315.1 uncultured bacterium | reverse complement strand
TCGAGCAAAGGTCAATCCATAGCCCCATACTAGATTTAGTCTAGATAGAGTGCGATTAAAAAAGCTCCGGAGTAGGATCAGCAGTGGAGGCTGGGGAAGTTGGGGAAGTTGGGAATGCAGGGAGATATTTGTTTATAAGTAGCCATTAATAACCTGATTTGATATGGCAGTACGCTTCTAGGTTAGGACATAGTGTATTGGTTAAAAGCGAATAAGGAACAGGGAATAGGGAGTATATAAATGTCCCAATGTTTTCCCGTAATGCTATATCACTCAGAATGAATAGGCTTTCTGCAGCTTTGTGTGACAATTCCCTAACTGTCTCCTCTCGGCAACAGTGCAGTCCATATAACGTCTTTGGATTTAAATCTAGGAAAACTTAGGTTTGCTTTGTTTGAGCAAATCAAGTTTTTTTATGCCTAAAAAAGCCAAAATGAGCTTTTAAAAACACTAAAGGAACTCCTAGAACTATCTGAAGTCTTCTTACTTGGAATTGCACTAAAAAGAGGTTTAATTATGCCCCAGTTCAATCGCCCAAAAGCCACAATCGCTCTCCTCCTCACCCTTGGCATGAATGCAGGTGCAATGGCACCTTGGGTAGCAAGTATCACCCAAGCTAGCCCCGCAATTGCCCAAAGTACAGGCTTTAGTGACGTTTCTGATAACTACTGGGCAGCAGATTTTATTTCTGCTTTAGTTGATCGCGGAGTTATTGCTGGATTTCCCGATGGCACATTTCAACCCAATGCACCCGTGACTCGTGCCCAATTTTCCGCGATGCTACGCAATGCTTTCAACCAACAACCAACACGCAGCGCAATTAATTTTACAGATGTTGCCTCTAATTATTGGGCAGCTGGGGCGATAGATGAAGCCTATGAAATGGGTTTTCTATCTGGTTATCCAGGAAATATTTTCCAACCTACCCAAAATATCCCCCGTGAACAGGTATTAGTAGCCCTAGCTAATGGACTTAGATACAACGCCACCAAACCTGTTAACGAACTACTGAGTAACTACAGCGATGCTTTTAGTATCTCCAATTTTGCCCGCACTCCCATCGCCGCTGCCACAGAACAAGAGATGGTAGTAAATTACCCCATTATCAGTAGCTTGAGACCCCTCCAAAGTGCCACTCGTGCTGAAGTTGCCTCTTTTATCTACCAAGCTTTAGTCAGCCAAGGTACAGTTCCTGAACTTGCTTCTAGCTATATTGTCGCCCCAGAAGAGGAAACAGAACCCATCGCTACCGAATTTAGAATCCCCAGTGGTAGCGTTATCCCTGTCACCTACGAACAGGAAAAAATTATTTTGATGGAAGAGGAAACTCTACCTGTTACCCTCACCATCGCTAGCAATATCACCACAACCGATGATCGCCTTCTCATCCCCGCTAATAGCCAAGTGGTAGGAGAATTGCAGCCAGCCGAAGGAGGAACTCGCTTTGTCGCCCAGGAATTAGTCTTTCCTGATGGAGACAAAAAACTGTTGGAAGCAAATTCCCAGGTAATTACAGAAACGGAACGAATACGCAGTAACAGTGCCTTCTGGAACTTAACCCGCAATGCTGCCATTGGTTCGGCTGCAGCAGCTGGTATTGCTGGTGTCACCGGAGATCGCACTATCACAACTCAAGAAGTCCTCATCGGCACTGGGGCTGGCGCTTTAGCTAGTTTAATCCAACGCTTTCTCGGTATGAGTCACGTGGATGTTTTAGTCGTCGAACCAGAAACTGATTTAGCACTTACCCTCGATTCAGATTTAATTGTCAGTACTCGCCAATAGGTTAAACTTAACTCTAAAGTGGACTCAGCGTTAGTTTGTCTCTGGCGCTTGAGCCATTGTTTCTTGACGGCGCTGATCCAACCACTGCTGCAAAATAATCGCCGCCGCCTTGCGATCAATTAGGGCTTTATGACGGGAAGGGACGAGATTTTGAGCTTTCATTTGCTCTTGCGCCTCTACGGAAGTTAAACGCTCATCAACAAACTCCAGAGGTAAATTTAAAGCTTTCGCAACTCTCTTGGCAAATTTTCGTACTTGCTTAGCCTGAAAGCCAATACTACCATCCAAGGAATAGGGTAAGCCTACCACTAGTATCTGAACTTCCCGTTCCTCCACTAGCTGTTGTAGTTGTTCCAAATCCTGCTTAAAAGAGGTGCGTTGAATAGTCGTTAAACCAGTAGCAATTAAACCAATACCATCACATCCTGCTACCCCAACTCGCTTTCTACCCACATCTAAACCCAGCGCCGAGATTCTCTCCATTTAATGCTCACTAGTATTTGAGTCATCTTGAGTACCTGAGTGGTTATTGTGATGATTTTCTTGTTTGGCCTGATTGTAGTGGGGTAGGGGTGGGTGTAGTTTCCACCAGGAAATACGGCTGGGAATCGGCGTCCGAACTGGCTTGAGCCCTTGCAGTACTTCAGGCAATTGCAGTGCCTCTAAACGTCTAGTTTCCCGCAACTTATGCCACACTGAGCGCGACATCAATAGGGTATGCTCTATTCTCTGGGCACTCAATTGCTCTAAATAATCCTCTCGTTCTGACTGATAGTCCGCCGAAGCTAGTTGCAAAGATTGAGTTGGTAAATGCTCCACAATTCTTGCCATCTGTGCCAGTAATTTTGGATAGAGCCAAGTATAGGCTGGATGGACTGTGAGTTCTGCTTTGTGGGGCTGGGAACCATCTTGACAGGCTTCTAGCTGAAAATAGCCAATCGCTGCTTTACGCTGTGGCTCAAAAACATAACCCTTAATTATTTCTGTATGATTAAACCACTGCTGCAGATGAGCTAGGGCTGATTTGGCTAAGCTAGTTTTGAAGTCATGAATGTGGCGATCAAAAACTTGGCGCAATAGAGGGGGCATTGATGCGGTATCCAATTGATAAATCAGTTGGGCATCAGCATTGCTAACGGGCAAAAGGTTTGGCAAATCTGGCTCTGATTTTGCCAATTGGGAAACTAATTCCGGTGTAATTGCCCAATAAGTCATGGATGCCAAAAGCTGAAACCCATTTTGTCGGTAGAGGGCTAAGGTATCAGGATCGTTAATATTAACCTCTAAAATCCAGGTACGGGCTTCCCAAATAGTTTCTAAGCAGTGACGTAATAACTGAGAACCCACATCTGCTTGAGACAATCTCGGATCAGTGACTATTACGCTTTCCACTTTCCAGGTGGTGCGTGTTACATTGAAAGGCTTAACTTTAATGAAACCCTTAATTTGCTGCTCTTGCTCAGCAACATACACACATAAATTGTGTTGACAGGGATTAGGAAATAATGTCAAGAACTTGAGTAATCCATACCACCTGCGTAACTTGAGTAATTCTTGACCCCCAGTCCTCGAATGACTTTGGTCCCCAAGTTGAGCCACCAATGCTTCAATGACCTCTAAATCACGATACTGTAAGCTACGAATTACTAGTTTTGTCTTTTGAGTGGTGGATGAGTTCATCTTCGGCACAAGCTCTGGAGGCTACTGCCTTTATCTTAACTATTTTCTGACCCAATCTAGGTGATGACAATCTAGATCTAGCTTTTTTTGCACTTTTTAAAGCAAATAAAAAGCCCCTACTAGAAAGTAGGAGCCCGAGTTAATGAACCTCAAAAAATTGGTTCTTTTAACCAAATTTACCTGCAGTCGAGGCAATCAGGAATGCTGCGTAGGTCAGAATATAGCCCACAGTAAAGTGTGCTAAACCAACCAAACGAGCTTGAACGATGGAAAGAGCCACAGGCTTATCCTTCCAACGTACTAGATTAGCAAGGGGAGTGCGCTCATGAGCCCAAACAATGGTCTCGATGAGTTCTTGCCAGTAACCACGCCAAGAGATGAGGAACATAAATCCTGTTGCCCATACCAGGTGTCCAAAGAGGAACATCCAAGCCCAGACAGACAGATTATTTACACCGTAGGGATTGTAACCATTGATCAACTGAGCCGAGTTTGCCCAGAGATAGTCGCGGAACCAACCCATTAGGTATGTGGAGTTCTCATTAAACTGAGCAACGTTACCAGTCCACACAGACAGATGCTTCCAGTGCCAGTAGAAAGTTAACCAGCCCAAGGTGTTCAACATCCAGAACATGGCAAGGTAGAAGGCATCCCAAGCAGAGATGTCACAAGTACCGCCACGACCAGGACCATCACAAGGGAAGGAATAGCCAAAGTCTTTCTTGTCAGGCATTAGCTTGGAGCCACGGGCATCCAAAGCACCTTTAACTAAGATTAAGACGGTGGTGTGTAGACCAAGAGCAATTGCATGGTGAACCAAGAAATCGCCAGGTCCAATGGTCAAGAACAAAGAATTGGTACCACTGTTGATAGCATCAATCCAACCAGGTAGGTAAGCCGCACCAGTTTGAGTTATGCTACCAGGATTGGATAGTAAAACATCCATTCCATAAAGTGCCTTACCAGAAGCGGCTTGTACGAACTGAGCAAATACAGGCTCGATTAGAATTTGCTTTTCGGGAGTACCGAAAGCAACAACCACATCGTTATGAACGTACAGACTCAAGGTATGGAAGCCCAAGAATAGGGAAACCCAAGATAGGTGAGAGATAATCGCTTCTTTGTGGTTTAGGATCCGTGCTAAGACGTTGTTTTTGTTAGCTTCTGGATCGTAATCACGTACAAAGAAGATCGCTCCGTGAGCAAAAGCTCCTACCATGAGGAAGCCTGCAATGTACTGGTGGTGAGTATACAGTGCCGCTTGTGTGGTGTAATCCTTGGCAATAAATACGTAGGAGGGTAGCGAATACATATGCTGAGCTACCAAGGAGGTGATTACACCCAAGGAAGCCAAAGCTAGACCCAACTGGAAATGTAGAGAGTTATTAACTGTGTCATACATTCCCTTGTGACCATCACCGAGCTTACCACTAGGAGGCTTGTGCGCTTCTAAAATCTCTTTGATGCTGTGACCAATACCGAAGTTAGTCCGGTACATATGTCCAGCAACAATGAAGATAACAGCAATTGCCAAGTGGTGGTGGGCAATATCTGTGAGCCACAGTGATTCCGTCTGAGGATGGAAACCACCTAGGAAGGTTAGGATCGCTGTTCCTGCACCATCAGAAGTGTTGAAGATGTGGCTTGCTGTGTCTGGGTCTTGAGCATAAACACCCCAGTTTCCGGTGAAGAAAGGAGCTAAACCAGCAGGGTGAGGCTTGACACTCAAGAAGTTATCCCAACCTACATGAATACCACGAGACTCAGGGATTGCAACGTGAACTAGGTGACCAGTCCAAGCTAGGGAGCTAACTCCGAATAAACCAGCTAAGTGGTGGTTGAGGCGAGACTCAGCATTTTTGAACCAACTGAGACTGGGACGGAACTTAGGTTGCAGGTGTAACCAACCAGCAAACAGGAAGATAGCCGCCAATAACAGTAGGAACATGGCACCGCCGTGTAGCTCGTTGTTGCTTCTCATACCAATGGTGTAGAACCAGTGGTAAACACCTG
>CAZWGS010000193.1:0-5506 GCA_964633315.1 uncultured bacterium | reverse complement strand
TAGAATCAGCGTCGGGAGCATGTCACAATAGTCAATGGCTTGATAATTCAAGAAATTAAGCCAGTCGTATCGATTGTAAAGGGTTAAACCCATGGCTACTAGCCGCCGTGTTTCTCGCGTTTCCGCCTTGATTAAACGTGAAGTTAGCCAAATGCTACTTCATGGTATTAAGGATGACAGAGTTGGTTCTGGTATGGTGAGCATCACTGATGTTTATGTTTCGGGAGACTTGCAACATGCAAAAATCTTTGTCAGTATTTATGGTACAGAGGAAGCTAAAGCAGAAACGATGGCAGGATTACAATCTGCGATTGGTTTTGTGCGACGCGAATTAGGACAGAGAATGCGATTGCGACGTACACCGGAAATTATATTTCTTGAAGATCGCTCCTTAGAAAGAGGTGATCGTATGTTAGATTTGTTAGATCAATTGCATCAAGAACGACAGGAAAAAGGTTGGGAAGAAGAAGTCGCAGCCGAAACGGATCGTGAGTTTTAATTTTGTGTCTGTATCACTACCAAACCTGACGCATCTTTCTCTCAAGCAGCAGATTGGACAGATGATTATGGTGCGCGCTTCTGGTTATTTGTTTGATCACCAGATTCGCTATCCTTCTTGGGAAGCAACCAATGAGAAATTGCAGCTGTGGTTGGAAGATTTCAATATTGGTGGTGTTATTCTTTTAGGTGGCAGTGCTGGAGAATTGAGTCTACGCACTCAGCAGTTGCAAAATTGGTCGAAAATACCCCTCTTTATCGCTGCTGATATTGAAGAGGGAGTGGGACAACGTTTTTCTGGGGCTACTTGGTTTCCACCACCGATGGCGCTAGGAGAAATTTTTCAACGTCAACCTCATCTCGCCCTGGATTTTGCTAGACAAATGGGTGCGATTACAGCGCAAGAAGCCCAAACTATTGGGATTAACTGGATTCTTGCTCCTGTGGTTGATGTTAATAATAATCCAGATAATCCAGTAATTAATGTGCGCGCTTTTGGAGAGAGTGCAAGTGTGGTTAGTCAATTAACCACTGCTTTTATTGAGGGCGTGAAGCCATATCCTGTTCTTACCACAGCGAAACACTTTCCGGGACATGGCGATACGACAACGGATTCCCATCTCCAATTACCCCGTTTATCTCACCCAGACTCCCGACTTCAGGAATTGGAGTTATTACCTTTTGAAAGTGCGATCTCAGCTAGCGTCGATAGCATTATGACAGCCCATCTCCTGATTCAAGCTTGGGATCCTCGCTATCCAGCTACCCTCTCACAGGCGATTGTCACTGGTAAGTTGCGCCAAAATTTGGGTTTTCAGGGCTTAATTGTCAGTGATGCTTTAATTATGGGTGGAGTTACTCAGTTTGCACCAGCAGCAGAAATTGCTGTGTTAGCTGTGGAAGCTGGAGTTGATATACTGTTGATGCCAGCAAATCCAGAATTAGCAATTGAAGCAATTTATCAGGCTGTGGTTAGTGGGCGTCTAACTCCAGAGAGAATTCAAGCCTCACTGCAGCGAATTTGGCAAGCAAAGCAGAAGTTATCTCTTCGTGTGAGGAACTCTCTATTCTCCCAATTTACAAAGTCCCAGGCTCAAAAAATAGCTAATTTGGTGGTGCGCGAAGCTATGGTAACAGGTGGTAGTTTACCTCTTGATACCAATAATTGTGGGCAGTGTCGTAACCTGATCTACGTTGATGAAATTCTCAAAGCAGATTTCCTCGGACATCATACTCCTGCAGTTGCCTACCCTCAAAGTTTAGGCTATTTCCTGGAATTAGTAGATGCGAATAGTTTCCTGGAAATAGATACAAATACGCCTTTGCTACTACAAATTTTTAGCCGTGGTAACCCTTTTCGAGGTAGTGCTAATTTAACTCTTAAAAGTCAAAATTGGATTAAGAGATTATTAATAACTGCTCAAGTTCAAGGTGTGGCAATCTATGGTAGTCTCTATGTCGCTCAGTGGATTGAGCAGCAAATTGCTACTGATATACCCTGGGTATTTTCCTATGGACAGATGCCGATGGCACAGGCTGTTGTTTGCAAAACTCTCTTTGGTGTTTCCCAGGAAAGCAATCTATCTAAAGAAACTTTTCTTTAGTCGAGTGTTAATGCTATGTTTGGGAAGACTATGGAAGAATAAACGAATCTACAAGCGGTTTAGAGACTCAAGTATTACAATTTCCTCCCTTACATTTTCGCGAATTAGGAATTTAAGTTGGAATAGAAAATCGTATATGTCAGTGACTCCTAACTTTTAAATTCTGCTGGAATTCTCTGGATTTACCAATGATTAACCTAGTTTTAGCGAAAAATCCCTAATGTTCGATAATTCTTATCAAGAAAATAATTAGAATTGTAACTATCTATACTGCAAAAAAATGTTGACTAGACTAAGGGTTCTTGAATTATAGTAGTCGTAAGCCTCAATTAACTTATCGGGTCAAGCCTCATGATTGTTGAAACTTTGCCATCTACTACCGTATCTACAGCCAAAATTAACTACACGATTGATATGCTTCGAGATGAAGTCCGCCAGTTGGTGGACAAAGGAAGTCTCAGTCGTCAACAACCTATTTATGTTCTTTGCCAATACATTCCTGCTCGTGAGTGGGTTTGTGTAGAATGTGAATTAGAAAAGTGCGATTATCTATTGCGTGACCGAATTGGTGACTTACTCAGTAATGAAACCTGGGATAATGACTAACCGACTCTACTGCCTCAATTAGTCAGTGTTCCGGAATTGAAGATAGTTTTAAGAATCTCATAACTCAAGCTTTTGTTTCCAAGATATATTTCCACACCAAGGCGGATGCTTTAATTAGCCGCCTTGTTTTTTTTTGTATGGGTTTAGTTGAGTTGATTTCCTACTTACCCCAATAACCAATGTTTTGTTGTTGATGTAGTTCCAAGTTAGCTTGGAGTGAGAGTAAAAAATCAATGATAGTAGCAGCAACAGCAAGAGGAAATAGGGTAATTCTTTGCATCAGAGTTTTGTCGCACAGACTGTGGAAACGACGCAGTAGAATGTAGCGAGGAATTAACCACCAATTGCGATCTAGAGTTGATTTATGTATGACCTTGTTTAACCATAAGGGATCTTGTTGATTTTTTTGTTTGATTAGTACACCAGTGGCTTGTTTATTGGGACGGTCAAGTTCTTTGCAAAGTAGTTGATTAATGGTATTTCCTAGAATTAACCACTTTTCATGGCGTAGCAAACGAGAAATTGATGTGTAGGCTTCAAAGATATGGGAAGCATTAGGAGCTAGTATAACCCGCTGAGGAACTTTCGATGTGGTTAAACAATCAGTCACTATCATGTTGTAGAGAAAAGCATCTTGAGTGGGTAAACTTGTGGGTAACCAAATTTTACGTAATAATTGAGCTTTGGCACAATAGAGTTGACCACAAAGCCAAGCTGCATTTCCTGACTTGACTTTACTTCTCGATAAGCTGGAAACTAAGGTAGAAATCTTTTCTCTAAAGTTTTTTTTGTCTTTAACAGATACATCTTTTATGGGTTTGTCTACACTTACCCAAGCTGTTGTCTCAGTAGCTAAAGTTTGCAGCATTGAATCCAAAGTTTGCGATTGTAGTAGTTGAATATCAGCATCCATGAGGAACAAATAATCTGCTTTGGGATTAGATAATTGATGTACGTAGAGATTCCAAGCATTAGATTTTCCAGGTTGTTTTATCTCGCATATTTTCCAGGTAATATTAGCTGTTTTTGGCAAATTATGCAGTTTAGCTTGGGCAACTTGGGCAGTATTATCACTGCAACCGTTAGGCACAATTATGATTTCAATTTCTAGGTTAGAAGCTATTTTTTGAAATAGATTTTGTTGCCATAATGAGTTAAGCATTTTGCCAATTGTTTTGGCTTCGTTACAAGCAATAATACCTATGCTAATATGGTAATTTTTGGTAGATGTAAGCATACTGATTAAGTCTTACATATAGTTATTGAGGGATAATTTAGATGTCTTATCAAAGCAGATATAGTGAAAAAAATATACTGCTTTATCGTAAGTAATGTGCATCAAGAATTTTTTTTATGTTATGCGGGTAATTACTTACTTGGGACTTAATTTAGAGCAATAATTCTCTTGTTCACCCTGGTATGGTAATTCTTTTAACTCATCCCCCGGCTAAAGCACGAGGGATTTCGTGTTGTTAGTTGTTAGTTGAAAGTCAAACAACAAATAACAAATAACAAATAACAAAGCGGTGGGCGGCTATCCCTCCTACGTATAAACATCCGTTGGTTTCTTTGAAAAAATGGGCTTCCCGGCGCTTTCGGTGATTATTCCTCTTCTAAGAAACAGAAATGTTTTTGACATCCATAGGTAATGCAATCTCTTTACTCGGAAACTTTTGTAACTTTCACAGAAAGCCATATCTAGAACCTTTACCCTGAAAAGGATTCAGTGATTTGATTATATTTTAGATTTTTTGTTGGAAAATAGGATGTAGATCGCTTTATAGATATAGCGCTACGCATTTAGGTTAGGACAATTGAAAATCTTGAAACCCTGTCACAATCTGCTATTGCCTGTTGCCTGTTGCCTATTCCCTAGCGCGTAGCGCTATAAGAGTTATAGAATTGAGAAATTGCAATAATTTGCCCAGGGTGACAAAAGAGGTATATGAGATATATCTCAATCAAAAGTTAGGATTTAACTTGTACTTTATCTCTATGAGAAACGATGTAATTTGCTTCTGTTGAAAAATTTAAAATCTCAGTTCCGGCTAGTTGTAATAATTGCTGATATTGACCAACTATTTTTTCTAAGGAAAAATCCATCGCTCTTTGCTGTAATAATTGGATATTAGGTTTTTCTTGAAGAGTTTCGAGAATTGCTTGTGCCATTTCTTCGCTATTACCAACAGAAACTAATTTACCGTAATCGCCATCTGCTAAAATTTCTGCAGGACCACTAGGACAATTGGTAGCAACTACAGGAGTTCCTGCAGCCATTGCTTCTACTAAAACATTACCAAATCCTTCCCAAGCGGAAGACATTACTAAGACTGCTGCTTGGCGCATATAGGCGTAGGGATTACTGACAAATCCAGGAAAAATTACATCTTCGGCGACACCTAGCTGCTGTACTAAATTCTCTAGGTTAGTGCGTTCTTCCCCTTCTCCAAGTAAGATTAATCTGAGATGTTTTTGCTGTCTAATTTTGGCAAAAGCGTGAATTAGAGTGGGAAAATCTTTCTGTTTGTTTAAGCGTCCCACACCTATAATTACTGGAGGTTGTCCTGGAGTAAACCAGGGATGTTCTATTGTTTGTGTGAGTTTATGATTTAATTCTGGGGTGAGGATAGGGTTATGAATTACACTTATATGTTTCCTTGCTAAACCCAATTTTACTAAGTCTTCAGCGACTCCCTCAGAGACACAAACTACTCCATTTGCCCAAGGGTAACACCAACGAACTAAGTAAGGAACAAGTTTACGTTTAAGATTGGTAGCATTGCGAGATTCCTGGGAAA
>CAZWGS010000192.1:0-5549 GCA_964633315.1 uncultured bacterium | reverse complement strand
GGTTTAAAGTTTACTGGCGGAACTATTTCACCGAGAACCACCACTTTTCGTATCATTTGTTGCAAAATATTGAGACTTTTTCCTTCACTGACAAGATCTCAAAAGCCACGTGATAAGTTTTATTAGTGCCTGCAAACGAATGTGACATCAGCGAAAGGAGAAGACTGTGAATTTTTCATCAATGCCTCAGAGTGACGATTTAGGAAGCGAAGATATTAGTGAGTATGTAGCACATCTACAGCTTCACATGACACTGCAAGCCCGTAACCTAGTTCCCACTCTAACTCAAGCAGATAATAGTCGTCAGCAAATGTTGCACGAGACTCAAGCAACTGTAGAAAAGCTAGTTTCTCGCCAGAAAGCTTAATTGTGTAAAGGCTTGAGTTGCTTGTTTTAGGTGAAGTTATTGATTTATGTAGGGCGGGGCAGCCCTAAATTAAGGCTTCTGGAGAGATTAACCTCTGTTGAAGTGATGAAAATCATTTAAATTGAGTCAGCTGGTTGAAATAAAAATTCCCGCAACTTCAGCTTCGGGAGTGTCAACTAAGGCGGCTTTTAGTTACTTGTCTTTTGATAAACAACGAGCAACACGAAGTCCCCCGGCTAAAGCACGAGGAATGGCTTAATAGCGCCACCTGAGTACTTGTAGGAAAGAAGAATTCAGGGTTTTGCGCGAAATGTAACGAAATGCAAAGTATAATAATAAAGATTTTAATTAACCTGAGTACCTAACCTAAAGGTTTAGTGATAATACATGCGAGTTGCGATTGCGGGAGCAGGGCTAGCAGGACTTGCTTGCGCCAAATACCTAACTGATGCGGGACATACTCCCATTGTCCTTGAACGTCGTGATGTTTTGGGCGGCAAAATCGCCGCTTGGAAAGATGAGGATGGAGACTGGTATGAAACAGGACTCCACATCTTTTTCGGTGCCTACCCCAATATGCTACAGCTCTTTAAAGAGTTGGAAATTGAAGATCGTCTGCAGTGGAAAGAACACACCATGATCTTCAACCAACCCCAAGCACCAGGAACCTACTCTCGCTTCGATTTTCCTGATCTTCCAGCCCCTATTAATGGCGTGATCGCGATCTTGCGCAACAATGATATGCTCACCTGGGAAGAGAAGATTCGCTTTGGTATTGGTTTAATTCCAGCGATGCTACGGGGTCAAAAATACGTCGAGGAGATGGACCGCTACTCTTGGTCTGAGTGGATGGAGAAGCAAAACATCCCCCCTAGGGTAGAAAAAGAAGTATTTATTGCCATGTCCAAGGCTCTGAATTTCATCAATCCCGATGAGATTTCCGCTACAATTCTTCTCACCGCCCTGAATCGTTTTCTCCAGGAAAAGAATGGTTCCAAGATGGCGTTTTTAGATGGTTCGCCAACGGAAAGGTTGTGTCAACCCTTGGTAGAATACATTACCGAAAGAGGTGGCGAGGTCAGGTTAAATGCACCTCTAAAAGAAATTTTACTCAACGAAGACGGTAGTGTGAGTGGTTTTCTGTTGCGAGGACTCAATGGCGCAGCAGACGAGGTTTTCACTGCCGATGCCTATGTGAGTGCGATGCCAGTAGACCCGCTCAAGGTCATGCTACCCCAAACCTGGCGCAAGATGGAATTTTTCCAGAAATTGGAAGGTTTAGAAGGAGTGCCAGTAATTAACCTCCACCTCTGGTTTGATCGCAAATTAACCGATATTGACCATCTACTCTTTTCGCGTTCACCTCTTTTGAGTGTTTACGCTGATATGAGTAATACTTGCAAGGAGTATGCTGATCCAGACCGTTCTATGTTGGAGTTAGTACTAGCACCAGCAAAAGATTGGATTAGCAAGTCTGACGAAGAAATTGTGGCGGTGACGCTTTCAGAGTTGGAAAAGCTATTCCCCCAACACTTTAGCGGCGAACAGAAGGCGCAACTACTAAAATCCCATGTAGTGAAAACTCCACGTTCAGTTTACAAGGCAACTCCTGGTCGTCAAGCCTATCGCCCTGACCAAAAAACACCAATTAGTAATTTTTACCTTGCAGGTGACTACACCATGCAGGAGTATTTGGGTAGTATGGAAGGAGCTGTACTTTCTGGAAAACTAACAGCCCAAATAATTGCTACAGATTACCCTACAAAACCACTAAACCAGCTTCGTGAGATTAAAAGTGAAGCTGATTTAGTCAAAAATTAAATCTTGCTAGTTACGTAATTGTCGTCAGCCAAGCAATTTTGGAAACAACCCAATCCCTTACTAGATGAGAGTTAGCTAAAGATATCAGATGTATTCTTTGATAACTTATACATTCCTCTTATTTCCAGATCTGTTAATCAAATGCGACAATTCTAATGGCGACTGGCTAATTTTAAAGGCAGGCTTCTTATTTCCTGCCCTTGCCATGGAAAAATCTCAGCCTGTGATGAATGCTGCAATTGCCTAAAGTTCAACCAACTAAACTACTAGTCTCCTCAACGGAAGCTTACGAGTTTTGCCGTCAGATTACGGCAAAATATTCCAAGACATTTTATCTTGGCACCTTATTAATGCCCCCACTCAAGCGTCAAGCGATTTGGGCTATTTACGTTTGGTGTCGGCGTACAGATGAATTAGTCGATGGACCAGAATCTCGTTATACAACTCCAGAAACCCTAGATCGATGGGAAAAGCATCTGGAAGACGTATTTGCAGGACAACCCCAAGATAACTATGATGTTGCCCTTGTGGATACCTTGGAACGTTTTCCCATGGACATCCAGCCTTTCCGGGATATGATTGCCGGACAGCGCATGGATTTGCAACGCAATCGCTATGAAACCTTCGAGGAATTGGAGTTGTATTGCTACCGAGTGGCGGGTACAGTAGGGTTGATGTCCAATGCAGTACTAGGAATCGATAATCGTTACAGTAGTACTCCTTGGTCTAAGAAAGAACGTCAAAAATACATACCCATTGAAGAAGCCGTTGCCCTAGGCGTTGCCAACCAGCTTACCAACATTTTACGAGATGTGGGTGAAGATGCTCGTCGTGGTCGTATTTATTTACCACTGGAAGATTTAGCCCTTTTTGGTTACAGCGAAGAGGAGTTATTCCAAGGTGTGGTTAATCAGAAATGGCGAGATTTGATGAAATTTCAAATTCAACGCGCCAGAAAGTTCTACAACCAAGCAGAAAGTGGAATTCGCGCCCTCAATCCTGACTCCCGATGGCCTGTTTGGGCAGCCTTGATGTTATATCAAGGTATTCTGGATGTGATTGAGCATAATAAGTATGATGTGTTCAGTCAAAGGGCTTTTGTCAAGAAATATAAGAAAGCGCTAGATATTCCAGTGGCTTGGTTGCGGGCGCAGGTGCTTTAGAATTTAAGCTGGAACCTTAACCTGGGAACGAAATTCGGGTACACCCTGAATGCCAAGATTAAGCTGAAACACACAACCAGCACCTTTTCCTTCGACTTCCCGGTTATCACCTCCAGCGGTAGTAACGTAGATATCGGTGTAATCTTCACCACCAAAAATAACGCAGGAAACTTTTTTCGCTGGGAAGGGAATACGCAATACCTCCTCACCTTGGGGAGAATAGCGCAATAAATGACCACCATCCCAACGGGCTGACCAGATATAGCCTTCAGCATCTACTGTCATACCATCGGGAACTCCTTCTGCTTCTGGAGTAACTATATGAATCCGTTGATTACTTAGTTCTCCAGTTGCTTGATTATAGTCAAACAGATAGATTTCCCGTTTTGGAGAATCAGTATAGTACATTTGCTTGCGATCTGGCGTAAAAGCCATACCATTGGAACAACCGATACCGTCGAGAATTTTCGTGAGAGTGCCGTCAGTGTCGAGACGATACAGACGACCTAAACGACTTGGAGTCGGCATTGTACCGCAAAATACACGCCCCTCAGGGTCAGCTATCACATCATTGAAGCGAGTTTCTCTTTCGTCGGCAATTTCGGGTATGAGGGTGGTTATTTTGCCATCTTGCCACAGTTCAATGGCACCACGAGCTTTAAATAGCAACAGGGAACCGTCTTCTTGGATAGTAAAACCACCAACAGATTCACCAGCATAAATTTGTTCATGTTCTCCTGTTTTTGGATCGTAGCGGAACATACGACCTGTGGGAATATCTGTCCAGTACAAACGTTTTTCTAGGGGATGCCAGTGGGGAACTTCGGCGTTGAGACATTTATAGTCGGCAATTAATTTTGGTTCTATGGACATAGTTTTAGGGGAAAATATTTGTCCTAATTTTCTGTCGATTTGATTAATATTGCCACTGCTTTTTTAAGTATTGTTCACCAGTTATGCTGATTGGGAACTGGTGGGGTAACACAACCTAGAATTATGAAAAAAACACTATTCTAGGGTGTTACCCATAATTAAATACGATTGCGAAATCTACTACTGATGCAATTGAATTATGCGTCCATTGGTAGATTGAATAGGACGCGCATTTACCTGATATAAACTTTCAAAGGCAGCAATTTGTGCTTCAGAAACTTCCACTGGTTCTGTTAAAACATGCCATTTCACCTCTTCGCTGCAAGGTGGCGTAGTAAGTGAACCAGGGTAGCTAAAATAATCTACATTACTAGGTAAGAAATCTGCTGCATTGAGAGTTACTCCCTCAACTTTCTCTGTTTCTCCTGCTTCAGGTATATGCTGCCAGATTTTATCAATTGAAGGATTTGTTGTTCCTGATTCCATCAAGATACCAACTACAGCTAATGTTCCCGCCCGATTGCGATGGACTAAGTGTAATTCCATTGCAGCAGCTTTCCCTGAAATGGTGTGTTCGCTGGGTGTATGGAAATGAAACTGTAATAAGTCGTATTTTCGACCTCTGATGATAACACTACTACCTGGTTCATAGTTCACTTGAACTGTATGTCCGTTATTGACCACAACTAAAGGAGTAGGTTCATAGTTAAATCTTATCCTCGCTGGAGCACCTGCAACAGCATCGCTGATATCTATGGGTGATTGATCTCTTCCTACTTCACAGGCGGCAAAATCATCACCTAGGCTACCCCACTGTGTTGGGTTTCCAGAACCACCATAGGACCAACTGGGTGAATTTTCTCCTGCGGAAAGGGGACTGTAATATCCGGTAAAAAGTACTACGAGGAATGTAGTAAGGGCTAACAAAAAAGTTTTGTGAATTCTTCTCAAATGCTTCATGGCGATTTAGGTAATGCACTGGACCAGAGGATACCATGAGATCGCTCACAATTTATCTGAGACTAAATTAGGTTTTCCAGAGGTAAGTTTTAGTTTGACCATAATTACTGCCAGAATAGGGTTTGTTGAAAATTGCAGTAATAACTGATCTCAATCTGATTTCGTCTGATTGGTGTAAAGTGGGAGCCTCAAGCATCACAGTGATATCTAAATCATCGTATTTTCTATTGCGAAAAGATATACCATGTGCCTAGCCAAGAGTTGATAAAGCAAGACATTAATTAACTTTCTTGGTAATGTGATTTATAGTGTTTCTTGAATTAGTGAGCTACATCCCAATCAACTATTAACCATCAACAGTCAAC
>CAZWGS010000191.1:0-5678 GCA_964633315.1 uncultured bacterium | reverse complement strand
AAGTAAGGAACAAGTTTACGTTTAAGATTGGTAGCATTGCGAGATTCCTGGGAAAGGTTATTGTGTACGGTAACAATTACGGGAGTGGAAACTCGCGCTAGATATTTGGCAGCAATCGCAACTATATTAGTGTCTTCTAGGGCGGATAATAACACTTGGGGCGATTCTTGTTGTAGATATTTGCTTAATGCTGGAATGCTACGCATTAAGCTAGATTCTTGCAAATCTATTACTCTTACTTGAGGAGGAATTTGGGAGAGATAAGGACCAACTTTTCTCGCTAAAACTAGGTCTAATTCTATACCTTGTTGGACAAAACCCAGGGCTAAATTAAGCATGACGCGTTCAGCGCCTCCGCCGTCTAAATCACTCAGAAAAATTGCTAGTTTCGACATTTTTTTCTTTGCTAATATTGTTTGTTGTTCTGGATTGAAGAAGTAAATTGGGAATTTGTATTTGCTGCAGTTGCAATTTCTTTTTGGGCAGTTTAGGAGCAATTTTTCCCGCCGAAAGAGCGACAATCATATAGGTTGCCCAAAGCACTGAATTATGACGCAAAAAAGAACTTTCGGTAAAGTTATAAAGCAAGAAGAAAGAGATATACATCACAGGAAAAATACCTTCTAACTTTCCTGTTAAACGTACTTGCTTATAAGCTTTAGCAAAGGTAGTGATAAAACTCAGTACAAAGAAACCTAAACCAATTAAACCAAGATCGCAACTCACATCCACAAAACCGTTATGGGAGTGAGGTGGTGCGTAATTTGCGCCTAACTCTTCTCCAATTGCTAGGGCTTTACCACTCTTAGGATGCCAGAATCCAGCGCGTCCATAACCTAACCAGGGTTGTTGTTTGATATATCCAATCGCACCACCCCAAATTTCTGTACGCCCGGTTAGGGTAAGATCTCTTCCTAAAGCACCTAGTACCGCTTCTGCATTACCTACTAGTAAAATGACTACTGCTGAGAAAATGAGGATGATGATAATTAAAATGAGTATAGAGTTGGTATTGCGCCAGCGTACTGCTTTATAGAGGCGAAATAGAGTCATGGAACATAGAAATACCATCAATCCTGTTTTGGAAGTAGACAGCAGCAATAAAGCTACTGCTAAGCCAAATAATCCCCATCCCAGATAGCGATGCCATCCACGCTGTGTTGCTGGCAAGAATAACAAGACAATGGCGCTATAGGCGGCAATTTGTGAGAGGCTGTTTTTATGGGCGTATAAGCCTCGCCATGCGCCTGCATGTTCCCCATAGGTATGAATACCCATACCAGGCATTGCTAAGGTGTATAAAATTGCAACCACTGAAGCAATACCCATCGCCCAAGACATGAGGCGTATTTGCTGTTTCAATGTGTAGCAAGAAGCCACATACAAGCTGAAACAGGCGGTTTGCCAAGCTACAATGCCACTACGTAGGCTATCACTAGGAAAATCTGACCAAAGAAAGGAACAGATAACTATGGTGAGAAGAATCCAAAGAAATTTATCTCGCAGCGCTGTACGCACTGTTCTTTGCCAACGTGCTAAAAGTAGTAAGATCGCAACTCCATAAACTCCGTATTGAATTAGGGAAGATAATGCACCAGGTAGGAGTTTATCAAAACTACCCGCCATGTACATTAACCCCATAATTACTAAAATTTTTTCTCCTAATCTAACTAAATCTGCCATTTCAAGTAGTAGTAAAAAGATTTACTATAGATGGCAAGTTTGTCTCGCCATGTACTAGATTTAATGTATTTTTGCACCATGGTTTTGAACTCTGGTTCGATACCACCAAGTTGCCAATAGGTGGTTAAGCCTGAGGCAAAAATATTGTTGGTAAATTTAGAGATTTTTGGTAGTTTAACCCGTAGCCAATAGGCTGTTAGGATCGCGATTCTGGCTGTTATTTTTTGGTTGTCTTTACGCCTGGTGTAAATATTATTGCCGTGAATTCTTTGGCTAGCTAAGGGTTGGGAAATTACACATCCTTTAGCTAGAGCGAGGGCTAAATATTTAATGTAATTATCACTTAAAGAAACTTTTTCTGCTTCCGGCATTGGTAAAATTTGCTCTAATAAAGAGCGCCTAAAACATAAGCCAGAAGTAGCAGGAACTCCGTAGCTAGGAATATAATTATTCAGTTTTCCTTGTTGTAGATGGAATCTGAGGTCATATTCTTTGACTAAATTTTCTGCCTTTTTTAAGGATTTATTACAATTGGCTGCCTTTTCTATAGCGTGCAAATTTTTATCTATTAGTTCTAATGCATGAAAACACCACCCTGTAGTTGATGAACTACTTAAAATATTGACAATCTTAGTTACTTTGTGAGGCAAGAATAAATCATCAGCATCCAACAGACAGATAATTTCACCACTACTAGCTACAAAACCAGCATTGAAAGCAGAAGCTTGACCTCCATTTTCTTTGAAAACAGGAATTATTTTATCTTTGTAACTAGTAATTACTTCCCGTGAATTATCTGTCGAACCATCATCCACCACAATTATCTCCAGGTGAGGATAGGTTTGCTTGAGAGCGCTATCAATCGCTTCAGATAAAAAATGTCCGTAATTATAATTATTAATTAAAATACTAACTAAAGGTTGCTGCAACATGAATCAAGCTAATTCTATAAGATAAACAGTTATGAAGCCTTTTTCAGTGAGGCTTCTGGAAGTTCTAACCAACTGGAAAGATCCTGCTCAATTAAATCCTGGAGCTGTAAAATATCTTCTCTATATCCCCAGGTTAATTGTTGGCGAATTTCAGGAGACATTTGTGGCTTCTGATATTGACTTAAATTCCAACTTTTTATCTTGGTTGCGATCTGAGAGCGAAAATCCTGAGGCAAAATCAGATTAATTGTAGATTTGAAGGGATTAGGTTTAACTAGTAGTCGATTTAAAGCTTGATTTTTCGGCATCGCAGAAACATTATATTTCTCGCTCATATCAGGAGTAAAACTCTGGTCAACTTCCAGGAAAGCAAAAATATCTTGCAAGATTTTAGCTGGTTCACTCTTAAAATCTTCGTAGCGGTAAATCCTGATTTGCTCGCGATTAAAAATATCAAAATAGCGCTTTACTTGCTGATAATAGAAGCCTCTATTTTTATAATTCCAAATACCTTCCCATTTTTTGGCAATACGTTCTTCTTCCTGTTGCAAAGCTAAAGCAAAATCATTGATAGGTTCATCGCCATCTCGACGTAAATGTAAAAAGCTAGCATAGGCAGCATCTACAGGATTACGTAAAATCGCAATTAACTTTACTTGAGGTAAATGATACTTAATGCGTCCTGCGGCTTTATCACTGCTTAAATAAGTGGTAGAAGCTTCACCAATGGCAATTTCATCTGATACTGACTCAAACAGCTTTTGGTAATCTTCCAAACGGGTGACTGTACCAGCTAACCTTTCTATATCTCCAGGTCCTTTTGCCTTAATTTCTTCATTTTCAAAAGAGAAAAAATGAGGCTCTTTTACAGCACTCATAAAAATTTGCGGATGCTGCTGAAGATAGGAATAAAGCGCACTTGTACCTGC
This sequence comes from uncultured bacterium, assembly GCA_964633315.1. Taxonomy (GTDB): domain Bacteria; phylum Cyanobacteriota; class Cyanobacteriia; order Cyanobacteriales; family CAWCAG01; genus CAZWGS01. The sequence continues at coordinate 2,134 of CAZWGS010000191.1, read as the reverse complement.
TTTTGGTGCACCAATAACCAAAAAATTGGGCATTGTCATGGGAGTAACTCTCAACACTAACTCACTTCTATTGTTAGAATTCCCCACAATAGATTGAAAGTAACACCCAAAGAACAAAATAATTTTCTACTTAGCACTACATTTTCAAGTGTCCATAGCTCATCTTCAATTCTGTCCTTACTCTCTTTAGATGACAAAAATTAAACTGGTACTATAGGTTCATCGAATACTATGCGATACGCTCATACGATGACGCGAAAAGAATTATTATCAGATAATATATTTCAATGTTGCCCCAGCTTTAAATGCTAACAGAAATAATATTGCAACAATACGCAGCAGGGAAAAGAAGCTTTCCTCGCATTAGTCTACAAGAAGCTGAACTAATCAAAGTAAACCTCAGTGGTGTTGACTTAACCGCAGCAGATTTACGACAAACACGATTGGGTAGAACTAACTTTAGTTACGCTTGTTTAAAGGAAGCAGATTTGAGTGAATCCATACTTTGGGGTACAGACTTAACTCAAGCAGATTTATCTCAAGCCAGATTACGAGAAGCTGATCTTAGTGGGGCCATCTTAACTCAAGCTAATCTAACAAGAGCTAATCTTATCAAAGCAATTTTAGAAGGAGCAAATTGTAGTAGCGCTAAATTATCTCACGCCTTAATGATTGAAGTGGATTTACGCCCAACCTCTGATTATCGCACTAACCTTAGTCAAGCAGATCTCACTCACGCTGATCTTAGCTACGCAAATTTGAGTATGGCTATTTTGTATCAAGCTAACTTAAATGGAGCCAGACTTTGTCGTGCTAATTTGAGTGTGAGTAGAGGAGAAAATTCTCTAGCTACTGATTTAACTGAAGTTAGTCTGCGAGGTGCAGATTTGAGTTATGCAAATTTGAGTGGCGCAATTTTATATCAGGCGGATTTAACAGGTGCAGATTTAACAGGAACAAATCTCGCTTACGCCGATTTAAGACAAGCGATTATGCCAGATGGTAGTGTTGCAATGTAAATTAAGTAGAAAGAAAAAACAATTTCTCCCTTGAATTTTTGGCGTTGCACAATAGTGATACCAAATTCAGTTTCCATAACCAAATCATCGAAATAGCTATGATTTTTGGCATAAAAGTATTTAGTTGATTTTAATAAAGGGGGTGTGGCAAGCCGATTCACTATGAGATGATTTATTCCTCTTCTGTAACTGTCCGAGATTCTGACGAAATTACGTCATTATAGCCAACGACACCCAACCAAAGAATCAAGGTTTGTCCCTCGTTTTTCGGAGTTTGACAAAAGAGGATTATCGCTCTTCCATCACTCTTGGAAAAATCTACGAAATCACGCTGTTTCCAGCTATGGAAAATTAGGGTTATAGCCCTGTCTGATGGAAGAGAGTTATAGCAAATCGCTCTCGCATAGTTACAGTAGAAGTGCTCTCAATCCTTACTTATAAAGAGTCAATTGAAGATGGGAAAAAACAAAAAGATCCCTATTTCCCCATCTCCCTATTTCCCCAAGCTTCCCTTCCTTCTTAACGCACACTACCCCGTAAAGATTCCGCATCCACTGGTTTAATTAAATACAAACGCAACAAATCCCAGAAAGTACCAGTAAGCAACGGCAATTTGCGGCAAAACTTGATAATTATAGGAGCATTACTCTGTTCAATTAAATTCAACTTTTCATTGCGTTGCGCACAATTTTCTAGACGTTGGAAAAACTGAGGATGTTCCACATTCAGAGTAACAGGAAAGGCTCTGGCAGATGTTTCATTAGTTTTACGAATTACCTCGCGGTCATATTTTTGAGCATCTAAGCCCACAGAAGCATAAAAATCAGCCCGCTCATGTACAGTTAAAGTATGAGTTGCAAACACCGATAATAGGAAAAAACGCGCCCATAATTTTGCTTTCCAGTTATTCCACATCTTAGGTTGGGAGCGCAATAAGGCTTTAAAAATATCTCCGTGACGGTTTTCATCTTGACACCAGCTTTCAAACATTCTAAATAGAGGATAAAACTGAAACTCTGGATGTTGCTCCAAATGACGATACATCAGAATATATCGCCAATAACCAATTTTTTCGGAAAGATAAACAGCGTAAATTACCCACTCTGGTTTAAAGA
>CAZWGS010000190.1:0-5831 GCA_964633315.1 uncultured bacterium | reverse complement strand
AGAGTATCACAGAAAGTTGCACAGCTCCATAGCGGTTGAGATGACTGGGATCGGAGAAAAAGTTATACTCGGTGAGCCATTTTTGCCCTAAATCAATAAAAGCAAAATTATGTTCAATGGCAACTCGATTCATGTATTGTTGGAATTCTTGCTCATATTGAGAGCGTGTGGAATCGAGATAATCGTCTGTGAGGGGAGTGTTGACAAAAACCAGTTCAATTTGGTGCTTCTCCAGCAAAGAAAGTAAATTGAGCATAGCTCGATGTTGCTTGCCTTCAAGATAAAAGGTGTTGTAATCTCCATCGTAAAGACCAGCGACACGGGGATGGCTTTCGTAGTAAGTTTGGGGGTTAAACTTCTGATTAATCGGTAGGAAACCATCGCGATCAATTGCTAGAGTTTCCCCTGGAGTAATAGCTGGTTGGGGATCGCGATTAGGAACTAGGGGAGCAACTACAGAATCAACCTTAGCAGCAAAATGATTGCGGAGCTTATTTTTGAGCTGTTGACGCTGGGAATAGGCTGGGGAGATAAAACTTGTTCCTTGATTGAGCCAATTTTCCACTTGCCGATAGTAATCCTTTAAATTGCCCTTCGCAACTGTTCCTGGCTGATGCTGTTGCTGGGGAAAGGTATCCTCAAGCAACGACTGAAAACCTTCAGAGCTAGCAATCGCATTATAGGTATGGTCAACCCTACCACTATTGAAAGCCCTAGCACCATCAGCCCAAATAATCATTTTGGGTAGTTGTTCTGGGGTTAAGATTTCCCGTAGCATTAAATCTACTACCTGGGCTGTTGCTCCATTGATACCAAAATTAAATACTTCTAGTTGACGATGTCCCCTCGCTTGCAAAGCTTGGTTAAGGGTTTTGGGATCAATTCCCCGCATCGCCCGCGAACTACCGACAATGAGGACATCAGGCACTCCTGACTCGGCAACTCGTTGCTGATAGAGAGCTAATTTTTCATTTAAAACGCGATTGTTAAATGAGGGATTAGTAGATCTTGCAGCAGCTAAAATTGCTAATTGGGCTAAACTATCTCTACCTTCTGCCAAATCTTGGGTGGTTAGACTTCCCGGTTTAATAAAATCACCACCACTAACAGCCTCCGCAGGTTGACTTTTTTGCCAAGACAAAATGTCCCAATTGCTTTCTGAGATGACTAGAGATTCCTGGGGAGATTGCTGATTTACAATTAACAAGCGACCTAGCAACCAATTTGCCTGTAGTGTGAGAAATAATCCCACAAAACCCCAAACCAATGCTACTTTTGTACCCTGATATGACGCTAAATTGCGCGAAACAAGACCAGCTGGGAGATTTTGCTCCAGAGTATTAGCTAGCTTTTCTTCACCTGGAGATTCTAGATTGGGAACTAAAATCTGAGTCCCGCCCAAAGTAACTGTAGCTGTAATTGTTTGCCAAAATCTCCCCCAGATTGGCATGAGTGATTCACTTTCACTTTCTGCAACTGAGGTAGCACTATGATCAGTTTCAGTAGCATTCTGAGAGGAACTACTTATTGTAGCTAAAGCAGAAGAGCGTTTTGAGCCAGAAGAACGTTGTCTATTGACAAAATCTACTCCATAATTCCAAAGAGGATTGATTTGCCCTGCCCTACGCCCATAGATACGTACTCCTGCTATTTTAGACAGAGATAGTTGGCGCAGTAAACTTTCTGTCGGTTCGAGAATTTGTACTTTCTCAGGACAAACTACCGCCTCAGTCATAATGTGTAGTAAGTCCTGTTTGCGACAAAGCTTGATGCGAATACCACCTGTCGCCAAACGCCAATCAAGATCGCGATTGAGCAACCTTTCCAAAAGGAATTTTAAAGCATCTTGATTCCCTTTTTGAGCCAAAGTAAAGGTAGAAATTTCCGCTTCAGGATTAAGTTGCAGCCACTGAACCCAAGCTGGTGATTTATCGTTGCTTTCCTGACTTTCAGAAGCGTTGGTAACTAGATTTTCCACTTGGAAACCAGAAGTAATACCATACACTACTGCAGCCGTTATACCTTGGGGTGTTAAGGATTGGAGTAGATTGCTAATCTGGGGAATTATCTCTTGTTGGTTGGGTACACTTTCTGAGTTTGCCTCAGATTCTCCAGTTGCCAAGAAGCGACAAAATAAATGGAGAGTAGTATCTTTTAATGTTGCCTGTAGTGTTACTCCTTGGGAATTTAATTCCTGGTTGAGTAAATTGGCAATTGCTTGAACATCTCCCCAATAAGCCCAATCCTTGAGCATTTGTCCTGGAGGGGTTAAATCAACTCGCAGTGACCAATCTGGCTCTTTCTCACCTACTACCTGGGAGCGAATTATAGCTTCGCGAAATCCTTCTAACTTAAGCTGACGCAACTTTTGAGCAATTGGCTCTGCTAACACAGAAGCATCAGGGCTGTAGTTACAATCGCAAATTACCCAAAGTCTTTGAGAGGGAATAACTTTAGCCTTTTTACTAGTTACTTTAGACTTAGTTCCTAGTTTTTGACGTTTCAACCTTATACTTACCCCAAGATGGCTCAAGGAAGCACTCAAGTGACGGGCAATTTCCCCCAGATTACTCTGTTTCTTAGAAGTTTTTAAATCAGCAGAATTGGTCGCAGAAATTGTCTGTTTACCATCTACATTTTCCTGCCAATCTCTCGATTCAGACGATGACAAGTTGAGGGTAATTTTTTCAATCCACTCGGGGCGCTCCTGCCCCTGCGCTCTACCATAGAGTATGAGGCGGTGTATGGGATGTTCTCCAGCCCAAGACAAAAGTCTTTGCTTACCAGCTTCTGACTTAAGTGCAGCAACTAAGCGGGGTGCTATTTTTGCCTTAGAGGGAGTGGCGCCAGCCTCACATAAAATATGGAGGTTATTACCCCGCAGACGCACTCGCAGATGCACACCCGACTCTTGAAGTAACTGGTGTAGCCAACGAGCCAAGTGGGGCTGATGTTTTGGGGGATGGTGCTGTTCAACATCCAACATTACCAAGAAAATCTAGCTAGTAAACGAAACAACAAAATGCAATCACCTAGAATCAAACTACACGAAACTGTTACTTTAAATAGTTCAAAATTTCCAGTTCCAGCAGAAATTTTGCTCACTGCGACACTGAGTCCCTTTATTGTAGGGCTACTGGTTGCCCAATCTCTGGAAAAACAATTAATTGGATTAGGTCAAGCGAGCGAAGAAGTTTTTCGTGGCTCTCGCCTACCTCTACTACATTTTTCTGAGCTAGAGAGCTTGAAAATTGAAGAATAGGTAAACTTCTGTTGGTTTTTGAAAGCTGGGATAATAAACTCATTCATACGCAATTGTGGCTATATGGTCTAAATTATTGAGTAAATTCTGATTTTCTCTGGAGGAAGAACCGGTATTTACATTAATTAAACACAGTTTTAGACCAAAAGGTGTAAATTAACACAAAAGTGCCTCAATCGTGCAAAATAATTGAAAAACTAAACTACCCAGGAGCCGCAACTTGACCAGGAATTTTAGATACTCAGACCCAGACAAGTTCTGTCACTTTACTCGCGTGTCTGAAAGTTGAAATCTTGATTCTTGGCCGCACTGGATTAGCATCTTGCCTGCAATTCTGGTGAGAGGGCAAATTCCAATAGATATAGTCCCAGTTGTTGAGCAATTTAGCAACTGGACTTGGCCTCGGGCAAGGCAAAAGTGTCAAATTAAAATCATGCTGAAACTATCAGCAGCTCAAATTTTGAGAGCTAGGTAGCAATACTAGCAAATGTCCCAGTTATTTTTTATTCTCTTACTGAAAAAAAAGCCATATGAACTCGCTTGTTCGATCATCTACACCAGAAATTAGAAACCTCTCCAACTCAGAATTATTGCTGCGTCATCGTCTCAAATTGGTGGAGGATTTGTGGGAGTCAATTTTGCAATCAGAGTGTGGTCAGCATTTGGTTGATTTACTCAAACAACTCCGCTCCATGTGTTCCCCAGAAGGACAAGCTACAGAATTACCAGAGTCTTGTATTCCCAAGCTAATTGAGAATCTTGAACTAGATGATGCGATCAAAGCAGCTCGTGCTTTTGCTCTTTATTTTCAGCTTATTAATATCGTAGAACAACACTATGAGCAGAGAGAACAACAACTGTCGCGGCGTGCTACCTACAAAGATAAAAACCTGAGTGAGCAATCGTGGGTATTAAGTGAACTAGGGGAGACAACTTCCTCTGCTGTTGCCATTGCCCATGCCCAGTCTGGTCTCAAAGAGAATACCTCCTTTCCGCCTCCTGGAGCAAATCAATTAGAGAAAAATTTGCAGGGAGCAATGACACCTGGTTCAGGCACTTTCCAGTGGCTATTTCCCCATCTCAAACAGGTAAATATGCCACCACAAACGATTCAGAAATTACTACAAAATCTGGATGTACGTTTGGTTTTCACCGCCCACCCCACAGAAATTGTCCGTCAAACAATTCGCAAAAAACAACGCCACATCTCCCACATTCTGCGCCAAATAGACCAAGCAGAAGAAGCTTTTACGGCGATGGGATTAACTACTTCCTGGGAAGCGGAAGTAGCGATTGAAAAGTTAACCGAAGAAATTCGTCTGTGGTGGCGTACTGATGAACTGCACCAGTTTAAACCCTCGGTTATTGATGAGGTTGAATATTCCCTACACTACTTCCAGGAAGTTTTATTTGATGCTATCCCCCAACTTTCTGTACGTCTCAAGCAAGCACTCAACAATGCTTTTCCCTGGCTCTCTCCTCCTAGGCAAAATTTCTGCTACTTTGGTTCTTGGGTAGGAGCAGATCGAGATGGTAACCCTTCCGTAACACCTCCGGTAACCTGGAAAACTGCTTGTTACCAGAGAAACCTAGTTCTCAGAAAATATATTGAGGCGATTACGAAGTTGCAAGATTCCTTAAGCTTGTCCTTGCACTGGAGTAATGTTTTGCCAGAGTTGCTCGATTCCCTAGAGCAAGACCGAGCTAATATGCCAGAATTGTATGAGAACTTGGCAGTGCGCTATCGCCAAGAACCTTACCGCCTCAAGCTCGCCTACATTCAAGAACGATTAGAAAATACTTGCAAACGCAACCAATCTCTGGGACAACCAGAACAGCAACAGCAACAGCAAGTAGAAATTAATCCACGCAGCATTTACCTTTCTGGAGATGAATTTTTAGCGGAACTTCAACTAATCCAGCGCAATCTCTCGGAAACTGGCTTAGTTTGTAGTAATCTAGAAAACCTCGTTGCTCAAGTAGAAATTTATGGCTTTACCCTGACTCAAATGGATATGCGTCAGGAATCATCTCGCCACTCCGACACTTGGGATGAAGTAGCAAAATATCTGCAAATTCTTCCCAAACCTTACAACGAAATGAGCGAGTCAGAGCGGGTAATTTGGCTTGCTACCGAACTTCAGACTCGTCGTCCTTTGATTCCTGCGGAAATGCCTTTTTCCGAGAAAACTAAGGAGATAATAGATACTTTCCGTACCTTGCGCACGCTGCAACAGGAGTTTGGCATCAATATATGTCATACCTACATCATCAGCATGAGTAACGATGCTAGTGATGTCCTTGAAGCACTACTGCTGGCAAAAGAAGCAGGACTCTACGACCCAGCAACGGGTATAGGTACGATACGAATTGTACCTCTGTTTGAGACCGTAGATGACCTCAAAAGAGCACCTCAGGTCATGAATGACTTATTTGCCCTGCCTTTGTATCGTGCCTCTCTAGCAGGAGGATATGAGCGTTTGGCGATGCAGCAAGCGAGTGAAGAACCAGAAACAAAACCCAATTTAACCCCTTCTGTCCTCCAACCTAGCAATCTCCAAGAAGTTAT
>CAZWGS010000189.1:0-5858 GCA_964633315.1 uncultured bacterium | reverse complement strand
AGGATATGAGCGTTTGGCGATGCAGCAAGGGGGTGAGGAACCAGAAATAAAACCCAATTTAACCCCTTCTGTCCTCCAACCTAGCAATCTCCAAGAAGTTATGTTGGGCTATTCCGACAGTAACAAGGACTCAGGATTTTTAAGTAGTAACTGGGAAATCCACAAAGCACAGAAAGCCCTAGCCAAGGTTGCGGAAAAATATGGAGTTGACCTGCGTATTTTTCATGGTCGCGGAGGTTCCGTAGGTCGTGGTGGCGGTCCAGCCTACGAAGCGATTTTAGCGCAGCCTAGTGCCACAATCAATGGCAGGATGAAGATTACTGAGCAGGGTGAGGTACTCGCTTCTAAATACTCACTACCAGATCTGGCCCTCTATCATCTAGAGACAGTTACCACAGCCGTTATTCAAGCCAGCTTACTCAAGAGTGGTTTTGATGATATCAAGCCTTGGAATGAGATTATGGAGGAATTGGCAACACTCTCGCGCAGTGTCTATCGCTCTCTAATCTACGAACAACCGGATTTTCTCGATTTCTTCCTCTCGATTACTCCCATTCAAGAAATTAGCCAACTGCAAATTAGCTCTCGTCCAGCACGCCGCAAAAGTGGTAAAAAGGATTTGAGCAGTTTGCGGGCAATTCCTTGGGTATTTAGCTGGACTCAAAGCCGTTTCCTCTTACCAGCTTGGTATGGTGTAGGTAGCGCACTTCAGGATTTCCTTAACCAAAAGCCAGAAGAGCATCTCCAATTGCTACGCTACTTTTACTACAAGTGGCCTTTCTTTAAGATGGTAATTTCTAAGGTGGAAATGACCCTGGCAAAAGTGGACTTACAAATGGCACTCCATTATGTCAGGGAACTTGCTCAACCAGAGGACTTAGAGCGATTTGAGAAAGTATTTGAGCAAATTTCTCAGGAATATCATCTCACTCGGGAGCTAGTTTTGAGCGTCACTGGTCATAAAAAACTCCTTGATGGTGACCCGAGTTTACAACGCTCAGTACAACTGCGCAATGGAACTATTGTGCCTCTTGGTTTCCTCCAAGTTTCTCTTGTCAAACGGTTACGCGAATACAGTAATCAAACCACATCTGGTGTTATCCACTTCCGTTATTCCAAAGAAGAGTTATTGCGTGGCGCTTTGCTGACAATCAATGGTATTGCTGCTGGGATGAGAAATACAGGTTGATTTAACTTAGTTGTTTTTTTGGGGAACAGGTGGGAGTTAGCTGATAACAAATTGTGAGTGCTTAATTCTATCCTGCTTCCCCAACTCCACCAACTTTGAGTGCTGACTACTTTCTGTAAACAGGGAGAGTGAAGTGAAAACAACTGCCTTGGTTAGGTTTGTCATCAACCCAAATGTGACCGTAATGTAGGCGAATTACTTTCTGGCATAGGGACAAGCCTAAACCATAACCTTCCTTTTCCTGGTCCCTTTGCAATCTGAAGTGCCCTTCAAAAATTAGGTCTCGTTTTTCTAGAGGAATACCAGGACCTGTATCACAGACACTAACTTGAATTTTTTGTGTTGTGCGATGCAGAATTGATAATTGAATTGTGCCTCCCTCCGGAGTGTACTTGATGGCATTGTCCAAGAGATTAATAATAACCTGACGCATTAATTCGGGGTCAGCATAAACAGTGGGTAAATCCTGTGGTAGGTCAGTCACTAACTCTTGACCCTTAGTTTCAACTCTCTTTCGCACTTGAGTAATAATCTCTTGACACAAATCCTGAAAATACAGAGGACGAGGTTTAAGTTTTAACTCCGCATTTTTGCCTTTCGCTGCTTGCAGAATATCGTTAATCATGCGATTCATGGAGCGAAATTGGGCACGCGCCTGCTTGAATAATTGCTGCTTGAGATTTTTGGCTCGTTCTGTTTCCTTATTTTGTGATAATTCTAGGGTTTCTACGGCAATAGAAGCTGCAGTCAGAGGACTACGTAAATCGTGTACCAACATTGCCAAAACCTGATCTTTGAAGTTAAGCTGCTCTAATAACTCTGCATTTTCTTGCTGAAGGCGAAAAATATCATCAGACAAGCGCATTAATTCTGCAGCATAGCCAATATTATTCATTGCCAATGACCCATTATCCTGAACCACTAAGTCAGTAGATTGTTCTTCTAACTCATCTTGCCAACGAAGCCACCACTTTTTGAGTTGGGCTACCAAATCACTACCGGCTAATGTTTGTGTAGGTTCAGGATGAATTTTCACCAAGGCTGGGGTTGCGACCAAGCGAAAGTGTTCCACCAAGTAAGGTTGCTCTCCTACCTCAATTACTTGAAGGTCAAAGGCATAATTAACTTGAAGGTCTTGGAGATAATTACGGATGCGCTGAATATGTGCTTGGGAACTAGGACGTTGATCGACAAACAGTACTAGCTGAAGCAAAATTTGTATTTGATTATTTTGTCGGGAGGCTAATGGCCTACCGTTGGGTTTGAGCACAGGGTTAAAAACACTGATAAGCTGGGAACTAAAAATTCAATCGCTTCTAAACTGGGTAATTTTATCTGGTTTATTTTAACTTAATATACGTTTAATAATTGACAATTTGCGATTTTACATAACTCGAGGCGAGATTTGCACTCTTTTTGATGAGGAGAGTATCAACCCCCTCGACTATGGAAAGGGTAAAAAACTAGTATTTAGGGGCAATTATTTTACCTTTCAGTACTTTTCAGCATAAAATCTTAAGATAATATAAAGTCTACTCGGCTTGCGATCGCAACCCATTCATTGAGAAGTTTCAAGTACTATGGCTCTTGGCTATTTTGCCCTTGTCCTCCACGCTCACTTGCCTTTTGTCCGACACCCTGAAAGCGACTATGTTCTAGAGGAAGAATGGTTGTTTGAGGCAATCACCGAAACTTACGTCCCTCTCCTGCATATGTTTGAGGGCTTAAAGAACGACGGAATTGATTTCAAAATGACCATGAGTATGACACCACCTTTGGTGTCTATGCTACGTGATCCTCTGCTGCAAGACCGCTATGAAGAGCATCTGGCGAAGCTTGAAGAGCTAATAGCAAAGGAAATTGACTATAACAAACATAATGGTCATATTCGCTACCTGGCTGAGCATTATGCCCAAGAATTTCAGCAAATTCGCCAGACATGGGAACGTTATGACCGCGATTTAGTTGGTGCTTTCAAGCAATTTCTTGATTCTAACAATCTAGAAATTATCACCTGCGGTGCAACTCACGGTTATTTCCCCTTGATGAAAATGTATCCTCAAGCAGTGTGGGCACAAGTTCAGGTAGCCTGCGAACATTATGAGGAAAATTTTGGTCGTCCACCCAAGGGAATCTGGCTACCAGAGTGCGCCTACTACGAAGGTTTAGAAAGAATGCTAGCCGATGCTGGCTTACGCTATTTTCTCACCGATGGTCATGGTTTACTCTATGCACGTCCCCGTCCCCGCTTTGGTAGCTATGCGCCTATTTTCACCGAAACTGGAGTAGCTGCTTTTGGTCGAGATCATGAATCATCCCAACAGGTTTGGTCCTCAGAAGTAGGCTATCCCGGAGATCCAGAATACCGTGAGTTTTACAAGGACCTGGGCTGGGAAGCAGAATATGAGTATATTAAGCCCTATATTATGCCCAATGGTCAACGCAAGAATACAGGCGTTAAGTACCATAAAATTACTAGCCGGACTGCAGGTTTATCTGACAAAGCCCTATATGATCCCTATTGGGCAAAGGAAAAAGCAGCGGAACACGCAGCTAATTTCATGTTCAATCGGGAACAGCAAATTACCCATCTATCGGGAATTATGCAGCGTCCTCCCTTGGTAGTTTCTCCCTACGACGCGGAATTGTATGGTCACTGGTGGTATGAAGGTCCTTGGTTCCTCAATTACCTGTTCCGCAAATCTTGGTATGACCAGCAAACCTATGAGATGACTCACTTAGCAGATTATTTGCGTAAAGAACCAAATCAACAGGTTTGTCGACCTTCTCAGTCTAGCTGGGGATATAAAGGTTTCCACGAGTATTGGTTAAATGAAACTAACACTTGGATTTATCCTCACCTCCACAAAGCGGCGGAAAGGATGATTGAGATTAGCCATAAGGAACCGGAAGATGATTTGCAGTGGAAAGCTTTAAACCAAGCGGCGCGGGAGTTGTTGCTGGCGCAGTCTTCAGATTGGGCTTTTATTATGCGTACCGGAACGATGGTTCCCTATGCAGTACGCCGAACACGCTCACACTTAATGCGTTTTAATAAAATATACGAAGATATTAAGATTGGCAAAGTTGATTCTGGTTGGCTTGATAAGGTAGAGCAAATTGATAATATCTTCCCTAATATCAATTATCGAGTCTATCGACCGATGTAATGATTTTTCTTCCTGAAGGCTAGGGGTGGGTAATTAAAACCCACCCTTTTTTTATTTTGTCTACAGGAGAAGGTAATAGTTGTCAGTTAGCAGTCACAAATAACCAATAACAAACAACCAATAACCATTTAGTTAGGCTTTTCTTCAATTACACGGTCAATTAAGCCATATTCTTTTGCTTCCTGGGCAGACATGAAGTAATCGCGGTCAGTATCTTTCTCTATTTTTTCGATAGTTTGTCCAGTTCTAGTAGCCAACATATCGTTTAACTGATGACGAATGCGCAGAATTTCCCTCGCCTCAATATCAATATCTGTCGCCTGTCTACGTCCTGTACCTCCCATAGGTTGGTGAATCATAATGCGGGAGTGAGGAAGGGCGAGACGTTTTCCGGGAGTACCAGCAGCGAGGAGAAAAGAACCCATAGAAGCAGCTAAACCAACACAGATGGTAATCACTTCCGATTTGATGTACTGCATGGTGTCATAAATCGCCATACCAGCAGTAACGGAACCACCAGGAGAGTTGATATAGAGGTAAATTGGTTTGCTGGGGTCATCAGAATCGAGGTAGAGAAGAAACGCCACAATGCGATTTGCTAAACCATCGGTTACTTCTTGACCGAGAAAAATAATTCTTTCCTGACTCAGACGAGTGTAGATATCAATCCAACGTTCATACTGACTTCCAGGAAGACGATAGGGAACACTAGGGACACCAATAGGCATAGTAATCTATTTGTTGTTGGTTGTTAGTTTTTGGTATTGCGGGATTATTGCTAAAAACTTAGTTTTGAGAACTTTTTAGCTAACACCTGCTAGAGGTTTTGGTAGTTCTTTAGTGCTTTCGAGAACCCGGTCAATCAGACCATATTCTTTAGCTGCTTCAGGAGTGAGATAGAAGGTTCTATCTGTGTCTTTAGCAATTTTCTCCGCAGATTGTCCAGTATTTTTAGCCAGAATTTCCAGGAAGGTTCTCTTATTATCGAGAACTTCTTTGGCGCGAATTTGAATATCCGTCGCTTGACCTTGAGCGCCGCTACGAGATTGATTGAGAACAATGGTAGCGTGGGGTAGGCTAGCGCGAAAACCTTTGGTTCCAGCAGCAAGAATCATCGCTGCTGTTCCCATGGCTTGACCAATACAAATGGTATGAACAGGGGGTTTGATGTAGTTAATCGTATCGCAAATAGCAAAGGCTTCTGTTTCAAAACCCACAGCATCTCCGGTATACCAAGAAGTACCTGTGGAGTTGATATAGAAGAAAATAGGTTTGTCTGGATCATCAAATTGCAAGTACAGCAATTGAGCGATAATGAGTTGGGTAACATCAATGCCTACCTGCTGTTTTACCTGATCTGAGGAAAACAAAGGCATACCCAGGTAAACAATCCTCTCCTTGAGTAATAGGGATTCTAAATCTGGGGGTGGCGTTTTGTAGGAAGCATCCCCGTAGTAGTTACTACCACTTTGAACTGCTTTAATGGGTGAATTCATGCT
>CAZWGS010000188.1:0-5966 GCA_964633315.1 uncultured bacterium | reverse complement strand
ATTTAATCGCTGTTCCCCCCAAATCGATGCCGATTACTTGTTTCATTGAGATTTAATCAGATAAACTTCACTTTCTGTATCGTTTTTCTCAGAGTCTATTAACTGTAAAACGAACTGTTACTTATTTTCCATCTCAATGCTGATTTTGCCATTGCGACATTTAATAAATTGTATTACTTTTCTTTTTAATTGAAATATTTCTCCATAGTTAACAAATCTGTTATCCTCATCTTCTTTATCTACTAACTCACCCCAATTTTCCCAAAAACCTATACCAGCGTCTAAAAAATATCTTTGCCAGGGTTGATTTTCAGTTCTTAAATTAATTACCATGGGATGATTATCCGCTTCAGAGTGATCTACTACGCCGAGTATCTCTTCGATTTTTTCACCAGTAAATCCTGCAACATCAAAGTCTTTATTTTGATAAATTCTGCCTATTTTATTCATACTAATTTTATTACAATAGGAAAATCAATAAAAACTTGATTACGGTGAAATTGTGTGAATAAGTATGCCTCAGTCGCTCACGAAACTTCCTCTAACTGAGTTTCTCGCTCAACCTCATATTGAGTCATCTCCCGCATGGGAATTAATTGAAGGTCAAGCGATCCAAAAACCCATGCCAACTTTGTTTCACTCGCGTTTACAACGTAATCTGGTTAACTATATTAATGATCGCACCGATAGGTTTGAAGCCATCCAAGAACTACGTTGTATTATCCCACCTTACTCACCTGTACCAGATATTGCCGTTGTTAACAGCAATAATCTTCCCGAAGAAGATGGTCCATTTGAGGGAGAACTGTATTTTATAATTGAAATTCGCTCTCCTAACCAAAGTACTCTAGACTTACAAAATAAGATTCTTCACTGCCTTCGTTATGGAACACAAATGGCTTGGTTAATCGATTTTATTCGCCAGCAAATTTGGGTTTGGCAGGGAGATGATCTACCTATAATTTGTTCAGAAAATGATACTTTACCAGACTTAGAACTGCGCCTTGAACTGAGTGTTGAAGCAGTTATGGCGATGACTCGGCGGCGATAGATGTAATTCTTCATTATTTAGTATTTATTCATAACCCTTGTAGGGACGTAAAATTTTACTTCCCTACATTCTATGTTCCTTTTTTTATAAAAGAAATTCCCTATTTTCGAGGATTAAAAATATCACTCAAACCTTCTCCTACCAAAGACAAACCTACCACCATTGAACTCATCGCTAAACCAGGGAATAAAGCTGTCCACCAAATACCAGTAGACAAACCACTAAGAGCTTCTTTCAAATCATGTCCCCATTCTGGAACTTCTTCAGGCAATCCTAAACCTAAAAATCCTAAACCTCCTAAGATTAAAATCGAATCAGCAGCATTGAGGGTAAATAATACAGGAACACTTTGAATAACATTCAGAAAAAGGTAGCGTGAAAGTACCCTAGTCGGCGATGCACCCATAGCTTGCGCAGCTTCAATAAATAGTTCAGTTTTCACACTAGTTGTGTGGTTACGAACGACGCGATAGTATTGGGGAACATAGGAAATACTCAAAGCGATCGCAGCATTGAAGACACCTTTGCCAACTACAAAAGCGAGAGTTACCGACAGTAATAATCCTGGTAATGTGTAAATTGTATCCATCAAAAACAGTAGAATACGGTCTACTTTCCCGCCTAAGTAACCACTAATTAGACCCAAAGGCACACCCAAAACTAAGCTAATAGTAGTAGCAAGAATAACTACTTTCAAAGCAGCCTGGGAACCAAACAAAGTACGCGAAAAAATATCGTAGCCACGCACATTTGTCCCGAACCAATGTTCCGCGCTGGGAGGACTATTAATCGGATTAATTAAAGATTCTGTAGGATTTTGTAGCCAACCCCAAGCCTGAAATGTGGGTGCAAAAATTGCCACAACTAGAAAGAAAATAGTTATCAATAATCCTGCAGCCATTAGTTGCACAGAAAGACTGGGACGAAACAATTTAAATCTAGATATTTTGGTAGAAGTCATTAACTAACAAACAACAAACAACAAACAACCAATAACTATTTGAGCCAACCTGCAAACTCTTCAGTAAAAGAATCATTTAAAATCGCTTGGCGAATATCTTGAGTAAATCTAATTAACTCATGAATGTTATGCAAAGAAAGCAAAATATAGCCCAACATTTCCCGCGATCTTATCAAATGATTCAGATAAGCACGAGTAAAATTTTGGCAACAATAACAGGAACAACTTGGATCTAAAGGTGTAAAATCTTCCCTAAAGCGGGCATTCTTTAAATTCCACCGTTCTCCTTGTACTAAAGCAGCGCCGTGACGACCAAAACGTGTGGGAATTACACAATCAAATAAATCAATTCCTGCTGCAATCGCCTGTACCATTTCCCTATAGGTACCTACTCCCATTAAATAACGTGGTTTGTGAGCAGGTAAATGAGGTGCTGTTGCCTTTACAATTGAATTAATTAATTCTCCTGGTTCCCCCACACTAACACCACCAATCGCATAACCAGGAAGATCCAACTTTACCAAAGATTCAACCGCCGCTATACGCAAATCAGTATAAACGCCACCTTGGACAATACCAAATAAAGCTTGCTCTGCTGGACGCTGGTGCGCCTCTATACACCTTTCTAACCAACGATACGTCCTTTGGGTCGCAGCTTCTACTTCCTGGCGTGATGCGGGATAAGGAGGACATTCATCGAACGCCATGATAACATCAGCTCCTAGAGCATTTTGAATCGCAATCGAACGTTCTGGTGTTAATTCAATGATACGTCCATCCCTGGGAGAACGAAATGTCACACCCATTTCAGAAATTTTTCGTAATTCACTGAGACTAAAAACTTGAAAACCACCCGAATCAGTTAAGATTGGCTGTGACCAACCCATAAACTTGTGTAATCCCCCAGCAGCTTGCACAATCTCCTCCCCCGGTTGCAAATGGAGGTGATAGGTATTCGCTAATATCATTTGTGCTGCAGTTCCCTGTAGTTGCGCTGGGGTAATACCCTTAACTGTTCCCAGCGTACCCACAGGCATAAAACGGGGGGTTTCTACGATACCATGGGGTGTGTGTAATTTTCCTGCTCTTGCCCCAGTATGACTGCACTGAGCTAAAGATTGAAAAGAAAATCCCATTGAGTTAGAGCTTTACCTAAATTTTGGCTTTAAAGCCCCGTCCTTATAGGGTGGCTTTATGGTGTGTTTTGTCCATGATACAGTAGTATCAAGCGACATCACACAGTTGAAGTATGGGGTTCTAGAAGGGAGTCTTTTAGGTAAAACTTTGACCAACACTTGGGAGCGTAGCTGAGTAGTTTAGTTGGATAAAAACGAGTCACCAGCGGTGAGATGCGGGATTCAAAAGTTCTAAGAAGCCTAAAGCAAGAAAACCAACTCTGGAATCTGAAGAATTCAGCTAGAGTGGGGCTTGTCTAGTGTAAGAGTAGACGTAAGACGAGTTTCGATTCGCTATCTACGCCAGTATTGCACAACCCTCTCGCCTTTAGGCAGAGGAATACGTCAAAGGTTTTGGACTATTCCCTACTGCAGCTGTAACTCGCACGCAACCACACTCGAGATTGAAGATAAAAATTTTTTTAGTGTCTGCTAATCTAGGTTTCCCTAGGTAATTACCTGTCGTTTCTTGCGTTAGCACAAGTTTTGATTTAGTAGTTGCGCCCTTTAAAAAGGACAATCATCATCATCAATTTGCACATCCCATTGCGCCGATAGTACTTGCGTTACCATAGCTTCAAGAGCATCGCTATCCATGTTTCTCGTTTCGTGATCCTGCAAAGGATTAGAGAGAGGAACAAGTCGTAGTTGGCGATTGTCTTGCATTAAATCAAAGCAAGTTTCCGAATCTGATTTACCTAGTTGTAGGTAATCAAAACTATCAACATTGAGATAAAGAGTATGATTTGTGATTACTGTAGACTGATGGGGATCTGCAAAAACCTCCATCACATAACCCTCGCCTTGATTTTGCAAGGTGCCATCTAGAAAATGCAGATAGCGCACAATGGCTAAATTGCTTAACAGACGGCGCATATCTTCTTTATTAACAATAATACCAGCGTCGATAATACAGGGAGCTGGCAGTTGGTGGAACGGTTTTTGATAACTCATGGAAGCCTTTGATGGGGATAGGGCTGACATTGCAGAGCAATGTATGGATAGTAAGCTTTCAGTATTACAATTATTTGGGAACTAATGTGCACTCTAGTCACTCTTGAGAGTATTAGAGTACGACACAATCTTAGCCTAAGATATTAGTTATGCTATATGCCTGTGGCAAAAACGGGTTGCGATTAGTTTCTGGTTGAATTTATCATCTCTGATTTACTCCATATTTTCCCCTTTGCTATGTACATCTACATCTAGGTTAGCTCTAGTTACTAAACTAGATGTAAATAGTTTGTAAATATCGTAACTTATCTCAGTGCAATCCTATGGGTAGTGAAACCGTCACTCTTCTGTCTAGTAGAGAAATCGAAAAAATGCGCCGCGCTGGACACTTAGCGTCTCAATTATTGGATCATCTAGCGCCAATGATTCAACCTGGAGTTAGTACTTTGGAAATCAATGATGAAGCGGAACGCTGGACACAAGCACATGGAGCTAAAAGTGCCCCTCTAGGTTACCACGGTTTCCCCAAATCTATTTGTACCAGTATCAATGAAGTAGTTTGCCACGGTATTCCCAACGCCAAGGAAATTCTCAAAGATGGAGACATCATTAACGTTGATGTCACTCCTACTGTCGAAGGTTATCACGGTGACACCTCAAGAACATTTTTTGTGGGTACTCCCTCTCCTGTCGCCAAGAAACTGGTAGAAGTAACTTTAGAGTGTCTGCATCGAGGTATCGCAGAGGTTAAACCAGGAGCACGTATTGGTGATATTGGTGCTGCGATTCAGGAGTATGCTGAAGCTAATGGCTTTTCCGTCGTGCGAGATTTTGTGGGACATGGTGTGAGTCAAATTTTCCACACAGCCCCCCAAGTTCCCCACTACGGTGTGCGTGGAAAGGGGAGACGTTTGCGTGCTGGTATGGTGTTTACCATTGAACCTATGATTAACGAAGGTACCTGGGAAGCAGAAGTTTTAGCAGATGGTTGGACTGCTTTAACCAAAGATCGCAAACTCTCAGCTCAATTTGAACATACCATTGCTGTGACTAAAGATGGTGTCGAAATACTCACTGTGAGTGAATAGTTAGTAGGGGCGTAACATGTTATTACGTCCCTAAATATTTTACGTCCCTACATTTAGTTATATCCTTGGATATTTTCTGGCTCAAATTGCCTAATAATACCAACTGCTCGGTTTTGCAGCCTTTCTGAGCCTTGAACTACAATTAAATACTTACCTGCATTGAGGCGGTTACGATAGGGAAGAGCATCACCACTACCCACAGATAAAGCAACACCACCACCAACAAAAAAACTACCCATAGCTCCTGCAATCGCACCAAACAAGCCACCAATAAGATGATTGCTCAATGCACCTACGGAGTCAACAATTGCAATTCCTGTCTGGAGATTAAAAATATAGCCGCCAGCAAAACCAAAAGGAACTAACCATAGCGCCATCCCCAAAGCACGCTTCTTGGCTTGCACTGCAGGGTCAATTAAACCAAATTCATCGGCACTTTGATATCCTTTACCTACAATTGTCAGTTGTTGTTGAGGTAAACCTGCTTTTTCTAAAGCAGTGTAGGCTGCTTCTGCTTTAATGCGATCTGAGAGTACAGCAATTAGATAGTCCAATGTTACTTCTTGTGCTTGCTTTGTGTGGATAAGTAATACTTTACAGAAAAATAAGCAAAGTCCACCACTTTGAAAGGTGGGATGTTGCACTGGCATATTTATGTGCTATTTTTTCTTATTTTTCATCGAAAATATTGGGTCTGAAACCCCGTTCTTCTAGGACGGCTTGACAACTGTCCACTG
>CAZWGS010000187.1:0-6035 GCA_964633315.1 uncultured bacterium | reverse complement strand
GCCAAAGTATGTGATATGATTGGATACTGCATCGGGGCGTAGCGCAGCTTGGTAGCGCACCACTTTGGGGTAGTGGGGGTCGTGGGTTCAAATCCCGCCGCTCCGATAGATTGAAACCCGCTCAATGAGCGGGTTTTGTCTTATAAGTAAGATAATTTTGGGGTAGATTATTCTGCTATACTCACAGAACAAGCTACAACTCCCATATCTTCTTCGAAGCTAATTAGGGATATTCTCTCAGGATTTTTTAGCAACTCCTGCGCCGCTAGGAAACCTGCAATTGTCCAAGTTTGAAACTTTCTCGCTTCTTTGCCAATAAAGCGTCCATATTTGCCATCATAATACTCTGGCCAATTATCTTTCTGTAATCTTTTTGCTGCAATAGTAATAGCACGCTCAGCTAATTCTGTTCTATTGGTTTTTACTGCTGCTGCGGTTAACTCCCAGAGTAGGAAAGGCCAACTACCACTGTTATGATATGACCAGGGAATATTTTTAGGATCGCAACCAGTAATTAATTCCCAATCTCGACCTTCTAGTGCAGGAAAACAGACTTTTAGAGGCATATGTCCGACTAGATCGTGCCAACGCTGCTCTATGATGTCCATAATGCCATTAGCCTGCTCCTCACTGGCTAAACCGCCAATAATCGATAATAAATTACCTTGAGCAAACCAACGAAAATCCATTTGCGCAGGACCTAAATTACCAGCAAAATAGCCTCCAGTATTGGGTAACCAATCTCCTAACCAATTGGGAATAGTTGCAGGATAAATATTAAACTTATTAATTGCACGGGCGCCAAATTCTTCCACATCGTAACGATAAATTTCGTTCAAGCGATCAAAATTTAGCCAATAGTAACTGCGAATGTGATACATTAGGTGACCCAAACGCTCATTCACAATCGCTACATACTCATCTTCGGGTAAGAGTAGCTCGCTAGCGGAACGTAGAGCAATATAGAATAGGGACTGAATATCCATCGGATGTCCAGAAACTCCCATGCGTCTGTCAATCATGAAGGAGCCATCAGGGACTAACATGGTAGGGAACATCTCAAAGCGAGATGTTAAACATAAGTCAATGATGAGTTTTATTCCTTGCTGAAATTCTGGTTGATGAGCAAAGGCGATATCATTGGTAGCCTTAACATAGGCTCTTAGTAGCAATAACCACCAGAAACCTGAATCTACAGGAGCAACTCTAGCGATTGCATGTTCACCAAAATCTGCTTCTAGACGTTCTTTTCCACCATTCTCTACTACTTTAAAGCTAGCAGGCATTAATCCTTGACCAGCTTTAAAACAATCCATTTGCTTGTCACGGCTTTGCAGTTTCAGAGCTTGGGTGAGAAAATGGCCTACAATATCTGTCTCACCGCGTAGTAGAAAGGCAATAGCAGAAACAGCAAAATCACGAGAAAAACATTGATCGTAATTAAGTGCTGCAACATCAGGATCTTTAGCAGCTACAGTACCCACTGGACGATCTTGATAAGAAATAATAGAATCTTCAATAGCTTGCCAAGCTATTCCACTCAAGTCTTCACTTCCCATTAGCGATTTCCTCCACTGAATTGCGATTAAAAAAGGTGTTATTTGTTGTTGGTTATTTGTTGTTGGTTGTTGGCGTAAAAAACAAATAACAAATGATAAATAAGCAAAAGAATGTACTTCCCACAACTTTCGGTTGAAAATTAAAGCTGAAAATAGATGATTAACCAGGCTAAATTTCAACCTGAATTTGAGGCACTTTCTTCTCTCTTACTAGAAAAAAATGCTGCACTGGGATGTTTTGGGGAAAATTTTGCAAAAGTTTATCTGTTGATATATGCAGCTAATAAAAGATATGTAAGGACATAACATATGTTTGGGGACGAAACATGTTACGCCCATACCAAAGGACACAAAACTGGTAGCGATTCAGTCTAGTGTCTTATACTATCTCTCTTGTGTCACTCTATCTCCTTGCTTCTCCCTTCTCCCGTCCTTATTGCATAGTCTAGCCAAACCGAATTTAGTATTAGATATCCTGTGGATATAGATATTCTCGAATTAATGAAGCACATTCCAATCAACAATCAACTATTAACAATCAACAAAAATCTGGATTTTGCTTGTCTTCCAGACAAATGAAAACCGCTATAGTGTCGATTACAATTCCTCTACTGGTGTGTCTGTAATGAAAAAATGGGTTTTAGTCTTACTAATCGCAACTTTAGGCGGTTTACCTGTCTTCGAAATAGGTTGTGTGAATTCTAGATTATGGGGACAAGTTGAAGTTTCGCCCGATGCGCTGACTCAGTTTCCCTCCACTACAGAAGATCAAGTGTGGGAATTGTTAGATAAAGCGCGTCAATCTCAGACACAACTAGCCTTACAACCTTTAGCCGAGGCTGGGAAATTGACGCAAACTATTGAGACACCCGATGTTAAAAATCCTCTGTTAGTGGAGATTATTCGCGCCTACACAAAAATTGGTGCGCAGGAGGAAGCGATTGCCCTGGCAACGGAAATTAGCTACGATGAGAAGCTATCAGATCGCCTGGGTGATTTAGTTAGAATACGCTCGGAAGTAATTATTACCCAAGCCTATTTTGCAGATGGGAAACAGGAAGAAGCATTAGAATTTGCCCAAAGTTTGCAGTTTGAACCAGCAAAAATTCGGGCTTTGGTGACTGTGGTGGCAGGTTATGCTAAAAACGGGCAGTTTGAGCAAGCAGAGGCTCTTTCTCGCACTCTAGAAGGGGATAACTATCAGAAATACCAGGCGGAAGCAGCGATTATTGAGGAGTATATTAAGAGGGGAGATTACGAAGCGGGATTAGCTTTTGTCAGTGGGATTAGTAATGAAGAAAATCGCTATAGTGCAGCTTCAACTCTAAGTAAAGCAGCTTGGCAAGGGGGACGCTACAATTTAGCATTTGAAATAAGTGAACAAATTACCACAGCTTCCCAGTGGGTACAAATACTCCAGAGTTTAGCAGACGCACACCTTGCTGTAGGGCAGAAATCCCAAGCATCTGCCATTATTACCGAAGCCTTTGAATTGAGTCAACAAGTGGGTGAGATTCCGCCTTCTGGATGGCTAGAAGATTTTCTAAAAACCGGACAAAATGAGCAAGTAAATAAATTAATTGCTAACCTAAGCACAGATGCTAACGAAGCAGCATTTGATCGCTCTTTATTTGCTAATAGTTATTTGAATTTAGGCGATTATAAGCAAGCATTTGCTTTTGCTAAAGAGATTCCAAGTAACGTCTTATTACCTCTTCCTGAATATACAGATCCAAAGGTAGAGATATTCGATTCTATTATTAAACAAGCCTTAGCTGCTGGCGATTTTAACTTTGCTGAGCAAGTAGCTTCAAATCTAACAGAAAAACCAGATCAGGTGGCAGCTTGGCGACAAATTGCTCACAAATATGCCAAGAATGGTGCTAAGGAAAAGGCGTTTACTACCCTCAACCAAGCCGTAAGCATAGCCCAAACTATCGAGCAAATTCCTGTAGTTCCAGAACGACATTTATCCTGGATAGAACCCAATGCTAGCATCTTAATAGACCTTGCCGACGATTATAGCGAACTAGGTCAAAAAACAGCAGCGATGGCGACTTTGACGCTAGCAACCGCATCGGTAACTAATTTTGAGAATCAGTATGCTTTCGATTTTCCAGTTTGGTACAAAAGTGAGGGTTTGCGTGCCATTGCTTCTCGTTACCAAAAACTAGAACAATTAGATAAAGTTATAGAACTACTGGCGATTGCCAATCAGGAAGCTCAAGCAATTAAAGGCAATCAGTATTTAGTGTCAGAATTACTGGCGATTGCAGAGATTTATGGGGAAATTGGCGAGATTGAAGCTGCAAAGCCAATATTAGAGCAAGTTAAACGACTCAATCCCAATCTAGAGGAAAATCCCAACTATCTCGCCTTCTCAACTCGAATGGCAATCCTACAAGCAAAAATAGCTCAACCAGACGCTGCGATTAAAATTTTAGAGCCAACTTTAACTGAAATCAAAAGTTTACCAGCCTCAGACCAAACTTACTATTTAATGCAGATGATAGAGGCATACGCTGCGATTCCAGGACAAGAAAAAACCGTCCGTCAACTAATTACTACCACATTAGAGCAAATCCAAACCCTCGAAGAAACCTTCAAACGCAACCAAATTCAAGAAACCTTAGCCCAAGTTATCGCCAGACTCAATCAACCTCAATTCGCTTGGGAAACAGCACTGCAAGTAAAAGAGCGATCTGAACGTGGCAAAATGCTATTAGCGATGGCAATGGAATACGCCAAACAAGATAACCCTACTATTGCTGCTGAATTTCTCGACGCTGCCTTAGCTGTAATCGCAACCATCCGCCATCAAGAGCAACGTAACGCCATTTTACTGGAAAAAATAAGTAACCTAGCCAACTTGCAAAATTACCGCAATCAACCCCTAAATCCCACCTGGGAAGGTAACATGGCGGTAGCAATTACCCAAGGGATTACCTCACCCCAAACCCGAAGAGAAACCCTCCTCAGCATCGCCGTAAAATACCTTGAAGGGCAAGAAACTCAAGCCGCAGAGCAAACTATCACCACCGCCTTAAACATAGCACCAGAGAGAGAAAATAGCCTCTCCTGGAAGCAGAAATTAATCGCTACTAGTAATGTTGCGATTACACACAAACAATACAACATCGCCTTGCAAATCGCTCAGGAAATAGATGATGAATTAACAGAAATTGCGATCATGCGTCAGGTAGCTCAAAAACAGGCTTTAACAGGCGATTTAGCCCAAGCGCAAGCGATTATGGCTCAAATAGAAACAATGGCGCAGCAGCTTGTAAATCCCCGAGGGAGAGAGGAAACTTTAGCAGGGATTAAAGAACAGCAAAAGAATTGGTAGAGGTGACGATAACCTAACACTATCAAGGGTAACCCTTGTAGGGGCGCAAAATTTTGCATCCCTAAATTATCCATCTTTTATGACTATAGGGTGAGAAAATCAGAAGATTTACTACAATAAAAAAATTAAAAACCAAATCTTTACCTGTTTTTTTAAGACAACAATGTCTAATATTTAAGATAGATAATCTTATGTGCTTTATACCATAGTTTCACTTACTAATAAAAGTAATACTGAACAATGGTAAAAAAATCATTTACACAAAAGATTTTTGCAAGAATTACAACCTTCTAGAAAATATGATGTATCAGTGTTAATCTATTCAACAGAAAATATACCAAAAGGAGATTTGGAGCTACACACTTATGTTCCATATCCTGCATCTGGCTTTTATCAAGTTATTCAATTTGATAAAAGTAATATCCAAACATTTACATTTATATTAAAAAAAAATAAAAATAAAGACAAAAATAAGGCAACAAAATTCGTTTCATCAGCTCATATAGCTGCTTATATTTTAAAATTATGATACAGAATTTCAATGGTGAGAAAAACTTAGAAAAAATCAACCTTATAAAGCATCTATTAAAAGACAACTTATAGAATTACTAATAATTACTTGTGTAATTTTGGCTGTCCCATTTATGATGATTTTTATTGCTTCATTGCCAAAAGTAAAAAATAAACTAGCTATAATAATGTCTGTTTTTACGACAATAAGCATTCTATTGCTATGGTGGCTTATATACTTACAAGAAAAAGACAATAAATTAAATACCTAAAAACACGTAGATATCACTATCACTAACCGCCCCAGCCGCCAATAATCGCCTGTGAAGCGCTGGTAAATACAACCCCTTTGTGATTATTATCCTCATGAGGGGATTGTATTTATCCTTAGAGAACAATTATGAGATAGTTTGACAGTTGATGAGACATTAGGAACGGTAGAATGACGGTTTCAGCGATTGTAAATTCAACGAAATTGCGTGGTTTCAGGCGACTATTTTTTGCGAAAAATTTACCTAAAGTTGGGAACATTTGTGAAAAAAGGCCTCACTTTTAGGTAAATGCGATTCCTGAAAACCTTGAGATGAATAAGTTTCGAGAATCGTTTGACGCAAAATAAC
>CAZWGS010000186.1:0-6140 GCA_964633315.1 uncultured bacterium | reverse complement strand
GCGCGACATTCACCTTGGCAAGGTGACGCTCTACCACTGAGCTATACCCGCATTTTCTAGACACTCTTACTAATATATCGAATTAATCTCAATTTGTCAAACATAAATTAAGTGAAGCTTTAGGTTGTTTAGTAGATTGCAACTGGTCAACCTAAAGCTAGTGTTCTATGCTTGTGCTTGAGTTGATGATTCTGAACTCTGGATTTGTTCTGCAATAGTTCCCGTCAAAACAGGCTGAGATTGTTCATCTTGGTAGCCAGAATAGGTAGTAGATGAATGACTAATCTGAAGCATTAAACTCGCCATCTCCAGGGCATTCATGGCATAATTCCAGCCATGATTACTCTTGATTCCTGCTCTTTCTAGGGCTTGTTGCATAGTGTCTGCAGTTAAAATACCGAAAATGACTGGCACCCCAGTTTGAAAACCTGTCGCAGCAATACCCTTGGCTGCTTCTGCGGCGACGTAGTCAAAATGGGGCGTTTGCCCTCGGATAATTGCGCCCAGGCAAATAATTGCGCTGTAGCGACCAGAAATAGCCAATTGGCGTGCTACCAAAGACACCTCAAAGCTTCCAGGTACCCAAACATAATCCACTTGAGAACCGTTGGGATTAGTATCAATGCCGTGGCGTTTGAGACAATCCTGACATCCTGACAGGAGTTTATCTGTTATCAGATCATTAAAACGACCAATAACAATAGCAAAACGCAACTTGGCTACCTGTTGATTAAATGTGCCCTCGAAAACTGCCATGGCGAATAATTAGGGGGTTAATGGAATTGAAAAAAAAACTGGTTTGTACTAAACAACGAAAAAGTTCAAAACA
Source organism: uncultured bacterium (assembly GCA_964633315.1). Classification (GTDB taxonomy): domain Bacteria; phylum Cyanobacteriota; class Cyanobacteriia; order Cyanobacteriales; family CAWCAG01; genus CAZWGS01. The sequence goes on along the minus strand of CAZWGS010000186.1, from coordinate 5,311 downwards.
GCAACGACTAGTACTAGTACTACCCAAACTCCAGAACCGACAAAGATCAGATTTTTCGACTGCTGCCAATTTTGCGGGGAGGCATAGGCAACGGGTACACCAATAACCATGACAAAGGAAAATAAGACTAGTGCAATTAGTGATAGTTGAAACAGGATAGACATTTTTTTATTTCTCCCAAGAGTGCGATTTAATTTTGCTCGCAATTTGTTGATTTCAATTTTAAAGATCTTATAAGACTTCCTGACCACCTTCAAGCATCACTTTGCCAGATAGGCTAAACTCCACTGTTAAAGACTGTATATTATCTTTTGGGAAAAATTATGTATTCTTAGCTCATCAAATCCAATCTGGCCATTACGCAAGTTGAGATTAACAAGTTGTATGGGCAAAAACTTTTGCTTCTGTAAAGTTAAGGGGAACATATCTTAATCGGTGCTATGTCGCAACGCTACGTAAGAGTGAAAACAAGTACACAAAAGACTTACTACGGTTTACTAGAAGCCAATCGTAGTGTTGAAGTTCTTGATGCGCCGCCTTGGTTAGGAGGACAGGCAACAGATCTGATTTTATCTCCTGATGCTTATGATTTACTTGCACCTTGTGCCCCTTCAAAAATTGTAGCGGTGGGTAGAAATTACGCCTCTCATGCGGCGGAGTTGGGTAATCAAGTCCCCCAGGAACCTCTAATTTTTCTGAAACCGCCTACCACAATTACTGGTGAAGGCAAACCAATCTACTATCCTTGGCAATCGCAACAAGTAGAATATGAAGGTGAATTAGCACTAGTTATTGGTGATGTGACAATAGCTTGTACTCCAGAAAAAGCCCGGAGTAAGATTTGGGGTTATACCATTGCTAATGATGTGACAGCAAGGGATTTGCAGCGCCAGGATAGTCAGTGGACAAGGGCAAAGGGTTTCAATAGTTTTTGTCCCCTAGGTCCTTGGATTGTCCGTGAAATTAGCCCTGGGGCAGTGATTCAGACTTTTATTAATGATGAACTGCAACCTAGGCAATCAGCTTCAATTGAGCAAATGGTATTTACCCCTGAGGTTATTGTTGCTTATATATCCCAAGTAATGACTCTCTTGCCAGGAGATGTTATTTTGACCGGAACACCAGAGGGAGTAGGTGCCATGGTACAAGGTGATTGTGTCCGCGTGGAAATTGAAGGAATCGGTTATCTGGAAAATACGGTTGTTACTGGTTCTCAGTTCTAAGGAATACTTAATCTCATTCCAGTATTAATACTGTTTAAATTTAGCGTACTTGAACATAAACAGCTTCTGAAAGTGCAGGAATTTCAGCGTAGCGCCCTAGCCATGATTGAATCATGGAGTAACCACAGGCAGCTAGGGTTCCTAAAAAGATGACGTTGTAGAGGGTTTCCTTGATTAAGCCATTGCCCACAATTGGCACGAGTATGTAACTTAAGATCAAGCTAAGTAGAAAGAGGGCAATATCTATCAGAATCGCTTGCATTGTATTGAAGCGAATAAAATGGCTAATTCTTTCGTTTCTGACGACTCCAGCAAAGAGAATGAAGAAAATAATCAAACTAGCAAAGGGAATCGCAAAAATTGGCATTAGGGGTGTTAAGGGCAGGTAAATAATTCTCAGTAAAGGGAACTGATTGAATAGGTACACTCCAAAAGGCAGTACGTACATCAGAGGTAATATGTAGGGAAGAGAAGCAAAAATACGGTCTTTAAAGTCTGTTGAACCACGCCAGGTCATCAGTTCTATTCTCCTTGTGAGAAGGTCAATTAAAATTTTATTACTACTTAGATACAAGATAACGCAGGAGTTACTTGGTTGAGCAAGCAAAATTAGCTAATAACTATTAGCGAGAACTGATTACAATTTGGATCTACCAATGTTTAGTTGATGAACAACTTCTGTTTTGTCTTGCCAATTAGGTTTGCCAAGGTATAGTCTAATTCAAGCTCAAGGTATAATCACGCCCCTAATCTTTAAACAAAAAAAACGAAAATTAATTATGCTGGCCAAAAGGATCTTACCCTGTCTCGATGTCAATGCTGGTCGTGTTGTCAAGGGCGTTAATTTTGTTGATCTCAGGGATGCTGGCGATCCGGTGGAGCTGGCACGGGCTTATAATGAAGCAGGGGCAGATGAATTGGTGTTTCTCGACATCACCGCTACCCACGAAAATCGAGATACAATCATTGATGTGGTTTATCGCACTGCTGAACAGGTTTTTATTCCCCTCACTGTTGGCGGCGGTATTCAATCCTTAGAAAATATTAAAAATTTGTTAAGGGCAGGTGCAGATAAAGTGAGTATTAATTCTGCTGCAGTGCGCAATCCAGATTTTATCAATCAAGCTAGCGATCGCTTTGGCAACCAGTGTATAGTTGTTGCTATTGATGCTAGGCGGAGAGAGGATTATAGCGATCCAGGTTGGAATGTTTATGTACGTGGTGGCAGAGAAAATACAGGTATTGATGCAGTGAAATGGGCAAAAGAGGTTACCCAAAGGGGTGCAGGTGAGATTTTACTCACTAGTATGGATGCAGATGGAACCCAAGCAGGGTATGATTTAGAGCTGACTAAAACCATTGCAGAGGCGGTAGAAATTCCTGTGGTTGCTTCCGGTGGTGCTGGCAGTTGTCATCATATATATGAAGCTCTGACTACAGGTAGGGCTGAAGCTGCACTTTTAGCTTCCTTACTACATTATGGTCAACTAAGTGTGGCAGAAATTAAAGCATATCTGAGTCAAAATCAAGTTCGGGTGAGAAATGCGGAGTAATTCGAGAGATCGCTTTTTATTTATCACTAAATTCGCTTTTGCAGTGTATTAGAATAGACTAAATATATTACGTTTCTTTAAAATGCTATTTCCTATTCTAATTTTTGATGTGGCTCTGGTAGCTTGGTCGCTACATCTGATGCAGGAAGCTTTTGAGCAACAGGAATTCTCTCTAATGCTTGCTGGAACTTTGGTTGCCCTAGCAGCAGCAGCAATGTTAGTAGTCTATTTTCTTATGGGTAATTGTATCGGTTACCTAACTCACATCTCATACTGATAAAAAAAATTATTATTTCTGACTTGACTAAACCCCACTTGTCAATGCATTATAGAAGACGCATTATACGGGGCTATAGCTCAGTTGGTAGAGCGCCTCAATGGCATTGAGGAAGTCAGCGGTTCGAATCCGCTTAGCTCCATATTAAGAGACAAAACCTGGTTATTCGATAATCCCCCTTCAGCTATCCTCAGCTTTAAGATAAGTATAACTACTTAAGGTAACCTCGTAGTTTTTGAGTAAAAGTTGCGCTTCTTCAATCGCAATCTGATTCTCCTGCAATGCTTGTTCGCTACAGCGACGAATAATTTCCATTAAATCTTGAGCATCATAGCCCACATCACCCAAAACTTGCTCTACCGTATCTCCCTTAACTACCTGATCAATACGGTAGCCCTGGGAAGTCATTTGAATATGTACAGTGTTAACATTGCCAAACAAATTGTGCAAATTGCCCATAATTTCCTGATAAGCACCCACTAAAAACATTCCCAGATAGTAGGGTTGCTGGGCTTGCAAATGATGTAATTCCAGCATCTCCTTTACTTCTCGCAAAGCAATAAATTGGTCAATTTTACCGTCACTATCACAGGTTAAGTCGGCGAGGATACCCTTGTGCGTTGGTTGTTCTTGAAGACGGTGAATGGGCATTATAGGAAATAGCTGTTTAATTGCCCAAGTATCTGGTGCTGAACGGAACACAGAGAGATTGGCATAATAAGTTAACACCATCATGGTTTCAAGATCTGCGAAATCTTCAGGTATGTCTTCCTGCTGACTGAAGATTTCCAGAATTTGATGACAACACGCCCAATGCAGTTGTTCCGCTTTAGCTCTTTCCTCTAAACTGAGGTAGCCAAAATTAAATAAACTAATTGCATCTTCTTTAAACTGAATCGCATCGTGGTAAAGTTCCTGGTAGTTTTCTGAGTTGATCGAGGTGTAGGTTTCCCAAAGATTGTGAATAATTAGGTGTTCTGTTTCCTGGGGTGGTGACGGTGGTGAGGGAACATCACTAGTACCTAGCACATCAAAAATAAGCACTGATTGATGAGAAGCAATTGCTCTTCCGCTTTCACTTACTAAAGTTGGTACTCGAATCTGACGCTCTTGGCAAGCTTCTTTAACCTCCGCAACAATATCATTGGCATAATTTTGCATATTGTAGTTTTTGGAGGCGGGAGAGTTGGTTTTGGAGCCATCATAATCCACTGCTAGACCACCACCCACATCTAGATAGCACATATTTGCTCCCAGATTCATTAATTCCCCGTAAACTTGACTCGCTTCCCGAATTGCGTCTTTAATCGTGCTAATGGAGGAAATTTGGGAACCTATATGGAAATGGAGTAGTTGCAGACAATCGAGCATTTGCTCACTTTTTAACTGGTTAATCACATCAAGAAGTTGAGGAATGCTCAAACCAAACTTGGCGCGATCTCCTGTAGAATCAGCCCAACGTCCAGAACCTTTACTACTTAGCTTTACCCTCACGCCCAATACTGGTGGGATACCTAGCTTGTGACTTAATTCAATTACTAAGGGTAACTCTTCGAGTTGTTCGAGTACTAAGATGGGAATTTGTCCTAAACGAGTCGCCAATAAAGCAGTTTCTATATATTCGCGATCCTTGTAACCATTACAAATTAGTAAAGACTTGTCATCGCCTGTTTCTCCGCGACACAGAGTAGCTAAAGCAATGACTAACTCAGGTTTAGAACCTGCTTCTAAACCAAACTTATGGGGTTTTCCGCAATCTACCAATGCCTCTAGTAGTTGACGATGTTGATTGCATTTAATGGGATAAACTCCCCGATAGCTACCAGAGTAATTGTAGCGTGCAATGGCACGGGCAAAACAGGCGTGTAAACGCTCAATGCGATCCGCTAAAATGTCGGGAAAGCGAATTAGCAAGGGTGAACTCAAGTTCCTTTGACGCAGAGCACAGACTAACTCGAATAAGTCCAGGGAACCACCTTGATCGCCCGTAGGACTGACTGTAACATGACCAACGGCATTTACGGAGAAGTAGGGTTTTCCCCATTGTGCAAGGCGATATAGTTGCTCACTTTGATCAACTGTCCATGATGCGTCACCTTTCTGGGGCGATGTTACGTCTAATCTCATGTTTTTAAGACCCATAATAAAATGGAGAAACAACCGGGACTATAGTTAAGAACCGATTGTTAACGTAGTTTATTTTTATACCCCCAAGGGAATTCGAATCCCTGTCGCCTCCGTGAAAGGGAGGTGTCCTA
>CAZWGS010000185.1:0-6141 GCA_964633315.1 uncultured bacterium | reverse complement strand
AACAAGGCTTTTTATCTTGTGAATCCCCGCTCTTTCAAGACGGGGAGATGTCAAACTCTAGATAGCTAAAATTATTAAAAATGGGTTTGGGCTATTCAGTTGTTGCGATTGTGCCCTCAAAAGAAATATCTAATGCAAGGTCTATGCTGAAAATAGGAGTAACCCCCTTCAACTTTGGTCTATTCCTTCTACCTCTTGTACTAGATTATCAAGAGCTTCTTGCATTTTCTGGTGTACTTTTTGGTAGCAAGCATCAACATAATCGCGATTTTTGGCTGCTTCACGCCCATAGGAATCGAAGATAATAGGTGGGCAAACACGAGTGTGAATCTGCTTGGGCAAAGGTATATTAGGTAGGGGACCAATACCCACACCCCAGGGTAAACCAAGATAAATAGGGAAGACTTCGGGATCAATGCCAAATAACCAAGGCATTCCCATCTCATGCAATTGTTTGAGTTGTTGATAGCAATCTCCCAGTACTACCAGTGTCTCATGAGCACCGTGGGCAATGAAAGGAACAATTGGCACACCTTCACGTAGTGCTAGCTTAATAAATCCCTTCCTACCTGCAAAATTAATTTTATGGCGCATATGGTAGGGACGAAACACATCTTCTGCGCCTCCTGGATAAACCAAAACACTTGCACCGCTACGAAAAGCAGCCATTGCAACACGCGGATTAGCAGCCACAGCACCTGCTTTTGCGGCTAGTTGCGCCATCGCCGGATAAACCTTCCAGACAGTGGGGTGCATTAAACCATATACTATACGTTCAGTGCCAAAACGTTGGAACCAATCGTACATAAACATGGGTAAATCTGGAGTCGCCAAACCACCATTGTGAGAACCCACCAGCAAGATTTTTTCCTGAAGCGGAATATGTTGCCAACCATCAGTTTCTACCCGAAAATAGTAGCGGTAAAACCAAGACCAATAGGGCATTAAATCTTGGATTAATTTTGGATCTCGCTCATCTAAAGACCAACCAGGAGTAGAAATAAGTTTACGCTCTTGCACCAGGAAATTTATAAGTGATTGTGCCAGACTAGCATAGATAAGCAAAAGCTTCTGACTAATCAAAGAAAACGATGTTGTTAACCTCGATAGAGGGAGCTTTTTTGCTTTTGCTAGTGAAAATTAATCATTGCATTGGCAAAGATTGACTTGCTGCAGAAGCATATATCATAAAATATCACCTTTAGTTCACGGAAAGGAAAGCTAAATTTGTTGTTTTTTATACGTCGTGCTTGGCAATACTTAGAGACAATTGTTGGCATTGTCTTCCGCCATCCTGTCACTGGCATTAGTGTGATCCCTATTTTGCCAGATGGTCGTGTGGCATTAATTCGGCGGCGAGACACTGGTAAGTGGGCAATACCAGGCGGTTTTGTCAGTTGGGGTGAAGATATTACCACAGCAGCTTATCGAGAATTAGAGGAGGAAACTGGTTTAGAAGGACTAAAAATTCGCCGCTTAGTGGGGGTTTATTCCTCACCGAAACGAGATCCGAGAGTCCACTCTATTTGCGTTGTCATCGCCGCAGATGTGAAGGGGGATTTTTTAGTTCAAGATACTTTGGAGGTTGATGAAGTCAAAGCGTTTCCCCTACCGAATTTACCCCTCGATAATCTTTCCTATGATCACGAAAGTCAATTACGAGACTATCTAGACGGAGTGACCACTGTCGCTTAAATTTAATAGAAAAACTCGAACAGGATGCCCATACCAATTAGCAATTCTCGGATGCGATTAACCCAGGGACAAATTTTTTGGCGTGAAGTAGGACAAGGGATAACTCTAGTTTTTCTTCATGGTTCTAGTCACGATAGTAGTCAGTGGCTGGAAGTGACACGATATTTAAGTTCTCGCTACCACTGTATCGTACCAGATCTACTGGGATTTGGAGTCTCAGAACATCCAGAGGTGCACTACTCTATTGCTTGGCAAGTGGAATGTTTGGCAGACTATCTAGAGAAGTTGAATGTATCTCAGGTTTATTTAATCGGTCATTCTTTGGGGGGATGGATTGCTGCTAGCTATGCTTTGGAAAATTCTCATCAGGTATGTGGTTTAGTTTTATTAGCGCCTGAAGGAGTGGAAGTTATAGGCGAGAAAAGTCACAGGTTATGGTCAAGGCTATTAATTGCTGAACCTCCCGTGCTATTTTGGATCTTGCGAGTTTTAGCTCCTCTTGCCAAAGTGTTCGGCTTGAAGGCTAAAATTCAAGGGCTGCTACGCTACCGAGATAGTTTACTGCGCTCTCCCGCCGCTTGTCGATTATTGTTTCAACGTCGCCGCAGTGAGATTAATGAGGAATTATTACAAGAACGTTTGCAGTGGTTAAAAACTCCTGCAATTATCCTCCAGGGGGAAACAGATAATCCCCAGCAAATTGCCCAAAGTAAAACTTATGCTGACTTGGGGGTAGAAAGCAACTTGAAACTTGTTCCCCAGGTAGGAAACAATTTACCAGAATTATTGCCAGAGTTAGTAGCGCAAGAAATTGATCAATTTATTCACACTCATTCTAGTTCCCATGCTCGCTAAAATTTCAGATTGAGTCTGTTTGATAATTTTCTCAAATATCTGTTAAGAACTCGAAAACTTAGGAGGGATATAGAGTTTATATCCCTAAAATCTTCTGCAGGGAGTGTTTAGAATCAAGTTGTAACTTAAGTATGTGATTGGGATCACTAATTGGGTGTAAGTATTTGCACTCAAAATCACCTGATCAGATCAACTTACACAAATGTGAGCTATCACTTTATCTTGGGCAGAGAAGGCGCACCATATTAAATATGAGGCATAAATCTTGAGTTTGTAATGAGAACTTCCTTTTTCCCCAATCAAAACAGAGTTAAACAACAAAAGCAAGATTATTGTGATTATTACTCTTCTAGCTCAGCTAGTACTAATAATCGCAAGTTGGATGAGTTACTCACCAAATGCCAAGATGAAATTTGCTCCTTTTTTATCCAGAATGTTAAGGAAAATTCTCCCTCATTAGTTTTAAAGGATTTTGAAAGCTTATTTATCAAGTACAGTGGCTGTCAAAATAAAAAAGTCACTCAAGCATTGTATGAGATTCTTTATTTAGATCAAGCTGAAGTTTTTGCCCTCACTCTCAAACGCACTTGCTATGTTTTAATTAACAATTGGTGTCTCAAGCGAAATTACGAAGAAATTCACCAGCTAGTTGAATTATTTACTGCAATTACTAAGCCTGCAGTTACAGTTTCTTTAATCAAGAAAAGATTGGGAAGATGGTTAAATAAATTTGTTAATAGTCAAGATTACCAAGATCTGAAAAGATTTGCTTCTAAATATGATGGCCTAGAGCAAAAGCATTGGAGCGATCGCTATGCTTCTTACTTTTTAGTTGCCCAATCTGTTGATGGGCAAAAGCCGATAGAACAAAGGGAAGCAGCACGAGTACTATCTAAACAGTTGAAGGAGAGATTTAAATTTGATTTGGCAATGTACACTGCCCATGCTAACTCCGAAGTGAGTTTGAATAATCAGCGTATAAATCCTACTGTTTTGGGTGACAGTGTACTGCGTTTAATCCAAAAAATCCTGCTCAAACAAGGTAAATTTAGCTATAGAAACTTAGCTAATATTTTTCTCAAACAAACTGAAGGTCTTAGATATCAAGATTTTAAATATAGTCTGGCTAAATATTTGTTTTTTGGTTCTGGTAAAAATGAGCAACTACACAAACTCCAGCAGAATATGTCAGACTATCTCAATCAACTCTACACTGACTATAACGAAAAGATAGTTACTTCTGATTTAATTCTGAGGACTTGCAAGCAGTTAATTAGCCATCTGACAACCCAAAAAAGAGGTCAGCCCAGTCATACTTTTATAATTTTAGAGGCTGAAAACAAGTATTTAACTTTAGCGATCATTCTCCTGAAATTAGTGCTAATTTCTCGTCCTGTACATACTCATCTAGAAGCTAGTCTGGGCTGGCTCATGCAATACTATGAAGCTAGACCAGATTGCGAATGTGAGAGCTTGATTATTTTTTTAGAAACCTTGAGAGTAACTTTAACCATCTATGCAGAGAACATTAACTACAACCTGGTAAATATGGAGGAAGATAAGTCTCAGGCTAAAATCATAGAAAAATTAAAGGAGAAGCGGATTTTCTCTCAGGTTAAACTAGATCGTCCTCTCACTGATCCACTCAAGACATTTTGAGTCAACTTCTGTTTCGTCAGTTTCAACCCCTAGACGCAATCGCAACCACAGCCACTGCTGTTCAAACTCTACAACCTCTTTGTCAGGCGACAGGTGCAACTCTCTGGATACCTCAATCCCTACAAAACTGTCCACCTTCGGACTACGTTAAATATTATCAGGGTTCTCTACAAGACCATATTTCCTCACTCTGGCAGCAAAAACGAGCTTTGGTTTTTTCTCTAGCAACTGGGGCTGTAGTACGCCTCATAGCCCCTTTACTAACTGCTAAAGACAAAGATCCAGCGGTAGTGGTATTGGATCCTCAGGGGCATTTTGTGGTTAGCTTGTGTAGTGGTCATCAAGGTGGTGCAGATCAACTGACTCAGTTAATCGCCTCACTTTTGGGAGCAACACCTGTTTTAACTGGAGCCGCAGCTAGTTTAGAATTACCAGGAATTGATATATTAGGTACTCCTTTTGGTTGGCAGCGTGGTGTGGGAGATTGGACAGATGTTAGTGCAGCCATCGCCCATGGTGATGTGGTAAAGGTAGTACAGGAAGCAGGCTCAACTCTTTGGCAATCTCATTTACCAGAAAACCATACTTTTTGTTTTCAGGGTGAGAAAACAGCACAAGCTCAAGTTTATATCGGCATTAAGCAAAATTTATCACCATCAGAGAATCTACCCAAAGTACAATGGCATCCACGAGTTTTGTGGCTGGGTATAGGTTGTGAAAGGGGGATTTCAGCACTACTAATTGAGCAGAGTGTGGAGAGAATATTCCAGGAGTTTAATATAGCTCAAGGTGCGATTGCTGGTGTTGCAACGATAGATATTAAGGCAGATGAAACAGGTATTTTAGATTGGTGTCATCAGCGCAACTTACCCCTCAAAACCTTCAACGCTGATACACTACACCAGGTAAAAGTCGCCAATCCCTCACCTATAGTAGCTCAAGCAGTTGGTACTTCAAGTGTTGCAGAAGCAGCAGCTTTGGTTGCTGCAAAGCGAGAATCGAGTCTTTCTCATCTGATTGTTCCCAAGCAAATTTGTCGCCTACCGGGAGAAGCGGGGGCGCTGACAATCGCGATTGCCCAAGGGGAGGTAGAATACACTGATCGCTCTGGTAAGCTATATCTGGTAGGTATGGGTCCTGGTTCCCTAGAGCAAATGACACCCGCCGCCCAAACTGCTGTGAGACAAGCGGATGCAGTAATTGGTTATAGTCTCTATATCGACCTAATCTCTCCTCTAAAACGTCCTGGACAAATTATTGAATCCCTGCCCATTACCCAGGAAAAAGAACGCGCACACAGAGCTATAGAGCTGGCACAGTGGGGTTTAGATGTGGCGGTGGTATCTTCAGGAGACTGTGGTATCTACGGGATGGCAGGTTTGGTTTTTGAATTATTGCAAACTCAAGGCTGGGATGGCAAAACACCCCAAGTAGAAGTTTTTCCTGGAATCAGTGCCTTGCAAGCAGCGGCGGCGCGGGTGGGTGCACCCCTAATGCATGATTTTTGTGCTATCAGTTTAAGTGATTTGTTAACTCCTTGGGAGGTAATTCTCAAACGGCTAGAAGCTTCTGCCCAAGCTGATTTCATTACTGCTTTGTACAATCCGCGATCACACAATCGCACCACACAAATTGTGCAAGCAAGGGACATTTTTCTCCAATATCGCGATTCCCAAACCCCAGTTGCGATTGTACAATCTGCCTATCGCGAACAGGAAAAGATTACTTTAACTACTCTGGAGAAAATGCTAGAGTGTCCAATTGATATGCTAACTACGGTACTTATTGGTAATCGTAGCAGTCGCACCCACGGTGATTGGTTGATTACACCACGAGGATATTTGAAAGATTGACCAAAAAAATTCAAAATTCCAAATTAAAAATTCAACAGATGTACTAATAGATAATTTTTAATTAAAGCGAAGCCACTGA
>CAZWGS010000184.1:0-6327 GCA_964633315.1 uncultured bacterium | reverse complement strand
CCCAGATTATTCAAGGAAGCGGCTTCCCCATTACGATCTCCTATTTCTTGGAGGATAGCTAAAGACTGTTGATGTAACTCAATTGCCCTTTGGTATTGTCCTAAATCCTCGTAAACAAGACCCAGATTATTCAAGGAAATAGCTTCTCCCTTGGGGTTTCCTATTTCTCTGTAAATAACTAAAGCTTGCTGCAATTTTTCCAAAGCTTCTCGAAATCTACTTGTGTCAAATAGCTGATTTCCTTCATTTAAAAGCCTATCTGCTTCCGCTTTCCTTTCCTATCCTCCACTGTCTGCGCCACTGCTACCTCTGGTAACGTCACAACCACAGGTAAAAAAGTAAGGAAAAAGGCGAAGAGAAAAAGAAAAAAGGATGGGGTTAATTTCTTGGGGAAAAACCGCATATTTTGTTGCTGAGCAAATATTTATTACTACATACCAAAATATTTCTGGCTAGCAGGATATCATGCGGACAATTAGATTTCCTTAGGTTGGGTTGAATAACGTGAAATCCAAAACCTTCAATGTTTTTTCGGTTACGCTGTTGCTAAATAAATCTACATAACAGATGTTATATGTTACGTCCCTAGATTATTGATCGCAAAGGTTTAATCTAAAACTAAATACCTTCAATGGTTTTTTTGCTTACGCTATCGCGAAATCAACTTGTATGGCGGACGTAAAATTTTACGTCCCTACATTGTTGATCGCAAAAATTTAATCTAAAACTCAATACCTTCAATGGTTTTTTGTTGGGTTTTGTCACCTCAACCCAAGCTACTAGCGTGTCTAGGCTAAAATGCTGGGTAGCGTGATGGCTGTAATTCAGATAAATGATGCTTTTACAGATTTCTTGAACCCAACACCTTCAATGTTTTTTCGGTTACGCTATCGCGAAATCAACTTGTATGGCGGACGTAAAATTTTACGTCCCTACATTGTTGATCGCAAAATTTTAATGTGAAACTAAATATCTTCAATTGTTTTTTTGTTGGGTTTTGTCACCTCAACCCAACCTACATCTAAAAATCGCATAGTTTTGCTCAAACAAATAATGCAACACTGAAATATTCAATCATTTCTCCTTACTCCCTACCCCCTACTCCCTGCTTTCTCTAAATTTTAGTCTTAGACTAAGACTAGTAAGTATTTCTCTCCATAATTAAATGCCGAAAGCAGAAACCATCGCTACCTCCGCTCAAAAAATCGCCCAACAGCAAGGGATTACGAAGTATGATCTCTATGGTTCTTCTGTTGATGGCACTAATGTACAGGTTTATCAGGGAAAGCCCAAACAGGTTAAGGCTTCCAATCGCTCTAGTATTATTGTGCGTGTCTGGAATGATGATGGTAGGGTAGGTGTTACTTCTACTACTGATGTGGATGCTAATGGTATTGAATTAGCCCTCAAAACAGCCCAGGAAGCAAGTAACTATGGGGCGGAGGATAATATACCAGATTTTAGCCCCGCAGCGACCGAGGAAACAGCAGCAATTGAGCGTGAAGCGTCAACGCCAGCTCCTGTGACTACTCTTATTGATAAGCTATTGGGGGCGGAAAAGGAGCTTTTAGCTGCCCATAGTGCGATTAAGGGAGTGCCTTATAATGGCTTATCTCAGCAGGATATTGATCGCTTTTATATTAATAGTGCAGGGGCTTTGCGCCAGGAAAGTTTAGGGTTAACTTCTCTCTATCTCTACAGTAAAACTGAGGTGGAAGGGAAAAAAACTCGCAGCGCAGGTGCTTTTAGAATTAGCAATTCTCTGGATACTCTGGATATTGCAGGTTGTTTGGAGGAAGCAGCTGAGAAGACAATTAGCCATCTCAACTACGAAAAGGTGAAGTCTGGGAAGTACCCTGTGGTGTTCTCTCCCGATGCTTTCTTGAGCCTGTTAGGGGCTTTTGGTAATCTTTTTAATGCCCAGAGTATCCTGGATAAACAAAGTCTTTCTACTACTGAATCTTTGGGGCAAGCGATCGCTACTCCTCTGATTTCTGTGTATGATGATGCTTTGCATCCTGATAATGTGGCGCCGGAAACTTTTGATGGGGAGGGAACACCGACTCGTCGTATTCCGATTATCCACGAGGGTATTCTCACTAATTTTATCCACAGTAGCAGCACTGCTAAACGTCTCAATACTGAGCCTACAGGACATGGAAATATTGGTGCTAAGGTGACAGTACGTCCTCATTTTTTCCATGTTACTCCTGGTCAAGCTGCGGCTAGTGAGTACAATTTAGCTACGGCGGATGGGGTAATTTTTGTTGATGAGTTAAAGGCGCTTCATGCAGGGGTTAGCGCCCTCCAGGGTTCGTTTTCTCTTCCTTTTGATGGCTGGTTTATTTCCCAAGGAAAATTGGTAAGTATTGAATCAGCAACGGTAGCTGGCGATATTCGGGAATTAATGCAATCGATAATGTATGTGGAAGAAGAGGCTCAATTAAGGAGTAGCGGTGTTTGTCCTAGAATTTGGGTGGAGGGTTTGTCAATTACTGGTGATTAAAGTTGCATAAACTCTGGTAGTTTTGCCGATATAGATGGGAAAGATAAAGGTACAACAACAAAATAATCCCAGGCGATCTTGAAAGTTTACTTTTCTCCTGTCGCTTAGACGCTTGAGACTAAATAATTTACTCGTTTTCCAGGGGCATTACTACCAAGAGTATGTTCACAAATTTCTGGACTAAAAGCCTGATGTCGAGGCTGGTCGGCTATTTTTCTCTTCTTTCTTTAGTTACGGTATCTAGCGTTGGTGCAATAACTTTTTTGACAGCCAAGAAATCAATCCAGGATTTGATTTTTGAGCGTTTGGAAGTAACGGCAACTCTTAATGAAAAAACTCTTAATCTTTGGGTGGAAAGTCAGCGCAATGCGATTGTTGCTCTGGCTGAAGTTCCAGCTTTGCGCAAGCAGGCGGAGATATTATTAACTGAAGAAGAATATACGCTGGAATACAATTTTGCCTATGATTTAATGCATCAATATCTGGATTCTGCGGTGGTAAATAGACCAGAATGGCAAGAGATTTTGATTCTGCGCGATTTAGATGCTCAAGTTATAGTTTCCACAGATCAAGTAAATGAAAAAGAGCATCGTCTGGGAAAGAGTTACTTTGTTAAGGGTAGAAATGAAACAACGGTAAACTATCTCCATGTCTCTTCGGATGATAATCAGCCGATGATGACAATTAGTACGCCTTTAAGGGACATTAATAGTACTCTTTTAGGAGTGTTAGTTGTTCATATTAGCTTAGCCAAACTGGAAGAAATTGCCCTCGATGCAACGGGTTTGGGTGACACAGGAGAAACTTATCTTGTAGATGATGTCTACTCCTTTGTTTCGAGAAAGCGATTGCATTATAAAAATATAAATACAGAGGGTATTCAAGCAGCCCTACAAGCAAAAGATGGTAGGGGTTTGTATCGCAACTATCGTGATATTCCCGTCATCGGTGTGTATCGTTGGTTGGATGATTGGGAGTTGGCTTTGTTGGTGGAAATGCACCAAAAAGAAGCATTCGCCCCCGCTAGAAAGTTAGCTTGGACAATTTTTTGGTTAGGATTAATTTTTTCTACTCTGTTAACAGTGGGAGTCTATCTGTTAGCAAAGCAGATTAGCAAGCCAATTCTGGAAATTACGAAGACGGCGATTAAGGTTGCAAAGGGAGATTTAAGCCCTGTAGCTCCAGTAAGAACTAAAGATGAGCTAGGATTACTGGCTATAGCTTTCAATCAAATGATAGCTCAATTGACCGCTCTTAATGATCGCCTGAAGACGGAAAATCTGGATTTAGCAGCGGAATTGAAAACGACTAATACCAGGTTGAGTCAATTTCTCGAAGCGGTGCCTGTGGGTGTGGTGGTATTAGATACTAAACGTAACCCCTACTACGCCAATCAGCAAGCTCAGCAGCTTTTGGGTAAGGGTGTGCGCCCCCATGCTACCTGGGAGCAATTAATCGAAACCTATCCCCTTTATGTGACGGGTACAGAGCAACTTTATCCTCCTGAAAAAATGATGGGAGTGCGGGCTTTAACCACAGGGAAACCAGCCACCGCCAATGATTTGGAGATTCATCAGGAAAATCGCATTATCCCCATTGAAAGCTGGGAAACACCAATTTTTGACGAGGAGGGCAATGTTACTTATGCTATTGTTGCTTTCCAGGATATCACTGAACACCGCCGAGTCGATCAACTCAAAGATGAATTTCTTGCCAACACCTCCCACGAGTTGCAAACACCTCTTAACGGTATGATTGGTTTGGCGGAATCTTTACTTGATGGAGCCGCAGGAGAAATTTCGAGCCAGCAAAGGCTAAATTTATTGATGATTGCCCAAAGTGGACATCGACTCTCGAATTTAGTCCGGGATATTTTAGATTTCTCTCGCTTACGCTACAAAGATTTGGATTTGCATTGGGGTAATGTTAGTATCCGTGAGGTGGCAAAGCTGGTTTTGGCTTTGAGTCAATCTTTGATTGGTCATAAGGATTTACAACTGATTAATGCGATTCCCAGCGATTTACCCCCTGCAGCTGCTGATGAAAGTCGCCTCCAGCAAATTTTGCACAACTTGGTAGGTAATGCGATTAAGTTTACAGATCGCGGTACAGTGGAAGTCTCGGCTGTGCTGGTGAGTCGTAATCGCAACCTAGAGGAAACAGAAGAGATTTTTAGCTCACAGCCAATGTTAGCAATTACTGTTGCTGATACTGGTATTGGTATTCCAGAAACGCAATTTGAGAGGATTTTTGCTTCTTTTGAACAAGCAGATGGTTCAATAACACGTCGATATGGTGGTACTGGTTTAGGTTTGGCGATTACTAAGAAATTAGTAGAATTGCATGGAGGTAAAATTGATGTGGAATCGAAATTAGGTGAGGGTTCACGCTTCACTTTTACTCTACCAATTTCTCAACAGTTAAGTCGTCAAGAGGAACAGAAACCAGAAACTAAACCGGAAGCAGAAAAACGTATCCTCGATGCAGTTTCAGTGTTTATTCCTGAACCTGTCAGCAGCAAAAAATATCCCCAAATGCAGCCAGAATTTAAGGTTCTAATTGTAGATGATGAACCAGTTAATTTGCAAGTACTAGTTAACTATTTATCTCTACAAAATTATGCCATTAGTCAAGCAGTCAATGGTGTGGAAGCACTAGAAATGATAGAGCAAGGTTTCCAACCAGATTTAGTGCTACTCGATGTCATGATGCCACGCATGACGGGTTATGAAGTGTGCCAAAAAATACGTGAACGTTTTTCTGCTAATGAGCTCCCAATAGTTATGCTAACTGCTAACAATCAGGTGGAAGATTTAGTTGCAGGTTTGAACATGGGAGCCAATGATTATTTAACCAAACCTATTTCTAAACAAGAACTCTTCGCTCGTATTAAAACCCATCTTCAACTCTCCAAACTAAATTTAGCCTGCAGTCGTTTTGTCCCTCATCAATTCCTCCAGATTTTAGACAAAGAGAGTATTCTAGATGTAAAACTGGGCGATCAAGTACAGAAAGAAATGTCCATCCTTTTCTCTGATATTCGCTACTTTACAACACTTTCAGAGATGATGAATCCAGAGGACAACTTTCACTTTATCAACGCCTTTCTCTCACGCATGGAACCAACAATCATCGAAAATAAAGGCTTTATTGATAAATATATTGGCGATGCGATCATGGCACTTTTCAGTGGCAATGCAGATGACGCTGTGCGTGCAGGAATCGCTATGTTGCAGAAACTACAGGAATATAATCAAACCAGACAAAGACCAGAACGCCCTTCAATTAAACTCGGTATTGGTATTAACACAGGAGAGTTAATGTTGGGAACTGTAGGTAGCAAAAACCGAATGGATACTACCGTTATTAGCGATGCTGTAAATCTAGCTTCTCGTGTAGAAGGTTTGACTAAAGAGTATGGTGTTTCTCTATTAATTTCTCACCAAACTTTTTTAAAATTAGAAGAATCAAATAATTATGCGATTCGTCTCATCGACAATGTAAAAGTCAAAGGCAAATCAGAGAGAATTTCAGTTTTTGAAGTTTTTAATGCTGACCCAATAGCATTATTAGAAGGTAAATTATTAACAAAAAAAATATTTGAAGAAGCCTTGTTTCTATACACTCAAAAATCGTTAAAAGAAGCTACCAAGTTATTTACTGAATGCTTAGAAAAAACCCCAGATGATAATGTGGTAAAAATTTATCTGGAGCGCTGTCGTCTAGTTAGTTAATCAACCTAACTTGTGTCCCCATAACCTATGCCTATTCTGTCAGACTCAGAAAAACGGGAGTCAAACCCTTATTCTCTCCTTAGGTTT
>CAZWGS010000183.1:0-6355 GCA_964633315.1 uncultured bacterium | reverse complement strand
AATATGTTTCACCTCTTTTTTGTATTTAGGTAATTTATCCCCATCTAAAGCCCTTACATAGGAAGGGAAGATTTCAAGCGCCTACTAACTGATAATATTCTGTTCCTTTGTTAACAAAATCTAGAGTAAAGGCTCCCGTATAATCTGTATCTGGACTAATCACACCTGCATCTACCAGAGTATTAAAGAAAGATTGCCAACGTTCTGGATTCATCGCTCCAATACCCTTAGTCTCAGCATCTCCAGAAACCACAATGCCAAATTCTTGCATTTTTTCCAAGCTGTAAGCAAGCTGTGTATCAGTCATTTCTGGATTAGCAGCTTTGATTAATTTGTTTCCTGGTTCAGGATTGTCCAAATAGCTGTACCATCCCTTAATCGAAGCATCCACAAATCGCTGCACCAAATCAGGATTACTATCTACTATTTCCTTGCGGGTTTCAATGGTAGTGGAGTAGGGAGTGTAACCATAGTCAGCCAGAAGAAAAACTATAGGATCAAATCCTCCTTTATTCTTAACTTTCAAAGGTTCTGAAGACAAATAACCCTGCTGAGAACTTTGCTTATCTGCCAAAAAAGGTGCCACATTAAAATTGTAAGGACGTTTTTGTTCGTCGCTAAAGCCATATTTTGCCTTAAGAAAAGGCCAATAAGTCACATTAGCAGCAGCGGAAATGTAGATCGGTTTTCCTTTCAAATTTTCTAGGCTATTATGACCCACATCGGGATGGGTGAGGAGAATTTGGGGGTCTTTTTGGAAAATAGCCGCTACAGTAACCTTAGGAATACCCTCTTCCACAGCCCTAATCGCATCAGAACCAAAGCCCATAAAAAAGTCTACCGCACCGCCCATCAGTAACTGTGTGCCGTTAACTTGGGGTCCTCCCATTTCTATCGTGACATCTAAACCATGCGCCTCGTAAATACCAGTGGCGACAGCTTGATAAAAGCCCCCATGTTCCGCTTGGGCAAACCAGTTAGTCCCATAGGTAATTTTATCAAGGGGAATTGAGTCTGAGGTAGCCACATCATCACTAGGAGTTGTTTTTTGTGAATTATTCTCACTGCAAGCACTCAAGATGCTACTACCAACAGCAAGGGAACTATACTTGATAAACTGGCGACGATTGAAGAAACTGCTTAACTCAGACACGGGCTTTTCCTCTAGTTGGCTGTAGGATTTAAGATGTATTTTAGTTATTTTGTCGTTTTGACCCCATTGAA
The DNA here is from genome assembly GCA_964633315.1 of uncultured bacterium. Taxonomy (GTDB): domain Bacteria; phylum Cyanobacteriota; class Cyanobacteriia; order Cyanobacteriales; family CAWCAG01; genus CAZWGS01. The sequence continues at coordinate 5,131 of CAZWGS010000183.1, read as the reverse complement.
CTGAGTTTAAAAACTAATTTGAGATTGATTGTTGTAGCCAATTGTACTAAAAACCAGTAGAACAATAACTTAACCTGCTCCCATAAACGCTAACCAGCTAAAGCAGATACACTAATTCCCGAACCCGAAATGGGTAAACTAGGACTTAAATAATTTTTTTAATCTCCTAGCCTGAAATCCAGGTTCTAGGAATTGGGGAACTTACTAAGTTAAACAAAACCAGAATGAAACTCGAAGAAGCTGTTGAATTTGCCGAAAATCCAGAACCTCGTTGCCCCTGTGTCCTTCTTTTGGATACCTCCGGTTCCATGTCTGGAGAACCAATTAAAGCACTAAATGAAGGCTTGCAAGCATTCAAAAATGACCTAGTCAAAAATAGTTTGGCTCAAAAACGGGTTGAAGTGGGAGTAGTTACCTTCGACAGTGATGTGAAAGTAGTTACCAATTTTGTCACAGCTGACAACTTTGAAGTGCCTATCCTAACAGCCCAAGGCTTAACTCATATGGGTCTTGCGATCAACAAAGCCCTAGACTTACTCCAACAGAGAAAAAACCAATATCGAGACAACGGTATTCCTTACTATCGCCCCTGGGTGTTCCTAATTACCGATGGTTCTCCCCAAGGAGAAGAACAAACAGTAGTGGAAAAAGCAACAGCGCGCCTCAAAGAAGAAGAAGATAACAAACGAGTTGCCTTTTTTGCCGTAGGCGTAGAAGATGCAGATCTCGAAAGTTTAAGAAAAATTGCGATCCGCGAACCCGTAAAACTCCACGGACTCAACTTCACCGAAATGTTTATCTGGCTTTCCAATAGTATGCAGAAAGTTTCCCAATCTCGACCAGGGGAACAAGTCCCACTCTCTCCTGTGGGTTGGGGGTCAGTTTAGTGGCACAAGAGTCTCAGGTCAAGGATTCAACTTGGCGCATTATTCCTGCGGCTGTGGCGGGAACCAGTCACATCAAGCGGGGACTACCCTGTCAAGATTCCTACTATTGGGAAATTCTACCTCCAGGAATTTTAGTGACAGCGGTGGCGGATGGCGCAGGTTCAGCTAAGCTAGCAGAAATTGGTTCTGAAATCGCTGCAGGGGCTGTTGTGGAAACAGTACGCAAAAACCAATCAGCCCTCCATTTCCCCCCAGAGGATGAGGAAAATTGGCGAGAATTTCTGCTTAACTGTCTCAAAGTGGCGCGTGTTTCCGTCGCCGCGGAAGCAGCAACACGCAATGTAAAAGTACGGGACTTAGCCTCAACTCTAATTCTCGTGATTGCCAAACCCGAAATGGTTGCCCTTGCCCAAGTGGGAGATGGGGCTGCTGTAATTGAAGATTCTCAAGGAAATCTCATCTCCTTAAGTGCCCCTGACAGTGGGGAATTTATTAATGAGACCAGCTTTTTAGTTTCCCAGGGGGCTATAGAGGCGGCACAAATCAAAATTTGGCAAGGGAAAGCAGCAAAGTTAGCCGTTTTCTCCGATGGTTTACAATTGCTGGCATTGCAGATGGCTAGTGGTTTACCCTACCCACCTTTTTTTCAACCCCTGTTCCGTTTTCTTGCTGAGGCGGAGGATGAGAAGGAAGCGCAAATGCAATTGCAAAAGTTCCTTGTTTCCCATCGCGTTACAGAAAGAACAGATGATGATGTCACCCTATTTTTGGCTGCTTTAGTCTAGGACACAGAGTATTGAACCTCCCATCGTCACAGACGAGGGATTCCCATATAGACTCTTATCTAGACATCGAAATGTCCCCGACAGAACGCCGTTACTGGGCTGTTTGTTTAACGTTCACGGGCGCACCGACCGCAAACGGATCTCAATTCTATTTATTTTTTTTAGCTATGCTTTCAAGCTTTAACCTACTAGTCGCGTCACCATTACAATTTCTAGGGCGATATTTTCTCCGACGATCTAAGGTTGGGGAAGCTAGTCCCTGTGATTATTAATTGCGCATTACCGCTATGTAGGATTTTACTACAGATGGTTCCACTGAAGCGCACTCGCCTTGCCTGTAAATCCATCCCTCACCGGACATGAGGGTCTTCTTTTGGAAGAAGATAAAAAAGAAGACGACCAGATTTTGAAGATTTGGAGCTTGACAAATTGGCAGAAACTCTAGCAAATGAAATATAGCTACTTATCGGTGATCTCATCTATCATCTACAACAAGTCAGAAGTTGTAGAAAATAGCTACCTATCCATTTTCCTATCAGTTATAGATCACAATTGGTTAGGAATAGCTACCTATTGGTCGTCTGATCCGTTGTCCTACCCATTACCAAATTAACGTGCAACTGCAACGCCAGAACGGAAACATAGTAACTTTAGCCAGGGAACTCGGAGTTGGTGGCGAGGGCACAATTTACTCCATCTTGCGAGAAATATCCCTAGCAGCAAAGGTTTACCATCCTGGAAAATTAACCCAGGAACAGGGGAGAAAGTTGCAAATTATGCACGCCAATCCCCCTGATGACCCCATGGCGGCAAAGGGACACTCTTCGATTGCTTGGCCTGTGGATTTACTGCAACCCACTGGTGGCGGTCAAACAGTGGGTTTTTTAATGCCCTACGTCAGCCAAGGATTGCCTATTTTTGATTTCTACAATCCCCGTACCCGTCGCCAAAAATGCCCTCTGTTCAACTATAGCTACCTGCTGCGTACTGCCCGCAATTTAGCCATTGCGTTTGCTGCCCTTCATGATCGCGGTTATGTCATCGGCGATGTTAACGAATCAAACATTTTAGTCACCGACTCCGCCCTTATAACTCTAGTTGATACCGATTCCTTCCAAGTCACAGATCGCAAGCAAGACAAAGTTTACCGTTGTCCAGTGGGCAAACCTGAGTTTACACCACCAGAATTGCAAGGTGAGATGTTTCGGGATATTGATCGCACTCCAGAACACGATCGTTTTGGTTTAGGCGTGTTAATTTTCCAGCTATTAATGGAGGGAATTCATCCCTTTGCAGGTAAATACACTGGTAAGGGAGAACCACCACTATTAGGAGAACGCATCAAAGCAGGCTATTTTCCCTATGGTAATCGCCACGTACCCCTAACACCAATGCCTGTGGCACCTCCTTTCAAAATGCTTTCTCCCAAGATACAGCAACTGTTCATTAAGTGTTTTGAGGAAGGGCACCAAAATCTCCAGGCGCGTCCCGATGCCCAAACTTGGATCGCAGCCTTAGAAGCAGCAGAAAGACGTTTGGTAACTTGTAAGGTAAATTCCCAACACCTCCATGATCGCCATTTATCTTCCTGTCCTTGGTGTGAACGCAGAAATAAATTAAGCAACCGAGATCCTTTTCCCTCCCGCATAGCAGTACAACAGGGACAACATCTCCAACCCTATATCCCACCAAGGGCAACATTGCGCCCCAGTTCTATGTTGCTACCTCTTGATACGGGAATTCCTAAATCTGCTGATCCGGCGATTCTACGTCAATCCTCCGCCTATTTCCTCAGTAATCTAGCCACCGTGGGTATCAAAGCTAGGGCTTTAATTCGAGAAGTCGTTCTTGCCACCGCTACCATCAGTTTAACTAGCGCTGCTATTGTTTATGGTTTTTCTATCTACAATCGCCATCGAACTTTTGTGGAAGCGGTTAGAATCGCCACACACACTGCTGAAGCTGGTCAAAAGGCACAAACTGTGGAGGATTGGGTTAATTTAGCTTCTCAGTGGCGCGAAGCTTCGGACTTAATGGCAAATGTTTCTCCCAAATATGATCGTTATGATATTGCCCAAGATCGCGTAATCTACTATCGTGAGCAAAGCGAGATCGCCTTGCAAGAAGCTAGATACCTGAAACTCAAAGAATTGCTGGCATCCGGATTGTGGAGAGAAGCAGATCAGTTAACCTGGGAAATTTTGATTAAATCCGTGGGACAAGAGGTTCGAGATCATCTCAAACGAGATGATATTGAAAAAATTCCCTGTCTTACCCTACAAATAGTAGATGATATGTGGGTTGATTACAGCGATGGGCTTTTTGGTTTTAGTGTCCAGAAAGCTTTGTGGCAACAGGCAGGTGGTTTGGATGGTAAGTTTGGTGAATTAGTAGGTTGGCGGCGAACTCTTCCATACCAAGATAGTTTTCTCTTTGATAATGAGTGGCTTTACTACAACGAACTCAAATTCGATTTGTCTGCGCCACGAGGACATTTACCTGCGGATGTAACCATGTGTGGTGGTAGGGGTTTGTACAGCGCTAATTGTGGGGCTAGGGCAACCTGGACTTGGCGAGATAAGTTTTTAAATCGGGTGGCGAATTGTAAGTTGTAGTTTGGGAATTAGGGATATAGGGATTTGGGGAAGCAAGGGATTTGGGGAAGCAGGGGAAGCAGGGGAAGCAGGGGAAGCAGGGGGAGATGACAATCAACCATCAACAATTAACCATTAAACCTGTTGCTTTAAATTTAATCGGATGCATACTGCCAAAAAAGTACACCGCGTCGTCGCAAGGGAATTCGCAACAAGAAAAATTTTCGTAATTAAGGTCAGTTCAGGTTAGGGTTAGTAACTGTTAGATAATTTATGGACAAATATGAACAAAACTCTCAACTTGTCCATATAATTGCTGTAGTAGAGAAAGGTGATTATATGGAAATTGACAAAGAGATGACAGTTAGTATAGGTAAGGCAGCCGAAAAATTAGGTGTTTCAGTTAAAACTTTAAGACGTTGGTCTGATGCAGGGAAAATTAATTTTGAAAGAACACCTACAGGACATAGACGTTATTACCTTTCAGATTTACAGCCAACCCAACAAAATTTTAAATCAGATGCTAGGAAAAATCTGATTTACGCCAGGGTATCAAGTCACGACCAAAAAAACGATTTAGAACGTCAAATTAAAGCCCTTGAAAACTTTTGTGCTTCTCATGGGTGGGAATACGAAATCATCAAAGACCTTGGTAGCGGACTAAATTACAAAAAAAAGGGATTGAGAAAATTAATTAAAATGATTCTTTCTAATCAAGTCGAAAGAATCATTTTGACTCATCGTCATAGGTTACTCAGATTTGGTGCAGAATTAATTTTTTCCATCTGTGATGAGTTTGATACTGAGGTTGTGATTATCAATAAATCTGAAGAAGAAACTAGTTTTGAATCTGAATTAGTTAAAG
>CAZWGS010000182.1:0-6382 GCA_964633315.1 uncultured bacterium | reverse complement strand
TCATTGCGATAATTAAGCCATTCTCGAATTAAAGCTTGATTGATAAAGGGAGCAATTTGAGCTTTACGATTTAATAGCAAACCCCTTGCTTTTCGCTGCCAATATTGCTTAAATCCTAATTGCACTGGAACCATCATGCCACTTTTAGGACGCAGCAGAATTTGTTCTGGTAGCAAATCAGCAACCGCTTGTTTTAACACAGCTTTTTCCTGCGCTCCCACCAGTTTATACTCCGGTGGTATCTGCATACTCAGCTCGACAATACGTTGATCAAATAGAGGCGATCTTCCTTGTATATTTGCTGCTTGGGTGAGATTATTAACCTTAGTTAAAATGTGGTCAGCACCTTTAAACTTGATGTTTAATGCCATCAAGCGATTCAAATAACTATCTTTTGAATTCAAATCTTCAGAAAAGACGTAGGGTTGATCACGCACTTGTTCCCAAATCTCAGGTTTTAGTAATTGGGAAAGATCTCCTGCACATTTCTTGAAGGAAAGCAGATATGCTTGAAGGGAATCTTGCTCAGTAGCATTACCATAAATTTGATTCAGTAACATCGGCTGATTTTTTGGTCCGCCAAAGCAAGGATCTCCTCCTTCACCGTTTAATATTACTTCTACAAATTGCCTTGCCAGTCGTCCCAGGAGTAAATTGGGTACAGTGAGAGGATCGCCAATAGGATTATCTAGCCAACTCATTGTTTCTGGAAGAAGTTCCCACATCTGGCGGAAGCTAATTTCGAGGATGTGATGATTTGTCCCACAGTGGTTAGCAACTAAACTAGAAAATTCTAATTCGTGAGGACAATTTTCTCCAAAATGAATTGAAAAGGTATGTAATGCTTGATCATGCAACCGAGAAGCTAAAGCTGTAACACCACTAGAATCTAAGCCACCAGAGAGAAATATACCCACAGGTTTTTGTGTGGGTAAAGATTCTTGAACCACCTGTTCTAATGAAGTGCGCAATTGCTTAGAGTAAAATTCTAAGCTGAGTTTATCTTCTGCATTTTCTGCCGTGGTATATTTTGGCAGTTGCCAATAGGCTTGAATTTTCTCATCAGGAAAACATAAAATTGTCCCTGGAGATAATTCTTTTGCACCTTGCCAAAGTGTTCTGCTTCCAGGTACAAAGGCACAACAGAGGTAGTTTCTTAGGGCGACTAAATCTAAGTCTTGGTTGTGATGAGATGCCAGAGAGCGTAAATTAGGTGCGATCCAACGGGTTGAACCACTATTAGTATAGTAGAGGCTTTTTCCTCCAATGGAATCGCGTCCTAACCACAGTTTTTGTTGTTCTCGATCCCAAATGGCTAATCCAAACAGCCCTCTGATTCTAGTGAATGTTGCTGCTCCCCAATTTTCCCATGCTCTGGCTACTAATTTTAGATCTGATAGCACCTCGCTATCCCCACCATCTTGCAGGGATAATAGCTGTTGGCGATTGCTTAACCAGATATCTCCTATGACTATAAATCGCTCAGAAGGGCTTGTGACATGCAAAGATTTTTCAGGGTGTGATTCAACAGTAAAAATAGCTAATTGTTGCTCACACCATGTAAATCCAGTCAGTTGATTAACTTTTCCCCAAGCTATGCGCCAAGTTGGGGAGGGGGTTGGTTGGGAGTAATTATTAATTAACACTCAGTAATCTATTCGCTCTTTGAATAAGCTAAGCATTAATACTTATGATGCTACTAGCGAAAGTTTGCAGGGAGCATGATGAGATTTCAAATAGGTTCTTTCCAAATTTGAGCTAGAGAGAATTTGAGCTGATTAGAATCATAACAAATTCAGTTTGCTTCCGTACACTTAGGATACGTTGTGAGGCAGATTATAAGAGAAATTCAGCCTGAGGGAATGGAAAAAAATAGATTAGTTATAGAGAAACTATACAAGCGGATTTGGTATCAAAAAATATTTACTGTGACTTATCTTTTACATAGATGCGATGCAGTTTACCTTCAAAAATGCACCAAAAATTGTAGACTACTCCCTGACGAAGATCTACAGTTAGACCTTGGCGACGACGTTGTAAGATTTTCTGCCTAGTGAGGTAGTCTTTAATTTATTAGACTACTCTCACAACCGAATTTAGTATCATCTCTAGGGTAATTTGGCATTAGCACATTGGCTAGCGCTATATTAGCCAGTTTCTACTTCAGTTTTATTGGGAAAAAGCGAAGCAGAAGCCAAAGGATTAATCCCCACATGCTTTATGACTAGTAGAGTGAGCCAAACATTCCAAACCACAATCGAAATAGCCGTGGCAATTGCTGCTCCCATAATGCCGAACAAGGGAATGGCGATCGCATTCAAGATTACATTTAACAGAGCTGCCATACCATACACTACCGAGGCTTGGTTCTGATGGCCAGTCATCGTCATCAGAAAACCCACAGAACTACAGAAAGAGTTGAATAACTGGGCGATCGCCAGAATTTGCAAAGATCTACTCCCACCAACAAACTCTGAACCAAAAATATTTAATACAATTGGGGCAAACAAAACTAAGGTAGTGGAAATGATTAACGATGGCCAGAAAATCCAAACTGCAATAGCGGACGTTGCCTGTTGCAGTCCCTGTTGATCATTCTGTTTATACAACCGAGAAAACTCAGGTGCCGCCACCATATTCACAGTTTGCAAGACAAAACTTACCCATAGGGACGTTTTCACCGCCACATCATAAACACCAGCATCTTCCGGTCCCAATATAGACCCCACCATAATCACATCGGTTTGTTGGAGTACAATACCAGAGCCCGTGATTAACCACATGGCAGCCGTCACTTTGAACCATTCTTTCCAAGCATATTCTGGCTCTGCTTTCTCTACCGTTTGCTTGAATTTTGCTCGAATCAGCCAAAGTTGCCCCAATATCAGCACCAACAAAACAACCATCATGACACCAATAACTTCAATACCTGATAAGCCATGGTGGATCTCGAAAAGGACAAAAGCACTAAAAAGGGCTAAAACCGGGACAAAGATAAAATAAGGGGAATAGGAAAGGGTAATATCCCCCAAAGCTCTAGCCAGGGACTGTTGTAGCAGTATTAGAGCAAACAAGGGAACAAGCCAAATGCCAAACATTAAAGGCGTTGCATACACAAAAGTATGATAAAAATTGATGCCCCAAATCACACCCATGCCGATCAGGGCAATACCCACTCCGAACAGGAAGTTGACAAGCCAGCTCAATCGAGCTATGCCCCGTAATAGCCCCCATTCTTCAGTCACTTGATACTGAGGGATAAAGCGTAGAATACTGTAGGGAAAACCCACACAGGCCAAAATGCTGAGAAGGAAGGTTAAAGAATACACATAGGCATAGATGCCGTATTGCACTTCTTCCATCCAACGGGCTAAGCAAATTTGCAGTAAATAGGTTAGGACAAATCCTGCCACCCGAATGATGATCGCAATTATAGTGTCACGGGCAAGAGATTGGATTTGCAGACTGGAAGAGACTGGAGTAGACAGTGTTTTGGACATGATAATGCTACCTAAAATTCTTCGCAATTTTTATCAGAGGTAAAGTCATATTGGCAGCAAAGGACGAATATTGCTTTTCTTCGTCTCCATTCAGACCGAATTGAAGATTGTCTATCTTTTCTGGAGGAATGCACAATGTACCGAAAATATAGTCATAAATTACGAAAAGCCCTCCATAATTTTTGTCCCAGTGTTCTTTATTAGTACTATGGTGTATTTGATGATGAGCAGGGGAGTTCAAGATATAGTCCCATACACCTCCAAACTTTAGCCAAACATGAGAATGAAGCAGATGATAATAGGTTATATAGAAAAGGAAAACATAACTAGAGACTCCAAAAATTGTAGAAATTTGTAGTTTCTGACCAAACAGAATAAAAAAGAGCACATAAGCAACCCCTTCACATATTCCCATAACCCATTTCCTAAAGAAAAATTCTATTGGATGTTCGCGCATCACGGATATCGGAGTGAAGGCAACTGAAGAGTGGTGGACTTTGTGGAACTCAAACAAGAAATCAACGTTATGGCTGAGATAATGGAAAATATAAAATCCTAGTTCCCGAACCAAAAGAATAATCAAAGTACCAGTCGCATAAAATAAGTATCCTACCGATTCTTCAGAAAATTGACTCAATAAGCCAACTGGAATGTCAAAATTGTCTATGAGTTGCTTCTTAAGTAAAATCGCTACAACAACAGGAACTGAAGTATGATCAATATAGCGTAGCACCACATTAAGACATAACATCCCAAGATTGACTAGATTTTCTTTATGTCTGTAAAACCTGTCAGGAAAAAGAAATTTCAGGAAATTTCCCCATTTGAAAGTATTAGTCCTGCTAAAGACATAAGCTGTTACTAAAATTGGGCCACAAAGATAAATCAAGCAAAAAGCATTATTTGCTCGAATGGGAATAGTGATTAACTGAAATAACAACCCATAAATGTAAGAGAAAAACTGACTCATAAATCCATAAATATAAGAGAAAATCTGACTCTTATTTTAAACACTAAATGACTCAGATCGGTTTCTAGAATTTACAGCAGCAAAGAACAACATATGGTATAATTATTCAACTTTTTGATAGTATCCTCACCAAGAAGTAGTTCCATCGAGGATATTCTTAAACAACATTTTTATTTAAGGGGTTAAAAAACATTCGTAGTCCGCCTTGAGGACGCAAAGACACTAAAGTTTCCATCGTCATCACTTGTTCTGGAGCCAAGCACAGGTTTCCCCAACGTACTATTGTAGCCAGAATTGTGGCCATCTCCATCATGGCAAAACTCCCTCCGATACAGGTGCGTTGTCCACCACCAAACGGCAAATAGGCAAAAGGATGACGGCGTGGGGAAAGATCTTGATTAAATCGCTCTGGGTCAAAACACTCTGGGTTATCCCAAAAATCGGCATGACGATGGGTTACAAAGGGGCTAATCGTCACCCCAGAGCCTGCAGGAATAGGATATCCTCCAATTTCCTGATCCACACAAGCCCGACGTTGAATTGCATAAACCGAGGGGTACAAACGCATAGACTCCTGAATAACCCGACGAGTATAGATTAGCTTCACTAAATCATCAAATTGCACTGGACGATCGCCCAATACACTTTGCAATTCCGTCCGTAGCATCTCTAATACCTTTGGATGCTGTGCCAGTAACGCAAAGATCCAGCACAACGCACTACTTGTAGTTTCATGCCCTGCAAATAAAAAGGTCAAAATCTCATCTCGTAGTTGTTGATCACTCATCCCTTGACCCGATTCTGGATCTCTGGCACTCAGAAACCGAGAAAGCAGATCACCGTAATCTTGGTTCGACTGACGACGCTCGTTGATGAGTTGATTTACAATCTGTTCTAGGGCACAAACAGCTCGTTTATACCGACGATTATGGGTAGTGGGCAACCACATGGGGAGTTTGACAAGCGATCTAATGCGGTGAGTTCCTTCTTGATTGGCAAGGTCAAAAGCCTTGGACATCTCTACCACACGATCACCAAAATCAGTACTAAACAAAGTTTTAGCAATGATCACAAACGTCAACTGATGCATCTCCACAACCAGGTCAAGCTGTTTAGCCTCATGACTTCTCGAGTTTCCATTGCTGCGCGCCTGCCAATGTTGCACCATCTCCATAGTTTCTTGGGCTACCATATCCACAAACCCAGTAAAACGCTGGGCTTGAAACGCGGGCTGGGCCAGCTTTCGTTGTCTACGCCAATGATCCCCATTACTGGTTAAAAGTCCCTCTCCAATCAAGGGTTTAAAAGCATCAAACACAATGCCTTTGGAATAATTGGGAGCGTTATTCTGCAATACCGATTGGATATGTTCCGGGTGACAAATTAAAGTATTGAGTCGCTTACCAAAGAAAAATTGCACCACGTTTCCATAGCTCAAATGTAGATCAAGTAGTGCCTTGGCCGCATTGTCACGAAATGCTGATATTAATCGCAATCCGTCTGTCCCTCTTGGACCTGGGGCCAACCTGGATTTTTGGTATTGAGTCATGTGAGTTTTCTAAGCTAAGGTTAAGGATCTATGGTCCATCTTTAAGGTAAGAGAGCTCAATTTCCCAAGAGGATTTACAAGTCCAACAAGCATAGGAAAAGACCGATTTAAAGATGATTAACTAAGATTAAAGGCAAGAACTCTGCTTTGCTTGGTATTTAAGAAAATAAACCGTTTGGCTGTACGTTGGAAGCGCCAAGGTGTTATGTGCGATGCTTTCATTGCTTCTTCGTTTATCAAAAAATCCTGGGTTGAAAATCCCGCTGTTTACGGCGCAATGATACACAAATTAACACTTTGACATTGAGATCATAAACTTCTGGTAAAATCCCTTTGGAGGTAAGGGTAATCAACCTCTCTAAA
>CAZWGS010000181.1:0-6400 GCA_964633315.1 uncultured bacterium | reverse complement strand
TAGAAAGTAGTCAACTTAGTACTGTCTAGGTTTGTCTATAATTTATGAAGCAGGTGGAAGTCAGGTGAAGCACCGCAGTTCGACGGGGCTTGCCTAACCGTTGGTCAACTTTAACTTGTCTCCTAAGCATTATTGTGGCTTACTGTGATGGAATTTTTGACAAGTTCTCCCTATCTGCTGAGGCGAGAAAGTTTTCGTTTTCTTAGAAAGAAAGCTCTAAATTGTTAAGTTATTAAAACACTAGAAAAACTGGCAGCGAATCATCTCATCACTGCTGTACGTAAGAGCTTTATCGTTTTGTTTCTGTAAGAATTAATAATATTTTTGCCTTTTGTACCCCCTACTCCCTTATGATTAGGATTAAACTTTTTAAAATTTCGTAAACATACGGAGGTTCTGCGTTGGCAATTCCTTTACTAGGCTACGCTCCCACAACCCAAAACGGGCGCGTTACTGGATATGAGATTCCAGGAGAGGAGCAACCAAAAATCTATTGTACAGAGAACCTACTCTCTCCTGGGGATATGGACGAGCTGATTGAAGCAGCATATCGTCAGATGTTCTTCCACGCTTTTAAGTCAGATCGGGAACCCTTCCTCGAATCCCAACTGCGCAATGGTCAAATCACAGTTAGGGACTTTGTTCGCGGCTTGCTCTTATCTGAGACCTACAGAAGTAGCTTCTATGAGAAGAATAACAACTATCGCTTTGTAGAACAGTGCATCCAGCGGGTTTTGGGACGTGATCCCTACAATGAGCAAGAAAAAATTGCTTGGTCAATTGTAGTGGCAACTAAGGGTATCCAGGGATTTGTAGATGAGCTACTAGATACCGAAGAATATCTAGAAAACTTTGGCTATGATACACTACCCTATCAGCGTCGCCGAGTCTTACCTGGTCGCTCAGAAGGAGAACTTCCCTTTAATATTAAGTCTCCTCGCTATAACGAATACTACCGTTCTATTTTGGGCTTCCCTCAGTTTATAGTTCAAAATCCAATACGCTCTTTTGTATCCCAAGACAAGAAGCCAAAGACTGGATCCCCAGCTCTATATATGGACTTGGCGAAGGCTATCAGTCCCGCGGGCAATCCTACTCCAAGGGTTTCTACCGCTAATATCAACCTCAACATGGTTCCCTATCGCAAGGCTAGCTAATTAGCTCCAAGTCCAGTTTCTTTCAGAGGACAGTTATGGTTGGTGCTTGTGATTTGGTAGTAGGAATGCTGAGTTAAGAGTACGAATCTGTAACTGTCCCTGTTTAGTGCCATGAGGTAGATAGGAAGTCTAGTCTACCCCACAGCCAATTCAGATAGATTACAAGCTAAATTTAGGACCCAAGCCTACTTTCCCTGCATAGACGGCACGATCACCTAAATGATCTTCAATGCGCAACAGTTGATTATACTTGGCAACTCGCTCACTACGACACAAAGAACCAGTCTTAATCTGCCCAGCGCGAGTGGCGACGGCGAGATCAGCAATAGTAGTGTCTTCAGTTTCTCCGGAACGGTGACTGATTACAGAAGTGTAGCCACTGCGTGTAGCTAGATTGATGGTTTCGAGAGTTTCAGTAAGAGAACCAATTTGATTTAATTTAATCAAAATTGAGTTAGCTGCACCCAAATCGATGCCTTTTTGCAAGCGCCCAGGATTAGTGACAAACAAGTCATCACCCACTAACTGCACCTTACTACCCAATTTTTCAGTTAGTAATTTCCAGCTATCCCAATCTTCTTCATGCAAAGCATCTTCAATAGAAATAATGGGATATTTGCCAACCAACTCAGCCAAATAATCAATAAATTCCTGGGGTGAGTGGGCAGAACCATCGTAGACATACTGCCCTTCTTGATAGAATTCACTAGCAGCAACATCCATTGCTAGGGCAACTTGCGAACCCGCCTGATAACCAGCCCTCTCAATGGCTTCCATCAGGAGATCTAAAGCGGCTTGATTGGACTCAAGATTGGGCGCAAACCCCCCTTCATCGCCAACTCCGGTGAGTAGGTTCTGTTCCTTAAGTACTTTGCTCAGAGACGCGAATACTTCTGCACCCCAACGCAGTGCTTCCCGGAATGATTCTGCGCCAATGGGCATAATCATGAATTCCTGAAAGTCCACATTATTATCAGCATGGGCACCACCGTTGATGACATTCATCATCGGTACAGGTAGCAAATTAGCCATCGGTCCACCTAAGTAGCGGTAGAGGGGTAGTTCTAATTCATCTGCTGCTGCTTTAGCTGTGGCTAGGGAAACAGCGAGAATCGCATTGGCACCCAAATTACTCTTGTTAGGGGAGCCATCTCTGTCAATCATTTTGCCATCAATGGCGGCTTGATTGAGAGCATCTAAATCGAGAATCGCTGGAGCAATTTTTTCCTCGATATTGCGAACAGCAGTTAATACTCCTTTCCCACCATAGCGATTGCCGTCACCATCACGTAATTCATGGGCTTCAAAAGTACCTGTGGAAGCACCACTAGGAACTTGGGCTAAACCGACAGCGCCGCTACTAAGGCGTACTTCAGCTTCTACCGTAGGTCGTCCCCGTGAGTCTAGAATTTCTCTAGCTGCAATTGCTTCAATAGGGGCTTCTGGTTTATTTAGCATATATCCTCTCTTAATCAACAAGTCAACGGTGCAAAATGCAGGTAATGGATCAACGGATGATTTGTTGTTTGTAGCAATAAGTAGTATAGAAGCGTTAGAGTAACTAATCTAGAATTCACTCTAACTAGCGTTCATCAAACTACTTATTACTTATTACTTATTACTTAAACTAAACCGTTGCTGGTACGGGGGCAGATTTGCTGGCAATAGCTAGCATTAAATCAACCATACGGTTGGAGTAGCCCCACTCATTGTCATACCAAGCAACTACCTTAAAGAAGTTGGAATTGAGTTCCATACCCGCCCCAGCATCAAAAATGCTCGAATGGGAATCGCCTTGAAAATCTGTGGAAACTACGGCATCTTCGGTATAGCCGAGTACTCCTTTGAGTTCACCCTCTGCTGCTTTCTTCATCACAGCACATATTTCTTGATAACTGGTGGCTTTTTCAGTGCGGAAGGTTAAGTCTACCACTGAAACATCGGGGGTGGGGACGCGAAATGCCATACCTGTTAACTTACCTTTCAATTCTGGCAGCACTAGGGTTACAGCCTTGGCAGCACCAGTGGAAGCAGGGATAATATTTTGAGCGGCGCTGCGTCCACCACGCAAGTCTTTTTTACTGGGACCATCTACAGTGGGTTGAGTTGCTGTCATGGCGTGAACTGTAGTCATCAAGCCTTCTGCTAGTCCAAAATTGTCATTGATTACCTTGGCGATGGGTGCAAGACAATTGGTGGTGCAACTAGCGTTGGAAACAATCACATCAGTGGCGGGATCGTAGGTGTGGTGGTTAACACCGACAAGAAGGGTTTTCACTCTGGCGGGATCTTTGGTGGGGGCAGAAATAATTACCTGCTTCGCACCTGCTGTGATATGCTTTGAAGCTCCTTCATAGGTGGTAAATAAGCCTGTGGATTCAACGACATACTCCACGCCATATTTACTCCAAGGTAATTCCTCTGGGTTTTTGATGGAAACGCAGGGGATCAGTCTGCCGTTAACTACAATTCCTTCTTCGGTGGCTTCAACACTGCCTTGGAAGCGACCATGAGTAGAATCGTATTTGAGTAGATAGGCAATGTTTTTGGCTGGGATCAAGTCATTAATGCAAGCAATCTCGACTTCTGGATAGTTCAAGGCGGCGCGGAACACAAGCCTACCAATACGACCAAATCCGTTAATGCCTACTTTTATGGTTGCCATGAAAAAACTCCTTTCACTACAATGGACAGTCTGTTTTGCTGGGCTTATGGGGCGGTTAACCAGGATTTGCACCTATACCAGTTTTCTCATCTTAGGTGAGGAGATGGAGCGCACGATTCATAGTTAATCAATTCCTCAGACTAGACTAATTGTCTGCTGAGCGTAAATAGCCACAGCAAGCAAATATTGTTTCCCCAGTTGGTAATTTATGACATAAAATATCTGCTTTAGAACAATTCGTAATCTTTTCTACAGAAAATCATTTTTGAGCAGTGATTTTGTCTGATCAACCAGGTTCCATAGGGAGTTATAGTTAATCAATTTTGTTTTTTTAAGCTGAGATAAATTTTCATGGCTTTTATCATTATTTTCTCTGTTTAAATTAATTAGAAACGATATATTTATAGAATGAAAAATAGTATTTTTCAAAAAAAACTTAAATAGATTAGTCAACTCTAGTATTCAAAATTAATTTTAAAAGAAATTATAGCTATAATTAAACGATAGCAAATATTTAGAGTAATCCCGATCTTATGAAATTGGCAGAAAAATTCACAAAGATTTTGACAAATAATTAACCTGAGTTCGGTATCATTTAAAACCTGGATTATCTCCTTGGGTACAACCCCCATTACTTTGCAAAAACAGTAGTAATTAGCCTTAGATAGAACTGATTTTAATTAGTGATATTGAGTAATACAAATTCAAGATGTCTAGCAGACATCTATCAGTCCTATCTAACACTAGTAATATCAGCGTAAAGTGTTAAGTGGGAAATACTGATAGCTATGCTCCAATTAAATCAAAATCAAGCTATCAATTGCTTTCATCATTTTCGATAAAGTATAGGCATTGCTTATCTAGTTGTATTTGCAACACCTAGTAACGATTTTTTAGCAATTATTGCTTGCTGAGTTTTTGCCTCTCTAAAATTTTCAACATTGAAAGAATAAAGGGTACTTTTGTTCTCAATAGCTGTAATAAACTCTCGCATTACCTCGACAAATAAGTCACTGTTATCAGTACCATTAAAGAAAGAGCGTAAGTCACCAAACTGCCGTTCCTTAAAACCAATTTTTTTCATGTAGTTACTTGTTCGTGAGTAGCTAGCGCGAGAAGCTCGAAAGACAAAGCTAAATTGATATTTTTCGAGCAACGTCTGCCAAACTAACATTGAATCGGAGCTGATACACAAATCTCCTTTACCTTCA
The DNA here is from genome assembly GCA_964633315.1 of uncultured bacterium. Taxonomy (GTDB): domain Bacteria; phylum Cyanobacteriota; class Cyanobacteriia; order Cyanobacteriales; family CAWCAG01; genus CAZWGS01. The sequence goes on along the minus strand of CAZWGS010000181.1, from coordinate 1,367 downwards.
ATTATTTCTCGATCAAAGTCATGCAAATATGTTGAGAGCATACCTCCTAGGATGCCATCAATTTCTAAGCACTCTAGTATGGGAAGGCTAGAATTTGGAAGTGATAAAGTAAAAACTTTATAGAACAGCCTGTCTTTGAGCTGTAAATTTTCAAGGATAGTGTTTTTAACTTGCTTTTCCTGGAAGAGTAAATCGATTATTGAGTTATAACGATATGGGAGCCCTTCATAAAAATTATGCAGATTTGTCTTATTTAAATCTCGTAATAGTATAGATTTTGCTGATAACTTCAGTGGATTTAGAACAATCATGGCAATTTATATCAGAACTAAAAAAGTATTTGATAAATGGTTGTGAAACTTTTCTACCAAGAGCAGTATATGCTGATAGCTGCCTATTTCGTCAAATTTGAATAGCAAAACCTGCTGAAAAAGTCTCATAAAAATAAGCAGTAATGGTTAAAAATGTTTATTTTTAACCGGGGATTTATAGCTAAATTTTCCTCTAAATAAAAAAATAAAATAATACTTTTAAGGAGTTGTCAGCGCTCGAGCAGTAAAAATTGAAATCGCAGTATTTCATCAAACATAAATCGCTTTCCCCTAGGAGATAAGGTGCCATAATCGCAATTCATGACTCACAGATCTATCATGTGGATCTGTGTTGATGCTAAAACTCTCCTGAAACCTGCCTGATCTAATGATGAAACCTTTAACTAATCGCACCAAAATCGTAGCGACAATTGGTCCTGCTAGCAGTTCTCCGGAGATTATAAAGCAAATGGTGCAAGCGGGAATGAGTGTTGCACGCTTAAATTTTTCCCACGGTAGTTATGAAGATCATTCTCGTATGGTGAGTCTGTTGCGTTCTGTATCTAGGGAATTTGACACTCCCATTACTATACTCCAGGATTTGCAAGGACCCAAGATTCGGGTGGGAAATCTTCCTGGAGGAGAAATGTTGTTGCAAAGGGGCGTTAATGTTGCTTTAGTACCTTTAGAGAGGTTTAGTGGAGAATCTGATAGCATTCCCATTGACTATCCTAATTTAGCCCAGGAGGCAGAGTTGGGAGCATCTGTACTGTTGGATGATGGATTGCTGGAACTAAAAATTATTCAGATTCAGGATACAGCAGTATGGTGTCAGGTAGTGGAAGGGGGAATACTTAAGAGTCGCAAGGGTGTTAATTTACCTCATTTGAATCTGAGTTTGCCTTCTTTGACCGAGAAAGACAAACAGGATTTAGAATTTGGTTTATCCCAGAAAGTTGATTGGGTATCTTTGAGCTTTGTACGCAGCGTAGAAGATATTATTATCGGGTAGTGTCGTAAAACCCTCGTCTTTTAAGCGAGGGATATCAGACACGG
>CAZWGS010000180.1:2354-6614 GCA_964633315.1 uncultured bacterium | reverse complement strand
TAGTATAGCGGTTCTCATTTGACTGAGGTACAAGCAAAATCCTGATTCTTGTTAATAGTTAATGCTTGATTGGGATATAGCTCACTAAGAAAGATAATTGCTATAATTTCTGCATTTAATGAGAACAAAAAAACAATCTTTTCTTCCCTTGCTTTCTCAACTTATTACTTATTACTTATTACTTATTACTTATTACTCCCCCTGCTTACCTCAGCCAATCATCAATCTCCGCCACTACCCAATCCAACTCTGCTCTACTGATAGAACTCATTAAATCAAATCCGCCAAATTGATAGGTTTTATTAGCAACCCAAACAATGATTCTGGAATCAATTCTCGCTACTTGAATTTCCGAAGCATCAAGTTTAGCTTTTTTATAACTAAATTTATAGCCAAATATTTGATGAATGATGTGGAGATATTGAGCATCTATCTGCAAAGATAGTTGGCGAAAGCTAAAAAAGACAGTGCCACTTATTAATAGCAGCAAAATCACTAAAAATAGAGGCTGAAATAGAGCTAATTCTGGAGCGAGGTTTCCGGCATGAAAGGAATACAATAACATAGGCATTAAAGCCGATACAAAAGCTAGAGAGATGAATCCCAATCCTTGAGCTGGGCGCACAACTCTCAGATAATTATTAGTCTTTGTTAATCGCAAAGTACTCCCCACTGGTTTACGTATTGTCTGCGCTTCCGGTAAACTTTTAGACCGCAAACGAGGCTCTGCTAAAGTCTTTAAAGCTTCCTCTACACTCGCTAGACGCTGCTCCAAACTAGGCTGCGTCAACCAAGCTAACCAATCGGCAAAATTAGATTCTATTGCTACTAAATCCTGGAACTGAAGTTGCAAATTTTTTTGAGGTAACTCTGTAGGATGTAAACCCGTTACCAAATAAATTAAAGTTGCTCCCAAACTGTATAAATCAGAAGCAGGAGAAACTCTACCACCAAATTGCTCTGGCGGCATATAACCGTAAGTTCCCACCACAGTAATTGTGCCACCTTCTTTAGCAGCTAAGTGAGTAACAGAACCAAAATCAACCAAATGAACTTGACCCAAACTACCATTAGAATGACGCTGAAGAATAATATTACTCGGCTTGATATCGCGATGAATTACAGGAGGCTGCTGTTGATGTAAATAAGTCAAAATTTCCAGCAAAGCTTGAGCTAATTCTTTAACTTCCTCTTCACTAAAAGTTCCTCCTCCTTTGAGGTGTTGCGCCAGAGTTTTTCCTGCCACATAACTTTGCACCAAGGCAAAATGATAATCGTCTTCTGGCTCAAACTCCAAATAATCTAAATAGCGAGGAATACCTGGATGGGATAAACTTTTTAAAGTTTCTGCTTCCCTTTCAAACAACTTCAAAGCTTGCCATTCAAAATCAATACCAAAAGACAAAAGCTTAATCACAACTAACTCTTGAGTTTTTAAATCGCGAGCTAAGACAGTTTTTCTGCCTGTTTTTCTGCCTAAATCCTGAACTATTTGATAACGTTCTGTAAGCTTTAAATATTTCATCTTTTTATTAAAATAGGGATGCAAAAAATACATCCCGATTGCTTATCAATAAAATACGTAGCCAACTTGTTTCCGGATATATAGTGCTGCTGCAAATATTTAGTTATCTCCTAATTAAAAATTCACAATCAACAAAAATAGCACCTTAACCAGACACCATATTAATAAGAAGGATAACGCCTATATCTCTCACCAATAACTTGAAAATACCAACGAGCAATTAGCCGATTAGTAAGTCCCATGGAAAGACCAATAATCACAGCAGGAATGAAGTTTAACAAAGCAACTACTGGCCAATCGTAGTAATTCCAACCTGTTCCCCAAGAAGAGAAAATTAAAATACCACTAGCCGTTCCCCAAAGAATACTCGCAAAAGTAATAAGACGTTGGTAAATTTGGTAATTGGGGGGAGGAAAAAAGAAAATACGAGTTACAACTCCCATTAATAAACCATTGACCATTCCCGTGATTAAACCTAACAAACAGCCATACACAGCACCCAAAACTGTTCCAAAACCAGGAATAACGAAAGTGCCGTAAATACCACCGTAAAAAAGACCAGTCAATAAGCCCAGAATTACACTACGCCAAACAGAACCCCAAAATAACTCCCAAGTAGTAACTAACCTATTAATTCCCAAAGCAGATTCTGGTTGTTCGAGGGCGATAAAAGCCGTTGCAGCCGAAGAAAATCGCTTTTCTAGACTAGGTTGAGTTGCAACTTCTAGCCACCGCAAGAAACCAGGGCTAATGCGAGTTAAACTCGAAAGATCAAACTGCATATTGCGCTGTGGTAAATCAGCCGGATGCTTACCCGTTAACAAAGCAATCGCAGTTGCACCTAAACTATAGATGTCAGAAGTAGGAACAGCCCTACCACCAAATTGTTCCGGAGGCATATAGCCGTAAGTTCCCACCACCGTTACGGTTTGCCCCTCTCTACTTGCCAAAGTTTGCACCGAACCAAAATCCACCAAATACACTTGTTTCGTCTTTGTATCCAGCAAAATATTACTCGGCTTAAGATCGCGATGAATTACAGAAGGCTGTCGTTGATGCAAATAGTTAAGAATATCAAGAATCGCCTTGACAATCGCCTTCGTTTCTGAATCACGAAAACGATGTCCCTCCAACATTAACTTTTCCAAAGATGGGGCGGGAATATAACTTTGCACCAAAGCAAAACCTTTACCATGGGGGAATTCCACCTCAAACGAATCTAAATAATGAGGAATCGCTGGATGGGAGAGAAACTTGAGGGTTTCCGTTTCCCTCTCAAACAGCTTAAGATCATCCCAACTCAAATCCTTGCCAAACAGCAACAACTTGATAACAACTTTTTGTGTGGTGTTAATTTCCTGTGCTAGAAACGTAACCCGCCCCGCTTGTTTACCTAATCTGGAAAGAACACGGTAGCGATTGTTTAATACATATAGAGTGGAATCCTCTAGTTCTTGAACAACCATGTAGAACCCTAGTCATTATTATCCTACTCCCAGATACTTACGTAGAAATCGCGATTCCGGAATTGCGTTTATATTTTTCTGTTTAAAATCTGCCCTAAGGGGGTGTAATCGCGCTATACTCCACTTCGAAAACAGAGCAGACTGATAGCAAAAAGTAATGGTAGCAGTAGCAATTCTAGCGGCAGGACGTGGTACAAGAATGAAATCTAGCTTGCCTAAAGTACTCCATTCTTTAGCAGGACGTTCTCTTGTCGAACGCGCCCTCGATAGTTGTCGCCTTATTAATCCTACTCGACACCTAGTTATTGTGGGCTATCAGCCCGAAAAGGTCAAGCAAGCCCTACAATCTAGGGATAAAATCGAATTTATCGAACAAAAACAGCAACTAGGTACAGGTCATGCTGTACAGCAATTATTACCACACCTACAAGACTTTCAGGATAACCTGTTAGTACTCAATGGTGATGTACCTTTGTTGCGCCCAGAAACTCTCCAGCAACTCCTAGAAATCCATACCAGCAACCAAAACGCAGCTACCATTCTCACAGCCCAATTACCCAATCCTAAAGGTTACGGACGTGTTTTCTGCAATGGCAATAACCTAGTTACTCAAATTGTAGAAGATCGCGACTGCACCACCGCCCAAAAACATAACCATCGTATCAATGGTGGTATTTACTGCTTTAATTGGCAAAAATTAGCCGAAGTCTTACCGCAACTTACAGCGGATAATGACCAGAAGGAATATTATCTCACCGATACTGTTAAATACTTGCAACCAGTAATGGCAATGGATGTGGCGGATTGTCAAGAAATTACTGGTATTAATGATCGCAAACAACTGGCAACAGCCTATGATATCCTGCAAATGCGAATTAAAGATACTTGGATGAGAGCAGGAGTAACCCTGATTGACTCCGAAAGTATTACCATTGACGATACCGTAGAGTTAGAACCCGACGTTATTATTGAACCCCAAAGTCACCTCCGAGGTAACACTAAAATAGCTTCTGGAAGTCGTATTGGTCCAGGAAGCCTAATTGAAAACTCTCAAATTGGTGCTAATGTCAAAGTGCTCTACTCTGTGGTGAGTGACAGTACTATCGCAGATAATAGCAAAATTGGTCCCTATGCGCATCTACGTGGTCATACACAGATAGGAGAATCCTGTCGTGTCGGTAATTTTGTAGAGTTGAAAAAAGCCCAATTAGGTAACAAGACTAACGCCGCTCACCTATCATACCTGGGAGACGCTACCTTGGGCGAGGG
>CAZWGS010000180.1:0-2254 GCA_964633315.1 uncultured bacterium | reverse complement strand
ACAAGACTAACGCCGCTCACCTATCATACCTGGGAGACGCTACCTTGGGCGAGGGAGTTAATATTGGTGCAGGAACAATTACTGCAAATTACGACGGTGTCAACAAACACAAAACTATAGTTGGCAATGGCTGCAAAATGGGTTCTAATAGTGTCTTAGTTGCACCCCTAACCCTAGGCGATAATATAACCGTTGCAGCGGGTTCAGTAGTCACAGAAGATGTGATGGAAGAGGGATTAATCATCGCCCGCACTCGTCAAGTAGTCAAGAAAGGTTGGCAACTGCAAAGTAAAACTGAGTAAGACTAATTATGAGTAGGATAGGCGATGCTTATTCTACTTTTAAGTGTTAATCAAAAGGCAAATTTGGGAACCATATTTAAGCTATTTAAGCAATCTAGATAATGGTTCCCAATCCCCAAAAAAACTAGCGGTGTACTCCAGTAATCGTCTCCTAAACCTTGGTTAGTTATTGTTTGAAAAACAACCAAAAACTAAAAGCAAATAACAGGAAATTCCTTGTATTTTAGCCGAGGGCTAAGTTAAAACTTTTGTCATTATGAGTAGTAATAGCACTACGCACATATGTTAGGACAAAGTGCATCGGTTAAAAGTGAATAAGAAACAGTAGATGGAGGTAAATGTCTTAACTTAACACCGTAGCGCTATAAATTATAGGACTTACGCAGTGGAAGAAAAAGTCAACATTGTAGCTTTTAGGGAATGGGGAATAGGCAATAGGGAATAGGGTTTTTCAGACATTTACTTCATCTGAGTGCGTAAGTCCTAAATTAATGAAAACGGATAAATCAACTAAGAAACTAGCATCACATCTACCTGTATTCCCTCAGCAATAACAGTTTCCCCCACCGGAACGATCGCCAGGGCATTGGTTTGCGCTAGGTTAATTAAATTACCAGAACTATGACCACCGTAAGCCAAAATAAATTCATAGCCTCCATTTACTATCTCCACTCTTCCCCAAAGATAGGTTTCTCGTTTACCACTAGCGCGTAATTCTTGCTTAGTTTGCGCTTTCACAAAAGTTGGTAGCCAACCACCTTTTAAGCCAGAAAATTTCTTGAAAGCAGGTTGCACAAAGCGCCAGCAGCTGACCAGCGCTGAAACAGGATTGCCTGGTATGCCAAAATAAATGCTGTTGGGAAAAGTGGCAAAGGTAAGAGGTTTACCCGGTTTTACTGCTACCGACTGTACTAAAATCTTACCCCCTAATTCACCCAATATTTGCTCCACGTAATCATAATCGCCTACGGAAACGCCACCAGTAGAAAGTACAAAATCAGCCTCCTCTAGCGCCGAGGCGATAGTTTCCTTCAGTTTTTCTGGCTGGTCTGGTACTATTCCTAGCAGTAGAGGTATTCCTCCCCACTGACGCACCAAGGTAGCTAAAGCATACTGGTTAGAATCCACAATTTGCCCTGGTTGCAAGGTTTGCTCTGGTTTTACCAACTCATCACCAGTGGAAAAAATCGCAACACGAGGGCGACGATATACAGCTAATTCAGTACACTGGGCAGCCGCTAACACAGCAATTTCAGCAGCATTAAGGGCGATTCCTGGAGAGAGTAAGGTGTTACCTGCTTGGTAATACGCCGCCTGCTGGCGCACAAAATTTTGACTCTGGGGTGGCGATTCGAGAATTTGCACCTGGTTACCTTGGCGCTTTGTCTTCTCCTGCATTACCACTGTATCTGCTCCTGGCGGCATGATTGCACCCGTAAAAATCCTGGCTGCTTCCCCTGTGTTAATCGCTGTTTGAGGGTTACAACCAGCGGGAATTTCAGCCACAACTTCTAGAATCGCTGGTTTTTGGGGAGTACAATCTTGCACATCTGCAAAGCGTATAGCATAGCCATCCATTGCAGAGTTATCCCAGTGTGGAAAATCCAATTTACTGGTTACAGGTGTTGCTAAAATGCGATTGTTAGCAGCATCTAAGTTAATAATTTCCTGATCCTCATTTGCATCTAGAGGCTTAATTTGATTGAGAATAATTGATTGCGCTTCTGTGACGGATAGCATTTGTTGTTGGTTAATTTTCCTCATCAATTTTTTGACTGATACAGCACTAGGCATTTAGGTAAGGACATTGCAGGAGTTGAAAATCTTTTCTAGTCTAACTTTTGCCAGATTAGCTGTTGCCTATTGCCTGGGCGTAGCGCCATAAACGTAACTTACCCCCAGATGTTGAGCCATTTTATCGAGAATTACCTCCCGACGAAAGGGTTTACTGA
>CAZWGS010000179.1:0-6687 GCA_964633315.1 uncultured bacterium | reverse complement strand
AACAAGGCTTTTTATCTTGTGAATCCCCGCTCTTTCAAGACGGGGAGATGTCAAAGAATTTTTCATATCCGTAAAAGTACAGTTTTTTATACTTTCTACTTGCCCCTATTTCTTTCTTTTTTTACTTTTTTTTGATTACTGCTAGGAGTTGAGATATGTCTGAAGACAAAATTGCTATCGATAAAGCTGCTGAAAGTTATAGCAATATGCTTGCCTGTTATGAGTATATAAAAAAGTTTTATACAACGTTAGATAAGCACCTAGAATATGGAGAAGTTGGTAGGCAATTTTTGCCTGTATCGAGAAACAGAATTTTTGTAGATTCTAATGACTATGCCTTATATAGCAAGCACCCATATAGCACATGGTTATCACCTTGGTATGGTCGTTTTTATGTTGATAATAACTGTTTATTAGAAGATCTTTCTATTGATGATCATCCTGCCAAAAAAGTCAGTCATCTGGCATTTGCTTGGATCTGGTTAGGATGCGAAGATCCACTAGTCTCTGATGCAGAACAACCTGAATGCTGGATTGGAGTGGCAGAAACCAAGTCTTCCGATCCCGAAACTTGCATTTATGATATTGCTGATATGATCTACAAGTTCTTGAGAATTGAAGCAACAATTGAAGAAACTCCTGAAGGATGGATTAGAGGAAATTTGTATCCTAACAATGTTGGTTCTCAGGTCAACGGATTGTGGGAACTAAAACGTTTTCCGTTGAGAAATGCTTCTACTCCATACGGAATACACCATTATATTGTTTCTCCACTGACTAAAAAATATGACGAAATCCAAAATAGATAATAGATAGTCATAATAGGCTAATCTTCCAGAACTAATTAAATGGTCTTGGCTAATGATGAGAGTCGTGACTTTTTAACTCTCAAGTATCTGGGAAGATATTTATTTTTGCTGTTTGATTTTACTGGAATTTGGGATATGTTTGTAGAGAAAAGCTGGATAGATAAAGCACCCGAAAGTTACAGGAATATGTTGGCCTGTTATGAACAAATTAGGACGCTGTTTGAAAGGTTAGATAAGCACCTGGAATATGGCGAAAAAGGCAAACAGTTTTTGCCGATATCGAAAAATCGGGTTTTTGTTCATTCAACCGATTTTGCTCTATATGATCAACACCCTTACAATAACTGGCTATCACCTTGGTATGGTCGTTTTTATATCGACAGAGATTGCCTTGTAGAAGACATATCTATTGACGATTATCCTGCTCAGAAAGTGAATCGTATAGTCTTTGTTTGGGTATGGGTGGGATGTTACGATCCTTGTGTAGCTGACGCAGAAAGTCCTGAATGCTGGTTTGGAACCGCTGATCCCCAGCCCTCTGACCCGACACTTCGTATTTATGATGTTGCGGGTATGATGTGGAATTTCTTCCGCATTGAAACAACGACAGAAGGGGAAAATCAAGGATGGCTAAAAGGTCGCTTCGATCCCAACGATTGTGGTTCCCAGCTCAATGGTTCTTGGAAAATGAGGCGCTTTCCTGTGAGGAATGTTGCTACTCCCTATGGAGTTGATAAGTACATTGTTTCTCCGCTAACTGAAGAATTCAAATGATCGCACAGCAATAGTAAAGCGGAAAACTTATTTCCCCAATTTGTCTTAGATATTAGCTACTGTAAATCTTCCATGCAAAAACGAGCACTGGGTCAATCGGACGTAGAAATAACTCCTATACTCATGGGCACCTGGCAAGCAGGGCGGGATATGTGGGTAGATATTGATGATGCCGAAACCACTAAGGCGATTCGAGCTGCAGTGGAGGTGGGTATGACTACAATTGACACTGCTGAAGAATATGGCGAGGGTTACTCTGAACGCATCATTGACCAAGCATTGCAAGGTTACCCCCGAGATCGGTTTGAGCTTGCTTCTAAGGTCTTTTGCAACCATCTCAACTACGAACAGGTGCTGGATGCTTGTAATCGCTCCCTGAAAAACCTTCAAACTGATTATCTAGACTTATACCAAATTCACTGGCCTGCTGGATCCTTTGGCAGCGAAATTGTACCTGTGGCTGAGACAATGGGAGCTCTGAATAAACTTAAGGAGCAAGGTAAAATCCGGGCCATTGGTGTCTCAAACTTTTCCCTTGCCCAGTTGAAGGAAGCCAGTCAATATGGACGTATCGATAGTTTACAGCCGCCATATTCTCTCTTTTGGCGCAAAATTGAACCGGAAATCACTGATTATTGCATCAAGCACCAAATTACAGTCTTAGCTTACTCTTCTCTGGCTCAAGGTCTGTTAACTGGTAAGTTTGGTCCTGGTCATCAGATTGCGAAAGAAGACAATCGTATCGATAACAAACTGTTTCAAGGAGAGAACTACAATCGGGCGCTTCAGGCGGTTGAGAAGTTACAACCTATTGCTGAGCGTTACCAGTGTACCCTGGCCCAGATATCCCTGGCTTGGTTGATTGCCCAACCTCAGACTTGCGCAATCGCAGGTTCGCGGAATGCAGAGCAAGTAATGGATAATGCTGGGGCTATGGCGGTTCACTTGAGTGAAGAAGATATCAAAGTTATTGATTCAATTGGGCGGGGAGTGACGGACTATTTGGATGATAGTCCGGTGATGTGGAACTGGTAGTCTAGCTAGTTACGTTATCTTCTTTCTTGCACAAACCAATATCTCCCCCTCTGCTTCAGAAGGTAGTGTTACTAGTACTACACCGTAATCTGTAGCTTTATCTGTCATATTGTAATCTGATTACTCTCTAGCTCAAAAAAACCATCAATCAACCCGATTGCGGTTCATAATCCCGACAGCTATTACAAGGACCACTTGGGTTGACTGCACACAACAAAAAAGCTGAATTGGCGTTGTATTGACAAGTTTTTCTTCTGTTGACACGTCCAGAAACCTTTTTTAGCCGCTGCTCATGATACTCCATTTTGCGCTTGATTTTAGCATGGGATCGCAGTCGCATTCTTTCAAAAGCTCTCGATGACATTGCCTATTTACCTTATCTTTGAGCAGATAGAAGCTACAGTTTTAGAATTCCCAACAATCTGAGCTAATGAACAATAGCTACTACCTATATAGTTGTAGAATACTCAAGCTAGGCAAAGAATAATTGCCTTAAACCAATACTTAGCTTGGAAATATTCCTTAAAGGGAATTTTAACAAAGCCAGACACTATCTTTGAGATACTCTAGAAGCTTGCAGGTCAAACTATGGTTACAATGTAAAGCTAGAGTAGTATGTTCACATAAAAAGTTGCTTTGGAACTTGATTTATGAGTAGCACAAAGCAGGTAGTAGCACCTCAAGCAATGACAAACTCACCTACCGTAGCTCCTAAGCAGTCGAGTCAAGTTACTCGCAAGCCTTACCCAAACTATAAAGTAATCGTTCTTAATGATGACTTTAACACCTTTAAACACGTTGCCGAGTGCTTAATGAAGTATATTCCAGGTATGACTGGAGATCGCGCCTGGGAACTGACCAATCAAATTCACTTTGAAGGACAAGCTATAGTTTGGGTTGGTCCCCAAGAAGCAGCAGAATTATATCATCAACAATTGAGTCGTGCTGGTTTAACTATGGCTCCTCTGGAAAAAGCTTAAGTCAATGAATCATAACACTGGCGGTAGACTGGTTTGGAATCACTCCACCCACATTCCTGGTTTAATTTCGGTTCTTGAAAGAATGATTGCGATTAATAGCAACATTCAAACGGTTACTCCTGGTGTAATTGGACGTGCTAAGGCTCATGTGCCTAAGTTAAGATTAAAGGTGTCTGTACCAATTCGTGGTGGTTTTAAAATAATTGCTCGCCAAGGAAAAAGTGTTCAGGAAGTATTTATTGTGACTAATTTGAATAAGCAGGAACTTGAAGAAGCGATTGCACAATCTCTTGTTTAGAAATAGAATTTTTCCACGCAATAACTCTAGTTCGAAAATCAGCAACTTAAACTATAATCTATCTCCACAGGGTTGAGTTTGATAGCTATGAAAATAAAGTTACTAAACGTCTTAATTAAGAATTTAACTTGAAAGCTTCTACGTACAAACCATAAGCTAAACCTATTTTGAGGGAATTTAATACATCTTTGAACAGAGAATTCCTGACTTGTACTTCTGGCGATTGAGGGATAACTCGACGCGCATAAACAAAACGGCTAACAGCTTCTGTAAAAAACAGAACAAATGCTGCTGCAATCACATCCCAAGATGCATCTTGTCCTGCTGTACTCGTAACTGCACTAGCTACGAAAAAACCTAACAATAAACTAATTAAAATTAAGGCTATGCGCCGCCAGGGATTGCTAAACAGGGTTTCAACTCTAACAATCAATCTGTCTACAAGAGTAGTGAGGCGAGTATTTTGCATATACTGAACACAAAAGCAAAAATTGACTTAAACTGCCAAGAACCTTTGGATTACTTCTTGACTTAATTCGCTAGTTGCACCGGAAGCCACAATACCACCTTTTTGCATCGCGTAGTATCTGTCTGCTTGTCGCACAAAATGCAAATGTTGTTCTACCAACAGTACAGAAATTCCGGTAGCCTCAATAATACGACGTACCGCAGCTTCAATTTCTAGAATAATTGAAGGTTGAATGCCTTCGGTGGGTTCATCTAGCAAAAGTAACTGTGGTTTACCCATTAAAGCACGGGCAATTGCTAGTTGCTGCTGTTGTCCACCACTTAAATCGCCTCCCATCCGTGACAGCATGGTTTTGAGGACAGGAAATAAATCGAAAATTTCTTCAGGAATACTCTCTTTACCAGTTCTACCAATAGAACGCGCTTCCAAACCCAACAGCAAATTTTCCTCCACGGTGACGCGGGGAATCACCTCTCTTCCTTGGGGTACATAACCAATTCCCAATCTGGCGCGTTTATCGGTGGCTAATTCGGTAATTGGCTTACCACCGAAATTAATACTACCTGAACGCGGCTTAAGTAAGCCCATAATAGTTTTCAGGAGAGTCGTTTTTCCGACACCATTGCGTCCAATTAGACAAATCATTTGTCCTGGAGGTACATGTAAGTCCACATCCCGGAGAATATGACTTTCTCCGTAATAAACATTAAGTCCCGAAATTTGCAACATGAGGTCAGTCTGTAGGGGTGCAATTAACTCTTGTTTCACCTAACTTCTCTTGATCAACATATGTGTTTAATTCTAAGGTCACCCAAGCTATTTAAATGTTTCTGTAAAACTAAGTAATTACAATAATATTATTCAACTAATATTTAAGATGAAAAATTAAGCCTTTAGTTTATTAATCTATCTAATTCGATTCGCTTAAATCTTGCCAAACGTCATCAATTATTAATTCGCTACTATTGTCTATATTAGTATCTGAAAAATCTTCTAGGTTTAATTTATCGCTATCTTGACTTAAATCGGAGCTATCTTCAAAGTTGGCTAAATCAAAACCACTATCATCACCAAAAGTAGCGTTGAAATCTAGATCTTCTTCTGATGTACCAATATCTCCTAAATCAAATTCACTACTGTCGCTATCATCACTAAAACTAGCATTGAAATCTAGATCGTCTTCTGACTTATCAATATTTCCTAAATCAAATTCGCTATTATCACTATCATCACCAAAGGTAGCGTTAAAATCTAGATCTTCTCCCAAGTCAAATCCGCTATTATCACTATCATCACTAAAGGTAACATTGAAATCTAAATCTGCCTCTGATGTACTAACCTCCTGTAAATCAAAACCACTTTGGTCATCAAAAGTAGCATTGAAATCTATCTCTCCTTCTGAAGTTCCAACATTTGCTACAAATAGTTCACTATCATCACCAAAGCTGGTTTCAAAGTCTAATTCTCCAGTTTCACTAACTTCACCTAAATTAAGTCCACTTTCATCATTACCAAAACTTAGTTCTGAGGTATTAACTGTTCCTAAGTCTAGTTCACTTACGTCTCCTAAACTGGCTTCAAAGTCTAATTCGCCGCTTTCTTCATCTAGATCTATTCCTGCTTCTGAAAGTGCAACTTCTGCTAAGTCAAAGCCACTATCATCAATGAAAGTAGCATTAAAATCGGTCTCTTCTTGAGGATTAGCAACTTCCCCTAAATCTAGTTCGCTATTATCACCAAAGCTGGCTTCAAAATCTAGTTTTTCTGCCTGTAATTGTGAGCTGTCAAATTCCCCTAAATCTAGTTCGCTATTATCACCAAAGCTGGCTTCAAAGTCTAGTTCTCCGCTGTCTGTATCGAGGCTAAATTCTTCTTGTTGACTAGTTTCAAATCCACCTAAATCTATTTCGCTCTCATCGCCAAAGCTGGCTTCAAAATCTAGTTTTTCTGCCTGTAATTGTGAGCTGTCAAATTCCCCTAAATCTAGTTCGCTATTATCACCGAAGCTGGCTTCAAAATCTAGTTCTTCTACTTGTGATTGTGAGTTGTTAACTTCACCTAAATCTAGTTCGCTCTCATCACCGAAGCTGGCTTCAAAATCTAGTTCTTCTACTTGTGATTGTGAGCTGTCAAATTCCACTAAATCTAGTTCGCTCTCATCACCAAAGCTGGTTTCAAAGTCTAGTTCTCCGCTGTCTGTATCGAGGCTAAATTCTTCTTGTTGACTAGTTTCAAATCCACCTAAATCTAGTTCGCTATTATCACCGAAGCTGGCTTCAAAATCTAGTTCTCCGCTGTCTGTATCGAGGCTAAATTCTTCTT
>CAZWGS010000178.1:0-6761 GCA_964633315.1 uncultured bacterium | reverse complement strand
GAGTATGAGCAATTATCTTTGTTCGACTGGTAGGAATCCCCGCGCGTTCACGCGCGGGGAGGATGTCAACTTAAAATTGATCCGTTTCTGGTTTACCACCAGTTATCCCTGATTCGGGTAGGAAAAGGTTTCCTGCTCGATCATTTTGGTATATACAAGTAATTTTGGGGTCACTTTCCAAAGTTCCAGTAAAACCAAAAGTATTCATACGCTGTTTACAGTCCCTCACTTCCTCTGAGTTAACCAACCTTTGCTGTTCCAGAATAGACCAATTATTGCGTCGCAGAACACATCCTGGTTGCATACTAGGTTGGGTGACAAAAACATTAAAAGGGTTGAGAGTGATAAAAACACGCATATCTGTCACAATCGCACTGGCACCATATTGAACACAAAGTTCTGGATTGGGTGCGCTGCGGTCAATTGCTTCACGCGAGACGACATTTGGTGAATCAAAACTCTGAGTAGTACTAAAAGCAATACCCACACCAATACCAATAATAAACACACCTCCCAAAATAGCGAGGGTCAGATAGTTAAAATTAAAGGGAGATTCTTTAGAGCGGGGTGGTTCTGGGGGAGTATAACGTTCGTAGGAAGATCTAGAGCGACGTTGTTTCATTCTTGATTTTATTTCCCATATCCATGAGATGGAGGTAGAAGCTACCTCTACTTATCAGTATGCCGATAAATAGAGGTAATTGGTGAGAGTGATTTTTCCCCTTAATCTGTAGGGGCAGTAAAATTTTACGCCCCCACACAATATTTACCGACCCAGATTGCTAATAGTGGCATTCTGGTAATAATGACCCAAAATATTTCGATAGCTAGATCCTTGTTGCGCCATATTTTGAGCACCCCACTGACTTAGCCCCACTCCATGACCAAAACCTCTACCAGATACCTGAAAATTACCACCAGAACCATTAACAGAAAAGAGGGTACTGCGTAAGCCTAAAGCTTTACGGATATCGCTACCTTTCATATATTTGGTACCACGACTACCCACTACCTTCATCTTCACAACTCTTCCCCTGGGGGTTTTTTCTTGGGGAATCATGCTTTTAATTGTGCCCACACCACCCAGACGATTGGTAAGATCGCCACTGGAGAAAGATTTAGTCCACTGAAATACTGGAGCATTTTGATCGTAGTCTACAACGCCGCGTAGATAGGGCAAGGGACTAGACCAAATATCCTCTACATTTTCTGTATGACCACCAGAAGAGGAGTGGAACACTGCCAAGATAATTTGACCATTGTGGGTCATCACCTGTCCAGTGGTAGAATTTACAGCCTCGTGGGTGCTATAGGTTTCTGTTTCCAAGCCCCGGTAAACTTGGGTAGCGGTTGTGGTATCTAGGTCATAAAGGCTATTATTTGACTTAGCGCTTTTGTAGAGAGCGTAGGTACGAGCCGCTACCGCTTGGGATTTAAGGGCTTCAGCATGCCAACTGGGAACCATCTCTGCACCAACCACACTGTAGAGATACTCATCTAAATCTACATGATTAACCGCAACTAAACCTTGACCACGATTGAGTAAGCGAACACGTCCTCGATACCACTTACCACCAATCCAAACGTAGCCATCTCCACTAGGTTCAATCCAAAGTTGATTACTCTGCCAATTACCCAAAGCCACATTACCACCATTTGGTTGAGCATTAAAGGCATTCATGGCTTCAATTTCCCCTACCTTTTGACCAGAACCATTGCGTACAATAGCAGTGGTGGAACTGCCAATATTGAGTTGACGGCTACCATCTTTAATCGCCACACGCAATTCTGTAGCTGCTTGTGCAGGAAGAATGAGGAAAAGCCACAAGAATAGAGAAAACCACCAATGGCGTCCCTGAAATTGGAACCATGATTTCAGGATTGGTAGCTGTGATAACTTCATGTCTATATTCTTAGTATTCACTTTAGTGCGATCAATAAGGTCAAGTTTTAGCCTCAAGTTAATCATAATTAAAATACTTTGGCAGCGACATCTGTTTAGTCAGTGGGAGTAACGCTGTTGTGGTATTTGCAGCTTATGAGAACTGGCAAAGTTTTTTTCTGAGATATCCAGATCAACCGAAAGGGGAAAATGTTCCCTCAATTTCAGGGTTATTGCTTCTGAATTCACAATAATTACCTCAGTAGCTTGACCAAGGGAATAATTGTGAGTTGATACAGCTAATATCGCCCTTGAGAACTCTATTTCTGGAAAAAAATGAGTTCTGGGTGCATTTTCGGTAAAGTAAAAATGAAGTAAGCTGCTCTAGAGCAGATTTTGGCAAATAATTGTTGCGTAAACAGCTCTATTTTGTGAGGATGAAGACAGATGAAAGTTGATCTTAAACCTGTTGAGCAGTCAATTGACCTAAAGGTAGAAACTACTCCCGGTGGAAAAAGCCCCTATCAACCACGTAATCGCAGACGCATTCTTTGCGTTTTCCCGGAGTATAGCCGCTCTTTTGGTACTCTACACCACGCCTATCCTTTAATGAGTCGAGTGCGAGCTTTTATGCCCCCTCAGGGTATTCTCGTAGTGGCTTCCTATCTACCGGAAGCCTGGGATGTGCGTTTTGTGGATGAAAATATTACCCGTGCAACTGAAGCTGATTTTCAGTGGGCTGAGGTAGTGATAGTGAGTGGGATGCACATTCAGCGCCCCCAAATTAACCGCATCAACGATCTTGCCCACGCAGCAGGTAAAATTACGGTGGTGGGTGGACCTTCGGTATCAGGTTGTCCAGAATACTATCCTGAGTTTGATATTCTACACTTAGGGGAATTGGGTGATGCCACTGATGAGATGATTGAGTACTTAGATAATACTGTTGAACGCCCTACACAACAGATTCGTTTTACAACTCAAGAACGCCTTCCTCTTAACGAATTTCCCATTCCTGCCTATGATTTACTCAATCTCAATGAGTACTTTTTGGCAAGCGTACAATTTTCCAGTGGCTGTCCCTATCGCTGCGAATTTTGTGATATTCCCGAACTTTACGGTAATAATCCACGTTTGAAAACCCCAGCTCAAGTATTAGCAGAACTTGATAAAATGCTCGAATCGGGCAATCCTGGGGCAGTATATTTTGTAGATGATAATTTTGTTGGTAATCGCCGCGCCGTTACCCAACTTCTCCCCCATCTTATCGATTGGCAAAAACGCAATGGCTACCCGATTCAGTTTGCTTGCGAAGCTACTCTAAATTTGGCACAAAGCCCTAAACTTTTGGAGATGATGCGTGAAGCCTATTTCTGCACTGTTTTTTGTGGTATTGAAACCCCTGAAGCAGATGCGTTGCGTTCTATTTCCAAGGGACATAACCTAAGTATGCCGATTCTGGAGGCGATTAAAATCCTTAACAGTTATGGTATGGAGGTAGTTTCAGGAATTATTATGGGACTTGACACCGACACTCCTGAAACAGGTGAACGCATCCTTGAATTTATCCGTATCTCCCAAATTCCCATGCTGACGATTAATCTGCTGTATGCTTTACCCAGAACCCCTATGTGGCGCAGATTAGAGGAAGAAGGGCGACTGGTGTTTGAACCAAATCGCGAGTCTAATGTGAAGTTTTTGCTACCCTACGAACAGGTAGTTCAAATGTGGCGCGACTGTATTACTACCGCCTATGAACCAGAATTTTTATATCAGAGGTTTGCCTACCAATGCGAACATACCTACCCCAATCGCATTACTCCCCCTAACAGTCCTGCTCGTGTATCCTGGTCAAATATTCGCAAGGGTTTGACCATACTCTCCAATATTTTACTGCGTGTCGGAGTTTTAAGTAACTACCGCAGAACCTTTTGGCGCATGGCAAAACCAGCCCTCAAAGCAGGCAAAATAGAGTCAGTTATTCACGTTGGTTTAGTGGCTCACCATCTGATTAAATTTGCTCAGGAATGTGGTACTGGAGAAGAGTCTGCCTCTTTTTACTCTCAAAAAGTAAGGCAAAAGGTAAAAAGTAAATAGTAATGAGGGAACACTAACAACAGAATATTGATTAGGAGTAACGACAATTCATGGGACAGGCGGACACATCCTTAGAAGTAGAGTTACCTACTTTTTCTATTGTTTTAGAAACAGAAAATTTAGCTAATGCGGATCTAAAAGGATTAGCTAAATCTCTAGTTTCTCTTAACCAGCAAGACATTTCTCCTTGCCAAGCACAGGAGGTTTTGCTAATTGATAGTGGCGACGCACCGACTACTTTGCTGACCCAACTAAGACGGCAATATCCTTGGCTAAAAGTGTATCAAGTACCTCTAGGAACAGGATATTACAAAGCAAAAATGTTAGGAGCACAACTAGCAACTGGGGAAGTTGTAGTCTATTTTGACTCCGATTGTATCTACGAATCTCATTGGTTAAGACAGATATTAACTCCCTTTAACCAAGGAGATAACATTCAAATTATTGCGGGAGAAACTAAAACCAGAGGTCAGGGAATTTATGGTACAGCGATGGCTTTTTCCTATATCTTTCCTCCCTACTCCCAAGAGCAAAAGTTAACTGCAACCTCTCAATATTTTCTCAATAACGTTGCCTTCAGACGAGAGTTTTTATTGCACAATCCGATGCCAATAGATTTACCTTTATATCGAGGTAATTGTGTGATTCACGCCCATCAGTTGCGTTCCCAAAACTATATAATTTGGAGACAACCGTTAGCCAGAGCAACCCATGCTCCACCTAACGGATTTATGCATTTTTACTGGCGTTTTCTACTAATTGGTCACGATTTATACTGGCAACACAAGTTGCTCGCTACTCATCAAGTTAAAATTAGTCAAAAAGACTCTAGTGGAGTAGGAGAAATAGAAGTTTTAAAGGAAAGAATGAGTAAAACTTTTTCTCAAGACCCCTATCGTATCTTGCATATGCCCCTAGCGATTCCGATTATAATTACCTCATTAATTCTTATCCTTATAGGTTACATAATAACTGCAGTTAAACCTTCTTATTTACTTAAAAGCTATGCTTAATTTCAAGTTTGAAATTCAATAAATACTAAATATCAATGTCCAGAGATTTTCCTGAGATAAGATATGAGGTTGACTCTGGATTTATGATGTTTTTTAGGGCGTGTTTACATTATTATCACGCCTATCCCTCTTCTAAGAAATATTTCTGTTTCTTTAAATCCATAGGGAATGCAATTGCTTTCTTTTGACGCTTTTGTCAAACTCTGAAAAACGGGGGTCAAAACCTAATTATTCCGTGAGGTGTTGTTGTCTGTAATGACGTAATTTCGTCGCAATTCAGGAAAGTGACAAAAGAGGACTATAGTAAATAGCTCTCACCTAGTTACAGCATAAATACTTTCAAGCCTTGCTCATCAAGCATCAATTTGAGATTTGCAAATATGCCAGCGCCAAGCGCTATATCCCTCTTCTAAGAAACATTTCTGTTTCTTTAAATCCATAGGGAATGCGATTGTTGTCCTCGGACGCTTTTGTAACTTCCAAAAAAGGCTATCTTTATAAGCTTTGCCCTAAAAGTGCTCAAGGATTTAAATATACCTTTGCTTTTTTCTTAAGAGACAAGATAGAGATAGAATCAAAATAATCCATACCATTGTCTCACCAGATTAAAATTTCGCTTTGATTACTTTGCAAACAAAACACCTGCAAATTATTAATTGCCACGCCGAGAAGGTTTATCCTGAAGAATGTTGTGGTTTATTGCTTGGTCGCCTGAAGGGTGAATCTAAATTAGTTACAGAAGTTTGGGAAACAGAAAATATTTGGGATTCCAATACAGCTGCATCTTTCCAAGAGATAACAGGTTTAAAAAAACGTGAATCGAGCAAAGAGCGTAGTTTTACCATTGACCCCAAAGTCATGCTACAAGCTCAAAAATATGCTTATAAGCAGCAATTATCAATTATTGGCATCTACCATTCCCATCCCGATTATCCAGCGATTCCCTCAGAATTTGACCGTGCGATCGCTTGGCAAGAATATTCCTACATTATTGTTAGCGTCAACCAAGGTAAGCCGCAAGATATACGTAGTTGGGTTTTAGATGAAAATCATCAATTTCAAGAGGAAGTTTTTTTGGTTGATTTTTGATGATTGATTGTGTCAAATGATGGATATTTTTTTGTTTTTATAAAAAACAATTGCCACTTACTTTTAGTTAAAGTAATACTAATTAAACAAACACAAAGAGACGAAGAAAATACTAGAATAAAAATCAACAATATAGGTTATTGTTAAATCAGGAAAAGAGTAAAATATAGTCTCACCGACAGCGGCAGTAATCCTATTTACTCAAAGATTAAGGAATATAGCCATCTAACCCTTAGTTATTTGTTATAGCGCTACGGGTTTAAGTTAGGACATTTACATGTTCCCCGTTTACTTTTTATTATTCATTTTTCACTGATGTACTTTGTCCTAAAGTATGTTTGTCGTGCTATATTCCTCTTCTATCATTTTCGGAGAAGGCGATTTCTACAACATTTACCCTCAAATGGACTCAGCAATTTGAGTATATTTTTGATTTTTTATTAGGAAATAAGATGTAGATCGCTTTATATATAAGAGTTATATAATTTATAAATTGCAATAGTTTTCCCAGAGTGACAAAAGATGAATATTTGACACACAAAAAAACAAATAACTAATATAGCGCTACGCGCTAGGGAATAGGCAACAGGCAACAGGCAATAGCAGATTGTGACAGGGTTTCAAGATTTTCAATTGTCCTAACCTAAATGCGTAGCGCTGTAAAACTAAAACTAAATATT
>CAZWGS010000177.1:0-6781 GCA_964633315.1 uncultured bacterium | reverse complement strand
CTAACAACAAACAACACGAAATCCCTCGTGCTTTAGCCGGGGGATGAGTTAATTTACATTCAAACAAATCAAAGCAATAACTTAGAAATAGCTTCATCAATACTTGAAACAGACAAATCCACCAGTGAAATTGATTTTTCGCAGCGTGAATAATAAGATTTTTTCAGCGAACGACTATAAGCAGGATCGTAGTGAGAGCTAAGTAGATCGCCTACCAAAACATACCCTTCCCCTTGCTCTATTAACTTAAACCATTGCTCAATTTTCTGACGACCATAGCGATATTTAAGCATCTCTAGCTTACTTTTTATCACCTCTGGATACTCTTGCAAATGCGAATATTCTTGCAACAGCCATTCAATTCTCGCATCTTGAGATAATTGTACCTCCACACACTTTGCCCGCTGCATCATTTGCCAAAATGTAGTGGGAATATGTACTTCACCAATTTTATTACTTTCCGATTCTAGCCAAACAATCTGATTAGTTTGGAAACTCTGCAGTTGCTGCAATAACAGAGACTCAAAACTTTTTTGAGTTGGTTGCTTTGAAGGTAATATTGTTGTCTCTAAATCCCATTGTTGACCCAAAAGCGAACCGCGATGATTAGCTAAATTTTCTAAATCTAGTACCTGTAAACCTTTTTGTTTCATGCGGTGTAGAATCTGCGTCTTTCCCGTACCAGTTAAACCACACAATATTTTATAGGTAAACTTCTGAGGTAACTCCTCCAATTGTTCACGCACGTAGCTACGATAGTTTTTATAGCCACCCTTTAAAAGAGTAACTTCCCAGCCAATTTCACTGAGTACCAATGCTAAACTACGAGAGCGTTGACCACCACGCCAGCAATAAACTAAAGCACGGTAGTCTTTATCCTTCGTCGCAAAATGCTGCTGAAGATATTTCCCAATATTGTCTGAAGTTAAAGCAGCACCAATTTTTCTAGCTTCAAAGGGTGAAATCTGCTGGTAAATTGTCCCTACCTTTGCCCTTTCTGCATTACTCAAAACAGGTAAATTAATCGCACCAGGAATACAATCCTCCGCAAATTCCCCCTCAGACCTCACATCGATAATTTCACTGTAAACTTCTGAAATTGGGTAAGTATTGTATGTTATTGGTCGCGTCATTTTAAATTAAACAAAGGAAGTAATAGGCAACAGAAAGTAGGGGAAAATAAGCACATGACTAGTAACACCATAGCTGCTATTGCTACTCCAGTTATGCCTGATCAAGGCAGTATTGGTATTGTACGCCTGTCAGGAAACCAAGCAATTGCCATCGCACAGCAGCTATTTTATGCCCCAGGAAAGCAAGTATGGGAAAGTCATCGTATCCTATACGGCTACATTCATCATCCGCTAACCAAAATAAAAGTGGATGAAGCTCTACTGTTGATTATGCACTCTCCACGTTCCTTTACTCGCGAAGATGTAGTCGAATTTCACTGCCACGGAGGAATTATACCAGTACAGCAAGTTTTGCAACTGTGTTTAGAGCAGGGAGCAAAATTAGCCCAGCCAGGAGAATTTAGCCTACGAGCCTTCCTCAATGGTAGGATTGACCTCACCCAAGCAGAAAGCATTGCTGAGCTTGTAGGTGCAAAATCGCCTCAGGCTGCCCAAATTGCCCTTGCAGGCTTACAGGGAAAACTTGCTAACCCAATTCGTCAATTGCGAGGAAACTGCTTGGATATCCTCGCAGAAGTGGAAGCGAGGATCGACTTTGCAGACGACTTACCACCCCTAGCTGAAGAAGAAATTTATCACCGCATCCAAGCTGTTTTAATTCAAGTGCAAGAAATCCTTGCTACCGCCAATCGCGGCGAATTACTGCGCACAGGCTTAAAGATAGCAATTTTAGGTCGTCCCAATGTGGGTAAATCCAGTTTACTCAATTCCTGGAGTCGTTGCGATCGCGCCATTGTTACCAATCTTCCTGGAACTACTCGCGATTTGATTGAATCTCAATTAGTGGTAGGCGGAATTCCGATTCAAGTTCTTGATACGGCGGGAATTCGGGAAACTAGTGATCAGGTAGAAAAAATCGGTGTGGCGCGATCACGCAATGCAGCAAACACTGCTGATTTAATCATACTCACGGTAGATGCCCAAGCTGGCTGGACAGAAGAAGATAGCACCATCTACGACCAATTTAAACATAAACCATTGATCTTAGTCATTAATAAAACTGATCTTGCTCCTGCTGACAATGTTTTATATCCTCAAGATCTTCAAAACGTAGTATCAACTATAGCTGCAAAAAATCAAGGTATTGAGTTTCTTGAAGCAGCAATCTTGAGCCTGGTTGAAACTGGTAATCTCACCGCCGCTAATTTGGATTTTGCCATTAACCAACGCCAAGCTGCGGTACTGACTCGTGCTCAAATCGCTCTTCAACAAGTACAAAATACTATTACCAATCAGCTACCCCTTGATTTCTGGACAATCGATCTACGTAGCGCAATTCAAGCATTAGGAGAAATTACAGGAGAAGAACTAACAGAATCAGTTCTTGATCGTATCTTTAGTCGTTTTTGTATTGGTAAATAAACTCTACTTATTCTAATGCTTCCATATGAGTTGGTACTGAAGTTTCCAGTAAACTCTGATCTAAAACCTTAATCGACAAATATCTCTGCAAACTAGTTCTAATTTTGTAAGGATCAATTGGCTTAGTCATAAACTCTGTTGCCCCTGCCATTTTTGTCCTCATGCGATCGACAATACTGTTACTACCTGTCAGAATAATAATCGGTGTTTCTTGAAACCTCGTAATCTTTCGTAGTTGTGAACAAAGTTCATAACCATTAATAACTGGCATTACCAAATCCAGAAAAATTAAGTCTGGCTTCTGTTGAATCAACATTGGTAAAGCCTGCGTTGCTTGTTGAATCCCCAGAAAGCGATAACCAGCTGCTTCCAAAATTTCTTTCATCACCAAACATGTTTGAGGATTATCATCAATGCAAGCAACTAAACCACGACTTGAATAAGTATTTGGCTCAGGTGTGGGCTTAGATTCTGTATTAATCTGTGGTGGTTGATTACGGCTTTGACTCATATCCAAAACCTGAAGTAATCCCACTGATTTTTGACGGACAAAAGGCAGTAAAGAGCGAGTAAGCTTAAAAAGATCTTGCTTGGTAATCCAAGCTAATTCACGCAAAGTGCGCTTACCATTAATTAACTTAACTAAATTTTTATAAATATTAGCAGAAGTTTGCTTTTCCAGTAGAGATGGGTTCTTGATAAAAGGTGCTAAATTAGGAGAAAAAGCTTCTAGTCCAGCTTTAGTCCACTGTTTCCAGGTTAAGATAGTTTTTTTTAAAACTTTTTCTACCGATAATGTATATGAAGAAGGTAATAGAAGCTCCTCAGAAGGACGTGCACCAGACCTATACTTAAAGCGCATCAACATAGACTTCTCTTTAGAAGTTTTTAACTTCAATGCTGATCTTGCTATTAACTCCTGTTTTTGCAGAATATCAAACAAAACTTCAGTAATATTGACATGAATCACTTCCACAGTATTTTTTTGGCTTAATACCTGGCGCTTTGCTAGCACTGCTAGAACATGATAATCCTTCGATTCATACCTATCCGTAGTCTGGATACTAATCTTGTCCCAGCTAATCATCTGACAATACTGAGACATTAAACGATGGCTACGTCTTATAGGGTGAATACCACCGTTAGCCCAAACTAATCGCCCCAGATGCAGATATAACTTCCATTTCTCACCTGTAGCAGCTTTTATATCCAGTCTGCCAGTAAATTTCTTCCGAGCGCATCTTAGAAGTTGCGACTCCAATTTGTTACCGATAGATTCAGTTTTGGTTGCTATCATCCTGGTTTTGGGAACTGAGTTTTCTTACTATCTTGGCTTTTTCGCTAGTCTGGTAGGTGAAGCTACAATCAAGAAGTAAGTCACTGCTTGTAATTTTTCCCTAAAGTATATCTCAAATAACAAATTTATTTTATGTTTAAATTACTGAAAAATAACCTTGCAAAATTACTGACAACTGTAATTTTACTGATGGGTTTATGGGCTTGCCGTTTTATCAATTCCCATCACGTTTCCTCAGTTTCTGCAACTAATAGTGCAACATTTCTTGATGAAAACATACGTAATTTGCGTACAGGTGACTTAGTCATTAAAATTTTTGATTCTCAAAAACAACCTCTAAATAATATTCAAGTTCAACTGCAGCAAATTTCCCATGAATTTGAATTTGGCACAGCTTTAAGTACTGAAATGTTTAGTGCTAATACTGACTCCACTGAGCAAAGGAAATATTTACAATTAGTTAAAAAACTTTTTAATGCAACTGTTCACGAAAATGCCTTGAAATGGTACTCCACTGAACCAAATCAAGGTCAAATAAATTATGCTGATGCAGATCGCATTCTAGAATGGAGTGAAAAAAATAACCTCACAATGCGAGGACATACACTTTTTTGGGCTCCAAAAAGGTGGAATCAGGATTGGCTACAGAATTTAAGCGTACGAGATCTCAGATTAGTAGTGCAAAAGCGTGCGATTCAAACTTGCCAACGCTATCGTGGGCGGATCGCCGAGTATGATGTACTTAATGAAATGCTCCACGGCGATTTCTTTCAGACAAAATTAGGGCAAAAGATAGTTCCTGCTATGTTTAGTTGGTGTCAAGCTAGCGATCCTTCTGCTGCTCTCTATGTTAATGATTTCAATATTCTCAATGGTGAGCAACTAGACAATTATGTTACTCTAATGCGCTCTCTGTTAGATCAAGGTATACCAATAGGTGGTATAGGTGTTCAAGGACATATTCGCCAATCTATTTCCGCCGCCAGAATCAAAGAAAGCCTTGATACCTTAGCACAGTTTAATTTACCAATCAAAATTACTGAATTTGATGCAGTTGCAGACACTGAAGAAGGAAAAGCACGCGTGTTAGAAGATATTTATCGTACTGCTTTTGCTCATCCTGCTGTCACGGGAATCTATATGTGGGGCTTTTGGGCTGGTGCTCATTGGGAACCTAAAGCTGCTATCTTCGATAAAAATTGGCAACCACTACCAGCAGCTAAAGCATACCAAAAACTAGTTTATGACCAATGGTGGACTCAAACCAATCAACCAACAGATGAAACTGGAGAAATAAAAGTGCGTGCTTTCTTTGGTGACTATCAGGTAACTGTAAATTCGGGTAATCGAACACTCCAAAGCCAATTCACCCTTTCCGCACAGGAAAAGTTACCGAAAATAGTCGAAATTATGCTCCAATAGTAATCAGATTGAAACTATTACCAAGGATTACCAATCATAGTAAACGCAGACCAATAATAAGGATGACTTAAGTCCACATTGTCCAAGTTAGAGATCGTTTCTGGTAAGGGAATATCAGCATTTCCCGTCAGCAATTTACCCCTCTCTAACCGGACATTTCCATTAATCATCTCCAATTGCGCTCTTCTTAAAGCCTCTGCTTTGACTGGTGATTGTTTCAACTGCTCATAAAAACTAGTCATTAAAGCCAAAGCACCCTCGTCATTAACATACCAAAGACTTCCCATCGCTGAGCGAACCCCAGTTGATACCGCTAAACCAGCGAAACCTAATTCTGCTCCTTCATCTCCCAAAGCAGTGCGACAAGCGCTTAAGACTAGTAACTCCACTGTTGGCTGATTCCACTCCAACTTCCTGAGTTCATTAATTCCTAACCTGCGATCCCACAACTGAATGTAAGAATTACTTGGTTTACCTGGCAAAAATTCACCGTGGGTTGCTAAATGAACAATAGCATAATCACCTGAACGACGAGCCTTCTTAAGATTTTCCATTGTAAAATCTTGATTAAGCAAAGATCTTGAATCGCCTGCCCACAGCTTATCTGCAATTATGGATAATTCTACTGGTACTGCTGGCAAAGATGGTTGATCAGTGAATTTCTCTGCACCCATGGCTAATACCGAAGCTTCACTCAAATCCTGATATTCCGTATTGGTAAGAGATAAACTTGGCATTAAACCAACACTATATTTTTGAATAATAAATTGCTGACCATCATGAAGCGCTGCAATTGGTATGGAACGCAAACCCGAATCCATGATAAAAGCAATATTATTAATGTGTTGCTCTTGTAAATGACTTTCTATAGGAGCAATTAACCACTGATAGAGCTGTTGAGAAGGTTCAATATAAGCATCAGGACGACGGATATCCGTAGCATAGCGACGTAACTTTTGAGCTACTTTTAGAACCTGTTCTCGGTTAACACCCTCAACCAGATGCCGAATTTCTTTCCCGGAAGAAGTAACCAGCAGCAATTCCAATTTATCTGTTGGAGCCGCAGTCGTTGTGCCTTCAACAGGAGAAATGAAACTAACGTATAGTATGCTTGAGCGAATACCCGTTTGTGCTTCAATGTTGGTCAGGATTTTGTTTGTCTGATTGGGATCAGTAAGTTTTTCAACTTCAACACCAAGATACTCAGCCAATGTGTTCGTAAATCTTTCTTCAATCAACATTGATTGAGTAGTAATGTCAGAACTAGACATTCGATTATTACTGCTAGAAAAGCTCGCTTCCTGAGGCTTATTTTTTGCTGAATCAGAATTTTCAGAACTTGATTCTGTTTTTTGCTCAGTTCTTTCAGAATTTCGATTGGCTACTATCTCTTGATTACTACTTGTTTCTTCAGCTACGGGTGATTCATTGTCTACCGGTGGCTCTTCAGCTACGGGTGGATCTTCCACTACCAGTGGTTCTTCAGCTACAGGTGGATCTTCCACTA
>CAZWGS010000176.1:0-6886 GCA_964633315.1 uncultured bacterium | reverse complement strand
ATGCCCATTGCATCTTGAAAATTTTCTCCGTAGCCAACCTGATCGCCTGGTCCAAAATAAGCGACTTTTTTACCACTAAAGTCAACATTATCTAATTCATCATACAGCCCTTCCCAATCAGATTGCATCTCACCAATATTCCAGGTGGGACAGCCAACAATTATGTATTGATAGTTATCAAATTCACTTAGATCAGCATCAGCAACATCGTGGAGTGTCACCACACCATCACCACCAAACTCTTTCTGAATATTTTCGGCAATAGTTTCTGTGTTACCTGTTTGCGTTCCGAAAAATAAACCAATTTTCGACATTTTTACTCCTTCTCAATGTAGATGATTTTTGGTCTGTGTTCTCTGTTCTCAAGGAGCGCTTCATCTCAATTTGAGGATCGCAGCCGAGTTGCGATCGAAATCCATTATTGCAAATAACTTTTAATAAGTCTATAATCTATTTGAATTAATTTAGGGCTAAAGCACTCGATAACATAACTCACGTTTTTTTCCAATTTTCGACTTAAACCTTAATCAATTCGTTGTTTAATGGCTCTCAAGTAGTACTATACAAACCATAGATAGTACTACTTAGGCTAATCCCCCCAAGCTGTAAAATATGCTATTTATTCTCAATAGCTTTCTATCTAGCTCATCCTCAGGTGTGAGTTGAAGCCATCAACAGCTTTTGGTGTCAACTCTCTGGATAATCATGATACGAAGTCACCGAAACAGTTTGGTAAAAAACAGTAGGCAATTATTCATTACCCATTACCTTGTCCATGATCAGCGCCAATCTTACACTTTTGCCATTGAATTATCCCGAAATTCACACCTTTAAGCGCCGCCAATCTCTACCGACACGAGAATGCGAATTATGGCGTATTGAAAGTGGAGCAATTCGTACTTTTACCTGGGCTGAAGATGGTATTGTAGTGCCTTTGGGTTTCTGGGGAGTAGGCGATATTGTGGGTCCAGCCATCTCTCGCATTCAACCCTATCAGATGGAGTGCTTGAGTGAGGTAAAAGCTTGTTGCTTTCATTCTAATCAGTTTTGGCGCATGGGCTCGGAGAAATTTCAGAATCTGGACCAAGTCATGCTAGAACATATTCATCAAATGCAAGAATTGCTACGCATCCGCAGTGGTGAGATTCCCTGTCGCCTTCAAAATCTTCTCCAATGGCTAGCTAAAAAATTTGGTCGCTACACTCAACAGGGACAATTAATTGAACTGTGGTTAACTCACCAAGACATCGCCGATGCGATTGGCGCGACACGAGTTACTGTAACTCGCTGGTTACATGAGTTTGAACGACAAGGTTTAGTCAACTTATCTTGTCGGCAAAATATTTTAATAAATTACTGCTAATAATTACAACAACTGGAGTAGAATAATTAGGCTTTCTCAATGACAGATGAAATTTAGATCGCCCTGCTAATTATCGTAGCAAAGATTAAGACCAAGACCTAATAAAGTGCTGTAACTCTATGAGAGCAAGCTTTTAAAAGAAAAAGAGTCTTTTTTGTGTCTTCTACTTTGTCTATGGTGCTATCTAGTTTTCAGCATCTGAAAGCTCAGCTTAATCAATAATATTAAGCCTTAATTTAAATCATATCTCTAATTTAATGCGAATCTATTTCACTAGTGATAGAATTGCACCTGGAGATAGATGTCTTCCCAGCTTTGCCCTGTATAAATACTTGTCCTGATTAGTGAGGGGATATTAATGAAAACAACTAGACGACTTTTTCTCGCTGGAGGTGCGGCGCTAGCTGCAACTGCACTAGATTCCTTAAGAAAAACAAACTTTGCTGTCGCTCAAAGTGGCGAATTAAACCTTTATACCTCCCGTCATTACAACACTGACGAACAGTTGTATGAAAGCTTCACCCGTGCAACTGGAGTTAAAGTTAATCGTATCGAAGGTAAAGCAGGAGCTTTGATAGAGCGGATTAAAAACGAAGGCTCAAATAGTCCTGCTGATGTTTTTATGACTGTAGACGCGGGTAATCTTTGGCGTGCAGATCAACAGGGTTTATTTCAACCCGTCAATTCAAGTATGCTAACTTCCAAAATACCAGTTTCTTTACGTCATCCCCAAGGACATTGGTTTGGCTTTTCCAAAAGAGCGCGGGTGATTGTCTATAACAAAAATATGATTAATCCAGCGCAGCTATCTACCTACGAAGATTTAGCAACTCCCAAATGGCGCGGTAAGATTCTCATTCGCTCTTCTAGCAATATCTATAATAAATCCCTGGTGGCATCCATAGTGTCTACCTATGGTGCAGTTAAAGCAGAGGAGTGGTTAATGGGTTTAAAAGCTAACTTTGCAAGACCACCTGAAGGTAATGATACCGCACAAATTAAAGCCTGTGCTGCGGGTGCTGGTGCTCTTGCGATTGCGAATAGTTACTATATGGCTCGTTTAGCTAGCTCAAATAAGCCAGAAGATCGCGAAGTAATATCTAAGGTGGGAATGTTTTTCCCTAATCAACGAGGCACAGCTCCTCTAAATCGCGGTACTCACACTAATATTAGTGGTGGTGGTGTGGTAGCAACAGCGCCGAATCGAGCAGCAGCGATTAAATTCCTAGAGCATTTGGTATCGCCAGCTTCTCAGCGTTACTTTGCAGATGGAAATAATGAATATCCTGTAGTTGCAGGTGTATCTGCAAATAAGGTGTTGCAGAGTTTTGGTGGCTTTAAGAGCGATCCAATTAATGTTGAAGCCTACGGCGAATTTCAGCCTATGGCAGTGCAATTAATGAATAAGGTAGGTTGGGCTTAAAGTTAATATCAATTAATAAATTTCTGCAAGAAAGAATGTAGGGACGTAATATTTTACGTCTCTTTTCTTGAGACTAATTTGAAATCAAAAAAGTCTTATAACTCTAAAGATTTTGAAGAAAACATAGTTTTAAATTATTGCTTGATTAGTAATTTTTAACTTCTTTGATTATTTGAAATTGACATTCTTATCTGTTTCATTTTTTTACTCAGCAATCGTACCATCTGGCATAATCGCTCCTTTAAATTCAGCTTTACTTAAATCTATGCCTTCAAGTTGAGCTGCATTTAAATCTGCATCATTAAACTTGGTATTATCAAATTGAGCATTTTGAAAATTTACAGTTCTCAGGAAGGCTCCAGAAAAGTTAGTGCCACTGAGATTAGCGCCACTGAGATTAGCTTTGGGTAAGCCTGCTTGACTTAAGTTAGCGTTGCTAAGATTAGCATTACTAAGATCCGCACTATCCAATAAAGCACCACTTAAATCTGCACCGCTTAAATCTGCACCACTAAGATTGCTATTATTTAAATTTGCGTTTTTAAGATCAGCATCAGTAAGTTGAGCACCACTTAAATCGCAAGCTAAACATTCTTTAGTTTCCAATAATTGTTCCAAGAGATTTGTAGCTGATGTTGGTTCTTTATTTTGACAGCTAGCGATTCCAATAGTCACAACAATTGCTAGTATTGCTAGGGTAGGACGTAGAGAAAGTTTTCTTAATTTCTGACTCATGATTTTTATTTGTGCTACTTGTTATTAATCATAAGCCTTAGAGTAATAAAAAAAATTATAAAGTAGCGAAACAGATAACAATTTTTATTCTTGCTTTGGCTATCCTGGATAGGAATTTGAAAATGAATTACTTTCCTACTTTAATCCTCAGTAAGTTCATAATCGATACCAAATTATGTTCACGGAGTAACTATTAACGCAAAAGTTCAAATCTTCCCCTCAAATCTCCATTTCCCTAATTCCCTACAAAGTGAAAAGCTAATTTGATAACCGGATTTAGTATGATTCCAATTACTGTAAGGAAATTTTAGTTTAATGTCTTTGATAATCTTCTTGGGAGAAGAGAGAAAAAAATTGTTCGATATTGGGTATGAGGTGTTTCTAGATATTCCGGAAGTGAAAATCTTAAATAGCCGCATTCTACACTTCGTTGAATCAGAAAAAATAGATGCTGAATTGATGAGGGGAATATTTGCACATGAGCGCTATGGAGGTATGCCAAAGATTGGAGAATCTCAGATACTAAGTACTAGAGGATAAAAAGGTATGCTCCCTTGGGTAGTAACAACAGCCCCATTTGCTGCACATCTAGAAAAGCAACAGGATTCCGATTGCTCTTGGCGTTTGAGGATAGTTCAAGATGAAAAGATTACATCTGAAGAGGAGAACTATATTCTATTTCGTAAAATTTTCGAGGCTGTCGAGATATTTAATCAAGGAAATTTAGAGCATAGCATCAAAACAATATGTGGAGACCTAAAATTCCTTAATTTTCCTCGTGGAAATCCTAAAAAGGAAGCTGAAGGTATTCGAAGAGGATATTTAGAACATCAAATAAGAGTCTGAATATTATCTTCTAATATCAATTTTTATCAGCTTCCTTAAAGTAGCTCAAGGGGCATAAATAGCAGCTTATTTTCCTTGGAATATTAGTTAAGCTTTTGCTTTTGCTCCTTTATTTAAAGATTATCCCCGAGTAGAGCCCCGGGAGAGATTATTCTATCCAAAATAGGCTTGTGAGCTACAAACTTGCTCTAAACGTATTGGGAAATATCTTCCTGACAATCATCCGCGAGGTAGGATAAGGAGCGAAAACGCAAACCCACTAACTGTTCGTAAAGAGGGTTGATTTTGCACATCGGTGGAATATGGACAATTTTGTGTCCAAAAAGCTTAACATCGCGTTCAAAGGGACATTGAGCTGGAATCATTTTACACACAAACCGAGCAACACGTGGATCTTCAACTTCTATGCCATCTAACCAGTCTCGCATAGGTTTGAGAACATCCCCAGAAGGTTGAGTTGGTGCTACTGGTTTGATTACCTTTACCTTCTCTTCTCCCTCTTCTGTGTAGTCACAGAGGGTATGTTCTAGACATTTTAAAGCCTCTATTTCTAAGCCTAAAGCTTCACGAAAGTGGTTGACAATAGCGGCTTCTTCTTGGGTATAAATGCCATCTGCAATTGACATCATTACCGCAGTTCTGAGAAAGTTCTCCCTAATGGCACTATCTTCACCTAAGGCAGTAGCTAGCTCTTGGGGAGTAATGGTTTGCAAAGAACCAAGATCTGTCTTGGGAGCTAATTGATCACGAGTTAAACTAGTGATTAACTCCTGTTCATGACCATCAAAATTACCATCTGCCCAAGCAATGGTGAGTAAACCACGCAACCAAGCAGAAATTTGCTCATCGGTATAGGTATATTCAGTAACAGTAGTCATATAAACCTCAAAGATGCCTCCTAATTTTGATTGTAACTATTCGCAGCAAGCATGGGTAAGGAAGTAGGGAAAAGTCCCATTACTTCTTATCTTGGCTAGAAGTCGCAAGTGCAACTATGCCAATGACTCGAATACCCTGCTTTTCTAAGGTTTGAGCCGCCGCCTTTGCCGTTGCACCAGTGGTATAGATATCATCTACTAGTAGTACTGGTAATCTGGGTAAACGCCGACGAAAACTTTTGCCAAGGCGAAAAGCAGACGCAATATTTTGTTGTCTTTGGTTAGGGTTTAAACTAAACATGGGCAAGGTATTGCGTACTCGTTCCAAACCCGATGCTTGCCAAGGTAAACCAGTAATACGACAAAAGCTTTTGCCTAGTAATTCTGCTTGATTAAAGCCCCTCTCCATCTCTTTTTCAGGGTGCATGGGAATTGGTATTACTAGCACCTTAGATTGCTTGAGAGGTGCTGCATTTAGCCAAGCCTGACCTAAACTATAGCCTAAAGGTTGAGCTAGCTGGATATGGCGCTCATACTTAAGAGATGCTATCGCACGCTTGAGTGTTCCTTGATAACTACCCCAAGCAAAAAGAGGTAATTCTCCTCTCCAAAAACGTTTTGGTTTCCTCAGCTGACAGCTTTTTAAGCGCGCCTGACAATCATGGCAAATAATATTGTCACTCAGACGATGGCAAAGAGGACAAGGAGATTTGAGAAATAGGGAGAAAAAGCTTTGAAACATATTGGCTGCTTGTTAGTTATTAATTTCTTTGAACCCTAATTCCTTACCTTGAGAAGTATTCCCAAATTTAAGAGTTTAAGACACACTCAGCTAAATAATGTTGCAGAAAAAGGTACAATGCTAGGCGTATGGTTATCCACACACGTTCTTAAAATCCTATGGATACAGCAGCAAGCAAAAAAACCAGCAGTGACAAGAATTTAGAGGCGATGCAACATTTCGCACAACAGTATGCTAAGCGTACAGATACCTACTTTTGTGTTGATCCTTCTGTGACTGCTGTTGTTATTGAAGGGCTAGCTAAACATAAGGATGATTTAGGTGCGCCCCTTTGTCCCTGTCGCCATTACGAAGACAAGGTAGCAGAGGCTAAACAAGCTTTCTGGAATTGTCCCTGTGTACCCATGCGAGAACGAAAAGAGTGTCATTGTATGCTGTTTTTAACTCCTGATAATGAATTTGCGGGAGAAAAACAGGACATTGAGATGTCTGAGTTGGAAAGTGTGCGCCAAACTATGGCTTAGGTTAATTTCATGCCAAGTTCAGAGTTTTGGCAAGGTGTTGATCAGTTTAATCAGCAACAATTCTATGCTTGTCATGATACTCTAGAGGCTCTGTGGATGGAGGCTATGGAGCCAGAAAAGACGTTTTATCAAGGCGTTTTACAAGTTGCTGTAGGCTGCTACCACTTGAGTAATCATAACTGGCGTGGAGCAGCTATTTTGCTGGGTGAAGGAACTAGAAGACTCCAAGATTACCAGCCAGCTTATGCTGAGATTAATGTCAGTAGCTTATTAGAACAAAGCTTGGATTTGCTATCTGCTTTGCAGCAAATACAACCGGAAACTATCGCTGAATTTGCTCAAAAGCCAGAGAATCAGGCGTTATTGCCGAAAATT
>CAZWGS010000175.1:0-6886 GCA_964633315.1 uncultured bacterium | reverse complement strand
GTATGTCCAGACCTGTTCATCGTTGGGTAGATTTGTCTATACATTATCTAGCGGTTACTTTGCTATTGATTCTACGAAGTAATAGGAGTTACAGCCAAAGAGAGAATCAGGGCTTTCGCTTATCCCGAACTCAGGTTAGTTAGTTTTTCCTCAATTCTTGTACTTATTACTGTCTTACCTCTTACGGCGACGTGGGTTCTCGACGCTATTACTTATTACTTACTACTTATTACTTGACTTGGAGCAAGAAGTCCACTACACTCCCGCATGACCCAAAGCTAAACCAGCTACTAGCATACCTAGAACGAGGAAAGGTTGGGCGCTAGCTTGATATTTAACATCGTTTTCGAGAGGATCGCGTAGGAAGTACATATCCTGAAATGTGATTTGGGGAATTACCAGCAGTAGCAAAATTGCGGCGTAGAGATTTTGATGAATCGCAATTAAATAAGCAGCTACTCCAGCTTGAAAAACATCGATGGCGATCACACAAATCCAAGCTGCTGTGGTGACACCAAACATTACTGGTAGAGATTTTAAACCCAATTGGCGATCGCCTTCAACACTCTTGAAGTCATTAACCACGGCAATTCCTAAACCAGCAAGGCTATAGAAAAGGGTCAAGATAATAATTGTCCCATTCAACTGACCAAATAAAGCATGACCAGCCCACCAGGGCAGTGCGATATAACTTGCACCCAAGGCATAATTACCCAACCAGCCGTTCTGTTTCAGCTTCAGAGGGGGCGCGGAATAGATATAGGCAAGAAAACTTCCTAAAATGGCGACGCAGCCCACAGAGGGGAAACTATGACCAGCCCACAAATCCAAGAGGAAGGCAATAATTAAACCAGAGAATAATAAAATTAGAATCTGGGCGATTACCTGAGGTACGGAAATTGCACCGGAGGGAATGGGACGATAGGGTTCATTGATCGCATCAATTTCGCGATCATAGAAGTCGTTTAATGTTTGAGTATAACCTGCCAGCAAAGGACCTGAAAGTAGCATACAGGTTATGGTTTTGAGGACATCTTCTATACCCCAAGTGTAGCCTCCTGAGGAAGCAGCCCCACAAACTACGCCCCAAATTAAAGGAATCCAGGTAATGGGTTTCATTAGTTGTAGGCGGATTTTCCAAATGGAAGTTTCGCCATCCGCCGCCCCTTTCATTCCCAGAAGTTGTCTGGTTTTTGCGCTTTTGTCGGTTGTCATTTTATTTGGTTTTTAGTTATTTTTTGTTTGTTAATGATTAATCTCTAGATACCGCTATGGACTAATTATCAGTTCATTTCTACTAAACTCGTGAACTCCTATTTCTTCGTTGTCTTAGCAACTAGAAAGAAATAATCAGATAACCATCTTGGAATTTTGCACCGGTGACAGGTTTACCACTCAAAGGAGAAGGTAGCAGAATGTTGCGTCGCTGATCTCCTGCTTCGATGGTTATTTCTGGTCCATATTGGGTGAGTTTAACTTGTTTTTTATCAAATCCAGGTAAAAAGAGCCGTACTTGTTTGGCTGCGCTGTCAATTGTAATCGATTTGGGCACTGATGGCTTTTGTTTTAAATTAGGTAAGGCATCAATCAAACCTTGCCAATCACCGGGATTAATTTTGGGTAAAGAGGTAATATTTAGGGGCGCAAAACGATTGATAATCTCTTCGTGATTGCTAGCTTGATTAAATAATACACCTCCCACGGTTAAGCCAATTTGCTGGGCGCTTCCCCAGAGATATTCGGCGGTTGCGATGGCTGCGGGGTCGTCGTTGGTCACCAAATAGGCTAGCATTTGACTTGGGTCTGATACTGCAGCTTTACCTTCTTCGATCATCCCAGTTACTTTATTGGTTGGTTCCGAAGCAAAATTATCTGCACTCCAAGATACATTTAAAATAGCGCTGGTAACGGGCTGAATAAATGGAGAAATTGCCCTACCAATGTCTGAATCAGCGACAACATCGCGGAAGCGGCGTACATACCAACTAGTAACTTCGGGAATACCAAACGTTCTGATGGTGGTTAAATCTCCCGCACCATCGTAAACAATGACATCATAATCGTTACTATCACGATACTCACGGATCGCTTTGAGGGCAAGGGCGCTATCCATACCTGCAATTAAACCCAACTCTTGACCATAGACATTTTTCAGAGTTGGACTTCTGAGGTATTCTTCCTCTAGCTTCTTAACCTCTTCCCAGCCTTGCTCAAGAAGTACTGTAGACTGTAGCTGCACTACCTGCAAATTTGCACCTATTTCCTGGGGTACAGCCCCTGGAGATATGCCTAACAATACACCAAAGCCAGGACTGGGGTCACCTGCGATTAAGAGTACCCTGGAACCCTGGTTGGCTAATTGTTTCGCCGCCGCTATTGCTACTGTAGTACGACCAACGCCGCCTTTACCTAGAAAGGTTAAAATTAAAGCCATCTCATTGTCAATTTATTGATTTAAGAATGGGCTGGGAGTGTTTTTTGCTTCTCCCATAACCCACCTAGTGTTTTTATTCAGGATACTTCCAGAAATTGGAGTCTGGTTAGCGATACCGATTTTATAGTTGCTTGTGTTAAGGATATTCTGAGCTTAGTTACCAGTAGGTCTTAGTTCATCTTCAAAAAACCAAGTGCTACTTTTGTCCTCAAATTCCACCACAGCGCCAACGCCGCTACCATCAGTCATTTTGAATTCTTTGATAACGCCTACTTTCCCTAGTTTACCTGCAATTTCTGAAGATACGCGGTCTCTAAGACGACATACTTGTACTTGCTGCCCGATTTCCATTCTCTCTCTCATAACAATTAACCACTCCACAGTTTAGGACAAATTGAGTCCCTTTTCTTTAATTAATTTGGAGGCGGCGAGAGGGATAGTGGTGCACTTTCCTCCTCAATTTGCTACTCATAATCGCCAAATAAAGCACAAGAGGCAGCAATTTTAGACTACAAGTTTAGTTACTGGTGACAGCAGCACTCAAGATTAAATAGATTTGCGCGCGAGAGAATGTGGGGAGTTAAAGTTTTACCTCCCTACAATGGGTCACATTTCAGATACTCTAATTTCCCTAGATGTCTAATTACTAGCGTACCGAAGTCAGTTTGTCTTTCCAGGTTTTCCAAGGGTTAGGTAATGGCAAATTAAACCACTTATTAGCTGCTGTTTTATCTTGCACTTTACCTGTTAACTCAAAAAGAGGTTGTTTGACTTCTCCTAACAGGTTAAAAAAGTAACGAGCATGGTCTGTAACTTGTCTAACGGTAACACCATGTAGAGCTTGCTCACAGTTGAGAAGAAAAACTAGGACATTCCTTTCATAATTAACGGTTTTGACTAATTCTACATCTTCACTATTAATAAACTGGCGATCAAACACTCGATACTTATTATTTCTATAGCGATAAATTTCTAGATTTCCTCCTTGAGAATCTGTATCACGAGGATCTCGCATATAGTAAAGGGCGGCAAAGAGTTTATTACTATTATCTACGTGGGGTCCTCGTACCGAAGAAGGAGTTTCCAGCACAGGAGTATTAACACAAATTTGTGCATCTAATAAAACATCACTATCTTTAAATGAGTTGATGCGTCTGGTTCCTGCTTTAAGATGATTTATTTTCCCAATCTCTTTTTCAAAATCAGGAAATATGTTACAGATTTGCTCGGCGAATATACCAGTGATTTGCTCTAAAAATTCTTGAGAGGTGTGAGTCCTGACAAATTCTTGCCACAGAGGGGTAATTCTCTCATCCTCGAGAACATTGCGCGCGCTATAACTAAATCTTTCATTACTAGAATAGGCTTTCCCTTCAGTTACTATTTCTAGATGAGGAAAATCTTCTATTAATTGAAGACAAATTTGTTCATCTATGGGATCTTTAATAATTAGATGGGGAAACGGTTCAGTGAAAACATCAATTTGATTTACTCTCGATAGTACAGATTCCATTACCTATGACTCCTCTTTCTCAACACCACTTATTGGATAGCATTTTATCATTTGCTACCGCAATTTAAGTTAGCTTTTTTTGAATTTATCCACATCTTTGAGCACTAACTTAAATAAAGCTGACCACTGGTCTATTGCCCTCTGTTTATTGTATGTTCTGCGCACATACTTCCCTCCCTGTTCAACGTGTTGTTGGCGTAATTTTTTGTTCGTTGCGTAGGTACGTAAATTCTCTTCCCAGTTTTCAAAAAGGGCGAACTCACTAAATTCTGCATAGCTAGGAATTTTATCTGCAATTACTGAAACTCCTAAAGATAAGGATGCAGCCATGCGATTGTTAGTTTTGCAAATAGTAAAAGGATTGATATCAAAAGGAATAATACAAGTATCGTTTTCCTGAAAAAGAATCGGGAAGCTGGAAATTTCCCACTCATGGTAAACCGCAGGAAAGCTTACTCCTTTTGTCTCTCGCTCAAAATGCTGCTTTGAGTTACTAATTACTGTAAGTCTTACAGGCTGTTCCCGATGCAATTTTTCTAATGCAGGAATGGCTTTAGAAATAATACTCAATCCAGAGGGTGCGGTTTTAATTCCTTCACGCTCATAAACTTTTGCCAGCTTAGAATTGCCGAACCAAACAACACGAAACTCATTTGAAGCATAGTTGCGCCAGCGCCTAAACTTACTTCTTAAGCTTCCCTGCCAACTAAGAGGATAAAAATAAATGATATCGTCTATCACCATTACTTGGGGATGACTAATTAACTTGCCCAACTCAGGAGTTGCAACTGTCACTGCATCGGCAAGTTCTATCATTTTAGACATCCGCTTTTCCTTTTCAATATAATCCTTTAAGTTATAGGGATTATAGAAATGGTTATCACACAAATCTAAAACAATTTTTGTGCCTTGGCTTTTGAGTTCTTCTGCTAGAATTAAATCTTTAGGTTCATAGGCTTTCTGAAAAACAACTAATTGGTATTGCTTTTTATTTTCCTTCTGAAAAACTTCACAAAGCCAACCAGCTTCCTGTAGATATTGACAAGGCAAAAAAGTTCTGACTCTTGCACTGGCAACATTAAAATTGTATTGTACTGGTTTCCAAGAAATTAATGGTTTCATAGAAGTAAATAAAATAGGCAATCACTTCATTTAATTGCCCGATATCAAGATGAATAATTGACAAAAATTACTAGTTTAGTGGTCAAAACTGTAGTAATCACCAATTTGAAACTTCATCTTTTGATTAATTGAAGCACCTTCTCGCTCTTGGTACATAGAAACCGGAATAACTCTAAAGTCAAAACTCACCCGAGTGTAGCCTTCCACATTCACTTCATTACCGTGCATTAAGCCAGAATCAAAAATTACATACTGACCATATTCTGCTTCCACAGGACCAAAATCTTTAGCATCATAGGAACTCTCCATTTGAACTGTGGCTGTGCCAGTAGCTTGAGTAATGGGAACCCAAATGTTAACCTCTTCAATGGGATGACTGTAATTGCGATCTCGATGATATTCTCCCACACTTAAATTGTTGGGAAAATGAATACGCAATGTAGGCAGTTTTTGATAAACCAACTGCTCATAAAAAACCTCTTGCTCCAGAAATTTAACAAACTCCTGATATAGCCTAATGAAACCGCGATTTTCTACTATTTTAGGTGTTTTAGCTTTGAGTTGGTAGGCCGGGTCTATTTGGTATAAAATACCATGAGCATAAGTTGCCTGATCTTCACCCACTTGTAAAACACGGGTTGGCTGGAGATGATTGGGGATATAATCATGTATTTTTTCCACCGCAGATGTGCCAAAACTTTCTTGACAATGCTGGGAAAAAATACTGTAGAAATTAAACTTATCTACATCGTAGCGATTGGTGGTAATTTGATTGGTCACCGCTAGCATTTTCTCTCACTCCTCACTCTTAATTCAATTAAGCCTTAAAATTGCATAGCTCGTCTATATTTGTCAAACCTAATTTTGGTCAAAGAAACACCACACATTAGGATTATTACTCACAATAGTGACTACAAACTCTAGTGTCTCTACACATGAAGCCTTCAGTTCCCAGAATGTTTCACAAGAGAATGAATTTTCAAGAAATTAGTACCTCGCGCTTTCTGTATTGGACTTCCTCCCAAAATCAGAATTTTATCTCCTGAATTAACCAAATTGCGCTCCCACAAACAAGCTTCCATTTGCTCAATCAGCTTCTCAAAGGCAAAATTAGGCTCAGGCAATAAAAGTGGCTTCACACCCCAAACCAGATTCAGAGCATGATAAACTTCCATGCTAGGGGTAAAAGCTATAGCTGGTGCCCTGGGACGTCCTGCTGCTGAAATTTTGGCAGTGTAGCCAGTGGTCGTAAAACAAGCAATACAACGTAAATCTAAAATTTCATCTATTGTATTGAGGGCTTCACTGAGAGCATGGGTATCATCCTTGCTAGATGGTGGATTATTAACAAATTTAATTTGTGGCTCCACATCAGTCGCGATCCGCGTTAGCATAGCTACAGCCCGAACTGGATACTTGCCCACTGCTGACTCTCCAGAGAGCATTACCGCATCAGTACCATCGATAATAGTATTGGTAACATCACTGGCTTCAGCACGAGTGGGAC
This sequence comes from uncultured bacterium, assembly GCA_964633315.1. Taxonomy (GTDB): domain Bacteria; phylum Cyanobacteriota; class Cyanobacteriia; order Cyanobacteriales; family CAWCAG01; genus CAZWGS01. The sequence goes on along the minus strand of CAZWGS010000175.1, from coordinate 310 downwards.
GAGGATTATTAATCATGCTATCAAGCATTTGCGTGGCAGTAATTACAGGAATACCACGAAAATTGCATTTGCGAATCATCTCCTTCTGCAAAAGAGGAACTTTTTCTGGACTCATTTCCACTCCCAAGTCTCCCCTCGCCACCATCAAACCATCACACTGTGCAATAATGCTATCGAGATTTTCTATTGCCTGTAGCTTCTCAATTTTCGCCATGACGGGAAGATTGCTACCTTTTTGAGCCAAAAATTCCCTCAAGTTGAGTACTCCCCTGCCTAAAGGCGAGGGGATTCTAATAGGATGTCTTCAGAT
>CAZWGS010000174.1:0-7206 GCA_964633315.1 uncultured bacterium | reverse complement strand
AATTATAACAAGTGCTGAAAAAGAATCTCCGTCGCTTCAGCGCGGAGAGTGTCAACAGCTACGAATGCGAAACCATTGCCCAACAATACCAAATCCCAGCCAACCTGCGATTGCGCCGTAAACAAGCCACCACCAGCAACTATCGCCACCTCAGCCAACAGGTAAATATCCTCCACTCCAGCCACCACGCCGATGCTGAATTAGATAATCCCCTAGATTCTAAATTACTCTTAGCCGACGGCTATCTTACTTTAGGACAACTTTTGTCCCCTGGCTGGCGTATGCCTAACCTCAGCGATGTTTTCGCCTCCTGCTGCGAGGTTAACTTCACCGTCACCAAAATCACCGACGATATGTTTACCCTAGCCACAGGTTTCCTTTGTGCCGGGGCGCGCAATGTGGTAAGTACTTTATGGTCGGTGGATGACTTTGCCAGTGCTTTGTTGGCAATTTTCTATTACGATTTCCGTAAACAGGGTATGAATCGCCCTAAGGCTTTGCAACAAGCACAACAAAAACTGCGTCACCTCACCGGAAAGGAATTAAAAGAGAAATACTACACTAAGTTAAACAACTATCTGCAACAACGCCAATCGCAAATAAACCAAGCCCTAGCAAATGCTAAAGCTGAGGGAGAAAAAGAAACAGTGGAGAAATTGCAAAATCTGGCAGCAAAAATAACTACCAAAAAAGACGAAACTTTACCATTGCAATGCCAACAAGATTATCCTTTTACCAGTCCTTTTTACTGGGCTGGTTTCGTTTCCCAAGGCTTGGCTTAGGGTTAATTCTGGGATTTACTTAGCATAGTAAACTGCCGTAAATCTCTCACTAAACAAAAATTTCTGACCAGCGATCAACTATTTCTAACATTCTCTCTTTACTAATTCCCTTTTGTGGTTTTTTATATTTAATTACCACTCTTTCTGAAACATCAGTGAGAGAAGAAAACTTACCTTTTTTTCTTTCTTCCTCAATGCTAGCTACTACATTTTCTGCTTTTCCTTTAGCAAAACCAGCATTAACTAACAAACTCACTAACTTAACCACACTCGCCTCATTAAACTGCACCAAAGGGTCAAGGGGTTTAGGCATTTTTTCATCAAATTCTGCTAATTTTTCCTCTAGATATTTCCCTTGCTGAATTTGCTCCTGTTTAATTTCTTGGAGTATACTTTCAAAACGCGATTCTAGATTATCAATGCGATCTGTTTGAGGTTCAAGAGAACTTTCACTAGAGCTATTAACTGAACTAGAGTTCTTCTTTCTTAGCAGCTTAATTTGCTCTAAAACTGCGCTTTCTTGTTCTTCATCAACAATAAAAACCCTAACCATTTCACCTTTGCGGAGGTCTATTTCTCTTGCTCTTGCAGCAGCATGATACTCCAAATCTCCCTCAATAACTTCGTAAGAATTAACTCCTGTGCGCTGAACAATTATCGGATTAATAATTCCTTCTACTGCCAGAATTGCCTGAGCAGCTTGTTCAATTTCTTCATGGGAAAACTGAGAACGAGGAGTATTAGCAGTAATGCGTTTAACAGCAACAAGAGATGTAGATAATGTCATTAATTCATTCCTATTTTTTGCAAAACTTCCTTAGCTAGTAACTCAAATTCTTGAGCCGCAATTGAATCTGGCTTAAAATCAATTACTGAAACCGGATCTACTACTTCTAAATTCCCAATATGTCTCACCTGTTCTGAACACTTAGCTAAATCTTCTCGGTCATAAATTACTGTATCCATAACCTCAAATCCATAGCGACTTGAGACCGCATCTATACGTTTTGGTAAAGTATGCTGTACAAATTTATTATTAGTAGAAATTTTTGAAGGAAGTACTCCTAAAACTTTAATTGGCTCTTTTCTGAGACTTTTTCTAAAAAAATTAATCGATTTGACAAAATTATTGACATTAACTAAACCTTGATTAGCAAAGGGTTTTAAATCAGAAGGTATTAGTAAATAGTCAGCAGTAATAATAGCAATACGAGCATAAAGGTTGAGAGAAGGAGGCGTATCTATTAGCACCACATCATACTTATCTTTAACCTCTTCCAGCTTGAAATCAAGCATAACTTTACTAGCATCAATTTCATTGAGCCTCTTCTCATGTTCCATCAAATTAATATGAGAAGGAACAACATCAATATCAAGGCTGCTAAATTGTGAGCGTCTAGCTACTTCAAGAATAGGATACAGTTCTTCTGACTCGAGAACATGACGAATATTTAAATCTTTGATATCGTCAAACTTCTCATCATCAAACTTAATTAAACCCGTCGCAAAAGTAGTATTAGCTTGGCTATCTAGATCGATAATTAAGACCTTATTACCAGTTTTCCTGATCGCTGCTGCTAAATTAATGACAGTCGTGGTTTTGCCCACGCCTCCTTTATTGTGGTAAACAGCAATAGTTTTCATAGTGCGTTGTTTTTTTTGTGGTGATTTAATTTGAGAAACAGTCGTAGTTTTTCTTGGTATTGTAGCTTGTCTGTGCTGCTGCAAACTTTCTCGACTAATCAGATTTCTGATTACTTCTAATTTATCCTCAACTTCTATGCCAAGGCAAGAAAAAACTAGCTCCAAATCACCCAGTGTATACTGATAAATTCGAATTTCTCTACCATTAGTTAACAAACCATATTTTAGACCTAGTTTAGTAAGATAAACTTTGAGTTTTTGAGTATGGTGGTTTAAATTTTCTCTGGGGTGCTTGGCTTCAAAAATAACACCCCAAAGAGCATTTTTCATCCGGACTTTGGGAACAACCTTAGTCGCAAAAGCCAGAAAATCCAAGCGAATCTTGCCAAAAGTAACCTCCTGATACCAACTATCAGGAGGGTAGCCTAATTGAGGTAATAAATATTGGACAATGAGCTTACTTTCGACTTCACTTTCATTGCGGCATATATTGGGGTCGAAATTCAACTGACAACTGCCTCTTCCATGCGATATTTTAAGCTTTAACTATTGTGGCATAGCTTTAATAACAAGTCAGGTTTAACTAGACTCCCCTCGTAATAAGCAGGGGAAGCAGGGGAAGCAGGGGAAGTAGAGAGAGATTAATAAGTAGCCTTTAAAAAGAAGACTTGGTAAGCGAATCAAATTAAACTTACATAACTTCAACCATGAAACCCTTTATAGATTTGAGTTGATTAGCTTATTATCTCAAATTAGTTACCTACCATGTGCTGAAAATCGACACAATTTATGCCACAAATTAGCTAGAAATTTTCGTAATTTGCGATCGCCAGATGCACCTTATCAATAACATCAAATACAGGCATCATACCCAACTCCCCGGAAGCACGAGTTCGAATACTCAAACTGTCAGATTCCACCTCTTTTGCTCCCACAACAGCCATAACTGGGATTTTTGCCTTCTCTGCATTGCGAATCAACTTACCTAATCTCTCGCCACTGCTATCAGCTTCAGCGCGAATTCCCTTCATTTGCATCTTCGCTGCTACTTCCTGGGTGTAGGGTAAAAATTCATCACTCACAGGTAACAAACGCACCTGTGTAGGCGCTAACCACAGAGGAAAATCTCCTGCATACTCCTCAATCAAAATACCAATTAACCTTTCAAGGGAACCAAAAGGCGCGCGGTGAATCATTATAGGGCGTTTGCGGGTACCATCTTCAGCAACATACTCCAATTCGAAGCGTTCGGGCAAGTTATAATCAACCTGTACCGTTCCCAACTGCCATTCTCTCTCCAAGGCATCCTGGAAGATAAAATCGAGTTTAGGACCATAAAAAGCAGCCTCACCGATACCTTCAAAATGTTCCATTCCCAGAGTTTCTACAGCCCGACGAATCGCATTTTCTGCCTTATCCCAAACCTCATCAGAACCAATATACTTATCCGAATCTGGATCACGAAAACTCAGACGCGCTTTGAATTTCTTCAGTTGCAATTTCTGAAATACAGATAGTATCAAATCTACAACATTAAGAAACTCCTGATCCAATTGTTCGGGAGCCACAAAAAGATGGGAATCATCCACCGTAAAACCACGCACCCGCGTTAAACCACCCAACTCTCCAGACTTTTCGTAGCGGTAAACAGTTCCAAATTCCGCCAGACGCATCGGTAATTCCCGATAGGAGCGCAACTCACTCTTATATATTTGGATATGGAAAGGACAATTCATCGGCTTCATCACAAAGCCTTCTTCCTGCGCCGCCGCTTCCCCATCTTCCGCCATCAGGGGGAACATATCTTCCTTATATTTTTGCCAGTGTCCCGAAGTTTTAAACAAATCAACCCTAGCAATATGGGGCGTAACCACAGGTAAATAGCCACGCTTAATCTGTTCCTGCTTGAGAAAATCCTCTAACATCGAACGTAGAATCGTACCTTTCGGTGTCCACAAAGGCAAACCAGGACCCACTATATCCGTAAAGACAAATAAGCCCAACTCCTTACCCAGCTTACGATGATCGCGTTTGAGTGCCTCTTCCTTTCTGCGCTTATGCTCTGCCAGTTGTTCCGGCGTTTCCCAAGCAGTACCATAAATACGTTGCAACTGAGCATTATTCGCATCGCCGCGCCAGTAAGCACCCGCCACACTTTCCAGGTCAATTGCCTTGGGATTCAAGTCTGCAGTACTCTTAACATGGGGACCAGCACACAAATCCCACCACTTATCGCCCAGATGATAAATTGTAATCGGCTCCTTAATACCAGCTAAAATCTCTAGCTTATAAGGCTCCTGAATTGCCTCAATCCTTCTTTTCGCCTCCTCTCTGGTAACCTCTTCACAAATTACAGGCAACTTTTGGTTGATGATTTTAATCATCTGCTTCTTAATCGCCTTCAAATCTTTTTCCGTAAAAGCTTCCTCACGCTCAAAATCATAGTAGAAGCCATTTTCCGTCCAAGGACCAATAGTTACTTGTGTACCAGGAAACAGCTTTTGCACCGCCATCGCCATCACATGGGAAGTTGTGTGGCGGATTTTCTTCAATGACTCGGATTCACTGGTGCGGGGTAATTTAATTGGTTCCGGCTTATTGTCAGCGAGCATCGGCTGTTTAACCATGCAACTACACTCTTTTTAATCCATTAGGTTATCAGTAATATTTCTATTTTAGACGTGGGTAGTATCAACTGGTTTTGATACCAATTCCGCTTTTCAAAGACTAGTGATCAACCATTTCTCCTAACTGCCCTAGCATTCCCCATCTCCCCAGCTTTTTCTAAAAATTGTCTAGTTAAACCGGATTGAGTATGAGTTTGGCTTGCCTAAGAATATTAACAAAAAGTTATTTGATGTAAAGTTATGTGAATAAAGCTAATATAGTTATAGGGTATACAAAATCTCTGCAAGCGACCAATGACACTCCCCCAACCTTCAGAAAATGAGCTTCTGAAGTCGGTTCTCGAACCCCTTCTAGAAGACTTCCAATACTGGTTTTCGCGTTCACGCTCCCTGTTAGAAACTGAGAAAATCAGCTTCCTTAGTGACGAAGAACAATCGCACCTCCTCGAGAGGATAAATCAGGCTCAGCAGGAAGTAAATACTGCTAAAATGCTTTTCCAAGCCACCAATTCTCAAGCTGGAATCGATCCAGCAACAATGATCCCCTGGCACAAACTCGTAAGTGAATGCTGGCAAATCTCAATGCGCTGGCACTCAATTAAAAAACAAAATCAATAGTTTAAAAATCCTGTGATTTATTGCTGATACAGCAACCAGAATCCTTGGTAAGCTATGTGAATAACCTTAGAAGATCATAAAACAGACCACAGGCGATTAATTTAGCCCCTTTAAAATTAAAATTCAACCCAAAGCTTTTAGCTAAGAGGAAAAAAATGCTGCATATCCTTTACATCTTTGCTTTTACAATCGTTGCTTTTCTTGCCATTACAAACCTAATCCGTAATCTAATTGTCATTAGTACTGAATCAAATCGTCGTTACTCTAACTCTGGTTTTGGTGGTGGTGCGAGAAATCGATCCTTGGCTCAAAATCGTACTCCTAAATACGCTCAAGTATCCCATCCTGAACTATTAGATGAAAATGGTCGTCCTATTGATGAACCACTGCTAGTAATGCGTTCTGTTACTGTTGAAGACGCAAGAGAAAAATTAGATGCGATCTACAATTCCTCTCCCAGTTCTACCAGAGAAGCGGATGAAGAAAGATAAATAAAATAAACCCATAATATTTACTGAAATATTATCCCGACCTTGAACTTAGATCAGAAGGCGGGATTTTTTTTTGATCGCAAGAAATTATTTTTGCGTCAACTGGGAAACTTACGGCTGTAAAAAAATCAGCTCTTTTCTCTTCCCTATCTAGGGTATAATCCCAAGTCATGATTCCCAGGTTTTGCCCATGAAACTGATTATCCAGATTCCCTGCTACAACGAAGAAGCAACTCTAGGGCTAACCCTATCTGAACTACCGCGTCAAATTCCTGGTGTTGATACCGTAGAATGGCTAGTAGTCAACGATGGCAGTCGAGATAGAACCATCGAAGTAGCGAAAGTGTGTGGTGTTGATCATATTGTCAATCTCAGACACAATCAAGGCTTAGCCAAAGCGTTTATGGCGGGAATTGAGGCTTGTTTGAGGGCTGGTGCTGATATTATCGTTAATACCGATGCGGACAATCAATACTGTGCGGCTGATATTCCTAGGCTAATTGAGCCTATTCTAGCTGGTCATGCAGAGATTGTAGTTGGCGAACGCCCGATTAGCAAGATAGAGCATTTCTCACCCATCAAAAAAGTTTTGCAGCGCTGGGGAAGTTGGGTGGTGCGCCTTGCTAGTAATACCAGAATTCCCGATGCGCCTAGCGGTTTTCGAGCGATTAGTCGTAGTGCAGCTTTGCAACTAAATGTGTTTAGCTCCTACAGTTATACCCTAGAAACAATCATTCAGGCGGGACAGAAAGGGATGGTAATTACCTCTGTACCCATCAGAACTAATGTTTACCTGCGCCCTTCACGCCTAGTCAAAAGTATTCCTTCCTATATTAAGCGTTCAATTCTCACTATTGTTCGCATTTTTATGACCTACAAACCCCTCAAGTTCTTTACAATTTTGGGGAGTATTCCGTTTAGTATGGGGTTTCTTTTATGTGTACGTTGGCTAATTTTATACCTTGGCGGTACTACTAGAGCACACGTTCCCAGTTTAGTCCTCGCAGCGATTCTTATTTTAATTGGTTTTCAGCTTTGGATGTT
>CAZWGS010000173.1:0-7349 GCA_964633315.1 uncultured bacterium | reverse complement strand
AACCCCCGCGCATAATTTAGCATTACCTGTGCAGCAGCTACATCTCTATCGAGGACGCAGCCACAAGAACATTTATGTACGCGCTCATCAAGTTTCTTTTTCTTTTGTATCCCACAACTAGGACAAGTCTGAGAAGGCTTAACCTTCTTAGTTGGCACTTCCACGAACAAGCCGCCAGCCTCTTCTAACTTGTACCGAATGGTACTCCTGAGCATTCCAAAGCCAACATCTAGTATTGAGCGGTTTAGCCCAGTTTTACCTTTGTTCTTGCTAGCTGCCGTCATGTTTTTGACATTGAGTTTTTCCGTAGCAACGAGGCTGTTATTGCTGACTATCTCTGCTGCTATTTTGTGAACCCAATCTTGGCGACGATTGGCTACTTGGCGTTTAACCCTAGATAAGTGACGTTGCACTTTCTTCCATCTGCTAGAACCTTTCTTCTTCCTCCTCAGTTGTTTGGAAAATTGGCGCCAGAGAGTCATTGCGGTGGCTAGAAACCTGGGATTGTCAACCACAGTTCCATCACTCAAAGATGCAGCACTCAGGCAACCAAAATCTACACCTACTGCACCAGTGCCAGTTACCCTGATTGGTTGACATTTGAGTGTGATGCTGGCGTACCATTTTCCTTTGTCCCAGATGATAGTGCAGGTAGTTGGCTCCCCCCAGGTTCTAGCTTGCCCTCTCATGGCAATACTTCCCAGATTACTAATTTTGAGCTTGCCGTTCTTGCCATCACTTAAAGCTTTCCAACCTGACCTGCAAGGGTAAGTCCAGCCTCGGTAATACCTGGCTGACTTGAATTTGGGGTAACCACCTAACCCACGGAAAAATCGACTAAAGGCAAAATCTACTCTCTTCAGCGTATTTTGCAAAGCGTGAGAACCCAGAGCCTTGTACTCAGGGAAGCACTCTTTAAAGCCGACTAAAGCTTTCTGTTGGTCGTAATAACTAACGCTATGCCCAAAGTGCTTGTACTCTACCTTACGGTGATAAACACAAGCGTTGTACAAGTCCTTGTGCAGTCTACGCCAATAGTGCATCGTCTGCTCTTGGGACTTGCTTGGATATAGGCGGAAGGTAAGACGACGCGTTATCATGGTCTCATTCTAACACGCGGTTATATGTAGTGAAGAAGCAAACCCGAAAATCATCTCATGCTGTGTTCTCTATTCGGCTGCACATGGTATTTGTCACCAAGTACCGCAAGAAAGTACTTACAAGGGCAATACTTGCTCGGATGCAGGAAATATTTGAGGGAGTCTGTCAGAAAACGAAATGCCTCCTGCTAGAGTTTGGGGGTGAATCTAACCATGTGCATCTGTTGATTGATTTGCATCCTGACAACAACATTTCCAACTTGGTTTGTACTCTTAAATCTGTTGCCAGTAGAATGCTGTGGAAGGAATTCGAGGATTTATTGTCTAAAACATACTGGAAAAGGGTGCTGTGGAGTGGTTATACCTATCTTGCTTCTTCTGGTGGTGCTGATATTGCGATGTTAAGTGAGTACATCAACAACCAACATAGTCCCAAAAATTAATCACGCCGCTTTAGCCAAGGGGCTGAGTGCGGAATTATTTCCGCACCTTGAATGCCCCGCCACCCGACCCTATCGCTACAGATGGGGACTGCGCGGGCGGGAGTTCACTGTCAAAATAGGGTAGCGATTGTCTTGAATGTCAAGATTTAGTCACTTTTACTCAGTAATAGTAAAACGCAGTTGGGTTTGTGTCTTTTCTGTGGCTTGTGGCGCTGTTGTTTCCTCAAGATTTAACTCAATCTCACCATCGCCATGCAAAAGTAATCGCGCTGCGGCTAACATTTGTGGTGCAAGATCACGCAAATCGGAATGATTATCCAAATAAGTTTGCAACGCTTCCATTGGCTCAAGACTATTACTCACGCCTAATTCTGGAACGCGAGGGCGTGCTAATTGACTAACTAATTCTGGTCGAATTGTATAATTATGGGCGCTTTGTAGAGCCTGATGTAAATTGGCACTATTAATTAAATCCAATTGCTGTGAACGCAATTTGTAAATCAAGCGCACCACTGCATCTTTAATCTCTCTCTTACCAATTGCTTGTAAAATTGCTGCTTCTGGCTCTTCGCTTTCCGCCACATTCACCTCAATGGTACAAAAAGAGCGCACTTGAAGAGGACAAAATTGCCATTTCACCTCCTCCTTAGCCACCTCAAGCATCACAAACCCTTTGTCTTCCTTCTCTTCGCTAAAATCCACCCTCTCAATGCTGCCAGGATAAACTACTGGCGGGTTATTATCAGGGTTAAGATTTTGGTGTTTATGAACGTGTCCCAATGCCACATAATCTAACTCAGGACGCGTCAGGAGGGACAGAGGTAGGGTAAAGCCTTTACCCACAGCCAGAAAGCGTTCTGCGCCTAAATTCGCCCGATCAGCCATTAAATGTCCCAAGAGAATTGTGGGAATTTTTGGATCGCAACGACGGATTTCTGCTTCCAAAACGGGTTCAAGACGTTGGATTAACATTTCATTAACCTGCGCCAGGGATAAGCCTTCTGTTTCAGGGCGAGTGAGAAGAGTGGAACGAGTTAACCAGGGAAGAGTGATAATCTGGATCGCACCATTGCGAGTTTCTAGGCGATGGGTAGTAATAGTATCACCCACAATAAAACCAGGGACGGCTAGGGTTCGGTAAATACTGAGACTAGCACCACCGCTACCTTGGGAGTGTTGATCGTGATTGCCAACTAGCAGAACCGTGGGAATTTTAGCATCTGCTAAACGCCGAAATTGTCTGGCGAATGCTTCCTGGACATTTGGGGCTGGAGTAGCGTCAGGGAAAGCATCACCGCCAAATAAAACAAGATCCACAGGTTCGTTAATCGCGCAGTCGATACAGAAACTTAAAGTTCCAATAAAATCTTCTAACCTTGTATTCAAGCCTGTTTCTGGGTTAATGCGACCATGACTGAAGCCGCTACCCATGTGAATGTCGGAGAGGTGAAGTATCTTAATCATGACGAGATTTTTATTCTTTTGATTCCATTGATAAGTAAACCGTATTTATACTGGTTTTTTCTTGAAGGATTGATGATTCTCGGTGTTAAGACTGTGTTTTTTCTGATATGGTGTGTTATATTTATTGGAGTAAGGGTCATTTCCCAATCATCAGGGATTCTATTGTGCTTGTACACAATGCATCGAGAAGGTAAGACTACGTTAGTCTGCCAAAAGAATCAGGGTCTCTACAATTCCTATTCAGCTTCTACCTTTCCTATTCAGCTTCTACATTTACCACAGAAAAAGAAATTCAGGTTTCGGGTGCAACCTAAGGGAACACCGCATCTTTGACATGCATCAGCATTGTTGAAACCAGAAGGTGCGGTGCGCTTAGGTTTAAATTAGCCATTACTTCTTAATTTTTTACACAAAAATTGAATTGATATGTAGTAGTAATTTTTTTAATTGCTATGACATTTAAAACTATAATTTTACTGATTTAAAAATAATCATGAAACAGCCCTCTCCAAGGTAATGAAGAGGGTATTTAATTTAGAGAAGGATTAGGTAAATTTTCTCAGTAAGTCTTTATTATTACTGGAATAAATTAGCTAACAGTTCCTTCTGCTGTTCTCCCTCCAATTGTTCCTGGCTAAATTTATCTTGACTCTTTTTGATGTGGTCGATAAAGTTTTGCATTTCCTCTTTTTGAGCTGAGGCAAAAATATCGGCTGCTTTCAGTAAATTGTCAATATTCTTTTCATTAATATTATCAATTTCTTCGTTGATGTTGTCATTAATCCATTTATTTTTTTGTTCTTGTGGAGCAATTAATTGCTCAGGTTCACATAAACTACCTCTTTCCTCAAATGCTTCATTTATGTCAAATTGAAGCCGTAAATAACCATCGGGATTAATTGCTTTGAAAATCTGTTTACAAGCATCAGTAGAAATCTGAGCTTGACTTCCCATAAAGATATCAGGAATCTTTGTCGCCCACCCAAGACTACCCCAATCTTTCATTGCTTCGTATGTGATGGGTTTAGTAGTTCTGCCTGTTCCAATAGAAAGAAGAGAAATATTTTCTAGAGTTGCTCCTCTTAACATCGCATGGGAAAGTGCTGCTATTTCAGGGCAGTTTGCGCCTACTCCACCATCGACATGAGTAAATTTCAACTCACCCTTTTCTGGACATTTTGGATCTATCCAGGTGAATTCATAGGGAGGAAAAAAAGTAGGAGCAGAGGCAGAACTTGTACAAACTTCCCATAATTTCATATTGTTAAACCAGCGATTAGGCTCACCTTTGCTGGTAAAAAAAGTTGTGTTCCGATGAAAAGTATCATAAGCAAAAATCAACAATTCTGCTGAGGAAATATTGTTCACTTCACCAAGTGTAATTTCTTGATCTACTCCTTGTGGTTTCAGCTCCTCTCGTAAGACTTTAATTAATCCTTCATTGGAATACTTGGGACCAGGTAATAAGGTTTGTACTTCTTGAGGTAAATCACGTTTACATGAGCTATGAAAAATTTCATAACCTCTTTCCTGATAAATTTTCTTTAGTTCTTCCGTTTTTTTACCTATGGCTAGACCAGCAGCTATAATTGCACCAGTTGATGTTCCGGCGATGATGTCAAAGTATTCGTTAAAAGGTTGATCTTTCCCGATTAATTCCTGTACTTTCTCTAGAATTTGTAGAGTTACTACCCCTCGCATTCCTCCGCCATCTAGAGCAAGTATCTTGAAGCTTTTATTTTCCGGATTTTGAAATGACATAGACAAACAAATCCCTGATTGACTGACTTGAACTCAGTCTTCCCTTTTAGCCTATAAAAATTTCACAATGACACCTACGAAAGAGATTTTTTTTCTCCCATACCAAATCCAGGGTGCATAATACTGCTTCAGAAAGTCTCTGGAGATTACTCCTCAACTAACTCTCTAACCAAATCAGCTAAACGCTCAGCGCTATCGACAACAGCTAAACTAGCAGCTTGTTGTGCCATCTGGTTTAATGTAACTTGTGATCGCAACAAATCGAGTACCTTCGCTTTTAATATTTGGGTATCAAGGGATTCTTGATGCTCCACAATTGCTGCTCCAGCATCAGCAAAAACCTTAGCATTATAGGTTTGATGATCTTCTGCTGCATAGGGATAGGGAATTAAAATAGCTGGAGTGTGGCTAATTGCTAATTCTGTTAAAGTTCCAGCCCCAGCACGACTAATAGCTAAATCCGCCCTTTGCAACAATCCCGCCATCTGATTGTAAAAAGGCATGGGAAAATACTGAGGATGCTGTAAACTTTGAGCTTGTGGATCGCGATCACCAGTTAAATGTACCAGGTAAATCCCCTCCTCGAACCAAGCAGGAGCGCAATAACGCACCATTTCATTCACCGCTACAGCGCCCTGGGAACCACCCACCACTACAATCAAGGGTGCATCCTCTGGAATGGGCAAATCTAGGGCTTGGGGACGAAGAAAATTCTCTCGTACAGGAGTACCAACCCAGGTATTATGAGCACGAGGGAGGTGCTGAGCAGCATCTTGAAAGCCGAGAGCGCAGGTAGTACACCAAGGACTAAACCAGCGAGTAACTTTTCCTGGTAAGGCGTTGGATTCGTGAAGTAGCACCGGAATCTTTTGCCACTTAGCTGCAATAATAGCAGGAGCAGCAATGTAGCCCCCTGTAGTTAAAACAACATCAATTTTAAGCTGTTTAATTAATTGCCGTACCTGAAAAACAGAGCCAATCAGACGCTGGACGACAGCCAAGGAATTAAAGCTAAAACCTTTCTGAAATCCGGCAACAGAGATAGTATGCAAGGGATAATAATCGGGAACTAAGGTTTGCTCCAGACGGTCTGGAACACCTAACCACTCAATTTGGTAATCTTTTAATTGTTGAACTACAGCCAGAGCAGGGAATAGATGTCCCCCAGTACCACTAGCAGCAACAAGTAACTTGGTCATTGGTTATCTGTTGTTAACTTTTGGTCACTCTAATTTGGTTTCCAAAAGCTATGATTCAATTATCCAAACTATCATCGAATGCTTAATCTTAGAACTTTAATGGCAAAAATATTCTTTTTCGGACACCCAAAAAGTCCCCACCGAGCTCGCTTTTTTCGCTCTCTGGCTTATTTTGCTGTGGCTATGGGTGTAATTGTGGGTGTTTCTGGTGCAATTAAAGCAGAAGATGCAGCTAGTGCACCTGAGGAGTTGACAGAATTATTGAGTCAAATTGAAGTTGCGGCGAATACCGGTGAAGTGGAAGAGATTGCTGAATTCTATAGTGAAAGCTTCACTAACTCTGATAATTTGAGTCGAGATGAACTACTAGAATCTTTAGCTCAATTTTGGTCTAACTATTCCCAGCTAAACTACGACACAGAGCTAAAATCTTGGGAAGCAAAAGGTCAACAAATGGTAGTAGAAGTTGTTACCAATATTACCGGAGTTGGGGAAAAAAATGGTCGAGAAGTGAAGTTGGAATCCACCTTGCGATCACGCCAAACTTTCCAGGGACAGCAAATTATTAACCAAGAAATTTTAGCTGAGCAAACCAAGCTACTATTAGGAGAAAATCCCCCAGAAGTAACAGTTAATCTCCCACAGCAAGTTCGCCCTGGTCAAAGATATAATTTTGATGTCATTGTAGATGAACCTTTAGCAGGCGATTTGCTTCTTGGTTCAGCGATTGAGGAACTTGTTAGTGAGGATTTATATCGTGAACCCAGCAAATTTGAATTGGAAGTTTTGCCCTCTGGAGGTATTTTTAAAATTGGTAGGGCTCCTCTAAGAGTTGGCGATGAGTGGGTTTCTGCTATTTTGATTCGTAGCGATGGGATGACGATTGTTTCCCAGCGTCTTAAGGTTGCAGATTAGGTGGTTGTTGGTTCATTGTGGATTGTGGATTGTGGATTGTTGATGGTTAATTGTGGATTGTGGATTGATTTTATCCCCTACTTATTACTTACGTCTAATGTGAATGGATAACCAAAACCATCGGTATTACGTCCATAGTCTGGAAAAGAAAATTCTAGGCAAAGCTTGAAAGCTTTAGGCTATGGTACTCTTTTTTAAATCACATCAGACGTTACTTATTACTTATTACTTATTACTTATTACTTCTCCTCAGTACTCACCGTCAAAACCTGGGGAGGAGTAGCATCAGGAGGATAGAGTAAATCTACTTGAATTGAACGTTGCTGTCCAGGAAGTAGTTGAAGAGTCACCAAAGGTTGTCCCCTCTCACCTCGGTGTTGTACTAAATGAAAATAGCGATCTTGCTTCTCTCCCTGCTCATTTTCGTAGCTTAGACCCAGTGTACCTCGAAAAAAGACTTGGGGAGC
>CAZWGS010000172.1:1397-7358 GCA_964633315.1 uncultured bacterium | reverse complement strand
CCATCTTTGAAAAAATGGGCTTCGGGGCCCTTTCGGTTAGTTTTTCTGGAGCAAAAATATTTCTTGAGCAGCTCTTTTGCACACTCCTAACTCTCCCATGGAACTGCGCATTTCCTCATAACCAAGCAAAGTTTGTTGGCGTTTCTCTTGATTAAGTAATAAATCAAGAGACTCTTGTACAATTGCCTCTGGCGTCGCCCCATCCTGTAATAACTCTGGCACAATCGACTTCATTACCAACAAATTAGTTGGCGACATAAAAGGAATCGAAAAATTAAGCAAGGTTTTCAACAACCAAGCAGTAATAGGATTAAGGCGATAGCATACTACCTGGGGTACATTGAGATAGGCGATTTCGAGATTAACTGTTCCCGACTTCGTAATCGCTAAATCAGCCGCTGCAATCGCTTCTAATGTTTGCCCTGAGATGATTTTTGCTCGTAAACCGTAGCTAGCAATCGCCATCTCAATTGCTTGGTAATAATTATTGAGAGATAGGGGAATCAAAAATTCTACTTCCGGTAGTTGCTCCTGAATTCGCCTTGCAGCCTCACAAATTAAGGGTAGAAGGTACTTGATCTCTTGCTTACGAGAAGCTGGTAGTAGGGCGATTATCTTTTGTTCTGGGGCAATTTCTAAAGCTTGACGCGCCACCTCTCTGGTGGGTGATTGTTGCATTCTTTCAATTAAAGGATGCCCTACCCAAGTAACCTGTGCACCTTTTGCCTGGAAATAGCGTGCTTCTTCTGGGAAAATTGCTAGCAGCAGATCTGTCATCGCCACAATTTTTTCCGTATTACCAGGAATTAGGGGAAAAACCCACTCTTGGGGTGCGATATAGTAGACAATTTTTACCTGGGGTAAATGGCGATGTACATAACTTCCCAAAGCTACATTGGGTCCCATATAGTCGATTAAGACCAAAACATCTGGAGGATGCTGCTGTAAATATTTCTTGGCGCGGCGCTGAATTTGCCAGGTGGGGAGAACAAAAGGCAAAGATTCCAAAAGACCTACCGAACCAATGGTGGTAGTATCAGCAATTAGAGTAGCACCTGCTGCTGCCATCCGCTCTCCACCCAAAGCCACAATCTCTACTTTCTCACCAGTAACTTCACCTTGGCGTTTGAGGGCATCTATTAACAATGCTCCCTGCAAATCACCCGAAACTTCGCCAGTACTAATAAAAATTTGCATTGGGTAATTGGTTTATTGGTTATTGGTTATTGGTTGTTTGTTGTTTGTTGTTTGTTGTTTGTTGATGGTAGGCAGAAGCAGGGAAAATATAGCGTAATAGAGCAAAAATAAGCTAATTTCATTCATTAAAGGCAAATACAACTTATTACTTATTACTTATTACTTATTACTTATTACTTATGTGCGGACGTAACATGTTACATCCCTACTTACTAGGAGTTAACCCCCTACGCCCTTCCTCCGTCAAAGAAGAGTACATGAATTTTTTTATGTGTTGCAAATGTGCATTGGGTGAGATGGTAGTCAACCGTTCTATTGCTTCTCTGGTAGTATAACTAGAGTGATACAGTAAACGAAAAGCTTTTTTGAGGTCTCCAATTTCCTCACTGGAAAACCCTTGACGCTTCAAACCAACTAAATTCAATCCCCTAACTCGTGACGGATTACCCTCAGCTAGCATATAGGGTGGCACATCGCGGATAATGCGACTCATTCCTCCCAACATCGCCATACGTCCAATATGCACGAACTGATGAATGCCAACAACACCACCAATTCTCACTTGAGACTCAATTTTGACATGACCAGCGATGGCAACGCTATTGGTAACAATCACCTCATTAGCAATCTCGCAGTTGTGGGCAACATGGGCATAAGCCATGAACATATTATTGTCGCCAATAGTAGTTGCTTCACCCTCCCCAGTGGCGCGATTGACGGTGACAAACTCACGGAATAAGTTACCATCACCAATTTTGACCCAACTAGCTGCACCGCGATATTTCAAATCTTGGGGTTCACCACCAATCACGGCGCTGGGGAAAATGCGATTGTTGACACCAATTTCTGTTGGTCCTTCAATCACCGCATGGGCACCAATTCTGGTTCCTGCACCAATGGTAACTTGCTCGCCGATAACTGCGTAGGGACCAACTTGAACTGTTGGATCTAATTCAGCTTTAGGGTTAATAACGGCGGTAGGATGAATTAAAGTCTTCAAAGGTCAGCCCCTAACCTACTAATTTGTGTAATTAAAAATTTTTACAATTCCACAGGGGAAAATAGCATCTCCCCTTTGGTTGCAATTTCACCGTCAACTGTGGCTTGTCCTTGCATTTTGGCAAGTTTGCGCCGGAATTTGACGAGTTCTACGGTAATAATTAATTGATCTCCTGGTACCACCAGACGATGGAAGCGCACTTTATCAATCCCTGCAAAGGCGAAAAATGAACCTGTATTCGCTTCTGGCATTTGGGTGAGTATAATACCTCCTACCTGTGCCATTGCTTCTACAATGAGGACTCCTGGCATAATCGGGTGTCCTGGTAAATGGCCTTGGAACTGGGGTTCATTGAAGGTAATATTCTTAATGCCAACGGCTTTTTTGCCTGGTATATAGTCAATAATGCGGTCTACTAGAGCAAAGGGATAGCGATGGGGTAGTAGCTGCTGAATCTCTTTTATATCAAGGGTTTTTGGCTCAGTCTCTGCCACTATCTCGGAGGTTGGTGTTTGAGTTTCTGTAAGGGTAGACATAGACTATAGTTGCTGGAGGTAACGATCAGAGGGAGTTTTTGTGCTAACCCATCACAGCTTCTAATTTTCGAGCCAATTGAACATGAAGTTTATGACTCGCTTTATAGGCAAAAAAATGAGCTTGGGGTATGGTTCCCAGTAAGCTTAAATCTCCCACTAGATCTAAAAGTTTATGACGCGCTGGTTCATTTGCAAATCTTAGGGGAGGATTAAGCCAATCTTGTTCATCGCAAACTAAGGCATTGTCTAGGCTACCACCTTTAATCATTCCGGCTTGCCTTAGTTGCTCAATTTGCCTGGTTAAGACAAAGGTGCGCGCTGGGGCGATAGTTTGGGCAAAATTTTCCGTTGCGGGTGTCCAGCTATGCCATTGATTGCCGATGGGAACCTCTTTAAAATCAATACCATAGCTAAAACAAGTCTGGGGTGCTGGGATGGCGGCGACAAAGCTGTCTTTTTCTCGTACCCAGATGGGTTCATTGACGACAAAGGCTGGTTTCTTCTCGCTGGTGTTAACCATTCCCGCCCGCAAAATCGCTTCCATCCAAGGTTTGGCGGAACCGTCAAGGAGGGGAACTTCCCCACCATCTATTTCAATTCTGGCATTATCCACACCAGTTGCCACTAAGGAGGCTAATAGATGTTCCACGGTGCGTACTTTGGCTGTTCCGCAGCCCAATTCTGTGGAGAGTACAGTTTGTTGTACCGCCCCTACTTGGGCGGGAATTATGGGTTTCTCTGGTAAGTCTAGACGCACAAAATAGCGTCCTGACCCTGCTGTTGCAGGGGTAACTCGTACGGTTGTTTTTGCACCCGAGTGCAACCCCACTCCGGATAAGCTAAAAGCAGATCCTATGGTTATTTGTTCTTTAACACTGTTCATGGTTCGCTGTTGGTAGTACTGTGTCAAGTTTGCATTGAGGGATAATTTTCCCTTGCTTACCCTGCTTCCCCTGTTTGTCTGAACCAATCATTTGATAATTGACAGACTAGTAAGCCCTTGGTAAATAGTGACGGATAGTAGCCTAAAATCTTTCCCCAATTCCGAAGTGAAATTGACTATCACCTTCGCTGTTCAAACCGTAGTCAATTCGAATCGGACCTAAGGGAGATTGAATGCGTACGCCTAAGCCATAGCCAAAGCCAGTTCCAGGCTTATCGCGTTCGCCAGCAGGATCGCCAGGTACAGAACTTCCAGAACCTAAATCGGTGCCAAAATCTGCAAATAAAGCACCACTGAAAATTGATAGCACTGGGAAGCGATATTCTGCTGTAGCCTGGAAGTAGCGACGACCACTACCCACATCACCTTCATCAAAACCGCGAACAGAGTTGGTACCACCTAAGGAGAAGGCTTCATAGGGGGGCAGATCTCCGAAAATATTACCACCTTGAACATTAAAAGCGAGGGCTTCTGGACCGTCGGCAAAACCAGTAAGATCTACAGGAAGGTAGAAGCTGTAGCTAGCGCGAATCCGGTTCATGAGAATACTACCAGAACCAAAAGGCGCTGATTGATCTACGCCCAAGCGGAGAAAGGAACCACTGGTGGGGCGCAAGGGGTCATTTCTGCGGTCTCTGGTGGCTCCAAACTGGAATAAGATGAGGTCATCTTCACCACTATCGCTGAAGGAGAGGAGATTACCATTTTCGTCTCTGGGTGTGGTGTCGCCATCGGCATCGGTAATTTGTACTCTCTGGTATTGTAAACCTGTGGAGAGAGTCCAGTCTGGAGAACTAAATACGCTGGGTGCAAGGGGACGAGAGAAGTTGATACCGCCGCCAGTACGCACTACCCTGGGAGTATCGCCGTTGGGTAAATCCACATCTTCCTCACCACCATCAAAAATGAGGGAAATGGATTGTCTACGGAAGGCGTTGACGGTGTAGGAGGTACGATAGGGATCGCCACCAATCCAAGGGTCTGTAAAGCGTAAATCAAAGAGTAAACTTCTAGTACCAAGTTGGAATTCTCCTCCCAGGGTTTGGTTATTACCGCCAAAGTTACCCTGTTGATAGCTAACTGTACCAAAAATGCCACTTGCAGAACTAAAACCAGCACCAGCGGCTAAGGAACCTGTGTTTCCTTCTACCACATCAAGGTTAACAATTACCTCACTGGGGTCTTCTGCTGGGGCGAAGGAAAGCTGGACATCATCGAATAATCCCAGACCAAATACTCGCTGCAAATCCCTTTGTGCTGTCTGGCGATTGAATACATCTCCTGGTTGTAATTCTACTTCCCTGGTGACAATAAAGTCACGGGTGCGACCTTCTACTTCTTCGCCTTCTTCATTGAGGAATCGAACCCTAACATCGCCGATAACTCCCTCTGCGACGACTAAAGTTACGGTTCCATCTTCAGCAATTTGGGGAACGCCCACTACCTGCGCCAAGTCAAAGCCCCGTTCACGATACCATTGGTTGAGCTCTTGAATATCGCTTTGTAGTTGCTGCAAGTTAAGAATTTCGCCATACTGTTCACTAAAAATTTCTCTTACTGTTTCTGGCGGTACTGCTTGTTGGCTATCGGGGGGTATGCTATCTACTACAACTTCTCGTAATACGGGGTTAGTTTCTACTTGGAAGGTAATACGCACACCCAAGGGTGTATCTTCGGGAATTACGGTGGCGTTGGCGAAGAAACCTGTGGCAAAAATATTGTTGATATCTTGTTGTAGTTGGGAACGGGTGGTTGTGCTTCCCGGTCGCGTGCTGACGGTATCATAGATCAGGTTTTCTAGTTCCTGTGTCGCTGCACCAACTACTAAGACTTCCGCCACTAGTACCAAGGGTTCGTTAGATGATTGTGCTAGAGTTTGGGTTTGCGCTAGGTTAGGGTTTTCTGGAGAGTGCCATAGAAAGACATCTGTTGGTGTCTCGTTAGCCAGATTTAGGGAAGTTTCCTGTGAGTCCCAATGGTAAACTGAAGGGTCAATCAGTAACTGCTTGAGGCTTGATAGTTCTTGATTTTCAGCTAAGGAGATTTCTAAATCTTTCCCTAAATCCAGGGAACTAGATTCTGCAAACTGAATTTCCTGGGTAATCTCGCTTGTAGGAATCGCCTCTAGTGCAACAGAAGTTTCCTGAGTTGTCTCGTGAGTAGGAATCGCCTCTAGTGCAACAGAAGTTTCCTGAGTCGTCTCGTGAGTGGGAATCGCATCTAGTGCAATAGAAGTTTCCCTTGTGGGAATCGCGATTTGTGATATATCTACTTCTAGCTGAGAC
>CAZWGS010000172.1:0-1297 GCA_964633315.1 uncultured bacterium | reverse complement strand
AGAAGTTTCCCTTGTGGGAATCGCGATTTGTGATATATCTACTTCTAGCTGAGACTCTACCTTAATTACAGGCTTAGTTTTATCAAAAACAATTTCTGAGATGCTAAAAGCAGTATCTAATTTTTCCACTTTCTGGATACTTGGCAGTGCTTCTATTGTCTCGTTTTGAGGCACTATTACCGTAGCAGTGGGTTTAGTGAGAAATTCTGGTTTGCTTTCGGTTGCAACAACGGGGTTAGTCGCAACTTCTATTGGTTTAACAACAGGTTTGTCCTTGTTGACCAAAATTTCTGGCACAGTGGTGGTTAATTTACCGTCTTTCGGTGCTAATTCTTCCGAATTTTCCGTACTTTCAGCAGTTTCCGCCACCACCGATTCGGATAAACTAAGGACAGCAGTTGCGGCAAATGCTGCCGCTAAAACAGGAGATAAACGCATACTTTTTGTCTCTTTTAACACTTCCACACACCAGCTAAAGCTTAATTTATCAGTTGTTAAGTCAACTGTGTTATTGGAGCAAAAATTAGTTGTCAAGGGTCAGTTGTTTTTGTGTCACGATTAACCTTGACTATCAAGTTGCGATCCCCAAGGTAGCTAAAACTCTGTCTTTTACCTGCTGATAGGCAGATTCTACCTCTCCGAGATCGCGACGAAATCGATCTTTGTCCATCACTTTTGCTTCAGGATCGCTTTGTGTTTCATCCCAAAGACGACAAGTATCAGGACTAATCTCATCAGCCAAGATTATTTGTTGTTTACAGTCAAAACCAAACTCTAGTTTGAAGTCTACAAGAGTAATGCTGCAACTGTGGAAAAAGGCAGTGAGATGTTGATTAATCGCTAACGCCATCGTTTTAAGTTGCTCAACTTGCTCAGGAGTTGCTAAGTCTAACAGTAGCAGACGTTCGTATGTCAGCAGAGGATCCCCTAGTTGATCATTTTTGAAATAAAATTCTACCAAAGGTTGCTCTAAAACTTGACCCTGAGGTAATCCTGTCTGTCTACACAAACTACCCGCAGCTATATTTCTCACTACCACTTCTAGGGGAATGATTTTTACCGCCTTCACCAGCATTTGATTAGGGGCGCTTTGGCTCAGATAATGGGTTGGTATGCCTTTGGTTTCTAGTAGTTCAAAAAGGGCAGCACTAATGCTACAGTTAATTTCTCCTTTACCCTGAATTTGTCCGCGTTTTTGGGCATTAAAAGCGGTAGCATCGTCTTTAAAGTGGGTCAACAAGATGTTTTCTTGTTCGGTGCGATAGATAATTTTTGCTTTACCTTCGTAGAGTTGTTG
>CAZWGS010000171.1:2879-7471 GCA_964633315.1 uncultured bacterium | reverse complement strand
TTAGCTTCTCTGAGGTTGGCAAATCTCAAATCTGCTCCAGTTAAACTGGTTCCATTCAAATTTGCTCCAGCAAGAATTGCTTCGTAAAAATTAGTTTTGGATAAGTTAGCTCCCGCCAAGTTAGCACCATTTAAATCAGCACCACTCAAGTTTGCCTCTACTAAACTAGCGCTACTCAAGTTTGCTCCCCGCAAAGATGACTCCTTCAGAGTAGCAGTTAAAACTGCACCACTAAAATTAGCTCGCTGCAAAGATGCCTCACTCAAGTTAGCTCCATTCAGATTTGCTCCACTCAAGTTACCTCCAGTTAAAGTGATTTTGGTCAAGTTTGCGTTACCTAGCTTAGCTCCGCCTAAGTTTGCCCCAATCAAATCAGCGCCACTGAAGTTAACACCAATCAAGTTCGCTGCGCTAAGGTTAGCACCAATCAAGTTCGCGCCACTCAAATCTGCTCCTGCTAAGTCTGCACCACTCAAGTTGGTACCAATTAAACTTCCACCTTTGAAGTTAATTTCTCGTAAGTCGGCACGATATAAACATACCCCGTTCAGTTTGATTTGAGGAAAATCTCGCTTCCCTGCTCCATATTGCTCTAGTACTTCATCTACACTAATCATTGCTTTTGTCTCCCAACAAAATTTGAAATTTAAGCATGGAGGATATCAACAGGCATAATAGCTTTTTCGAGCTTAGCTCCCCGCAGATTTGCACGGGTTAAATTCGCGCTGCTGAGGTTAGCTTTGCGCAAGTCAGCACCATACAGATTAGCTCCGCGCAAATCCGCATTTTGTAAGTCGGCTTCGTTCAGGTTTGCTCCTGCTAAAATGGCTCCCTGCAGGCAAGCTCCTGATAAATTAGCTTTTTGTAATAAAGTACCTGTAAGAACAGCTTCACTAAGGTTAGCAATGCTGAGATTAGCATCTTTAAGATCTGCGCCACTAAGGTTCGCAATAATTAGAGTCGCTCCCTGTAAATCTACTCCATCCATTTTGGCAACAACGAGGAATGCACCACTTAAGTTGGCTCCCCGAAGTATAGCTTGAGAGAGATTCGCACGGATTAGATTTATACCGCTTAGCTTTGCTCCCGTCAAGTTGACTTTACTTAGTTCTGCTCTGCTGAAATCCCGTTCTCCAGCAGTATATTGTTGCCACAGAGCATCCACATCCATACTTCCTTACCTTGTTTACATTAATTGTTTTAGTTGGAACTAGGTCAATACTGAATCTTAATCAAGCTTTCAGTATTTATCTAACTTGAAAGTAGAGTGTAAACATTAAATTCAGTAGGTATAGAGTAATTCATGTAGACCTAGGTTTTACCTAGTAAACAGAAAAAAATTCTAGTGTTACCCCTGTTACTTTGCTTCTCCTGTGAAAAAGGTAACAAGTCAGAAGTTTAAATATTAATTACTCCACACTACTTGTAAATGATTTAACTTTCCTCACAAGTTGCTCAACCTTTATCCTTACAATTGTGAACGTTGGGGGAAGATAAAGAACTCTAATATCACTATACTATCTATAATTAATGATGAATGTGATTAGATACAAAAAGTCAACCAAGCCACCATCTTCAGATCCTACTCCAGCTAAAAAATCAAAGGTTAGGCGAAAGTTTGTTCCTTGGGTCGTTGGTATCATTATTTTTGCTGCCATCGGTTTTGGTGGTGGTATCTATTTAGTACTTTCCCAAGCTAAATCACAAAACTCTGCACCAAAACAGATTGCAAGGGTTACTGAAGTAAAAAGAGTCACTGCTTTGGGACGATTAGAACCGGAGGGTGAAGTTATTAAGCTCTCAGTGTCTAATGCTCAAGATAGTCGCGTGAATAAATTACTGGTTAAAGAAGGCGATCGCGTGAAAGCAGAACAAGTGATTGCTATTTTACAAGGTTTAGATAAAAAAAAGGCAGAGTTAGCAGAAGCAAAACAAAATGTGGTTGTTTATCAAGCGAAGCTGATACAAATCCAAGCTGGAGAAGCGAAAAACGCTGAGATTACTGCACAAAAAGCCAATATTGCCCGCCTAGAAGCTCAACTACGCACACAAAAACTTGAACGAGAAGCAGAAATATTTGATGCTAAAGCAGAGTTAAGAAATGCTGAAATTAACTATCAGCGCTATCAAACTTTACATCAACAAGGAGCAGAAACTGCACAAAAGCGGGATAACGCACGAGAGGCGTTTGAAAGGGCTCAAGCCAAACTCAATCAGACACAAGCTCACATGCAAAATACTGTTTCTACTTTGCAAGAACAGATTGCTCAAGAAAGGGCTATGTTAGAGAAACTCAAAGAGGTACGTCCGGTAGATCTGAAAGTTGCTCAAGCCGAACTCCAACAAGCCAATACTCAAGTTAAGCGAATAAAAGCTGAACTGGAAGACCTTTATGTACGTGTCCCTGTTGCCGGTCGGATTTTGAAAATTAACACCCGTGTGGGCGAGCAAGTCAATACCAGTCAAGGTATTGTGGAATTGGGACGAATTCACCAGATGTATGCGATCGCAGAGGTCTATGAAACTGATGTCGGTCTTGTAAAGCCAGGACAGCGGGCAAGTGTGATCAGCGAACATGGGGGCTTTGATAAAAAAATTCACGGTACCGTTGACCACATTGGGATGCAAATTAAGAAGCAAGATGTTCTAAGTGCCGACCCCGCCGCTGATAAAGATGCCCGGGTGGTCGAAGTTAAAGTTCGGATTGACCCGAAAGATAACGATCGAGTTGCTGGTCTAACCAATCTGCAAGTCCGCATCACGATTGATTTAGAACGTAGAGTATAAGTCATGAAATTCTTTTCTTTACAGGCTTTGTTCAAGCGGTTTTGCCAAGAGCCTCCTTTAGGCTGGGCACAGTTGAGTCATCAAAAAGTGCGATTGCTCGTAGCCTTAACAGGTGTTGCCTTTGCCGACATTTTAATCTTCACGATGCTAGGTTTCAAGGAAATGTTTTTTGAGGGTTCTACCTTTACCCATAATCATCTACAAGCCGATCTGGTGTTAATTAGCCAGCGAACGGAGGCATTGTATTACGGACGAACCTTTTCCCGAAGACATTTATATCAGGCTAATGCAGTTGAAGGGGTTACCTCTGCTGACCCACTCTATGTTTCAGAAGCTGGTTGGGTCAATCCCTGGGATCGGAAAATCACTAGTGTCATTGTTCTAGCCTTCGATCCCGCCAGACCTATTCTGGATTTACCCGAAGTCAACGAACAACTCGACCAGATTAAACTGCCTAATGTTTTTTTACTCGATCGTAAATCTCAGCCAAAACTTGGTCCTGTTGCTAAGACCCTTGGACAGGGAGAAACAGTTACCACTGAAATTTCAGGACGTCGCATTAAAGTTGGAGGATTATTCACTTTGGGGAGTAGTATTTTTACGGACGGTCATATGATTACCAGCGATTGGAACTATTTGCGTTTATACGGTAAAGATAGTCTTGATAACGTCAATCTAGGAGCACTAACTCTGGAACCTAATGCTGATATCGAAACCGTTCGCCAGACCCTTCAAAATCGTCTCCCTAAGGATGTTAAGGTGCTCACTCCTAAAGAGTTTATTCAAACTGAGATTACTTTCTGGACAAAAAGACCAGCCGGAGTAATTTTTAATTTTGGTGCCATCATGGGTGCAGTAGTCGGTATTGTAATTGTCAATCAAGTTTTATATTCCGATGTCAACGATCATCTCCCTGAATATGCGACCCTCAAAGCCATGGGGTATTCAGATCGCAAACTGCTAAGTGTAGTATTTCAAGAAGCTATTATCCTAGCCCTGTTGGGGTTTTTGCCAGGCTATGGTATCTCACTAGGAATGTATGATTTGCTGGCATTTTTGACCAAAATTCCTCTTGGAATGCGGCTTGGGGTGACATTACAAGTATTTATTGCAACAGTTACGATGTGTATGATTTCAGCAGCTATTTCGATGCGAAAACTGAACTCTGCCGATCCGGCAGATGTATTTTAGATTTCAATCTATTTTAATTCGATCTATTTTAGGTTTTAATGATGTCTCAAACACCTGTTGTTACTGTTCGTCATCTGAACCACGCCTTTGGTAGGGGCGAGTTACGTAAGCCGGTTTTGTTTGATGTTGATTTAGATATCAGTGCAGGGGAAATTGTTCTGTTAACAGGACCTTCTGGTAGTGGTAAAACCACCCTACTTACTCTGATCGCAGGGTTGCGATCTGTGCAGGATGGTAGTGTAAAAATCCTGGGACAAGAACTCTTCGGGGCAAACAAGCAGCAATTGGTACAGGTTCGCAACCAGATTGGCTTTATTTTTCAAGCTCATAACTTACTGGCTTGTTTAACTGCTCAACAAAATGTGGGTATGTCGCTGCGCTTACACCTAGATCTGCCCCTTGAGACGCGAGTTTCTCGCTCGAAAGCGATTCTAGAGGCGGTTGGTATGGGCGATCGGGTCAATTACTATCCCGATAATCTTTCAGGGGGACAAAAACAACGGGTTGCGATCGCAAGAGCATTGGTTAGCGAGCCGAAAATAGTTCTTGCGGATGAACCAACTGCAGCCCTAGATAGTAAGTCTGGGCGGGATGTGGTTGACATCATGCAAACG
>CAZWGS010000171.1:0-2779 GCA_964633315.1 uncultured bacterium | reverse complement strand
AACTGCAGCCCTAGATAGTAAGTCTGGGCGGGATGTGGTTGACATCATGCAAACGTTGGCGAAACAACAAGGTTGTACAATTCTCCTGGTAACACACGATAATCGCATTCTCGATATTGCCGATCGCATTGTGCATATGGAAGACGGTCGCTTGGCTCGAGATACAGCTCTAGTAGGTAGTGAAAGGTGAATGACTCCAACTTGCTACGGGGAAGTTAGTGCTTCCAGTTTCTGATCCGTACGCTAGTGCGTGAACAGAGGAATGCCGCAACTTAGACTATTACGTATTGCTATAATTTCTCAAGGAGTTGGATTGGGATAGCGGGCATGAACCGCATTAATTTCTGCTAATATTTCCTCTGATAAGTTGACGTTAATACTATCAAGATTTTCTTTGAGTTGAGGCATCGTCGTTGCGCCAATAATCGTACTCGTAACAAACCAGCGCGAACGCACGAATGCCAGTGCTAATTGAGCCGGAGTTAAATTAAACTTTTCGGCAATTTCCACATATGATTTCACTGCTAAAGGCATATTACCCTTGTCATAACGCATACCAAAACCTTTAAATAAATCCAAGCGGCTGTTAGCAGGAATACCATTTAAATACTTACCTGTTAATAATCCAAACCCCAAAGGGCTGTAAGCCATTAAACTTACATTATGAAACCGACAAGCTTCCGCTAAATGGATACTATAAATCCGATTAATTAAACTAAAAGCATTTTGAATCGACACAATCTTGGGTAAATTGAGTTGCTGTGCCAAATGAGTAAATTCACAGATTCCATAGGGTGTTTCATTACTCACACCCAAATAGCGAATTTTACCCTCCTTAATTAAATCTGCAAATACTTCTAACTGTTCGGCAATGGGAATTGTTTCCCGTTCTTTGGCGATATCATATTCCCATTGCCCAAATATCGGCGTGTAGCGGTCGGGCCAGTGAATTTGATATAAATCGATATAATCTGTTTTTAGGCGCTTGAGGCTATCATTAACGGCTTGGGTAATATTTTGCCGGTCAACTTGGCATTTACCATCACGAATCCAAGTAAAATGACGGGTAGGTCCAGCAACTTTCGTCGCCACAATAATTTTATCGCGCTGTTGCTGATGTAACCATTCACCAATATATTCCTCTGTTCTCCCCTGGGTGTCTGCACTTCCCGGTACGGGATACATTTCAGCTGCATCGAGAAAATTTACTCCACAAGCAACTGCATAATCTAGCTGCTCCTTCGCATCTTCCAGGGTATTCTGTTTCCCAAACGTCATCGTCCCCAGACAAATTTCCGAGACTAGTAAATCACTATCCCCTAGTTTGTTGTACTTCATCTGCTTGCCTATGAGGTTACGATAAAAATTGTAAAAGATTTAAGTGTAGTGTGACGATAAAGCTGGAAAGCTTCTTCATCCTCGAACTTTTTTTCAGCTTCATTTTATTCTCCAAGGAGATATATAATTATCTCAACTAATCTATTAATCAAAAAAATAACAAATTGCTGTACCCGACGTTGCGTTATTTGACCAATCCATCTAGCAAACAATCTAGAAATGTTGAAACAACTTCTTCTGACATTGTTTTCTCTGGATTGAGAAGATTTTTCTTACAAGTGCTCGAAAGAGTTGCGACTCCATGCACCATCGCCCATATTGCTTTTGTCATTTCATGGGTATTACCAGAAGCTAATTCTCCATTTTCCTGTCCAGCTTTAACTAGCTTAAATAGGCAATTAAGTGATGCTTGGGAAGACTCAAGTAGTTTTGGATACTTTTCTACATCGTAAGAATAAAACATCACTTGCATGTGATTGGGTCGCTCGAGTGCAAACCTGACATACGCCTTACTCGCTGCAATTATCTTTTGGCGCGTAGAGTTGTTACCGGCTTCAGAGACAGCGGTTTTTACCACATTTAAGAGCGAACGAAAACCTTCTTCTGCGATCGCAGCAAGGACAGCTTCTTTATCGGCAAAGTGCATGTAAGGTGCATTATGGCTTACTCCGGCTTTTTGAGCAATTTTTCTTAAACTTAGGGTATGAATATCCCCTTCACCTAACAATTCAATTGCAACTGCAATCAGCGTGCTACGTAAATCTCCATGATGATATTTAGACATGCTTTATTTTTATATTGACACTGTCAATATTTGTCGCTATATTGTTACTGTCAATATTGTATGCGCTTTGACTCTTGTACAAGGCAGGATTCAGAAGCTATTTGGTGTTTTTGAATGTCCTGTTGTGATGATGCAAGAACTGACGAACAAACAAATAAGTTCTCTCCACGCAGTGTTGATGCAAGGTGAATTTGAATGAAATTTAGTCATACACTCAAAACAGTTGCTCCTGCAGAAAAAATCTGGGCTATTTGGATGAATGTTGAACGTTGGTCGGAATGGGATACTGAATTACGTGATGCTTCCCTAGAAGGTAAATTTACCCTTGGGGCGATCGGTAAATTAACTCCCAAAAGAGGTCGAGTTTCTGAATTTCGAGTCTCGCAATTTAGTCTGGGTCAAAGTTACACATTTACGATTGCACTACCATTATGCAAGCTGAATATACACCGCTATCTCACCAATCATGCAGATGGAATTTACTTCACTCATGAAGTCTCATTTCAAGGTATATTGGCATCTCTGTTTGGTTTCTTATTAGGTCGGCAGTTTCGAGGAGTATTGCCTCATGTTATGAATAATTTAAAGCGAATTGCTGAAGCAAGATAAGTGTAGTAATAATTTGGTGTTGCTAAATAGAGAATGCTAATCAAAAAA
>CAZWGS010000170.1:0-7505 GCA_964633315.1 uncultured bacterium | reverse complement strand
ACTAAAACTGCGCCAGAACAACCGGGAACTAATGAGTCATGTGGCTCAGTTAGAACAAGCCTTGAGTGAATCAGAGGATATGCTACAGTCCCAGAATTTGCGACTACAAAGTGCAGAAACTTTGGTTACCCAGCAAGCAAAGGAACTCCACACTACCCAAGAACAACTCACCCGTTTATTCCACGAATTAGAGTCGTCTCATCAAACTACCCAACGCCAACAAATTCTCATCGAAACCCTCACAGAACAGTTGGAATCTTCTCAACAACAGGTAGCTCAGTTAGAGCGCAATTGCGTTGCTCTGCAACAAAAGTATAACGAGAAATATCAGCAAATTCTACAAAATGACAATAGCTGTCAGGAATTACGCTCACGTCTCCAGCGTCAGCAGCGCCAAACAATGCAATTTAAAGCAGCTTTGGAAAAATGTTTGGAGGTTCAAAACACCAACACCAATCCACAAAATTGCGAGAGTAATTTACCCGAAACAACTGATCTGCCCCAAATAGAAGCAGAAAAAGAACCTGCCGTAATCGAATCTCGCTTTGTCCCCAAAGCCAAACCAATTCAGCCTTGGTCAGCACCACCAGAAGAGAGTGAGACTCCAACGAGCATACCAGAAACAGCGACAGAACTTGATCACAAAGGCGAAGAGCAAACTTCCACTGTTCCAGTTGAGCCGCCAGAAACCACAACAGCAGAAACCTCAGCCTCAGATGGGGAGGACGTTACAGCGCCAGAAGAAGAGCTAGATTCGTTTCTTGTTCTAGAAGATTTGGAACCTGAATTTGAGCAAGAGGAAGAAGACGAGGAAGAAGGGGAGTCCACTAGCAGTAATAACACCGAAGCCACTGAGGTTACCCCTGAAGCCCCACAGGACCAGGAATTTATCTCACCGCTAGATGAGAGTTTAATCTCCAAAGCCAATTGGCCTTCACCCCTAGTCTATCCTCTGCGTCACACCAAAAAACGTAAATCCCTTGCGGCCATTGACTTACCCTCCTTCCCTCGCCAGCAGAAATAAGGGCTAGTTTGCTAGTTATTTAACTTGCTAGCTACCACATCCTCCCCTGCATGATAAGAACTACGCACCAAGGGACCAGAACGCACATGGGAAAAACCCATTTCTTTGGCGATATCACCTAGTCGATTAAACTCCTCTGGTGTCCAATATTTGCGCACAGGAAGGTGTTTTAAGGAAGGACGAAGATATTGCCCTAAAGTGATACGATCGCACCTTATTGCCCTTAAATCTGCCATTGCTTCGATAATTTCTGCTTCCGTTTCCCCATGTCCCAACATTAAACCGGACTTGGTAGGAATGCCCGGGTCTAATTGTTTGACTATACTCAAAACTTCTAGGGAACGCTCATACTTTGCACCTCGACGCACAGGATCTTGTAAGCGGCGTATGGTTTCAATATTGTGATTGTAACAAGCTGGTTGAGCCGCAACCACAGTCGCGATCCTTTGCTGCTGCTGTTGCTGTGCCTCCTTTCCACTCCAAAAATCCGGTGTCAGCACTTCAATTTCGGTTTCTGGGTTTAGCTGCCGAATCGCCTCCATTGTCGCCACAAACCAACCAGCGCCCCCATCAGCCAAATCATCACGCGCCACCGCCGTTAATACCACATAGCGCAAACCGAGAATTTGCACTGCTTCAGCTACCTTTTGCGGTTCCTGGGGGTCCAAAGCCATTGGTGCGTGTCCCTTATCTACCTGACAAAAGGCACAGGAACGGGTACAAGTGGGTCCCATCAACAGAAAAGTTGCCGTCTTCTGGGCATAGCATTCGCCGCGATTGGGACAACGTCCCTCCTCGCAGATGGTGTGCAGTTGTCGCTGTTTGACAATACGCTGTACCGTAGATATTTCACTGGCTTTGCCCAAAGGAGGACGTAACCAAGAAGGCATTTTCTGAATTTCTTGTCGCCATTGCAAGCTTTGGTTTTGGTTATTTGTCATCTGCTATATTAGTCCTTTGTCTTTGATAATCTATCTTCTTCCCACTTAACCAACTCCCCCTGCTTCCCCAACTTCCCCTGAATCCTCAATTTCCCCTACGCCCTTGAATCTAAAAACATGCCCTTGTAAGCATCTTCCCCGCCTCCCATTTCCTGAATTACGGAACTTTTGTATCCTTAACTAAATTACCGATTGTTGGTCATTGATCATTGATTATTGACTCGGAATTTGGGCATATTAGTGATTGGGTCAAGATTAAAATCTAACTGGATTAATTGCAAAAGTTGATAATTGAACAGATTAGATCATCTGCCCATAGTGGTGTTTCTTTAGTTTGCTTCTCAAGGAGTTAAATTGTGGCTCAACAAAAGATCCTGGTTATTGATGATAGTCGTGTCATCAGGATGCGTGTCAAAGAAATGTTGCCTCCAGGCAAATTTGAGGTTCTCGAAGCTGCTAATGGTTTGGAAGGACTTGATTTAATCCGCCAGACAAAACCAAACTGGATTTTGTTAGATTTCTTACTCCCCAAGATGAGTGGTTGGGAGGTATATCAGGAGGTTCAGAAACATCCTCAACTGAGATTTTTGCCCCTTGTACTTATGTCTGGGCGCAAGGAGGAAGTAACCGAGAAACTGCCTGAACCCTTTAAACATTTTGCTTTTGTCAACAAGCCTTTTGACAAAAAACAGCTTTTTAGCGCTTTGAAAGAAGCAATGCAGAAAGCAGAAGAATATCGTCGTGAGGGTGGCACAGAAGTTGTTAGCGATAGTGGTGGTGCCTCAGCGGCAGAAATTGACGCTCTCAAGCAAAAAGTTGCCAAAATGGAGGCAGAAATCAATGGTCTAAAGAAACAGTTAGCTCAGCTAGTGGGTTTCATCAAGCAAAAATTGAAGTAATATACTCCTCAAGACAGTTTGACAACTTGGAAAACTTAGGTAGGATTTCAGAGATACTTGGCTAAAATTGTTGTCAAGTTTTCTTGAAGTATCAGCATCAGGCTCTTGCGTTTTTGGCATCTCAACCTAGATTTGTTACATAGAACTAGGTAAAAATATTTACAGACTTAAATATTCTGAGTAAGAATAGTTACAAGCTATAGAAAT
Organism: uncultured bacterium; assembly: GCA_964633315.1. Lineage (GTDB taxonomy): Bacteria > Cyanobacteriota > Cyanobacteriia > Cyanobacteriales > CAWCAG01 > CAZWGS01. Next base: position 4,434 of record CAZWGS010000170.1, on the reverse strand, counting down.
GACCTAAGTAAGAATAGTTACAGCCCACAATAGCTTTCTCTCATGAGTGGAAAAAGTCGATTGACCGCGCATTTGGACGAGCCAGTTAAGGTAGGCATTTTACACTCCCTAAGTGGGACGATGGCAATTAGCGAGCCATCTTTAAAAGATGCAGCCCTAATGGCAATAGCAGAAATTAATCAAGCTGGAGGAGTTTTAGGTAAGAGAATTTTACCGATTATTGAGGATGGAGCATCATATCCTACAGTCTTCGCCACTCAAACAAAAAAGCTAATCGAGCAAGATCGGGTAGCCACTATTTTTGGTTGCTGGACTTCTGCTAGTCGCAAAGCAGTTATACCCATACTAGAGCAATTTAACACTTTGCTATGGTATCCCTGTCAGTATGAAGGATTGGAAAGCTCTAAGCACATTTTCTATATGGGTAGCTGCGCTAACCAGCAAATTGAACCTGCTGTAAACTGGCTACTGAAAAATCAAGCTCAACGTTTCTATTTACTGGGTTCTGATTACGTTTTCCCCCGCACTGCCAACAAAATTATCAAAGCTCAATTAAAGCTTAAAGGTGGCATTTGTGTGGCGGAAAATTATGTTTCTTTGGGAGAAAAGGATTTCCACAACAATATTGCTTTAATTAAGAAAACTAAGCCAGATATAGTTTTTAGTACTCTTAATGGAGATAGCAATCTCGCTTTCTATCAGCAGTATCAAAAAGCAGGTATTACAGCAGCACAAATTCCGATCATGGCGGTTAGCTTTGCAGAGGAAGAATTGCGTCGTCTGGAGGGTAATGCAGCTACCGGACATTATGCTGTTTGTAGCTATTTCCAAAGTTTAACGCTACCGAATAATAAGGTATTTGTAGAAAATTTTAAGGCAAAATATGGAGCATCGCGAGTAACTAGTGACCCCATTGAAGCCGCCTATTTTCAAGTTTATCTCTGGAAAAATGCGGTGGAGAAAGCTGGTTCTTTTGCCACTGATAAAGTGCGCAATGCAGCCTATGGACTAAGTTTCAATGCACCAGGAGGGGAAGTTTATATTGCCAAAAATCACCATTTGTGGAAGCATTTTCGCATTGGTAAGGTTTCAACTTCAAGTCAATTTGAGGTAGTTTACGAGTTCCCTGAGCCAATTAAACCTCTGCCTTGGTTGGGGGTAGAAGAGTTGAAAACACCAACCAGCGCACTAATTATGGACTTATTGGGAGAGTTAGCTAACGGAATTCAAGATAACTGCCAACTAGAGGCAAATTCTCGCTCCCAAGATGAATTGATGACAGAGTTAGTTGCCTACAATCGGCAACTGCGAGTGACTCAACAGCAACTTATAGCGTCTCAAGGGAGGGAAAAACTTCTCAAACGCCGTTTAGCTAGTCAAATTCGCCACTCTCTAGATTTAGAGACAGTAGTCAGGATTGCGGTGGAAGAAATCCGCAATTTACTCAATATTGATCGCTGTCAATTTATCTGGTGTTATCAGTCAAAAGATTACATTAGCTATAAGCTAGCTTTTCGTGCCACCCAGAGCAAAATGGCAACTAGTTCATGTATCATCGACAACATTGAGGTGGTGAAGATTCTGGGAGCAAAAATTGTTCAAGCTGATTATTTGTGTATTGCAAATGTCGCACAAGATAGTCAACTAGAGGCTAATGTGCGCCAGCAATTGCAAAATTTGAATTTAAAGGCTTTATGGGCAGCTCCAGTGCACACTCGTTCCGGTCAAGTTGGTATTATTAGCTGTGAGCAATGCCATCAACCGAGGAAGTGGGCAGAGCATGAAATTGAATTACTTGAATCAGTTATAGATCAATTGGCGATTGCAATTGAGCAAGCACAATTGTATAAAAAAAGTCAAATTGCAGCCGCTGCAGCCCAAGCCCAAGCTCAGAAATTACAACAAACTATTGAAGAGTTGCAACAAACCCAAGCCCAACTAATCCAAACAGAAAAAATGTCTACTTTGGGACAGTTAGTGGCGGGAATTGCTCATGAGATGAATAATCCTGCTAGTTTTATTTGTGGCAACCTTAACTACGCCAAAGAGTACACTAATGATTTACTCAAGCTTTTGTCGTTGTATCAGAAGCACTATCCTCAACCAGATCCAGAAATTAAGCATTGCGCCCAAGCTGTGGAATTAGATTTCCTCAAATCTGATTTACCAAAAATTATTCATTCTATGGAAGTGGGATCCAATCGCATTCACCACCTGGTTATGTCTCTACGCAATTACTCTCGACGCGATCGCACTCATATGCAAGCAGTGGATTTGCATGAGGGAATTGAAAGTACTCTACTGATTCTGAATAATCGCCTCAAGCCCCACGGTTCCTTCCCAGGAATTGAAATCATTAGAGACTATGGTAACTTGCCACCTGTAGAGTGCTATCCAGCAGAAATTAGCCAGGTATTTACGAATATTTTAGGTAATGCGGTGGATGCAATTGAGGAATTATTTGTGCGCAATCGAGAAAATCACAGCAATGTCCCTAGAATCTGTATTCATACTGAGGCTGCGGGAGAGGAGACAGTAACAATTAAAATTGTGGACAATGGTCCAGGAATCGAACCAGAGGTAATCAAACAGTTATTTGAGCCTTTCTTTACTACTAAGCCTATTGGCAAAGGTACTGGTTTAGGACTTTCTATAAGTCATCAGATTGTGGTGGAAAAACATAAGGGTAAGTTAGAGTGTTTTTCCCAGCCAGAGGAAGGAACTACCTTTTTGATTGAACTACCAGTGAACCATTCTGCAAAAGTGGAAAAAAAAATCACTAGGGTATTTCCTGTAGCCCAATCATCTGTCTGAAGCCCAGAGATTACTTAGTTGGTTACCCCAAAACAATGGCTATTTTGCGATTTTTTTAAAATTGGATAGCGTAAAAATACTGGAATTATGAGTTAGCATCTAGAAATTAAAGTTTCACTCAGTAAATACAGGTGCATTGAGAAGAGAAAAATAATTAATACTAACTCTTAAGGAATTACAGTTATGTTTGCTAAACTAAGCCATATTTTAATCGCAGCTACTTTGGCGAGCCAAGCTACCGTGGCGATGAGTCAGCCTAAATCTAGTAGTCGGGTACAATTTTTTTGCCAGATGAATAAAGAGGGTGCACCAACTACTATTGCTCGTAATTCAGAGCAAAATCGGGCTTTACCAGTTATTATTTGGCAATCAGCATTTTTTTCTAGTTCTGGATATGATCCTTTTACTCGCTGTCAACAGGTTTCTGCAAGATTTCAAAATTTCTATAATCGCGATCAATTAGATTATTTAACTGGGGGTTTGGTGAATGGCTATACCGTAATTTGTGCGACAGGTTATGGTGGCGTTTGCAGTGGTGGCAATGTTTTGTTTACCCTAGAGCCAGGAGCAGATGCAGAAGAGACTTTGCAAGCATTGTTTGATGTGCGTTATTTAAGCGCCCCTCCTCTGCGTCGTGGAGGTGAGAGTTCAGGTTACTCTTATATTGATATGTTTGAGTTGCTTGCACCCTTGGGTGAAGTGGCAGAATCGGAGAGTTTTGAGGATGGTGTAGGCGCAACAGAAGTAACCACAGAAACGCCTTTAAATAGTCCTGATAGTGTCATGCAGGAGCCAAAAATTCCCCTCGTTAATCCTGAGGATACTATAGAGCAAGATAAAATACCAGATTCAGAATCTGATAGCAGAGAGCAACCTATTTTTTAGTAGTTTTGGTAGTTGGGAAATTCATCTGCTGTATAGTTATGGGCAGCTAGTAGAAATTATAGGCTGTGGAACTGATTAGTTTAGGTGATGACCAAGCTACAGGTGATTTGGCGGCGTTAAGTGCCGCTTTTTTATGGGCAACGGCTACCATAGTCTATGGTTTATTGGGACAAAAAATTCCACCTTTGCAACTCAATATCTACAAGGGATTGATTTCCATAATTCTAATTATTGTTACTCTGTTGCTAAGCGCTAAAATCGCGGCGGAATTTGATACCAGAGTAACGCTAATACTTATAGTTAGTGGGGTAATTGGCATTGGCATTGGTGATACAGCCTATCTTAATGCTCTCAAGATTTTGGGTGCGAGGAGAACTTTATTAATAGAAAGTTTAGCTCCTCCTCTAGCTGCTATACTCGCCTTGGTATTTTTGAGGGAACAACTTGTAGCAATTGCTTGGTGTGGTATTTTGTTAACAGTTTTGGGTGTAGCTTGGGTAATTGCGGAACGCACCAGTAATTCAGCCAGTAATGCTAGTAATTTTAAAATGGGCATACTTCTAGCTCTATTAGCAGCTTTATGCCAAGCTACTGGTGCTGTAATCTCTCGTTTCGCTTTGGTAACTTCGACTATAGATCCTCTTTGGAGTGCTTTATGGCGTTTGATTGGGGGAACTTTGATTTTGTTTCCTTTAGTTTTAAAACCAAGGCGTAATTCTGAGGACTCAATCTCGG
>CAZWGS010000169.1:0-7558 GCA_964633315.1 uncultured bacterium | reverse complement strand
CGCTGAACCAAGAATCCCCTGAATTTAGCGTAGCCGATTCGGGGGAGTGTCAATCTAATAGGGAAGAATGGCAAAAAGCACTGCGTAACTCATTAAATACGCCTTCAATGGGATCCTGCACATCACCCCAATGGTGGAAAATTGCCAAGACGTGCCATTCAGTTGGGTTTACGCGGCGAAGTCTTGCGTCAATATGCCCAACAATGGATTATTGACATTGAAGATATCTCAGAATTTGTGCAACAGCAGTATATATGTGTCAAAGAAAAAGACTGGGATAATTTATTAATTCCTCAAGAAACTATTTACAGGGTGAAGGATGAAATAATTGCTCAAAAATTAGGTATTGCGACGACTTGAATCCAGCGATAGTCGAAATAATCTTATTTTCCCCACAAAATATACAGTCAAATCAACTCAAAAATCTCTCAACTAGTCATGCGTATTGCTCTATTTACAGAAACTTTTTTACCTAAGGTAGATGGTATTGTCACACGTCTGCGCCATACCGTGGAACATCTACAGCGCAATGGCGATCAAGTTTTGGTGTTTTCCCCTGATGGCGGTTTAACCGAATACAAAGGAGCCAAAATTTGTGGACTTTCTGCCTTTCCCTTACCTTTATATCCTGAATTAAAGCTCGCCATGCCACGCCCTACCATTGGCGCGGAACTACAAAAATTTCAGCCAGATATTATTCATGTGGTAAATCCTGCAGTTCTAGGCTTAGCAGGGATTTATTATGCCAAAAGCATGAATTTACCATTGCTAGCTTCCTATCACACCCATTTACCCCAATATTTGCAACATTACGGTTTCGGTGCCCTCGAAGGTTTACTCTGGGAATTACTCAAAGGTGTTCACAATCAGGCAAAATTGAACCTGTGTACTTCCACCGCGATGGTGGAAGAGTTGAGGACACATGGCGTTGAAAGTGTGGATTTATGGCAAAGAGGTGTGGATACAGAAATGTTCCAGCCTAGTTTAGCCTCAGAAAAAATGCGTACTCGACTCTCCCAAGGACATCCTGAAAGCAAAATTTTACTCTACGTGGGACGGGTTTCTGCAGAAAAGGAAATTGACCAAATCAAACCTGTGCTAGAAGCGATTCCAGATGCACGTTTGGCAATTGTGGGTGATGGACCTCATCGTGAAGCCCTAGAAGAGCATTTTAAAGGCACTCCGACCCATTTTGTTGGTTATCTCCAGGGACTAGAATTAGCCTCCGCCTTTGCTAGTGCTGATGCTTTTGTCTTTCCCTCACGCACTGAAACCCTGGGATTAGTACTCCTAGAGGCGATGGCGGCTGGTTGTCCAGTAGTGGCGGCGCGTTCTGGTGGTATTCCCGATATTGTTACAGACGGCGTGAATGGCTACCTGTTTGAGCCAAATGACCCCCAAGGTGCAATTGAGGCGACTAAGCGCCTATTAGCAGCCACTGAGGAACGGGAAATTTTGCGACGCAATGCTCGCCAAGAAGCAGAACGCTGGGGTTGGTCAGCCGCCACTCGCCAATTGCAAGATTACTATCAGAGGGTGGTTTATGCCCAGTCTGTAGCAGCCTAGATTTTTAAGTAAGTAATTAGGGAGATGGGGGGATGGGGAGATAGGGAGATTGGTATTTTTTCCATCCCAAATCATCTCACCATTGTGTAACGCCCAAAAATCCAAGCAATTCTAGACGGGAAAAGTTGTAAATGGCTCCACTTTGTCCCAAAGAAGGCGGTAAAGTTGCAGAGGTTCATCTTTTCCCTTAACTTTAACTGGTGCCATTTTTTCCATGGGCAAATTGCGATTCTCAAGTTTGTGATAAGTAGTTTCGGAAATCACAATTTCCCGTGCTTGCGCCACATTACAGATACGACTGGTGACATTGGTGGTATCACCAATGGTAGCGTACTGGAACAAGCGTTCAGAACCAATGTTACCTGCAGCAACTTTTCCGGTATTAATACCAATGTGAATGTCAATGGGTTTTCTACCTTGCTCTTTCCATTCTTGATTCAAACTTAGCACTGCTCTTTGCATCTCAATCGCAGCTTTGATCGCCCGATCTACTTTATCAGGTTGGGGGTAGGGGGCACCCCAAATCGCAAACAGGGCATCACCAATATACTTCTCTAATGTGCCTTCATGCCTGAAGACAATGCCTTCCACCATTACCTCAAAATAATCATTGAGCATTTCTATCACTTTTCTGGGTTCCATGGTGGAAGACATACGGGTAAAGCCGCTAATATCAGCAAATAGTGCCGTCACTTCGCGATCTACAATTGCTAGGTTACCTTCTTCCTGGATTTTTCTGCTGACTGCGGGTGGAAAGAACTGTTCTAGTTTATTACGCTGAACTTCCTGTTCCCTCATCTGTTGATACAGCATGGCATTATCCAGCGCCACCGCAGCTTGATTCGCCATGGCGGTGAGAAACTCTAAATCTTCTTCTGTGTAGACATTTGCCATGGAAAGGTTGTCTACATACAATACTCCAATTACATCATTGTCTGGCTTGAGAGGTACACACATTGCCGACTGAATTGCTTGGGAGATGACAGAATGAGATTCAAAGCGCTGATCAAAGGAAGCATTGTCAGTTAAAATCGCATTTCCATGCTGACAAACATATTTGGTAATGCGGCTGCTATAAAAGCGTTCATTATCAGGAATATCGGGTTTTAGTTTGTGTGCTTTGCACTCTAATTCCCAGGTATCTTTATCTACCAGCATAATTGCAGCTCGATCCACATCCATAATCTCGAATAACAAATCGAGAATTTTCCTCTCCAAAACGCGGGAGTTTCGTGGACAAGCCATTTGCTTGCCAATTTCTAGCAGAATTTTTAATTTGTCAAGGGCTCTTTTTTCGGCATTTTGTTCGCGGATTTTAAGTACCGAAAGTCCTGTTTTCTGTTGATCAAGAATATCACCCATCACGATGCGGCTTTGTTCGGGGGCGATTTGCTTGATAATAGAAATGCCACCTGTATCTGGAGTTGATGATTCGTGAGTCTTGATCGAAAATTGGAACATTACTGTGCCACAACCGAGACTATCTCCATCGCTAATTTCTGCGTGATGAATGCGAGAACCATTGACACAAGTGCCGTTAAGACTGTCTAAGTCAGTAATAGTGTATTGATCTTGTTTAGGAGTGAGGTTAATTTCTGCATGGCGACGGGAAAGACTACCATCGATAATGACAATATCGTTATCTGGGGAGCGTCCAATAGTATTTCTACCTAGTTTAAGCTCGTGCTTTTTGCCTTCATCAGTTCCAGAATTGCAGACTAAAAAATATGATCTATTCATATTTACTCCTCGATACTGAAGTGGGGGAAAATTTAGATTGGTTTTTTGTCTAAGTATTGTTTATAACCTAGCTCATCTAATTTGGCTTGTTTGGCTAATACTGAATCACTTAAATTTTGCCGATATTTTTCTACCTTCTCCAGCAAATTAGGGTCATTTGTAGCCAGAATTTGCACTGCTAGTAAACCTGCATTTTTTGCATTGCCAATTGCCACTGTTGCTACGGGTATTCCTCCTGGCATTTGTACAATAGAATAGAGAGAATCCACGCCTTGTAAGTTTCTGGTAGCTACAGGTACACCAATTACAGGTAGGGGAGTAATAGCGGCTACCATACCAGGAAGATGAGCAGCACCACCAGCTCCAGCAATAATTATTTTAATACCTCTTTGATGGGCACTTTGGGCGTAGTTTACCATTCTTTGTGGGGTGCGATGGGCAGAGACAATTGCCACTTCACAGGGAACAGCGAACTCTTCGCAGATGCTAATAGCAGCTTGCATGGTGGGTAAATCAGAATCGCTACCCATGATAATGCCGATTAATGGTTTATTTTCACTCATAAAATTAATTAGTTAACGTGTTATTGAGTAATTCTTGATTCTGAATTGCTCTTTGTTCTTTAATATTTAATCTAGATGTCCACTGATAATTTGCTGATTATTTTCAGTCGCTATCCTGAACCTGGCAAGACTAAGACCCGTATGATACCAGCTCTGGGAGCAGAAGGTGCAGCCCAACTACAAAGAGAGATGACAGAATATACTCTCAAGCAAGCAAAAAGTGTGCCAGGTAGCCAAGATTTAACTCTAGAGGTACATTTTGCTGGTGGCGGTAAGAAATTAATGCAAACTTGGTTAGGAGAAGATGTAGCCTGTAAAGCTCAATCTTTGGGCGATTTAGGTAATCGGATGATGATTGCTTTTGCCAATGCTTTTGCTGACGGAAAAAAGGCTGTAGTTATTATTGGTATTGATTGTCCGGGAGTTAATAGCCAAATTTTAACCCAAGCATTTACCCATCTAGAGCAACATAATTTAGTTCTAGGAGAAGCTGCTGATGGCGGTTATTATTTAATTGGTTTACGTCACCCAGTTCCGGAATTATTCATTGGTATTGATTGGGGTAGTGAACGGGTTTTCTCACAAACTGTAGCCATTGCAAAGCAACTCAATTTAGCCACTGCCTATCTGCCTATCCTACAAGATGTGGACCGTCCAGAGGATTTACCTATTTGGTTGCGCCTCCGTGATACTTAACAAAAATCGATAATTTGCGACTAAATTCTGTGCACAATATGAACGAGGCGAAAATCGCGAACATCTCAAGATACCATGGCTTAATGTAGTCAGCAATACATTCTTTGCTATGGAGCCAGATTCCTTACCCACGGAGGTTATACTGACGCATCCACGTCAAAACCTCGGTAAAGTACAACTCAATTGGATGCCACAACCAGGCAATTATCTTGATTTAAAAGGTAAAACCTACGCTGTCCTAGAACGCCACCACCACTATCAATATAAGGTTGGTGGCTATTGTTTGCATAAAATTTCTCTGTATGTGCAATCTGCTTCTAAACCTACTGAAACTACTTTAATTGAAGGACGTTGGGTACTTGGAGATGCCAATTGTCGCTTTAATGCTAAATCGGAAATTATTCGCTGTGCGGTTAATCCCAGTGGTCCTTGCGAAGGCTGTCGTTTTTTTGAATACTATAATGAGGACGTTTAAAGGTTTTCAGTTGTAGGAATTATCCCCTCTTTTTGCGATTTAGAGGATTACAATGAGCATCATTTTTGTGATTGCCATTTTCTCCAATTTTTGTAACTTCTAGCTTAAAATTCCTTTGTCATCCTTGAAGCCTAAAACGAAAAAGTAGTACGAACAGCACCCACAGCAAAGGAATCGCTATCGGGACTATGGCCAGGTTGAAAAACATAAATTAATCCAGGAGTAATGCTGATATTATCACTCATTTGCCAGCGATAAAATGCTTCCAAATGAATAGTTGTTCCCGGTTGTCCACCTGAGTTGCCTTCTCCTGTATCAAAAAAGTCGGGAATATTATTACCTGTGGACAGGTTACTACTAATAATTTTTGGCGGTTGTCCCACATAAATACCACCTAAATTACCTTCGCCAAATAAATCAGGGAAATTGGCGAATAACATATAGTTAATTGTTTCTACTCGACCCGATTCGCCAGGAATATAAGAGTTAGTGTAACCTGTCCAACCACCGAGAACTAAACTAGGAGAAACTTGCCAATTAATTGTAGTACCAACTGCATTGGTTTGTAGGGGTGCAGAATCGCCTGTAGAGGGGTTTGGGGCGGTGAGTTGTTCGTCCCCAGCAAAGCTAATTAAAAAGCCATCTGGCGAATAATCGTTGACGTAATAAATGGTAATATCGAGGTCATCTATCGGGTTTAAAGCAAGTTGCACTGCTCCTGTATTATGTCCTTCTGGTGCATTTTCGTTGACAAAAAAACCGGGAATAGTTGTGGAGTAAACTGCTTTTAGGCTTGCTCTTTCGGTAAATTGCCAATCAAATCCCACGCCACCTTTACCCAAACCAATATTGAGGAGTGGATTTCTTTGTGCGAAGAATGATAAAGGACCAGAACCCGCACTATTGAAGCGATTTGAACCTTCAAAGACGGTGGTCATATTTACGCCTTCGGTGCCAATATAGCCAGCAAAACTATCACCAAAGAGAAAACGGTAGTTAAGATCGCTGAGAATAAGACCATCTGTTTCCCCAAAATCGTAGGCAACTCTGCCATCGCTTGTCAAATTGGGTTCACCGCTTCCGGTTTGATTCAATAAGCCTATATAAAGGGAACTACGAGGATTAAAGCTGGTACTAAGACCTAAGTGTGTTAGGCTAATCAGGTTAATATTATCTCCAGGGTCATTGGTTTCCCTATTGCCATCACGAGGAAAAAGATCCGCCTCATTGCTAGTGCGTCCCTGAACACCAATAGTAACTTGTCCATTAAGCTTAGTAGTGGTGGAAAATTGGGTTAGTTCTAATTCTCTGGTACGCGCTTCAATTCCGTCTACTTGACCTCGTAGTAAACTAAGTTCAAGAACAAATTCCTCTCGTAATCTTTTGAATACTTCGAAATCTCTTTGACTGGGTATATTTCCATCTCCAGTAAGGGTTAAAGTACGGTTAATATAATCTAAACAAGAATTGAGAGCAGCAGCAAATTCGTAGCGAGTCATGCTTCTCTCACCGCGGTAGGTACTATCAGGATAGCCAACTAAGCAACCATAGGATTCTACTAGGTTTCTTAGTGCTTGAAATGCCCAATCTGTGGGTTTTACATCCCGTAGTTGGTTCACAGAAGTAACCTGTTCCATTGCATCGGGAAGCAGCGATTCTACTGGTTTTAATTCCTCGTAAATAGCAGGATTTTGAGTTAATCCAGGTGAGGTAAATAATCCTGGAATACATAATCCCAAAATTACCGCGAATACTTTGCTATTGATAGTGTGGGGGTGAGGAAAAAACTCGCCTTTCATGCTTTTACTTGGTACTTAGTAACACCTGTAGGGACGTAACATTTTACGTCCCTACACTCTTTTTCAAATAGGTATATTAGGTTTTTAGCGTCTGTTTAACCAAAATAATCTGGCTCATTGCCTGGTTTCCATTTAATATTGCAACCAATGCTGGGTTTTTGGTCTTCAATTACTCCCTCACCCGCTAAAATTGAATCTATCGCCGCCCGCATATCTTTACCAGTGACTGGTTTATCGTTCCCAGGACGACTATCATCTAATTGACCCCGGTAAAATAATTTTTGCTGAGAATCAAAGAGGAAAAAGTCCGGCGTACAAGCAGCAGTATAAGCTTTAGCTACTTCTTGGGTTGCGTCATAGCATAGAGGAAAATTAAAGCCGAGATTTTGCGCCATTTCTTTGAGTTTTTCGGGCGCATCATCGGGATATTTTTCTATATCATTGGCACTAATCGCAACAATGGCAACTCCTTGGCTAAAATAGTCTTTACCTAGTTGTGCTAGTTCTGTTTGGATGTGTTTGACAAAGGGACAATGGGCGCAGATAAACATAACGAGTAATGCTTTGGCGCCACTAAAGTTGTCTAGGGACATCATTTCACCAGACACCGCATCGGGTAATTCAAATTTGGGCGCTGGTGTCCCCAAAGGTAACATGGTTGAAGCTGTCCGTACCATTAACTCAATTCCTACTCTCTATCACTTAGATCTTGCTCTAGT
>CAZWGS010000168.1:0-7684 GCA_964633315.1 uncultured bacterium | reverse complement strand
CGCCAATGCATTGGCAGCGTAAATCAAAGATTTGCTTAAATCTGCCTCGCTTTATAACCTGGGACTTAGCGCGATATTTAAGTTAAGTGGGATTTATTGTGCTTACCTTGCAGTGTAGCAAGAGGGTAGGGCTGTTTCATGCTGACAAAATTTGCTTAGATTGGGGAGATGGGGAAATCGGAAGCAAGGAAAGCTGGGAGAGAGAATCTGCCCTACGGAGTTTTCTTATTACTAGACATTGTGTTATCGGCTTTGTATTTTTGGGAACTCTAGAGGACATAAGCTAATGCACAAGTTACTCTATGCTGAGACGTAATTTTCTCTGGTATTCCTTACTTTTTGTTGCTGGATGCAATGCTGCTAATAGTAATTCAATAAAGTTACCTCAAAAGCTTCGTTTTGCGATTACTGATGTTAAGGGTTTAGAGGATTTAGAAAAAAACTATGTAACTTTTAGAAAAGCACTGGAGCAAGTTTTAGAAACTCAAATCGAATTTTTTCCTGTTGAAAACTTGACTGCAGCAGCTCCAGCTTTATTATCAGGTCAAGTAGATTTAGTTTTAGCAGGTCCTTCAGAGTATTTAATTCTCCACACTAGAGCAAAAGCGACTCCTGTAGTTGGCATTACTCGACCAGGATATCGTTCTGTGATTACGGTGCGTAGTGATAGTCCAATTAAATCCCTAGAACAACTTAAAGGTAAAACTATTGCTCTACGTTCAATAGGCTCTACAGCAGGTCATTTAGGAGCAAATCAGCTATTAATTGATGCAGGTTTAAAACCAGAATCTGATGTCAAAGTTGTGATTTTACATAATCAAAGTATGCCTGCCTTGAAAAATGGAGAGGTTGATGCTTGTGCTTTATCTATTTTTGGCTACCAACGCTTTTTAGCAGCAGAAAATGCTTCAGAAAAGGACTTCCCTTTAATCGCAATAGGACCAGATTTACCTAATGATGTTTTTGTTGTCAACAATAGTATTAATCCTGATTTATTAGTAGAAATGCGCTCACGTATGCTGGCTAATAGTGAAAAAATCATTCAATCTCTCCTAACCAATGATTATTTCATTAATAGATTTAAAAAATCAGAAATTGTTATAGCAAGTGATAGTGACTATGACGTAATTCGTGAAGTATATCAAGCAACTGGACAAGGTAAATTTTTACAGTCAGGTCAGTAGTTTCGTGAGATGGGAACAACTTTTTTTTCTACGGAAATATGGCATTGGTAAAAAATTAAGCATTGCCAAAAAAATTGGTTATGGTTATTCCTTAGCAATTGGGATTGCTGTTTTCGGTACTGCCATTGGTTTAGCGATTGGTGATTACTATCAAAACCAGGCACAAAATAGACTGTTATTTATTGATGAACAGCAAGACCTCTTTAATCGGCTAGAAGAAGAAATATTGAAATCGCGATTGCATCCTCAGCGACTTATTGCTGTCTTGGACAATAACATCTGGTTTAAATATGAAACTAGCAAATTTCTGGGAGAAATTAAACAAATCAAAAATACCTTGTCAGAATTAGACCGTTTAGCAAAAAACAACCACAATAACTCTATTCATTTAGTAGCCAAACCTGCCGTTATCACACAGTTATCAGCTAGTTACCAAAATAACATTGATGACTATGCTGAATTAATGAAATATGTCTGGGCAAAAATTGATTTTTACAACTTGAATTCTGAAAAAGCATTGCCAGTCAAACAACAAATATTAGAGGATATTTCTGGAGAAAAAGCAGAGCGCATAAGTATTAATTTTGAAATTCTTGATGAGCAATTAACTCGTATGTTTTCTACGATTGATCACAAGAAGGAAGAAGCTAATTATAGCCTGTTGGAAGCCAATAAGCTCAGGTTAAAAATTGTTCTTGTCAGTATGCTACTTGCTGTTTCACTGGCAACTTTACTAGCACTATACACCAGCCGTGCCATCGCTCGCCCTCTACAGTTAGTGACTAATATAGCCCAACAAGTTACAAAAGAGTGCAACTTTAACTTGCAAGCAACAGTGATTTCTCAAGATGAAGTGGGAATGCTAGCAAATTCCCTCAATCAACTGATTCAATGGGTGGGGAAATATACTGAGGAGTTAGAAGAATCAAGAGAATTATTAGAACATAAAGTAGAAGAGAGAACTAAAGAATTAAGCCAAACTTTAAAAGATTTAAAGCAGACTCAAGCACAACTGATTCAAACAGAAAAAATGTCTAGCTTAGGTCAAACTGTAGCTGGAGTTGCTCACGAGATTAATAATCCGGTTAACTTTATTCATGGCAATCTTAGCCATATTGAAGCTTATAGTGGAGAACTTATTGATTTAATTAAACTGTATCAAGAAAAATATCCTAATCCAGACACAGAAATCGCCAATATAATTGAAGAGATTGAGCTAGATTTTGTGCAAGAAGATTTATCGAAAATTATTTCCTCCATGAACATGGGAACGAAGAGAATTAAGGAAATAGTTCTCTCGCTACGCAATTTTTCTCGCCTCGATGAAGCAGAAGTTAAAGAAGTTGACTTACACGAAGGGATTGATAACACGCTACTAATTCTCAATCATCGTCTTCAGAAAGACTTTGAGGTGATTAAAAATTATGAAAAACTGCCCTTGATTTCCTGTTATCCTGCTCAGTTGAATCAGGTTTTTATGAATATTATTGCTAATGCCTTGGACGAGATGGAAAAGAAACCAAAACCAAGACAATTAACAATTACAACACAAAATATAGCTCAGAACCAGATTCAGGTCAAAATCAAAGATAACGGTTTAGGAATGTCCGAAAAGGTTAAACAGCATCTATTTGACCCTTTTTTCACTACCAAACCAGTTGGTAAAGGTACGGGTTTAGGTCTGTCTATTGCCTACCAAATTATTCAAAAGCATCAAGGTAATATTGAAGTTAAGTCTGTAGTGGGAGAAGGTACAGAATTTTTAATTTGTTTGCCAGTTTGATTTTTTTATATTGTTTTTTAATGATGTCAATTTTGTTTGTTTTATAATATTAATTATCTGGGAATACAGTAAACATCTATAGCGATTCTCTTTCTTAGTAAGCTACATCTCAATCAACGATTAACCATCAACAGCTCGTGCATTCCCTGGGCGAAAAGTTCGCCGGGTTCCCTCGCCTATCAACAAGAATCAGGATTTTGCTTGTATTTCAGTTAAATGAGGATCGCTCTAAAATTGTACTAAATGAACATAAGACCAACAGAAAAATCAAATAAAAATAAAAGAAGATGGCTGCCCTATGCCAGTTACAATTTATGGCAGAGAGTTACACCACCAATAGGAAAAGAAAAATATCATTGCGATCTTAAACAAAGAGGTTTTGGTAAGGCAAGAAACAAAGAAGAAAAGGTCAAACAACTTCTCAATCAAGATAGTGATCCTCAAAGAATTGGCATCTTAGCACAAGCAGGTGTGTATGAGTTTCATAAAGATATTAGTCTACTTTCCCATCTTGATGGAGTAAATAAAGTTGCTCATATTCTCAATCTCTCCAAAGAATCAGCAACAGTACAAGCAAGGGTTTTGCCGATTTTATACAATTACTACCGCAAGCCAATTCTTGCAGCAAAAAATATTCTGCAATTAAATCGAGGAGATGAGGGATTTCCGGAACCAATTGCAATTAAGTATGGCGATTACTGGTTTAATCTCTATGCTGCGATTGATTGTATTTTCCAGGAAGCAGATGGAAGATTGCATATCTTGGATTTGAAAACAGGTAAATCTGACTTTGATAAAAGACAGGCTTATGTTTACCTACTCGCAACTCAATATCTCTATCCAGACAAGCAAGCGATTGCCTCATTCTACAATCTCGAAACTTGCCAGTTTTCGGAAACAATTACCGCCACCAAAGAAGCACTCCAAGCAGTGAAAATAGAGTTGGCACAGATTTCTCAACAACATCAAAAAGATTTAAACAACTATCGATATAACAAGGAAAAGTTTAGTACTATTTTTCCCCCTAACCCTGGATTCGCTTGTAACTATTGTCCCTTTAACTCCATTTGTGAATATTCTGCTGTTTAATTTTATTTCATGACCATAAATACAATTCAAGCTCCTGCAACTACCACATTTTTAAGCGAAATTTTTCCCCTAACTTTATCTAATCAAAATCTAAGCTGTTTTCACCTTAAACCAGAAATAGACCGCTACATAGGTAATCGCTTGAGTTGGCATTTCAGTAAGTATTTCCCTAATATTGTTGTTATTTGGTATCGAGGATATTTTTGGATTTTAGCTAAATTAAACCAAGAGATTCCCACTCAAGGTGAATGGAAAGATGTATTACTAGAAATTCAAGAAAAATTACAAGAAGATATTGGCAATCGCAATTATTCAATTCAATGGGTTAATGAAACAAAACTAACTCCTCAAGTTGAAGCGGAACTAGCAGTCAGAACATTGAAAATAGCTCGCTTTTCCTCGCCAAAAGCTGTATTTACTAAAAATAAAGTCAAGATACAAAGAGAAGTTAAATTTTGGTCAGAAATAATTGAACTAGATAACAGAGAACAGCCAGCTATCGCACTAACAGTTGATAATAAAATTGTTTACAGTGAAGATCTAGAAAAATTTTATTACCATCATTGCTCTGCTCACAATCTAGAGAAAATTTTAATTGGCTTAAAAGTACGAGATCGCGAGCGAGGAAGTTTTGCCACAATTAGAAGTTTAGCAGGAAATATTGGTGAACGTAGAGAAGAACTAATTGCCAAAGCCACAGGAAAGGTGAGTAGGCAAAAGCTAAAATTAGCACCTGACAATCAACCTCTCGTTTCTGTAAGCTTTGGTAAAGATTCAAAATTATTTGATTATCCTTTAGCTGCTTTGCGTCCTTGTATTACTAGTGGAACAGTAGATAAATTTGGCGTTGAATATGGAGAATTATTGACAAAGACAAGAGTTTCCTATGGAGAGCGCCAGAAGCTTTTAAAAGAATACAAAGAGAAAGCAAGTGACATTCTCTCTGATTATGGATTTAGCTTGAGAAGTAGATGCGTTAACAGTAAAGATGATCGCAATTTATTCTGGATACCAGAAGTTAAACTAGAAGAAACAAAAATACTATTCGGCAATCATTTTATTGGTAAAAAAAATCAAGTTCTTGCAGGCTTAAAACAAGGCGGAGTTTATCGCCGTCATCGGGAGTTTAATAATCCAGAAAGAAAAATTCGCTTAGCTATTTTAAAACTCTTTCCTTTCAAAGCTGGTGAATTCCGTCAGCAACTGCAAAAGAATCTTAAACGCTACGGTTTTGACTCCATTCTTCCAGATGAAAACAAAAAGTATTTATCATTAGAAGGACTATCCGCCACTGAAGCAAGAGCAAAAGTAGAAAGTATAGTAGATTCCCTTGTCGAAGTACCACCAGACATTGTTTTAGTACTACTTCCTCAAAGCGATCGCAATGCTGATAAAAATGAAGGAGGAAGCCTTTATTCTTGGGTTTACTCACGTTTGCTACGTCGCCACATTGCCAGTCAAATGATTTATGAAAACACCCTTAAAAAGAATGAACATCGATATATTCTCAATCAAATAGTACCAGGTATTTTAGCTAAATTAGGTAATATTCCATTTGTTCTAGCTGAACCTTTAGATAGTGCTCACTATTTCATGGGTTTAGATGTTTGTCACATGGCAAAAAAGAATAAACCAGGAAGTAGAAATGCTTGTGCTAGTATTCGCCTCTACAATCAACAAGGAGCCTTTCTTCGCTATCAGTTAGCAGATGATTTAATAGAAGGAGAAGAAATACCCCAGAGAACCTTAGAAAACTTTCTTCCCAAAGCTGATTTACGAGGCAAGAAAGTACTAATATATCGCGATGGACTTTTTCGGGGAAATGAAGTCAAATATTTACTGGCAAGAGGACAAGCGATTGGGGCGAAACTAATTTTAGTAGAATGTTATAAATCTGGTAGTCCGCGACTCTTTTCTCTACGAGAAAAACAATTACATCAACCTTCTAGAGGTTTAGTCCTGCAACTCTCTCCCAGGGAAATTATCCTCATCACCACCCAAGTTCCAGAACATATTGGAACTCCCCTTCCTCTACGTTTAAAAATACACCAACAAGGAGAGCAAATCCCACTACCAAATTTAGTTAATACAACTCTAAAATTAACCTTACTACACCACGGTTCCCTCAAAGATCCACGCTTACCAATACCACTATTTGGTGCAGATAAAATCGCCTACCGTCGCCTACAAGGAATTTATCCTGGAAGCTTAGAAGGAGATAGACAATATTGGCTTTGAACCTCCCATCGTCGGAGACGAGGGATTCCCATATAGACTCTTATCTAGACAATAAATAATTATGGTTGATATATTTTTCCTGGACAATGGTTAGCATTAATTTCAACCACTAAATCCACCAAACTAGCATCCCTAATCAGAGGTTTAATAAACAATTGGGGATGCAAAGCTAGCCAAAAATAATCCACAAAGCGACTAATTTCCTCATCACTCATTCCTGCTTTTCCCGTCGCTTTCATCTTCTGTTCCGCTTCCTGTCGCCACTGCTTACTCAGACGGTAATCTATAGGATAGAGTACAAGCAAACGATCTAACCTTGACCACAAAGGTAAATAAGCTTGCAAACGCCGATTCATATCTCTTGCAAATTGGCGATTCTCCGCGCTCATAATTGGCGCTGGCGCAGCCTCAAACAAACTTTCCTCGATGGGACGCACACCGACAAACCAGCCCTCAAATAGTACTATATCAGCTTCCTTGACCTGCTCCGGCTGTGTGCGATCGCCCGCACCATTCCACGCAGACTTGTCAAAACGAGGGACAAAAAGCGATTCAGTTGCACCTTGACGCACATTATCTAAAAGTTCTACTCCTAAATCTACATCATGAGTTCCCGGAGGACCACGCCAGATTAAACGTGGATCTTCTTTTTGTAGCTTTTGTCTCTCACTATAGGTTTTATAAAGGTCATCCAGGGAAAGCTCAAGAGTAGAATAGCCTAAATGTTTTAGAATCAGGTGCATCATCACTGCAAGGGTAGTTTTTCCTGTACCCTGTCCCCCCAAAATACCCTGTATTAAAGGGCGATTAAGTTTCTTCCTCTGGGAAGCTAATTGCATTGCTAAAGGTAACCAAAGATTCCACAGAGTGATGAGATTTTGATTGGAATCTTTGAGGGCAATATTTTCACACAATTTCCTGACTTCGGGATAAACTTTTTGCAGTAATTGTATGCGTTTTTTAATGAAATCTGCGCCATTAACTGCTGTAATTCCAAAGGCTTTATTATTCTCCTTTTCTGCTAATAACTTTTCTTGTTCTTCTGTTGTTAGTTTCTCTCCTGCAATCGCACGTTGCAAAATTGGTAGATAGTCCATTGGTTGTCGGTAATTGGTTATTTGTAGGGACGTAAAATTTTATATCCCTACATTAAGTGCCAAAATTGATGCAAAATTGATGACAAAGATATTTTTTTAATATATATAATATCTGCATCAATTAAATTGCTGTACTCACTTAGCCAAATCTCTGTTCTAAATATTTGAGCAAATCTTGGTTTTCTTCCACAATATCTTCCATGAAATGGGTTAATTTTTCTGTCATGGATAAGCCCTTCAACTTCCCCCACCCCCAAACTCCCCCTAAAAGGGGGAACGTCAGATGTCTCTCC
>CAZWGS010000167.1:0-7703 GCA_964633315.1 uncultured bacterium | reverse complement strand
TGTTTATTTGCCTATATGTTCGCCCACCCTGGCAAAAAGACTATGTTTATGAGTATGGAGTTGGGGCAGTGGAGTGAATGGAATGTTTGGGCTGATCTAGAATGGCATTTATTGCAGTATGAACCCCATCAACAACTCCATCAATTTTTTGGCGATCTCAATAGCCTCTACAAGAGTGAACTAGCCCTCTATACAATGGATTACGAACAGGAGGGTTTTGAGTGGATTGACTGTACTGACAATCGCCATAGTGTGGTGTCTTTTATCCGTCGTGCTAAGGATTCTGAAGAATTTATTGTTGCTATCTGCAATTTTACTCCCCAACCCCACAGTCATTATCGAGTAGGAGTTCCTGTAGCTGGTTTCTATAGCGAGATTTTCAATAGCGATGCTCGCAAATATGGAGGTAGTAATATGGGTAATTTGGGAGGTAAGTGGACTGATGAATGGTCTTATCACAATAAGCCCTATTCTTTAGATTTATGTTTGCCACCTTTGGGCGTTTTAATGCTTAAGTTAAATGTCTCAGAAATAGAGACAGAAAATAGTTAATCAAACTCATCTCATACACTTTATCTATGGGATGGGAATGTTATTTATCATTGGTGATTTGTCTCTGCAATCAAAAAAATAAATAACAAGTACATAAGGTTTGGATGGTTATCCCTAATGCTAACTTTAGTTCCCAGAGGTTAGTTTAGATTTTCCCTAGTTACTGCAGTGATAGTGATTTTGGAGAGTTGGAATAATAATTTATCTCAATTTAATTGAGCACAATAACCAAATAGGGAATAGAGTTGCCATCATTTCCAGTTAAAATTATTCTGTCATTTTCCTGTCTTCAGGAGAATGACTTTTTTGTTGTGATTCAAGACCAATTTTGTTCAGAATCTAGAAAAAGATAAAGCTGGTGTCAATTTAACAATCTTAAATTTACCGTCTCTAAATAATTTTCCGGAATTGATAGACTAAGTTCCGTATGATACAGATACATCTGAAAGTTATTGGGTTGTAAGTTAGAGGCAAGCTGTGACAAAAGAAATAGAAAAAACTATAGATATTCGCGTTACCTTAATATCAAGAATTCTTGGCTTCAGTACTGGAATGCTCGCCATTTGTATTCCCCTATCTGCAGCAACTAAAAGTGGCGCTTTAATTCCGGTAACATTAATTACTGCCGCATCCGCAGGTAGTGTGATGGTATGGCGTGATCTCAACCAGAAAGAGCAAAAAAGCAATTCACTCTCACTACAAATAGAAGCTCTAGAGAAGCGTATTTCTGATCTAGAAACAATAATAACTAGCAATAATTTTCGAGATTGAATTCTTAACTAACATTGATAAAATAGAACTTCTCTAGAAGCTTAGATGCAAAAATAGAGACTAACGTCTATTCAAGAAAGTATCTATCAATGTCATTTAATCATCAACGTATTGAACCAAAACCTGGTCAAGAATCAGTTTGGGATTATCCTCGTCCTCCTCGCCTTGAACCTTGTGCGAAACAAATTCAGATAATATTTAATGGCGTTGCGATTGCAGATACGAGCAATTCCTATCGCCTACTGGAAACTAGCCATCCTCCGTTTTACTACATACCCCCAGAAGATATTCAAATGTCTTATCTAAAACCCTCCAGTGCCGGGAGCTTTTGTGAATGGAAAGGTCTAGCTAATTATTACAATATAGTCGTTGGCGAGCGAGTGGCTGAGCAGGCAGGTTGGTATTACCCTCAACCAGTAGCAGATTTTGCCGCCATTAAAAATTATGTTGCTTTCTATCCCAGAAAAATGGATGCTTGTTACGTTAATGGAGAACTAGTCGTAGCTCAAGAGGGAGATTTTTACGGGGGTTGGATTACCAGCGATATAGTTGGTCCATTTAAGGGAGGAGTAGGAACTTGGGGTTGGTAAACTTAATGCGAAGCCAGGAAAATAGTTCACAAGAGACGGAAGTAACCCCTATCAAGAAAAGCAATCAATACCTGACTTTGGATTCTACCCTCGAGGAACTTTCTCTGTCTGATTGTTACTTGGAGACTCATTGCTTGGGTCAAGAATTAGCTGCAATTTTCCAGAAATCCCCCTTACTACCAGGAGTAATTCTCAAAGAAGATGGTAAATTTGCTGGGTTAATTTCGCGCCAGCAATTTTTGGAATACCTTCTGCTTCCTCGGGGATGGGAATTTTTTCTTAGCCAAAATCTACAAACCCTTTACAACTATATTCGTCCAGAAATACTAATTTTGTCTGGTAAGACAACCATCTTAACTGGAGTAAAAAAAGCTCTAAGACGAACAAAAAATAGAGACAATGAACCTGTTGTTGTTCAGCTAGAATCAGATAACTATCAAATTCTTGACTTTGGACAACTAAATATTGCTGCTTGGCAAATTCGTGGCTTAGAAACTCAAGTGCGCTATGAACGTACCCAGGCTAAAATCTTGCAAAGTGAGAAAATGGCGAGTCTGGGACGCTTGGTGGATGGCATTGCTCACGAAATTCTTGATCCTGTGAGCTTTATTTGGGGTAACCTGGCTCATGTCTCTGCCTATAGTAAAAGTTTATTAGAATTGTTAAATGCTTACGAAAAGCTGATACCAGAAGAACCTGAAGTCATTACCCAATTAAAAGAAGATCTTGAATTTGATTTTCTCCAAGAAGACTTACCACAAGCTGTCACTAGTATTACTTCTGGTGCACAACGTCTTAAAAATCTTGCCTCTAGTTTGCAAAATTTCTGTCATATAGATAATGTCTATCCTAAACCTGCTAATTTACACTCCTGTCTCGATGGCATTATCCTATTGCTCAAAAGCCACCTGAGCAGCGATATAGAGATTACCACTCACTACACATCCCTACCTCCTGTAGCCTGCTACGTAGGCCATCTGAGCCAAGTATTTATGAATATACTTACTAATGCAGTGGATGCTTTGCTCAGCCAAGCAGTGAGCCAACAAATAAACACTGAATGGAATCATAGCAGCACGGAGACTTTATCTGTCAAGCCGCAAATTGAGGTGACAACTCAGATTAAAGAAATTGCTCAAAAACGCTGGGTGGCGATTACTATTGCTGATAATGGTCCTGGCATATCTTTTGAGTATCAACAGCAAATTCGTGAATCCTGGAGCCTCAATGGACGAGTTTATAAGGAAACTAGTCTAGCGATGAGCTATCAGATTGTAACCGCTAAACACGGAGGGAAGTTGGACATGCGATCTCGCCCTAATTTTGGTACAGAGTTTGAAATTTTACTACCTTTGGTTTGACAATAGAAGTTAGTTGTTAGTTATTGGCTGTTTTACTCTTTTTTGTTGGTTAGCCCAAAATCAGTATTTCATCTGTTCTTTGTTATTCATTGCTGGAAAATTCGTAAATCCTCCATTGTCTAACTTAGTCACTGTTTGAGAGTCAATAACTTATGCGTTACTTTTTGTTCCCTGCTGCTTCTAATTCCTAAAACTCATGTCCACCGACTCTAAAGCTGCTTACAAAAGCCGATTATTCAACTTTCTCAATCGGCAAACTCTGCGCTTGAGCGATAATTGGGGAAAGGCAATGCGCCATGCTAAAGTGGCAGCAGTTTGGGGAGTACAAATCATACTCTACCCGGCTTACTTATTGGTACAGGCTGGGCGCTTGGCTGGTAAACAGTTGGGAAAAAGTGTTAGCCAAACTCAACTTCCAGAAACCACACTCTCAGAATCCTCAGCAGCAGACATACCACTAGAGAAGGTTCTCGATACAGTTGCTGATTGGCTTCCAGAAGCGAAACTGAACCCAAATCAAGAACTTAACCTCAAATTGGAGCAAATTCAGGGAATTGCGGCTCTGAGGGAGCAAAAAAAACTCGTGCTGATAGCACATGATAATCAAATTCTTGATGTTCTCAACCCTAGACAACAACGCGAACTGCAAAAGCGTATCATTTGGGAAGTTGCTGACTACTGGCGTCAGCAGCGTTTGGCTTTAGATTCAAAATTCTTTCGCTATCTACCCAAACCACCTACAGATAATGAAAATCTTCTACCACCAGCAAAAATATTTTGGCAAACAGTAAGTTGGTTGCAAACCAGCGCTATTGCTAGTGCAATTAATCTTTTTGGTGAGTCTAGCTTAGTAGTGCTGCAAAGTAAGGGAGAAGAAGCCTCGGAACTTTCGACTTCTCCATCATCTCAAAAAACTCTTGCTCTTATTGATCAAACTATTGCAAATCTAGAGTCTCAATCGCCGATGCAAAGTTTGAGAACATGGCAGAAAAATCTACAATCTTACTGGCAAAATCAAGATCATCTTACTACTGGTTCCCAAATAGCTAACTCATCGCTACAAGATCTAATTTGGGCTGCTTTTGACTACTTTTTCAATCGCTTACCCCAGCAATCTGTAACTGGAAGTTCAAAACCACAGTTATTCTATGCACCAGAAGAAAATCAGCCTCTAAGTGTAGCTCTAATTCCCCCTTCTCCTCCTCAAATAGTAAAAGCTGTGGGTAATCAGCTACAAACATTCCAGGAGCAAATACAACCAGCTAACCAAGGCGATTCTTTAAACCTGCTCATATTAATCCAAGCAGCTCTTGATTACTTTTTTGGTAAAACTAACCAAAATGTCCTTTCTCAAAGCCAAGATTTTGCTCAACTAAATCAGGCACAATCTCCACTGGCTGAAAAACCTTGGCTGACTTGGTCAGATTTATTTAGCCCAGCGGAAACTAGTAGTGTAAGCGAAACTCTTACTGAGGGTAATTTAGGGATAGAATTTTCACCCCTAGTATCTTCTACCTCCACACCACTACTCAATAGTGCGACTCCAGCCCCAGAATCGCCCTCAACTCAAAATCCAGTTATTAGCAAACCTTCTGGTTTAATCAAAAAACAAGAAGCCAAATCTTCCACACCAGTAGTCAGTCAGCCCCAAAATGAGACCATTGTGAAGGCTGAAGAGGAAAGTGAGCAGCAAAATCTCAAATCGGCTCCTAGTTGGATTGAAACTGAAGCAACTCCTGTGGGCTATGTAAAGCATCCACTGGTACAGATTATCGAATGGCTAGACCTTGCTATGCTTTGGTTTGAGGAGCTAGTAGCAAAACTTTTACAATGGCTCCGTCGCCAATTTTAAGTGGTTAATTTTGTGTTTTTTCCAGAGCAAAATTCCCTTTCACAACTATTTCACACGGAATTTAGTACCTTAGGAACTGAAGAACCATTGTCCCCAAAAAAGCAGACCCCTCCCTTATTCTCAGGGAGGGTTTTTTCTATGTATGCCAACTTTCTGAGACTGATTAATTTCAATCGGAAAGGATGAGAGATAATAGTTACAAGTTCACGCCACGATATATTCATCCTTCTGAGAAAAAAGTTTCTTGGCACAATAAGTTAATATCTGTGTAATTTATAGGCAACAAAACTTTATCAATGATTGAGTCCGCAGCCGTTGGTTCGTTAAATCCCAATAAAAGCAAAGAAAATAAAACCTGGAAAAGCTACTTGATATTGGCTCTAGCCGCCAATGGCTTACTTTGGAGTCTCGCTTTTCTGGTGCTCAAGGTTAAGTCTCCGAACTATACCAGCAAGTGGGCGATTACGATACCTGTAAATAATTCATCTACCAGTGTTGATTTACCAGGAATTGGGCGTGCGGATTCGGAAAATGAATCTCCTTTCCGCCATGAAGATCAAGATCCCAGGGAAAACTATAAGTTTTTGGCTGAAAGTGGGGAAATTTTGCAGACAACAGCACTGAATCTGAATATGTCCTTGGAAGATTTTGGTGAACCTCGCATCAGAATTGTGGATAATAGCACTCTGATGGAATTTGCGATTAAGGGAGAATCTCCTGAAGTTGCACAACAGAAAGCCTTAGCCCTCAATCAAGCTTTGCAGGATAAACTCACTCAACTGCGTAGCGAAGAAATGGCTCAACAAGATCGCAGTATGCAGATTTTGCTCAATCGCTCTCAGCAGAATTTATTGCAAGCTCAAAAAAATCTCTCAGACTATAAAGCAATTTCTGGCTTAAGTTCAACAGAACAGTTGCAGGATTTGTCTTCCAGTATTGAGGATTTACGTAGACAATACTCTCAAACGAAAGCTCAATTGCAAAATACTAAAGCTAGTTTTCAGCAATTAGCCGCTAGCTTGGGTTTGTCTTCCCAGCAAGCAGCCTCTGCTTTATTACTGCGCTCAGATGAGTTATTTCAACAACACTTGAGCAACTATACTCAAGCAAGCGCAGAATTAGCGATGATGGATGCGAGGTTGCTACCTAATCATCCCGAAGTTGTTACCAAACAAGCTGAAAAGGACAATGCTCAAGCTCAACTGCGTAGTCGTGGTCAATCTATCGTTGGACAAGCAGTGGATTTGAATAGTCTCACTCTACCAAGTTTGGGCAACAATTCCGATTCAGATCGCGATTTATTCCAAGAGTTAATTTCCCTGCACGCCCAGGAACAAGGATTAGCTTCAGAAGCACAGGAATTGGAGCAACAGGTGCGGATTTTGGAAACTCGTCTCCAAGGCTTATCCCAAAAGGAATCTAAACTGGAAGACTTGAAACGCAATGTTCAAGTTGCTGAAGCTGTTTTTTCTTCCACCTTGACACAGCTAGATATCAGTCAGTCCAATATTTTTTCCGCCTATCCCCAAATCCAAACTCTAATTAAGCCCTCTCTACCCACAAAACCCAGTTTTCCCAATACGAAACACATTTTGTTAGCTACTACTCTAGCCTCAATTTTTGTTTCCTGTGGCATTATTTCGTTAGCATGGCGCGAATACTACCAGAAGCAACTACTTTTGGCTGAATACAACAAAAAGCGACTCTAGCTTGAAAATTCAAAACTAACCAGTAAAAATTGCCCCTTGCTCTTATGTCAAAGAAAACTCTGGAATTAGATCAACAGCTTTATGAATATCTACAAGCAGTATCTTTGCGAGAACCAGAGATTTTACGGCAATTACGCCAAGAAACAGCCCAACAGCCCATGGCACAGATGCAAATTGCACCAGAACAAGGTCAGTTTATGGCTTTGCTGGTGCAGCTTTTAGGAGCAAAAAAAACCCTGGAAATTGGTGTCTTTACTGGTTATAGTACTCTGGCTGTTGCGTTAGCATTGCCACCAGAGGGAAAAATTATTGCCTGCGATGTGAGTGAAAAGTATACCGCGATTGCCCTTCGCTATTGGCAGCAAGCAGGTGTTGCAGAAAAAATTGAGCTTCATCTTGCTCCTGCCCTAGAAACTTTGGCACAATTGCTAGAAGCGGGGGAATCAGAAAGCTTCGATTTTGCCTTTATAGACGCAGATAAAAGCAATTATGACAACTACTATGAAATGGCTTTAAAATTACTGCGTCCAGGTGGTTTAATCGCTATTGATAATGTCTTGTGGTCAGGGCGTGTTGCGGATCCACAAGTTCAGGATAATCGAACAAAGAGAATTCGAGCGTTAAATGAAAAGCTACACCAGGATCCAAGAATAAATTTGAGCTTGATACCAATTGCTGATGGTGTGACTTTGGCATTGAAGCGATAGTTGTTGCCTGTCCTAACTGAAAAAGGCGCACTGGAGTGCGCCCCTGGATTTAGCTTAAGACCTGAAAATCAGAATCTAGTGACCTTTTTGCCTCTAATTCCACCTTCACAGGCTTAATCTTCCAGATTTCCTCGGCATATTCCCGAATTGTTCTGTCAGAA
>CAZWGS010000166.1:3849-7866 GCA_964633315.1 uncultured bacterium | reverse complement strand
TTACATTTGCGTAATATTTACGCAAATCTATGTTGTTTTTGTCCAAAGTCCAAAAGTTTATCCAGATGCCAAACAGCAAGACTCACTCAATGAGTGGCTTGATATTTGTCGTGCATCTTATAACTATGCACTTAGGGAGCTAAAAGATTGGATAGCGTCTCGTAAGTGTCAGGTAGATAGGTGTAGTTTGGAATCAGAATACATAATGAGTGCTGATTATCCATTTCCTGGGTATCATCAACAGCAAAACAACTTGCCCAAAGCTAAGAAAGAATTTCCACGCCTGGCGCAAGTACCTTCTCAAGTGCTTCAAACCAACATTAGAAGATTGCATGACGCTTGGGATTTCTTTCAAAAACGTGGTTATGGCTTCCCTAGATTCAAAAAGTTTGGGCAGATGAAATCAATGTTATTTCCTCAGTTCAAAACTAATCCTATTACACGGTCGCTTCGCGCACCTTCGGTGGGGCAAATCAAACTATCAAAACTAGGGCTAATTCCAATTAACTTACACAGGCCAATACCAGAAGGGTTTGTGGTCAAACAGGTAAGAATTCTCAAAAAAGCTAAAGGCTGGTTTGCTGTGGTGGCGATTCAATCAGATATTGAAGTACCACAACCAACACCACACGGTCATTGTATCGGGGTTGATGTTGGACTACTTTCATATTGCTGTACTTCAGACAACTATGTAGAACCTCCGAGTAAGTTTTTCAAACAGAGCTACCGTAGGCTGAAAGTGCTGCAAAAGCGACTGTCGAGAAAAGAGAAACGTTCTGCTAACTACGAGAAAGCAAGAAAGAAAGTAGAAGCAATGCACAATCATATTGCTTGGCAACGCAAAGACTATCAGTTCAAATTAGCTCATAAACTTTGTGACATGGCAGATACAATCTTTGTTGAAGATTGTGACTTTAGGATTATGGCTAAAGGCTTCTTAGGGAAGCATACTTTAGATGCTGCTTTTGGTCAGTTCAGACAAATACTCAAATATGTAGGAAAACGTAGGGGAGTATTTGTTGATGAAGTTGACCATCGAGGAACATCTCAAGTTTGTCCTAATTGTCGCTCTCAAGTCAGAAAAGAACTCAAAGATAGATATCATGTTTGTCACGAATGCGGTTATGGAGTGCATGAGCCAGTCAATAGAGATATCGCTTCTGCACAAGAAATATGTAATCGAGGCATAGAAAAACATAGTACCCAGGGACTCTGGGGGAAAGAAATTGGCTATCAAGTCGGGCTGTCGGGGGCATTTTGCCTAGATAAGTGGCGCAGGTTAGCAATGCCTAGCAGCGATGTTGGGAAGCCCGCACCATACTCGGAGAGTTAGCGTTGGGAGGATGTCACTATTTTTGGATTGATGTGGGGATGCGGAATTTCGTGTCCCTATTAATTTGTCGAATAAATTTAAATTGAATTGAGTTGCATTTAGTAGCAGTGAGCAAGTAGCAGCAGTAGCTTGATGAGAACTAGGCTTTGGCGTTTTTTGAACACAGATATCCGCGATTTATTTTCCCTGGAAGGAACGGTTTCTGGAGGAATTGAGGCGGCGCAAGCGGTGTTGGGATTGGCGGAAAAACTGCAAGAGGAAGGAGAAAATATTGAGCAGTTAGCGCCGCTAGTGGTCAGAATTGATTCGCTGCTGGATGTGTTGAATTCTCCCTTAACTCAGTTAGCGGGTGCAGGTTTACCCTTTGTCTCGATGGCGACGGGGATACTGAAGTTTTACCTGGAAGCGACGAAGCATAAGCCAACTTTGGTGGAAAGTGTGGTTTTGGTGTTGCAGGTGGCTTATTTGGAAAGTTGTAAGGAGATTTTGAATTTACCTAGCAATGAGAGTGTACTCGAAAGAATTGGTTCTACGCCTGTTTCCGAGGAAGTAAGTCAGCAAATTAAGCGATTGGGAGAGTTGGAGTTAGAGGAGAAGGAAGCGAGAGAAGCTTTATTTATTTGTTTCCATAGTTCCCCCATCGCCGAGAAATTTAACCAGGTTTTGTCAGCGCGATTGCAGCAAGCAGGATTAGAAGCAGCAGCAGCGGAAACTTTGACCCAAAGGGTAGCTTGGAATACGCCACCCTATCTCCAGCAAGCATTTAAAGCTTTAACTGAGGCGGGAGGTGAGGTTAGCTATTTGGCGCAGCAGTATCACGATGGCTGGCGCAAGGAGTTGGAAAAGTACGACAGTATTGAAGAGTATCTAGAAACGCAAATTGCTAAGTTACCCCAGGAAACGGTATTTGATGAGGAATTTAGTTTTGCGGATATTTATGTTCCTCTGAAAGCAAAACCTGTGGATAGAAATGGGAATGAGGTTGAATCTACAACCGCTTTTGTCTTGGAAGAATGGGCAAAAGAGGTGTTGCAAAACCCTAGCCAACAGGGACAGGTGATGTTTATCCAGGGTGCGCCGGGACGAGGTAAAAGCGTCTTTTGTCGGCTGTTTGCTGATTGGGTGCGACAAAATTTGCATCCGGTTTGGACTCCAATACTGATTCGTTTGCGGGATATTGATAGTTTTGCGACTAATTTTGGTGAAACGCTACAAGCTGCGGTTGATACTGATTTTGCGAAGAATGACGATGGCTGGTTGACGGATAAAAATACTCGCTATCTCTTTTTATTGGATGGTTTTGATGAATTGCGCTTTGAAGGAAGAGCAAGTGGCGGAATTGAGCGCTTTTTCAAGCAGGTAGGCGTGTTTCAGGAAAACTGTCAACGTAATCCAGAACAGGGACATAGAGTGATTGTTACGGGA
Organism: uncultured bacterium; assembly: GCA_964633315.1. GTDB lineage: Bacteria > Cyanobacteriota > Cyanobacteriia > Cyanobacteriales > CAWCAG01 > CAZWGS01. Next base: position 5,108 of record CAZWGS010000166.1, on the reverse strand, counting down.
CGTTCCTTAGCTTTGCAGGGAATGGAAGGCTATTTACCCGACAACTTGGAAAGGGTGAAGCTACAGGCGATGGATGAGGAATTGCAGGAACAATGGTTGGAGAAATGGGAGAAAGTTGCAAGTCAAGACAAAGCTAACGCATTTCGAGACTTTTTACGTTCAGATAGTTGTCCCCAACAAATTAAAACTGAGTTGGCGCGGGAACCGTTACTGCTGTATCTGTTAGCGGCGATGCATCGAGATGACAAGCTACAAACAGAACAATTGCAGGAAGCGCAGCAGGGAAATGAAGCCAAAATTCTCATCTACGAAGAGTCTTTAAATTGGGTTTTGACCAAACAACGAGAAAAGTGGCTACAAAAACAAATTACCCGCTTTGATACAGATGATTTAGAAAGCATTCTCACGGAAGCGGGACTCTGTGTAGTTCAGTCGGGGGGAGAATACGCCAAAGTCAGGATGATTGAAGCGCGATTGGAACAGCAGGGAGAAGAAAGTGCAAGAGAAATTCTTCAACAAGCGCGCAAACAGGGAAGTGAAGCAGGACTGAAAAATGCGTTAGCTGCTTTTTACCTCAAACCTGCTGCTGGAGACACAGAAGGAGGAGTGGAGTTTTTCCACAAGAGTTTTAGTGAGTTTCTCTTTGCTAAGCGATTGCGCGAAAGCATGGAGGATTGGACACAACCACGGCGACGTGGAAAAGGATTTAATCTCAATGATGAGCAATTAGCAGAGCAAATTTACGATATTTTGGGCTATGGATCGCTGACTCAGGAAATTGTAGAGTATTTGATTGGTTTGCTGAGTCAGAAATCAGATTTTTCATTTTTGGAATTGTTTCAGCGTTTAGAAAACTTCTATTTTCGTTGGTGTGAGGGAGAATTTATCGATGCACCACCAGAAAATTTCCCTCAGAAAAAGATGCGATTGTTGCAAGAACAAATACCTCACCGAGAAACGAGTTTAGGACTGCGACAGGTAGATATTTACGCTGGTTTGAATGTGCTTATTTTGCTGCTGGAGTTGCAGCGAATAGAGGAATTGAAAGAGAAAGTTGCTTTTCATCCCTGCGGTCAACCAGATACAGAGGATTTTGATAGCAAGCGATTGTTAAAGATTATTAGCTATAGCGATTGCTTAGGAATTGATGCTTTTAGCCAAATTGCTTGGTTATTTCTTGATGGCGCAAACCTTAGTGGCGTATACCTTAGTGGTGCAAACTTCACTGGCGCAGACCTTAATGGCGCAAACTTCATGGG
>CAZWGS010000166.1:0-3749 GCA_964633315.1 uncultured bacterium | reverse complement strand
CTGGCGCAGACCTTAATGGCGCAAACTTCATGGGCGCAAACTTCATGGGCGCAGAACTCATTAGCACAGACCTTAGTGGTGCAAACTTCACTGGCGCAGACCTTAATGGCGCAAACTTCATGGGCGCAAACTTCATGGGCGCAGACCTTAATGGCGCAAACTTCACTGGTGCAAACCTCATTGGCGCAAACTTCACTGGTGCAAACCTCATTGGCGTAAACCTCAGTGGAGTAGACCTTAGTGAAGCAATCCTCAGTGGCGCAGACCTCATTGACGCAGACCTCAGTAGCGCAGACCTCATTGACGCAGACCTCATTGACGCAGACCTCAGTGGCGTAAACCTCAGAGGTGCAAACCTTATTGGCGCAAACTTCATGGGCGCAAACTTCATGGGCGCAAACCTCAGTGACAAACTATTGGGCGAGATTCGCTGGGATGAAAATACAAACTGGGAAAGTGTACAAGGTTTAGAAACAGCAGAAAATATCCCAGAAGAATTACGACAACAATTAGGAATTTGACACTCAAACAACAAACAACCAACAACCAACAACAAAAAACAAACAACCAACAACCAACAACCAAAAACAAAACTAACTCGACGCACTAGTATAAAATCGCAAAGCAAAGCGCCAGAAAAATATCGAAAACAACAACAACCCACCAGCAAGAAAACCTGCACCCACTATCCAACCCAGAGAATAACGACCTAACATCGCCTCTGCAGGTACAGTGGTGAGAAAAGCCACTGGAATCACAAAAGTAAAGAAAAAACGGTAAGCCACAGGATAGGCAACAATAGGATAACGTCCCGCTTGAATTAAACCCCTGAGTACCTCTGTGACATTGTAAATCTTGACAAACCAAATACTCGTTGCCCCTAGAATAAACCAGATACTGTAGAGACTGGCAACACCAAAAGCAAGGGGAACTAAACTAATCAAATAATTCGTAGCAGACACACCCAGTTGTCCGCCAGCATAGAAAATTAGGACTATACCAACAATTAAATCAGGCAATCCCCAGGGCGAAACGCTACGAAAAGAGAGCCAGAATTGGCTACTAATGGGCTTCAGGAGGACAAAATCGAGAGTTCCCTGCTGCACATGGTCAACGATACGATTCAGATTGGGAATAAGAAAAGCAGCAGCAAAACCTTGCATGAAAGTAAAAATTCCCATCACAATTAACGCTTCTTGCCAACTCCAACCCTGAAAATTGTAATCGCGACTGTAGAACAAAAACAGACTGAAGAGACTGCCTACAATATTACCCAAACTGCTGAGAGCCGCAATCGCAAAATTCATCCGATATTCCAACTCAGCAGCAATTGCCGTCTGCCAAAATAGAATTAAAACTCGCCAATGTCGCTCCATTTAGCCCTAATTACTCTTGTGGAAAGCGCATAATGTCTTCATCACCCAAAAACTCACCATTTTGTACCTCAATCATCACCAAAGGTATCACTCCTGGATTTTCTACCCTATGTTTGGTGTTCATCGGCACATAAGTTGATTGCTTTTGCATCAAAATCGTTTCCTTATTATTGCAGATTACCTTAGCAGTGCCTGCAACCACAATCCAATGCTCACTTCGATGATAATGCATTTGGGTGCTGATATAGTGTCCCGGCTTAACTTCAATGCGATTGATTCTGTAGTTGCGCCCTTCCTCGAGAACAGTAACTTTACCCCAAGGTGGAGTTCTGCCAACTAGTTGTTGTGCTGTCGCTGAATTTGTCGCTATCTGACCGTTATCTGACATTGTAGTTAATAATCACACTCATACATTTTTCAAATAACATTCTAATTAATTGTTCCAGGTTTCGTCTTGGGTAATCCACCTAATGGCTACATTTTATCAGTATCATTGCTTAAGTGAGAATACTAGAGTAAATTATTATTTGCTTAAGAAAATTTAAAAAAAATATTAAATTGAATAAAAAACTCAGTTTTTTTAATAACAGTTCGCGCAAATTCCTTCTCAGCAATTAATTGCTTGTTCCTCTTGTGAGTTAAGATAATATAGACAAAACTGTAAACTAAACATTCTTGCTTGCAATGCTTTTCTAACTGTTATATTTGTCAAGAATTGATGATTTATGAATCCTAAATATCTATCCCAGAGCTGATTTAAGCAGCTAAAGATTTGGTTACCTTTTTTGACAGTAGAAAGACATAGGTGCCAAGGTAACTTGCAAATTAAGTGGAGGTTAAATAGCCCAATCTTTTACCCAAAGTGAGGGAGAACAAAAGAATCATGGATACGAGCAACAAACGACACATTTCACTAATATCTGTACACGGCGACCCTGCTGTGGAAATAGGTAAGGAAGAAGCCGGTGGACAGAATGTTTATGTGCGCCAAGTTGGTGAAGCGCTGGCAGAGCAAGGATGGAAAGTAGACTTATTTACTCGCAAAGCTGATGCAAATCAACCAACAATTGTGCAACATAGCCAGAATTGTCGGACGATTAGACTTACAGCAGGAGCAGAAGAATTTGTCCCTCGCCAAGAGATTTTTGACTATCATCAAGACTTTGTGACACAGTGGTTAAAGTTCAAGGAAGAGCAACAAATTGACTACTCCCTTGTACACACTAACTACTGGATTTCAGGAGCAGTTGGACTAGAGCTAAAGCGTAAATTATCCCTTCCTCTAGTGCATACTTATCACTCCTTAGGGGCAGTTAAGTATAAATCAGTGCCAACAGTTCCCATGATCGCAGCTACACGTTTAGCTATCGAGAAAAACTGTTTAGAAACAGCCGATTGCACTGTAGCAACTAGTCCCCAAGAACAGGAACATATGCTTTCCCTAGTGTCGAAAAAAGGCACAATTGAAATCATTCCCTGTGGTACTGATATCGAACATTTTGGTTCAGTTAGTCGCCAACAAGCAAGGGCAAAATTAGGTATTGCAGCAGATGCTAAAGTCATTTTCTATATCGGGCGCTTTGATCCCCGCAAAGGAATTGAAACTTTAGTGCGAGCTGTGGGAGAATCTGGATTACGCAATCAAGATAATCTTAAACTAATCATCGGCGGTGGTTCTCGTCCTGGGCGCAAGGATGGTGACGAGCGAGAGCGCATCGAAGGTATTGTGAGAGAATTAGACCTAACCGATGTAGCTAGCTTCCCCGGACGCATTAGTGATGAAGATTTGCTGCTATACTATGCTGCAGCTGACGTTTGTGTAGTACCAAGTCACTACGAACCCTTCGGTTTAGTCGCAATTGAAGCGATGGCGAGTGGAGTACCAGTGGTAGCTAGTGATGTGGGTGGTTTGCAGTACACTGTTGTATCCGAAAGCACAGGTTTACTCGCACCACCAAAAGATGTAGCCGCCTTCTCCCAAGCAATAGAACGTATTGTAAGCGATTCTCAATGGCGAGACCGTTTGGGTATTGAAGCGAGAAAACGAGTAGAAGAGAAATTCAGTTGGTGGGGTGTAGCGAATCAACTGAGTGAGTTGTACGAGAGACTAATTACAGAAAACACAGAAAACAATAACGAGGGAAAGTCTTCGGGGAGTGTAAGCAAAGCTAGCGCTTAAATAAAGTTACTAGTTTTTGCAAGATAAAGCTTAAATGTCAGGAGATGGTGCATTAAAATTACGCCATCTCTTGTTTGCCCTTTGACTGGTAATATTACATGCAGCTCTTCAGGGCTTAGACCAAAAGTAAACTTTGCCAAAGCTAGTTATCAAAAATCTCTCCCAGCTTACCCAACTCCCCCTGCATCCCCTGC
>CAZWGS010000165.1:0-8100 GCA_964633315.1 uncultured bacterium | reverse complement strand
TTACGTCTGCGTGAAACCTTGAGATACACTCTACCTAATTTGTTTCTGGCTTTTTTACGGTTTCTACTTCCTTTTTGAGTTTTTGATAATCGACGTTGCAGCTTTTTAATTTTACACTCATCTTTTCTCAAAAACCGAGGATTGTCTATTTGAAAACCAGAACAATCTGTGTAGAAATAGTTTAAACCAACATCTAGACCTGTTTGTTTACCTGTGAGTTCTTTTTTTTCCTCCCGTTCGTGGTCTATCAAGAATTGAGCATAATAACCGTCATGTCTTCTAATCACCCTAACTCGTTTAATTTTTTTAAGTTGATAGAAGTGTAGATTTCGACTTCCCCAAAGCTTGAATGTAGCTGCTTGAAACTTGTCTGAAAAAGTTAAATATCGCCTGTCTTCAGAGAGTTTCCAGCCCGATGTCTTATACTCAACAGAGGCTCTGACTTGGTACTTTTTAAACTTAGGAAACCCTTTGTTGCCTGGTATTTTTTGTCTGCAATTGCGATAGAATCGTTCAATTGATGCCCATGCCCTTTCTGCGTGGGCTTGTCGCGCCATTGAGTTTAATCTCGATACCCAAGGAAACTCTGGATGAGCCGACAATACTTTGCAGTGCTTATAGGCATCATTGCGACTTTTGACCTGACCATCTAACCATGCTCTGATGACGCTGTTACGAACAAATCGACCTGTACGGATAGCTTCATCTAGCTTCCGATACTGGGTTTGTGTTCACTCTAGCTCCGTTCCGAAGTTTAATTAAAACCTCCCCTAATTGAGGAGGTCATATGAACTAACGAGCAGCGGAGAAACGCTTGACCAGCTCCTTGAACATTAAGTTGGCCACCTTAGCCATCAGTTTTCCCTGAATATGCTTTCCGTGTAAGAGCATTTTACCATTGCTATCAGTTTGGCTTTTAAGCTTAATACAATAATCAGCTAGCTCACGAGCAATAGGGGTATCAGGCAAGTAATTAGTCTCCACCTTCACCAAGACGTGCTGCCACAAAGACTGACGACAGATGCTACTGCCAGATGGCTTCTCTGCCCAACCATCCCCAGAAGCTTCAAGAACTGTTCCCATGCCAATACGCATTTTAAAAGCGTCCCGGCTGCGATTACGCTTAATACGTTTAACATCGCCGGGGGAGAACTTGACCGTGGTTCTCCCATTCTTAAATTCTCTCTGCGCTTTCTTTACCTCACGATGTTCGTGCTCAATCCAGACTTTGCCGTTGGGCAATAAGAAGGATTCAAAGGGATAGATACGCGATAGTATCCTGGCCCTAGACCTTAAGCCAAAGCCCAAGTCATCAAAGATTTGATTGTAGGGCTTAAACTCATCAGCAGCCAGTAGCAACTTTAAATCGCGATCTAAAACAGCTTCCATATTTTGGATATCAACCAACCACTTCCCATGCAACCTTATATAATCGCTTACCTCAATGCCTAAGCTAGGAGCGATAGACTTTTGGTAGCGATTATCTACATAATTCCACGAGCGCTTAGTCGTTTCCTCTGGTAGGTTAGCAAGCCAAGGAAATAACCCAGCGGCCTTGGAATGGGCAACCTCAGGAAACTGCCATGCCAAACACTGGCGAGTGTAGTTGATAATGGGCGATTGTACCCTGGCCAAATGCTCAAGCTGCTGACAGACTTCTCGTACTTGGTTAATGTTTTCCGGTTGATGGAGCAAGAAGTTGGACAGATTTAAAGTGCCGTCCTCGTGATGATATTCTGGGTCGTGGGGGTATGATGCCATCGCTAAACTATCTACAGCATCATTCTTTCCCTTGCCAGGAAGGCGCTTCCCCTCCCGATGACGCTTCAATTCAACATGGCCAATCCAGAGAATAGGAATGCCCAATTGTTTTAGTATCGCTGCCCACAGCCGACTATAGTGAGTCCCTGTAGGCTCAAGACAAGCAAGCTGTGGTTGCTGCTCTTGTACCCAATCAGCAAAATCAAAAGCAGACTTCTGCTTAGCCTTGGGAGTTGAATAAAACACAGGATAATTGCTAACAGACTTGGTTCTAGTTTTCTTCCAATAGCGAGCTAATCCTCCAGGGGGATAGCAATCTAGCAGGCAGCAGGTAACATTGTGCTTAGAGACATCTAGTCCCAGCACTTTGACCGATTCAATTTTCATGGTTCAATAACGTTACAAAGTGGGTATTAATCTATGTCGCAAGTAGTTTTAAATCCCGCTAAAATGGCGCACGAATTACCCGAACACCTCCAAAACCGGAGGCGCGCTTCACTCCTAAACAACCGACGGGATAAGCTCTTACCCCCGAATTCGGCGCTCGAACACAAAAACGCTCAGTGGCGCGATTCCTTGTCAACAGCCTCGGTTTGGGGATAAGAGTTGCGATTAGGTTTGGAAGCTAACCGCGACTACCCCGGGTGGGGTAGTTTCGCCAGTGCTTCAAGCTGGCTCGTCAGGCGGATTGGTTAAAGAGTTGCTTCACATCAACGATGGCAGCGAAAGGCGGCTCAATACCCAATTGGCGATATGCTAAGGTAACGTGTCTGAGCTGGTCTCTACCTTTGGGATAGTGGGTCATCAGGCGATAGTGACGCACTAAATTACCATCACATATTAAACCTTCAACTAACTTCGCTCTGGCTTCCTTGATAGATAACCCCCTCTCCAGCAACCTAGCTAGTTGGGGAAAGTGCTTGATAGATACACTCATAAATCCTCCTGGATGATTTGGTTTTTAGCGTGGACTTGGTTGATTTGGCTGGCAAGGTTAACAGCATCCTTGCCGTTAAAGCGTTCGCAAGCATTGTCGAGATAGTAAAGCGCCAAAGTTTTACAGGGAGCGTCGTACACAACACGCTTCACGTTGGCTAGATTAAGCCAGATAGTGATTCCATTTTCTCGGCGCAAACAAATGGTGTACACGGACGGTGTTTTTGTGATAATTTGGTGCATAGATTACCCCCTCCTTAGGGGCTAAATTCGGACATTTACTGAAATGCGATCACAGGCCCAGGGAGCTTCGGTGATCGCGTTTTAGTTTGTCTCTAGCCAGAAACTTCCTGGCTGCTCTGGATCGTCAAGCTTGTCAATAAGTTCCTTTTTCTTCTCTGGAGAAAGGCTGTTTAAGCGATGACGGGCCACTAAATCAATCTTTTCCGCTGCCCATTCAATGGGTTGACCAGTCATCTCGGCAATCAACTCAACAGCGGCACCAAGGGATACAGTGTTCATTAGAAGACCAGAGAGTTTTTCGTCTCCCAAATCTCTAAAATTGCAGCCACGCATTTTAAACTCACTTACAGGAACATCAAGCTTTTCGTTCCAACCGTCCTCAATCATCTGTGCGATGAAAGGATCCTCTTTTCCCAATCGCTCTTGCAGGCTTTTAACCATCTCCTGTGCAATTTTGAAAGGTACAACAGCTGCTGGCAGTGTTGGATGCCTAAGTGCCAATTGCAGCAAACCGCAAAGTGTAAAGGCACGGCGAGGCGTGATGTTAAATTGCACAGGTGTAGCATTTTCTAGGGCTTTGCCTAGTCTGTCCCAATCGCGTTTGTATGGCATTCTAAGTAAGCGGAGGTAAAAGTCCCCCGTAGTAATGGTTGATGGAAGACAACGGGCAGGTGACGAGAAAAAATAGTGACTTACCCGTTGTCGTGGGGAGAAGGTTGAATTACTAAGAATCCAGGTCGTCGGGAATAGGTTCCACGTCTTTGCTCATCGAGTTAATTATGTTATTAACCTCTTCTTTAGACCATTTGTGGGAGTCCAAAACAGCTGCTTGTGCTATTGCTTTGCCTACTTCATCTTCGGACTTCCCAGTTGATTTGGCGATTTTTTTGACAGCCATGTTTAGAGCAATGGAGTTAACAAACATGTCCTGCTTGTAAGCGTCGCTTAAATCTTCATACTTGCAACCTACTTGCTCGAGCTCATTCATAATAGACTCAGGAGTTCTGTCCCAGCCGTTGTAAATAAACTCAGCGATGTAGGGGTCTTCGTCAAACAATTCGTTCGCTATCTCCCTGATTACAGCCATAGCCGTAATGTCAGGAAAGAGCCCATAAGGTACTGGGGGGCGGTTAACGAACGCTTGCAGTAAAGCGCAAATTTCAAAGGCATGAAAAGGTGCTAAACGAATATGAACGTACCTAGCCTCATGCAAAGCCCCTCGCAATCTAGGCCAATCTGGATCTTGTTGCATTTCAGATTAGCGGAGGTAAAAGTCCCCCGCAGTAATGGTTTATGGAAGACAACAGGTAGGTGACGAGAAAAAATAGTGACTTACCCGTTGTCGTGGGGAGAAGGTTGAAGTACTAAGAGTCTGCGTCCTTGGACACAAGGTCTAACGTTTCGTCCATCGACTTGATCACTTGGTTGATTTGGTCTTTCTTGTATTCGTCGGCTATCTTGACAGCCGTTTCTGCTACTGCTTTCCCCACTTCTTCTTCGTGCTTCCCAGTCGCCTGAGCGATGGTCTTGGCAGCTACACTCAGGGCAATAGAGTTGGTTATGATATCGAGTTTGCGATCATCGTCTAAGTCGCTATATGTACAATCATTAGTGCTAGACTTTCTCGCAGGTGAGTTAAGCTCCTCGCCCCACTGCTTCTCAAGTACTTCAGCGAGGTAGGGGTCTGTAGCCTTTAACTGTTCTGCTAGGGAACGAATTATATATGGAACTACCTCATAGGGGATGAGGGCGTGTGGTATTAACGGGTGTCTCAGAGCCAGTTGTAGGAACCCGCAAAGCTTGAAAGCACCAGAACCAGTGAGTTCAAGAAAGACAGGGTCAGTGCCTAGAAGCGCTTCACCCATCTTTACCGGATCAACGTTGTTTTTCATTTCAAATTAGCGGAGGTAAAAGTCCTCCGTAGTAATGGTTTATGGAAGACAACGGGTAGGTGACGAGAAAAAGATAGTGACTTACCCGTTGTCATGGGGAGAAATTTCAATCACGCACAAGTGACGAGGAAAAAATAATCACCTAGGCGTTGTCGTAGTTAGACAAGTTTGCTCAATAGGCACTTGCTCCTTTGCTAGGGTTGATAGCCGCAAGTCATCAGTTACGAGTAACCACCGTCTCAGTCTCTTCCTTAGGTGGTATTTCACTGATTTATAGGTAAGTGACCCTATTAGTTATATAACATCTTTAACTATAATTGTATATACAATTATCTTAAATACAATCTCTGCTATGTTATGGATAAAGACAAAGTAAACGAAAATGCCAAAAGCAAAACACCAGATTCACGGAGAGAAGAAGAAACGAGTCAGCATCTCCATAACGGAGACAGCAGTAGCGGGGCTCGACAGCTTAGCCAGCAAGATGGGAATCAGCAGATCGGAACTAATCGAACAGATCGGCAGACAACCTTCGGCAATGCTTCAGGTAAACCAGATGGGGGAATTATCGGCCAGCTAGAGGAAATAGAACAGGAGTACTTAGCCTATATCTCAGCGCACGAAGAAAGGTTGAAAGCGCGGCTGGCAGAAGATTACGTTATTAAGCAAGAAGCAATTGCTAAAATTCGTAGGCTCAAGCAGGAAGTTATCGCCTTGCTTGAAAAGCAAGAATAAAAGGGGTAAATCGCCCTCCCGTCACTGGGGGGGCGATATTTTTAGGAACTGGAGCCATGGAAAAACAAGCAGAACTATTCAACCTGGAGCGCTACACCAGTAGCGAACCAATGTGGGATTGGGCCATAGACGTAGCAGAGCAGGAGCAAGAATACATACCAAGGGCTGTTAACACTCGCACTCCAAAAACTCCTCCAGATGATTCGCTCACAAATACCGAGAGTGTGAGCGAATCATCACCAGAAAGTGTGAGCGAATCGCCAAAACCCAAACCCTTCTCTATCCATACTTACTACCCAGCAGGTAAAGCCAGAGGAGGAAGCTGCTACTATCGCCTGACCTATCGCGATGGTAAACGGGTCCGCCACATTCATATACCTGGTGGAGCTAAAGGCAATGCCCTAGTAGAAAAACGCATCGCCGAGCTACTAACACTTTTAGAGCAAGGAAAACCCCTTGCCGAAGCCCTATCCTTAGTGCATACTTGGAAGGGGCGCAAATCGCCGTAGGCTGGGCAGTTCGGTTATGACCTGGTTGTCCATTAAGACTATAATTAATGTGCTACAATAGCAAATAACACGCCCATAAGCATCCTGAGTACCCCAGTACCGATGGTTTTAATTGGACAACCTCGTCGAATCGCAATCTACGCAAGGGTTTCAACCCGCGATCAGGATTGTGCTCGGCAAGTAAAAGAGCTACAGGAGTACGCCCAAACAGCAAAATTCCAGATAGCGGGCATTTTCAAAGAAACAGCTAGTGGTGCTAAGAACAATCGCTCCTCAAGAGCCAAAGTAATTAAGCTAGCCCAAGCCAGAAAAATAGATGCGATTCTGGTATCAGAGCTCACCCGCTGGGGTAGAAGTACCATCGACCTCATCACCACACTACAAGAGCTAGCATCATGGGATGTTTCAGTAATCGCCGTCAGTGGTTTTCAGTTTGACCTCTCCACAGCCCAAGGAAAACTAATCGCTGGCATTATGGCAAGCTTAGCTGAATTTGAGCGCGACCTGGTACGAGAGCGAGTTAAATCTGGCTTAGCCGCCGCCAAAGCACGGGGCAAGAAATTAGGGAGACAACCCGGACAGAATATAAAAGCTGATAAGCTGGCTCCCAAAGTAAAACACTTACTAAGTGAGGGTCACTCCTACCGTAGCATCGCCAGGAAACTAAAGTGTAGCCCCACCACAGTAAGTAAGATTGTAAAGAACTGTCGTGAGCGACAAGGAGGAGACTAGACTAGCATACTACCAACTGCAGGGTTATTTTCCTGAATCTCTTTTAACTTACCTTCCCAGAAGAAAGCATCAAAGCAAACAAATGCTCCATTGCAACCAACTAACCCAAAGAAACGTAGCCGCCCGTGGTAGAGCATATTAATACTGCCGTAGTAAACTTCCTCATCGCCATCGTAGCGGTAGGCAGGCAGTACCAACCGACCATCCTTGGTAATAGTGTAGATATTGAAACGGCGAAACAGATCCGTAGTTTGGAAAGCAATATCTTGTTCCCCTAGCTGAGGTAAAGGGTGATGGACTTTGACCCAATCAAAAGCATTCATCAATAATTCTAGTGAGGTAAATTAAGTTACTTGCAGCAGGTGAGCAGCAAAATTCATGCTACACCATGACCTCACCGAGCACCTCCATCAGCTCCTGCTGTGCAATTTCTACAACAAGCTGAAACTATTGAAAAACCGTTACTAAGTGGGTCAGTAGTAGTTAGCGTTTTGTAGTACGATTTCGTCAGTGAAAGGTGTTGTAGTATTAGCTTTGTGGCTCGCTTCCATAAGAACCATTGCCAAAACTGTTCCATAGGATTTGATTGAACCTCCACCATTAAACCCTGCTGCTACCGTTTTCACGCCCAAGTGAACTACTCAGAGCAGCTGCTCAAAAAAAACAGCACTAACCACAACCTCTCCACCACACAGAAACTAGCTCGCCACACTAGTGAGGGCAACCACAAAATCAGCATAGCCGTGTAGAATTAATCTCTGGGTTTAATTTGCAACAAAATCATGTTTCCTCTCTAGTGGTAGTCACACTCAGGGAAAACGAAAACCACAGGCACGTTAGTCAATCAGTGTTGGTATAGCTTACCAACATTTTTTTTGCCCTTAACTCCAGTAATTGATTCGCTCACAAAGTAGAAAGTGTGAGCGAATCAATAAGGGTAATGGGAAATGCCCTGCAGCCTCAGAAAGTGTGAGCGAATCGCCAATGGTGGTGAAGAAAAATTAGCACCATCAGTGAATCAACCAGAGTAATGTTCTATAATCTATACCATCGGAAAGTGTGAGCGAATCGCTAGTGGCGCTTATCAAGCGATCCTCTCATCCCAGGCTTCTCACTCTAACTCCTAAGCCTCTTCATACCACTTTGACGTAGCGGACACATCTTCAATAGAAGCTAGCTGTCCCTCCCAAAAATGGGCTTCAAAGATAACAATACTACCCGGAGGGGGTGAGGTTTTCCCATAGAATTTCAAAGTACCATGGTAAAAGGTATCCATGTCTGCGTAATGAAAG
>CAZWGS010000164.1:6997-8352 GCA_964633315.1 uncultured bacterium | reverse complement strand
CAACAACCAACAACCAAAGCAAATGCTTATCTAAATTCTTTGAAAAAATAAAACACATAACCAACAACCAACAACCAACAACCAACAACAAATGCTTATCTAAATTCTTTGAAAAAACAAAACACATAACCAACAACTAACAACCAACAACCAACAACCAAAGCAAATGCTTATCTAAATTCTTTGAAAAAACAAAACACATAACCAACAACCAACAACCAACAACCAACAACAAATGCTTATCAAACGTGATCGCATCTGGCTAATTTTTCTTACCTTATTAACCGCTGTTATTTTAATTATTGGCGGTTATTTCCCCACACAATTAACTCAAGCACAATCTTCTAAAAATACTGAAATATCCTCATATCAAGACCCTTCTGGACGTTTTAAAATAGCGATTTTAGAAGGGTATAAAGTGACACCCGTTGGTAACTCAGTTGTGATTGAATCTCCTGATGGTAACCTAGCCTATACAGTGGCTGTACGAGCTAGAGCTAGCGATGCTCTCTTAAGTGATGTTTCCCTAGCACAAGTAACAATTGATACCTTCTCTCGCGGCGAGAAATTCAAACCAGGAGAATTCCAAATTGATTCCCAAAACGGTATTCGCCTACCTTGGACAGGAAGTTTAGGTAAACAACCTATGAGTGGTGTAATTTTGACACGTCAGCTAGACAATCAAATTCTTTTGCTGCTAGTAGCGGCGACAGAAACAGAAGCCAACCGAGTTGATGGAGCACTGACATCTTTAGCTGATACACTTGAGGCTCTACCTTAGCTATCTAGCTATCTCTAACCTTCATTTGCTGGTGAATCTTCAAATTTTGGCTGTCTTGGTAGAGAAGGTTCAATCCCTAAACCACGGTCATAAATTTGAATATCCCACTGTCCTGAAATATTAGCTTCAAAGGCAATAAAACGACCATTACCGCTAATTGTAGGATGACGCACTGGTCCTAAAATATTACGAGTGATCGCTCGTGAATTCATAGTTTGGCGATCATAAACAAAAACATCTGGCTTGCCTAACTGCTCAGAAACATAGACAATATAACGACCATCGGCACTAATATCTGGTTGGTCTTGCAAAATTCCCTTTTGATTTAGTCCAGGTAAAGGGACTAGACGACGTGCCCGCACATCGTACAAAAAAATACTCCTTTGCTGCAAGCGATCTGAAGCAAAAACCAAATAACCACCATCTGCAGAAAAACTGGGATATCCTTCCACCGCTTGACTATTAAGAGTAGCACCCAAACTTTGTGTTGGCGGTGTGATTAAACCACCATCTTGACAACTACCCAGGAAGATAACCACAGCTAATATTAGTAATTTTTTCAATTGTGTTGGTT
>CAZWGS010000164.1:0-6897 GCA_964633315.1 uncultured bacterium | reverse complement strand
GCTGTTTGCGAGATGATGGCGGACATAGTTGGTAAAGGACTGGGTATATCTGACAATTGACCTAACTTAATTTTTTCCTTGATTGCAACTGCAATTGTGCCAATCAACTCCCCTGCATCTTGACCTACTATACAAGCTCCCAAAATTTCTCCATTATGTCGCACCACAAGCTTACAAAAACCAGTTGTCGCATCCCGAATTATTGCTTGGGTAACGTTTTTAAAATATTGCTTGACAACAAAAACTTCCTTACCGTAGCGAGCTTTCGCCTGATTTTCTGTCATACCTACCCGCGCTAAACTCGGTTCTGTAAAAATGACCCAGGGAATTACTTGATAATTTACCTTAAACCAGGGAAAAAAAAGTGCATTTTTGACTGCGATTGTCGCTTCATATTGAGCAATGTGGGCTAAACGATAACCGCCCAAAACATCTCCACAAGCGTAAATTCTGGGGTTAGTGGTTTGAAGTTTTTCATTGACGACAACTCCCTTCTGATTACAAATCACACCCACACCTTCAAAATTCAGCTTCGCCAGCTTGGGTTTTTGTTGCGCCACCCAGATAATTTCATCCACTTCAATCGCCCTATTTCCGGCCTGGAGCCACTTTTGCTCACCAATCTGCTTCACTTGTGTCACAGTGCTTCCAGTCACCAGATGCACTCCTTCCCCTTCTAATTGTGCCTGCAGCAAAAGTTCCGCTTCCGGCTCTTCGTAGGGCAAAAGGCTCTCTTGAGCTGTGATTAGAGTAATATTTTTACCCCAATAGACTAAGGTTTGAGCTAACTCCACCGCTCTGGAATCAAAGCCCACAACTGCCAAATTTTGCGGCAGAGAGTCCCAAGAATCCTGTTTCTGAAGAATCGTACTACCAAGGTGGATAACTTGCTCTATACCTTCAATTTGTGGTCTTTGAGGGCAAGAACCCATCGCCAATAGATAGGAATGAGCTTGTAATCTTCTTTGAGCGACAACAAAAGCAAGATGGGGTAAACGACAAAATTCTCCCTCACCTACAACCAAATCTACTCCCAAAGCAGCTAAAAGTGCTGGCGATTGTAGTTCCTGGAGATTAGCCAAGACTGTTTCCGTCCACTGGTATGGACTCAGAAGTAAATTAAAATCGAGCCCCAACTCTTGCAGTTTTTGTTTCTTGTGACCTAAATGTGCCCAAGTGCGGTTGGCTACTGTTTGTGAATAACTAAAATTATCTTGCTTACTATCCTGTTTTACCAAAGCAACACGAGCATTCAGACTAGCCGCCATAATCGCCGCCTGTATCCCCTCTGGACTATTACCAATAATTACGAGGTCATATTCTGCGCTCATTTTTGTTATTGGTTGTTTGTTATTGGTTGTTTGTTATTGGTTGTTTGTTATTGGTTGTTTGTTGTTGGTTGTTTGTTGTTGGTTGTTTGTTATTTGGGAAACTGATGATGGACAGTGCTACAGCTTGATTAAGTGCTATTGCTTAATTAATGGTAATAACAACGGATAGGTAATGCATTACCTCCACCTTCTACTTCCCCAGCTTGCCAACTCCCATCTTGCACCCTAAACTCCTAACACTCTAGCCAAACTAGCTACAAGACGTTGATTGTCTGTTTCGGTGCGAATCGCAACACGAAAATAACTATCGCCTAATTCGGGAAAACTAAGACAATCACGAATTAAAATTTTCTCTTTCTGTAATAACTGCAGTTGCAATTGAGAACTAGGTATGTCTGTCGCCACCAGGAGAAAGTTGGCAGCACTTTCATAGGGTTTTATACCTGGCAAAGAAGCGAGACCTTGGTATAGTTTTTCTCTAGCTGATGGTAGCCAATTCCAGGTTTGCTGCTGAAATTCATAATCTTGCACTGCTGCTATTCCCGCCTCCGCCGCCAGGATATTTACAGCCCAAGGATCACGCCAACTTTGCCAACGTTGTAATCTTTCTGGATGGGCAATGGCATAGCCTAAGCGCAATCCTGGTAAGCTGTAAAACTTAGTTAGGGAGCGCAAAATTACTAGATTAGGATAATCTGTCACTAGTTCAATTAGGCTCTGTTGCTTGTTTGGTGGCACAAAGTCCATAAATGCTTCATCTACCACCACCAAAGCAAATTCCTCTACAGCAGACAAGATTGACTTTTGAGAAAATAGCTTACCTGTGGGATTGTGGGGATTATTCAAGAGAACTCCCCAATTTTTTCTTTCTCCCACAACCCCACCCCAAACTGGTAATCGCCCATCTTCTAGGGATAGGGGATAGGGAATAATTTGAGCCTTAACTGCCCGTAACGCCCGCCAGTAGTCTCCAAAGGCGGGTGTTACCAAGCAAGTAACCAATTGTTCCTTCAAGTCCCAACCAGCCCAAGTAAGTAACTCGGCTGCACCATTACCTGGCAAAATCCACTCTGGAGGTAATTGATGGTGCTGCGCCAAAGCTAGGCGCAATTGAGTGTAGCTGGGGTCTGGATAAGCCTTGAGTAATCCTAATCCTTCTTGTATGGCTGCTATGGCACTTTGAGGAGGACCCAAAGGACTGATACTCGCCGAAAAATCTAGAATTAAGGAAGGGGCACAGCCTGCCAACTGAGCTGCCCAGGCTAAATTGCCCCCGTGAACTGGTCTTGTCAAAGTTATTCCTTGGGCGGTGCAACCATTTCTTTGAATAGCTTGCCTGCAGAAAAAGCAGGAACTTTAGTGGCTGGAATTTCCATTTTATCCCCAGTTTTGGGATTACGACCCTCACGAGCCTTACGATCTCTTGATTCAAAGGAACCGAAACCCACTAAGGTTACTTTCTCACCATCAGCAACTGCGTTCATGATCGCATCTACAGCAGCGGAAATAACTGCATCAGCTTGCTTTTTGGTGACACCAGCCTCTTTAGATATTTTATCAACCAAATCACCTTTATTCATCACTAATCTCCTTTTTTTTGGTTATTTTGGGCTTTTTTTAGCTTAAAATCATTTGCCTAACTCACAATTTGAGTGCTGGAGGTAAGCAATGCCAAGCTGCATTTCAGAAGATAAATCGCTGAAATACTGACAGGCTCGATTTTTCACTGCATTATTCTAATCTTTGTCTGGCGGTTGTGGATCCCTCAAAACCAATAAATTATCTATATTTCAGGAATTTTTTCTAATTTATCTTTGGTCAAAAGGTTTTTGAGAAAAAAAATATTTGGCTAAAACCTTTATCTGGTAAAGCTTGTGGCGATTATCTTGTACACCAAGCAAGATTTAGTCATGCTGCACTCTCAAGATAATGTTTACTAAAGCTTTATGAAGCTTTTTCCCCCTCTATGTTAATTTTGAGCGGCAAATGTTAACGTAACTTAGACAAATAGGATAATGGAATTAGCAAATAGTAGTACAAGACCAGTGTGTACATAAATACCTTGAATCGCATTCCTCACCAAGAGGGGTCATGGACAATTGAAGTTCAAGGAAATTTGACTATACTTTAACCACCAAAGCATTTTTGCTTCGGAGTGGTTTCAGGTTAATGCCATAGTCACAGCTAATGCTTCGACGGAATGATCTTGGTTGTCTGCTCATTGTGGCAGACAAACTCACCAAGGGAATCTCAATTACCAATCGCCTGAAGGAAGCAGTCGCTCCTTTGAATTGCCAAGTTGCTACCACACAAGCATCTTGCATATTGCTACTGCAAACGAATAGCTACGATGCCATTGTTGTTGATCAAACTTGGGAACAAGAGTCTGAGATCTCCCTGATGGTTGCAAGTATCAAAAACTACCTCGAAAATATAGGTAGACAGACACCTTTGATTTTGATCAAGGGCTTGTTAGGAGATAAATTAACCTTGGAATCCCTTAATTTGGCAACTAGTGACCACACTTTACCCCCCAAAATTTCTGAGCTAACTGCTTTGCTCGAGCAATCCCTCACTCCTGCGGTGAGTGGTAAAGTACCAGTGTCTTCTCCTGTTAGTCAATCTCAAAATCAGCAATTTCTAGCCTATTTGCTTGATTTGATTAATGCTAATCCTGAGCCACCAGTATTGCTACAAACTGTTGCTAGTTGGCTCCAGGAAGTTTTTAATTCAGATGTCTGTGTTGCTCTTCCACCTAATCTGGTTGCTCAAGATTCAGGGTATTATCTATCGGAAATCTCGATCCCAATTCAGAAATTAGTTGAGATCGAAACTCGTCTTATGGCAGCTTACCACGAGCAACTCAGCCAAGGACAGCCTTTAGTTTGGACCAATGTTGATGCTAGGGAGACACCAACTATAACAGCAACTGTTGAGGCTCACCAGATTTGCTCTTTGCTGTTTGTCCCCCTCAAATATGGGCAATCCTATTTTGGAGTAATTGGTGTGTATAACTATGAGATTCACAATTCTTGGAATGCAAGAGACATTGAATTGGTTAAAATTGTGGCGGTTCAATGCGCGATGACAATTTACCAGAAACTTTTCCAGTCTAAGCTGCAACAACAGCAGCAAAGAGAATCCCTGTTGCAACAAATGGGTCAAAGCTTGATCGCTAAAGACAGCGCACCCAATATACTTGAGAGATTACTCCGGCAGATGGGTATCGCCTTTGGCGTAGAGCGCGTGGTATTCTATCGCTACGATGAGCTGCAGTTATGGATAGAGAAACAGTGGTGTAGCCAAGAAGAAATTCCTTGTCTATTGGAGAGTTTGCTACCTCTGAATCTATGTCAGTTTCTCGAACCGAGAGATGAGTGTTTTACCAGCACCAATTACGCAACAGAAAATTTGCCTTTTGCTGAACCAATTAACAAAACGCAGCACTACTCTACTTTGTCTCTACTAAGAGTACCAGTGTGGTTCCAGGAGCAATTGGTGGGAACTTTGGACTTACAGAAACTAACTACAGAGCGTAATTTTAGCTCAGAGGAAATAGAAACAGCTCAGTTGGGGTCTAATTTAGTGGCGATAGCATGGGAGAGAGTAGAGACACAGAAACGGATAGCTCAACTAGAAGCATCTGATAGAGCAAAAAGTGCCTTTTTAGATAACACTAGTCATGAGCTACGTACTCCCTTAACTGGTATTTTAGGCTTTTCTCGTTTGCTTGCTGAGCAAATCTATGGTCCTTTGAACGATAAGCAGATGCAGTATATCACTGCTCTTTCCAGTTGTGGTGAGCATTTGCTCTCTTTGATTAATGATTTGCTAGATCTTTCTAAAATTGATGCTGGTAGAGAGGAATTATCCTGGGAAAGAGTTGTGGTAGAAGAACTTTGTGGTGCTTCTTTGTCTCTAGTGCAACAACAAGCAAATCAAGGTGGTTTGGATTTAAATTTGGAAATTGAGCCAGTAATTGAGTTTTGTCAAGGCGATCAAAGGAGATTAAAGCAGATTTTGGTCAATTTACTCTCTAATGCGGTGAAATATACTGAATCTGGCTCCGTAACTCTCAAGGTAGAAAAGACAGCCGATGAGTTACTTTTCTCTGTCATTGATACCGGAATTGGTATGAGTGAGAAGGATCAAAGGTTACTTTTTGAACCTTTTCAACAAATTGATAGTCACTTAAATCGCAAACACAAGGGTAGTGGTTTGGGCTTGGCTTTGTCTTTGAAATTGGCCAAGTTACATGGTGGTGATATTACAGTTCAATCTCAGTTGAATCAAGGCAGTTGTTTTACACTGCATTTACCACTTTAAGCTAGTCCCATCTCTTGTAGTCCTTGGCGCAGTCGCTGTGCTTCTGGGGAGTTTTCGGCTGTGTAGAGTGCGATTGCACGCTCAAAGGCGCTGAGACTTTCTGGTAGTTTACCAATTTTGAGGAGAGCTACACCCAAATTTTGGTAGGCTGGAGCGTAGTTTGGATTGAGCTGAATCGCCTTTTGGTAGGAAGCAATAGCTTCTACAAATAAACCCATTGCTTTGAGTGTCATGCCGAGATTGTAGTGGGCAATGGTAAAGTTGGGGTCAATTGCTAAGGCTTTTTGGTAGGCTTGTTTTGCTAAGGGTAATTGTCCCGCAGCTTGGAGTAAACTTCCCAAGTTGTTATAGGCACCAAGTTTAAGTTGGGGTAAGATAGGCTGAGCAATTGCCTGTTGATAATGCAGTGCTGCTTGATTAGGATCTTGCTGATTGGCGTAGGTGTTAGCTAGATGGTAGTGCAGTTCAAATTGTAGCGGTGCGGTCAAATTTTGGGCTTGTAAGCCACGTTGCAATAATTGAAAGCCTTTTTGTACCTCACCAATTTTCAGGTACAGTGCTCCCAATTTGCTGCAGACATAGGGGTCACCTGGATGGTTAGCGAGGTATGCTTCCATGGCTTTTTGAGCAATCTGGGACTTATTTTTGGCTGCAATAGCACCGGGTTGATAGCCATAGTGTAAAATCGCTACCGGAGTTAGGGAAACTACTTGCCAATGGGGTTCTTGTTGCTGTAACTTAGCCACACTATCATCAATTAGAGCGTGGTAGGGGCGATTAAACTCTATTTGTGGATGGCGGCGAAAGAGTCGAGAAACTAAGGAATAGGGTGATTGCATAGCCCCCACTTCCTGACGCACTAGGTTAACTACTAGGGTTTTAGGGGACTCAATTGCTTGTTTGATGTGCGCTGCAATCTCTGGGGTAAGTACTTCATCAGCATCTAGTACTAAGACCCATTCTCCATTAGTATATTTTAGAGCTTGATTGCGGGCAGCAGCAAAGTCATGGTTCCAGGGAAATTGGTAGACTTGAGCACCTGCTTGCTTGGCGATGGTAATTGTATTATCTGTAGAGCCAGTGTCGAGAATTATGATTTCCTGCACTAAATCGCCTACACTTTCTAGACAAGTAGCCAGGGAAGTTTCTTCATCCTTGACGATCATGCACAGACTCAATTTTACTGTCATCTTTTCTTCGGCGTGGAGACTCTCAGTTTTACTGATGAGAGGAAACGCCG
>CAZWGS010000163.1:0-8360 GCA_964633315.1 uncultured bacterium | reverse complement strand
TAGTGGTAATCAGGTAGTTGCCACAGAACCAATTCACATTGTTGAGGATATCACCAAGCCTCGCCGTGATAGTAGGGTCAGTGCTTGGGTGAATGTGATTTATGGTTGTAATGAGCGCTGCACTTACTGTGTAGTACCTAAT
Organism: uncultured bacterium; assembly: GCA_964633315.1. Lineage (GTDB taxonomy): Bacteria > Cyanobacteriota > Cyanobacteriia > Cyanobacteriales > CAWCAG01 > CAZWGS01. The sequence continues at coordinate 8,218 of CAZWGS010000163.1, read as the reverse complement.
GTACGCGGTATCGAGCAATCACGTACTCCAGAAGCTATTTTGGCTGAAATTGAGGTTTTAGGGAAGCAGGGATACAAAGAGATAACTCTGTTAGGGCAAAATATTGATGCTTACGGACGCGATTTACCTGGAGTTACGGCTTCAGGAAGACACAAGCATACCTTGACAGATTTACTTAAATATATTCATGATGTGCCAGGAATTGAGCGTATTCGTTTTGCAACCAGTCATCCTCGATATTTTACTGAACGGCTCATAAAAACTTGTCAAGAATTACCAAAGGTATGCGAACATTTTCACATTCCCTTCCAGTCTGGAGATAACACAGTTCTTAAGGCGATGGCACGGGGCTATACTCACGAGAAGTACCGTCGTATTATCTCCAAAATTCGTGAATATATGCCTGATGCAGCTATTAGTGCTGATGCTATTGTGGGTTTTCCTGGAGAAACGGAAGAACAGTTTAACAATACGTTAAAGTTAGTAGAAGATATTGGCTTTGACCAATTGAATACCGCCGCCTACTCACCTCGCCCTGGTACCCCGGCTGCGAAATGGGATAATCAGCTCAGTGAAGAGGTTAAAAGCGACCGTTTACAACGTCTTAATCACTTAGTTGCGATTAAAGCTGCGGAGCGTTCTGAGCGATATTTTGGGCGTTTGGAAGAGGTTTTAGTAGAGGATCAAAACCCAAAAGATAGACTTCAGGTTATGGGAAGAACTAGAGGTAATCGCCTGACTTTTTTTGCTGGTAATATTGAGGAATTAAAGGGTAAGTTGGTAAAAGTTAAAATTACTGAAGTGCGAGCTTTTAGCTTAACAGGAACTTCTAAAATTTGACACTCGCAATCCTTGAATTTCGGGGTATTAAAACTAATTTGTCTGACAGATTGAAGGTAAATTTTTTAGGGACGTAAAATTCTACGTCCCTACATTCTAAAAACTAAATAGCTATATTTCGCTCTACAGAATCTACTAGCTTAGTTGCCCAATGTTCAGCTAAATCGTCAGTTTTGGCTTCTACCATAACCCGAATTACAGGTTCTGTTCCTGAAGCGCGAACAAGCACTCGTCCTCGATCCGCCATTGCTGATTCAGCTTGTTTAATTTCTTGTTGCAAGCGATCGCATTGATGCCAATTAACACGGCGATCGCGGTTTTCTACTCGGACATTGCGCAATAGTTGCGGATATGTAACAAAGCTTTGGTCTACCAATTGCGCCAAAGACAAGCCAGATTGACGCACCAAAGCTGCAATATGCAATCCTGTTTGCAAGCCATCTCCAGTGCAACCATAGTGATGACAAATAATATGCCCTGATTGTTCACCTCCGAGCATAGCACCAGTACGCCACATTTCCGATTGTACGTGCTGATCGCCTACTGCAGTGCGGATCATTTTTCCTCCCAATTCTTGCCAAGCATTCTCAAAGCCCAAATTTGCCATCACAGTAGCGACAATCAAATTTTGTGGCAATTTATCTGCTGTTTTCAAGGTTTGTCCCCAGAAGTAGAGAATATGATCGCCATTGACAACTCTACCTTGACCATCTACCGCCATCAATCGATCTGCATCACCGTCAAAGGCAAAACCTAAATCTGCTTGGTAACTTAGTACTGCTTCTTGAAGTTTCTGGAGATGGGTAGCACCACAGTTAACATTTATCTGATCGCCGTCTGCTTTCTCGTGTAAACAAATTACCTCTGCACCCAATTTCCTAAATACTGAGGGGGCTAAATCTACCGCCGCCCCCCAAGCTAAATCTAAGACAATTCGCATTCCTTGCAAATCGGTTGCTGTATCCAAGGAATTGTTGAGGGCATCTAGATACTGCTGTATTAAATGGGGACGATAGTAATTTTTACCCCAACCATGAAATTCTACTGAATTTTGACTGGCATGACGCAGCGCAGTTTCAATTTGTTTTTGTACCAGCAGAGATAGCTTTGTACCTTCGCTACCAAAAAATTTAATACCATTATCCTCTGGGGGATTATGACTAGCAGAAATCATTACCCCACCGACAGCCTCGGTTACTTTAGTAAGATGGGCAACACAGGGAGTAGGACAAAGTCCCAAATGCCAAACTTCTAAACCAGCGGCTGTTAAACCAGAAGCTAAAGCCATTGCTAGCATATCGCTGGAGTTGCGCGAATCTTGACCTAAAATTACAGGTGCGCTGGTATCAACGGAGGCGCGTAAAACTTGACCAGCCCAAAAACCTACCTGGAGGGCTAGGTTAGCATTTAAAAGTTTTCCTACTTTACCTCTAATACCATCAGTGCCAAACAAGGGGGTTTTCGGCAAGTCTAGTATCTGGGTAAAGTTACTTAATTCAGCAGCTACTTTGCTCTGAATTGGCTTTACTGTATTCACTAAGCTCATTTCTTGACTACGGATTGGGGATGAAACCATAGAAGAATTTTCCTCACACTACACACTCACAGTGGAGGATAGCATTTTCTCCACAAATGTTCTTCTTTTTGTAGTTTGTCTAGCACCCAATCTCTGTGCGAGAGAATAATCCTATACGCTGTTTCTCAATAGGTATAGACATTTCCAAAAACTAATTTTAAAGACACAGCAAGTTTAAGCTTAAATCTGAATCCTGGAAATGCCTAGTAGTGTATTCACCTTCAAATTCCAAATTCCGCCAAAAAATGCTCCATTTCTTCCCAAGTTAATCCTTGCTGGAGAAAATGGGGCTTTTCGGGATTGTAGGGACTAGCGACGCGATCAATTGCTGTAATTGTCCCTTGTTCAGGTAAAACTGGAATGTCAGGGTCAAAGGCTGTAGGGTGCGTCAGAGAACTGGAAAATCCCTTGAAGATGGCTACTTGTTCCTCTTCTCCTGCTACTTGGATATGGACAATTAATACTTCCTGGGGACGCCTGATGGTGTATTGTTCGAGACGTTTTCCTTTCATTATGGGGGTTTGAGAATGGGTAATCAAAAAACAACAAACAACAAACCTACTGTTCCATCGCGGAACGTCCCTGCTTACCCAAACGCAACAGCAAAAAGTAAACTAGATAGATGGCATAGATACACAAACCTGTCATACCGACAAATCCCAGGAAACCAGGTGTACTATTGGCGTGAAACCACTCTCGATAAAGCCAAGTTGGTTCCAACCAAACACTACAAAAGTTGGTTTTGACAGCTTCCCCTGCAAATGTGCAGGAAAGAAACGGTATCATCAACAAGGAAGCGAGAGTGCAGTAAAGAGTAACTGCCCAACGCCAAGCTGTAAAGACTAATTTTAGGGAACTGGCGGGCGCATCAGCAATTTCATCATTTGCATCTACCCAAAACCAGAGAGAGATGGGGATTAAGAGACGTGCCGCAAAACCACTGACAAAACCAATCGACCAGCCAGCTATCATTACATAAACTGTGATCATCAGCAAGCTGGCAACACGCCAATAGATGATTAATAGTTTTTGTATTGCTTCTGCCCTTTTGAAGGTAGCCCAAATTAGCAATACAAGGGGTAAACCAACTAAGAAAAACACCGCCAGCCGATAATCTACCCAAATTAAGGGTCGAAACCAAAATTCTTGCATTAATTATTCACTGCCCAACCGACTTAGACCATTGTAGAAGAAATCTTCTTTCCTCAGGGTATGATTGCTCACTGCCCTAACCAACCCATGTTAAGATCTTCCTTAATTAATAATAAAATTGTGTTGGGAAGGTAAATAGACACATGGAAGCAGCATTGCTGTTAGCTAAACTGCCGGAGGCTTACTCCATTTTTAACCCCTTGGTAGACGTTCTGCCACTGATTCCTCTATTCTTTTTGCTTCTTGCCTTTGTTTGGCAAGCTGCGGTTGGATTCAAATAAATTCTTGCTCCAGAAAAGTAGAGTAAGGGCATCCTAAAACTAATTAAGGTGCCCTTTCTTGTTCCTAATCACGATGTCCAGTGACAATAAAGGATACTCGCTGACCTATATTGGTGGCATGGTCTGCCATTCGCTCTAAGTGACGGATTACTAAAGCCAATAGTATAATTGGCTCTGCAACACCCTGAACTTGCTCGAAAGCTAAAGTTTTATAAATATATTCATAGGCGTCATCTACAGTATCATCTAGTTGCTTGACAGTTTGTCCAGCGGAAGCATCCAAATCTGCTAAAGCAACGAGACTAGAAGCTAGCATAGCCTGGGCATGGTTAGACATAGCTTCGATATCGCCCATACAGCTATGGGTTGGGTAAGCAAAAAGTTTTACAGCTAATTCTGTAAGATCTTCAGCATAGTCACCAATACGTTCTAAATCTCTTACCAGTTGCATGAAAGCGCTAATCAGGCGTATATCTTGGGCAACTGGAGATTGGAGGGTCATGAGTTTGCTACACTCACTCTCAATTTGACGGTAATAGGCATCAATTTTGTCGTCCAGGAGAATAATTTCCCTACTTGCTTCTAAATTGCGGCTAAAAAGTGCTTGATGGCTTAAGCGAAAGGCTTGTTCCACTAAAGCACCCATACGCAGTACATCCTGTTCCAAACGTCTTAGGGAACGCTGGAGACGGGTTTGTTCATAGTTACTTGTTATTGCAGATAAACTCACTTTTTTTACGATAAATAAATAGGTTGACCACAGTGAGTTCTAAAGTTTTTTGACACTTTAGTTAAGTTAGATGCACTCACTGAAGAAACTTTCTATCACTAGATTGGCAAACGAAAATAAAGAATTGATTAATTGAATTGAAAAATTTATTACTAATTCCTTAATCTTAATTAGAATCTAGTTCCTAGAGATACCAAAAATTAATGAAATGTTGCTGTTACATAGGTAACTTTATCTGTAACCAAGCACCATAAGTGTCTGGAGAATTTTGTGCTGTAATAGAACCACCATGTGCCAATATGATTTGCTGGACAATTGCTAAACCTAAGCCACTACCCTGGGATGCAGCCAAATCTGACTGAGAAAAGGAACGAACTCGTGAAGTATCTCCACGATACAATCGGTCAAATACATAGGGTAAATCTTCCTCAGCAAAGCCACAGCCAGCATCAATGATATTAATTTCGGCTCCAGAAAGACTACTACCCTCAGAGGTAGATGATGTATTTGTGACTTCAACGCTGATGGTAGCTGCAGAGGGGCTGAACTTGATGCTATTGTCGAGAAGGTTCAGAAAAACTCTCATCAAACGAGATTTATCACCTTCTATCACCAACGTATCTACACCAAGGTAAGCCAGGTTAAGGTTTTTTCTATCTGCAAGTGGTTGAAGAGTTTGCCATACTGAAAAAATTATTTCTTTGAGATCAACTGGTTCTAACTTAAGCTGTTGCGAAGGGTTAGTTTGTAGTTTACTTAACTCAGAAAAATCTTCCACAAGACTAATGAGACGCGTCAATTCCCTTAATAGCTGTTCTATCCAACGTAATTGTGCACCTTGAAGACTCTTCTGTAGGGCTTCTGCGACGAGAAGAATTGAGGTGAGGGGGGTGCGTAACTCGTGGGTTAAATCGGAGAATGCACGATCTCGAAATCGCGATAATTCTACCAGTGACTGGCGATTTTCCAGAAAAACTCCCACTTCTTGTTGTGGTAAAGGTAAGCTAAAACCTCGCAGACAGATACTGCTATTTTCTCCTTTTGTGTCCTGAAAATCATATTTTGTGGCGTAAAACACCCACTCACAAATTTGAGAACTTTGAGTAGTGCGTGTTTTTTCAATTAGTTGATCCAATTCATAGGACCGAACTAACTCTAACAGTAAACGTTCTTTTTGTCCTGGTTGCCAGCGATCAATACTAAGGAATTTTATTGCCTCTTGATTAGCCCAGGTTAAGCAATTTTCTTGGTCTACCTGTAAATAACCAATTGGTGCTAATTCTAGTAATTGTTGATATTCATCTAGGGATTCTTGAAGTTGTTGATATTGCTGTTCATGGCGATTAATTTCTCTTCGGAGTAAAGAAATAGTTGATAAAGCAGGCAATGTTTTTGTTTCTTGAGTTGAGTTTGCCAGAATATTCCTCATTTTGTGATTGAGTCTTTGCCATTGCCAGATGTAAACACTCAATCCTAGAAACAGTCCACCAATAAATGCCAGGATGATCATTTGTTATTCAACCAATTTACGCCACTCCAAATTCCTAGCCAGAAATGCATTTTTCTTAAATAGGAAAACAAGAAAAAAGATCGGGATTAACCCAATCTTCGCTCTAATATACAAAACCTAGATTTCTATTCATTGGATAAAAACCAATGTTTTAGTTTAATTCTAGCCAAAGCGGTAGCCAAAACCACGCACAGTGATAATGTACTCTGGATGACTGGGATCTTGTTCTAACTTCTCACGCAGCCAACGGATGTGAACATCAACAGTTTTTGTATCTCCCAAAAAATCAATCCCCCAAACCTGCTCAATTAGCTGTTCTCGTGACCAAACTCGCCGAGGGTAGGTCATAAATAAATCAAGTAATTTTAACTCCTTAGGGGAAAGATTAACCTCATCTCCACGCACCGTCACACGACATTCTTGAGGGTAAAAACTAATATCTCCAAATTGTCTCACAGGACTTGGTGGCAAAGAATTGAGTCTTTGGCGACGCAGTAGGGCGCGACAGCGAGCCACTAACTCTGGCATACTGAAAGGCTTAGTTAGATAATCATCTGCTCCTACCTCTAAACCCAAAACTCGATCAGTCTCACTAGCTTTGGCACTGAGAATCAAAATAGGAATAATATTACCTTGATAGCGCAACAAACGACAAATATCTAAACCATTAACCTGAGGTAGCATCAAGTCTAAAACTAGCAAATCAAAAGGCATTTTTGTATTGTGAGGATCGCTTGTTTGCAATAAACTCAGAGCCATTCTGCCATCAGTAGCACTCATTACCTCATAACCTTCTTCTTCGAGAGCTAAAACTACCATCTCCCGAATCAAATCCTCATCTTCGATTACTAAAATGCGATTTTTTTGAGTTAATTCCGTATTTCGTGGATTGTGGGGTAAGTCAAGAGCAAGCATACAAGTTAGTATTTTTTTGTTCTAAAAAAAGATATACACTAAAAAGCTCCAGTTATGTCTTTTAAATCACTCCAAAAGTTTTTAGCGTAGTTTAGAAGTGTTGGCGAAAAAAAATATGCTGTTACATTTAAGTACTTGGCAAGAAGTAGAAACCTATCTCCAGAAGTCTCAAGGCATTATCCTACCCATCGGCTCCACAGAACAACATGGTCCTACTGGTTTAATTGGTACAGATGCAATTTGTGCCCAGGCAATTGCTCAAGGTGTGGGAGAGGTTACCCAAACCCTAGTAGCGCCAACAATTAACGTAGGCATGGCACTCCACCACACTGCTTTTCCCGGTACGATGAGTTTGCGCCCTAGTACTCTAATTCAAGTTATCCAAGATTACGTTACCTGTCTAGCTAAAGCAGGTTTCAGCCGCTTTTTCTTTATCAATGGTCATGGTGGCAATATTGCAACCCTAAAAGCTGCTTTTGCCGAAACCTATTATCACCTCAGTCAGCTCAATTTGCCCCATGCAGACCAAGTTCAGTGTCGAGTGGGGAATTGGTTCATGTGCCCCTCAGTCTACAAGTTAGCGAAAGAATTATACGGCGATCAAGAAGGTTCCCATGCCACTCCCAGCGAGGTAGCATTAACCCAATATCTTTATCCCGAATCAATTAAGCAAGCACCCCTTTCCTTAGAAGTAGCTTCAGGTTACCCTATCTACAGTGCAGCTAACTTCCGCCACCGCTACCCTGATGGCAGAATGGGTTCTAATCCTGATTTAGCAACTCCAGAACATGGTAAACAGTTTTATGAGTTAGCGGTCAAAGATTTAACCAATTCCTATCTATCATTTGTCAAACCAGACTGAGTTTAGGGGTGAAGGGCGAGTAAGCAAATGTAGGGACGTAACATGTTAAGTCCCTACAAAAAAACGCCCCCAACTTCTTTGTGAGAGCGCTTTTTTAAATTAATTAGAGTTGCAATGACAGGCTTCTAGCCGTTGATTGCAGGGGCAGTTAAAGCCACAGGAACTTCTTCACCTGCTGCTAAATCTAGTGGGAAGTTGTGAGCGTTACGCTCGTGCATTACTTCAAATCCTAGGTTCGCACGATTCAACACATCAGCCCAAGTATTAATTACGTGACCTTGAGTGTCAAGAATTGATTGGTTGAAGTTGAAACCATTCAAGTTGAAAGCCATGGTGCTTACGCCCATTGCTG
>CAZWGS010000162.1:0-8575 GCA_964633315.1 uncultured bacterium | reverse complement strand
GGTATCGTTTTACTTCATGATGGTGGAGGTAATCGCTCTCGTACTGTCAGCGCTTTACCTGGAATTATTGACGAGCTAAAAAATCGTGGTTACCGATTTGTTACAGTACCAGAGTTGATGGAGATGAAGGTTAAAGAAGTTGAAGCAAGTCAGCCACAAAATTAAGTAATTAGTAGGGTTTATTGGTAAAACTTGCAATTAGTTTTAATTAAAGCGTTACACCATAGTGAGATAATTTGGGATAGGAAAAAACAAAAATTTGCTCATCCCAAATTATCCCTAACTCTCTAATTCCTTTCAAATAAAAAACTTCCAAGTTGCGGTCTGAAATAATACTAGAACGAAACATCTCTAGTATTAACGCCTAATGACAAAATCTTCGATGCCTGTGGGCTCTTGCTCCACTACTTCCACATCTTCCACTAAAGCTGCACTAGAGCCAGTATGACACCACTCGATGATTTGCTCTACCACTGGCTTTTGCCCTTCAAAAACCGCCTCAACCCTGCCATCACTGAGGTTGCGTACCCAACCATTAATTCCTAATTGCTGTGCTTGAGTTAATGTTGCCCACCGATAGCCTACTCCTTGAACTCTTCCTGCAATTAAAACCCTGACACATACTGGTTGCTGATGATCAATTGTCTCAGACATGGATCTAACTCTCAAAGTTTAAATTCGCAAAAATATCACTCACCACTTGTTGTGCTTTAGTCTCTAATAATTGCCAATCCACCTCTCCTGTTTCATCAATCAAATTAGTATCAATGTCCACTTCATAGTTTTGATTAGTAGCATCACCACTGGTATGGGTTAGAGGTGGATTATAATCACGAAAACAGACTTGAAAGCACATTTCCCAAATATTTACTTTGGCAACTTTTTCTTGATGAGTTAAACACAGTAAATGACCGGGAAAGGGATATTTCACTTCCTCGTAACTTTCTTTCCAAGTAGATTGCTCAAGGTTTTTGCGAATGTTATCAAGGACTCGGATAAAAGCAGGCTGCATCAAAATTTGTGCTTGTTCCCATGCCTCAGTATTTTTAAATTTGGGTTTCATCGGTTTTCCTGATTTTGTTGAGACCAAAGAAATGACAAAATGGCTTGAGCTGCAATTTGGGGTTGTTCCAGGTGGGGCACGTGCCCACAGGATTTAACCCAAATCAACTTACTGTTAGCAATCGCCTGGGCAAATTTCTGGGCATCTTTAGTTCCCAAAATTTTGTCCTCTTCTCCCCACAAAATTAGGGTAGGTTGGCGGATTTGTCCCAAACGGCTGAGAAAAGAACCATAGCCACCGCTTTTGGTAAAGGAAATCAACCCTCGACTCCAACCAGGTATTTCCAGGTGCAAGGCTGCACAAAGTTGCGCGTCAGGGCTATTGAAGCTTTTGTCATAGTAGGCAGCACGACTAATGGCACCTCGCACGAAAGGTTGGCGTAGAAACTCAGTGGAGAGGCGATCCCAAGGAGGAAACATCAGCTTGGTAGCGAAGGGTGGATTGGCTAAACCAGCACTATCGAGCAAGACTAATTCTGATACCGCCTCGGGATAGGTCAAGGTAAAATCGATGGCAGTGGCTCCCCCCATGGAAGCACCAACTAAGGTTACTGGTTGATTGATCTGATTTTGCCAGAAGGAGTGGAGATGGCTTTTAATTTCCTTCGCGCTAAAACAAAGTCCCGGTAATCTGGGATTAAAGCCAAAACCCCACAAATCTACTGCCCAAGTACTTTTTTGCTGCCCCAGCAAGGGCAAGAGGCGGCGAAATTCTAGTACAGAACTATCAAAGCCATGGAGTAAAACAATGGGCTTAGTGCCACTTCCCTGGCTAACATAGCTAGTTGGGATTAATTCTGGGGTGAAAGGAACCTCAATTGGGTGACGCTCAATTTGCTGCGCCAGAGCAATTGAGGTAGCTTCTGTGAGGTTTTGGGCTGCTGGGGGGATAAAACTGGGAAACATAGTTAGCCAGATTAAGTGTCAAGAAAATGCACTAGGAAATGAGTTGAATTACTGTTGGAAATCTTTGAGATCAAACAAGAAGGGAACACCACCGCTTTTTTCTCCCATTACGAGAACATTAGGCATTTGTGCACCGCCTTCTCGCCAAGCTTGAATCGCTTCTTTCTGTAGCACCAACTCACCTCCCTGGGCTTTGAGGGTTTCGGCTAGAAGTCTTTGGGCTTCCGCTTTACCTTTGGCACGGTTAACCTCTGCTTGGGCTTCTTGTTCCGCTTGCTGGGCAATGTAAACTGCTCTTTGTGCCTGTTGTTCAGCAATTTGTTTGTCTTCAACTGCTTTGGCGAATTCAGTGGAGAAATTCAAATCGACAACACTAGTATCCAAAACAAGAATGCCATATTTTTCCAAACGGCTTGTCAGGGCATTATCAAAGTCTTGTTTGAGTTCACTTCTTTGGGTAATCGATTGTTCTGCTGTTCTCCTCGCTGCAGCAATTTTAAATGCTTCTTGAGTTTGGGGAGCAATAATTTTGGTAACAATATTAGCTAAAGTACCTTGAGTTCTCCTCACATCCACAACTTGAACTGGATCAAGGCGAAAGTTAATCGCAAAGCGAGCGTTGAGATCCTGCAAATCTTTGGTGGAACTTTGAGCAGGGACTTCAAATTTTTGCACGGTGACATCATAGACGTCAACGGCGGAAATTAAGGGTGCTTTAAAGTGAATCCCTTCGAGTAAGGCTCCACTTTGTGCTTTTCCTAAAATACTTAGTACTCCTGCTTGACCAGGATTGATAATAACAAAGGAATTCAAACCGACGAGAATAACTAAGGCAGCAAGAATACCACCAACTAAAGGTTGCCAATTTTGTGCGTATGGATTTCTCAAGTTTGTTCTCCTGTTTTATGATTGCTTTTTCCCTCTTATTCTCCAGGCTAGCAGTCTTCGTAGGCAGTTATTTTGGCGAGGCTTAATCTTTTAGCGATCCACAAGGGGAAAAATGAGGGACAATAGCTGCGTATAACCAAAGATTGCATCCTGGAATATAGTTTGTGGTTCAGCAACAAAAATCAGATGGGGATAGTTACGAGCGTGAGTTAGCGGCACTAGAGGCAAAGCTAGCCCGTTCCTATCGCACGATTAAGCGGCTACGCCAGGAAAATGAGCAATTACGAGCAGAAATTAACTATTGGCGTGGTAATTCTGCCTCAGGAGATGTTTCTGGTGTCCAGAATAAACCAAAAGCAACTCTTCAACGCAGGCGCAAACGAGTTCCCAAACGTGAGCGTAATCAGAACCTAATACTACGTCTATTTGTTGGGTTAGTGCGCCTCCTTTGGTGGTTAATTGGAGGTGTTTTTGCCCTTGTGCTATTTATTCCTAGATTGTTACTAGGGAAAAATAATCGCCAATCAACGTCTGATTCCCAGACTGCCAAAAGCTCAGATAAAGGTAAAAAGAGTCCATATCTTGCTATGTTCACGGTACTGGCAATTGGGACTCTGGGCTTATTCTCTCGCAACCTGCGCCAGCAAACTACGCCCCAATCTTACCCTTCTCTACCAGCTGTTTCTTCCCTTCCTCTAATCCAGTCTAATGGGGAAGTTATCTACAATCTAAGACAGCCGCCTCAATTTAAATCTAGTCAAGATTTACAAGCTGTGGTGGATGAGTTGGTGAGTTTGGCTGCATCTAGAAACCTACCTAAAAGCGATCTTTCTATTAGCCTAATTAATGTCAATTCTGGAGAAATTGCAGCCTTTCAAGAAAATGAACCCAGGTATCCTGCCAGTGTGGTTAAATTATTCTGGCTTGTTGCTCTCCACGGCCATTTGCAAGCTAATAGTCTACCCCACAGCCAAAAGTTGCACAATGATGTGGCCAAAATGATGCAGCACTCGGAAAATGATGCAGCCAGTCGCATTATTGATCACATTACAGGTGTGAAATCGGGCTCATCCCTAAGTGAATCAGAGTTACAAGCTTGGATTCATCAACGTAGACAGATCAATCGCTTTTTCAGCAAAGCTGGTTACTCTAACATTGACATTAGCCATAAAACTTACCCCATTAATTATCTCAGACACAATAAACCCCAGGGTAGAGATGAACAAATGCGCCGCACGAGAAATCCTGTGCTGCGCAATCAAATCACCACCCAACACGCAGCGCGACTGATGTATGAAATTGTGACTCAGCAAGCACTATCACCCGAATCCAGCCGCCAAATAGCTAGTTGGATTGGTCGTAATTTGCAAGAGGATACAACTGAAGAAGGTGGATTTGACCCCATTAGAGGCTTTTTTGGTGCTTCCTTGCCGAAAAATGTACTGTTGCTTTCTAAGGCTGGTTGGACTTCTCGTGGTAGACACGAGGTTGCATTCGTTTCCAGCAAAGATGGTAGGACTGCTTATATTTTGTCAGTATTTGCCGAAGATGAAGCCTACAGCAAGGACTGGCAAATTTTTCCTCGTATGTCTAACCTAGTTTACGACCACATCAGCCAGAAACAGCTACAAAATTTACCTGAGGAGAAACTGGGAGGTTAATCCTGAGTTGAACGATAGGCAAATTAACGAATAACAAACAACCAAAAACCATTAAACATGAGTTAGGAAACTAGAAGGAGAAAACTGCATCTTTTGGCTTTCAGAAAGTAAATATTCCAGGAAGGTTTGTGCCACTACCGATAGCTGTTTTCCTGCTAGATGAGAAACATACCAACGACGTTTGATAGGAAAATTCTCCACATCAAGAATTTTTAATTCGCCACTGACATCATGGGAAATAAGACAATGGAGAGACAAAACAGAGATGCCTAAACCACCTGCAATCGCCTGTTTAATTGCCTCATTACTACCCAATTCTAATTTCACGGAGACAGAAACTTTGTGTTTTGCAAACAAAGCTTGAACTGCTTGACGAGTACCAGAACCTTGCTCTCGCATGATAAAAGGTTGATCATTAAGCTGTTTTATAGATATGTTTCTTTTATTTGCCAAGGGATGTGCTTCATTAGCAATTACAACTAAGGGATTATCCAGAAAGGCTTGACTACGTAAATCCATGTCTTCTGGAGGCTGGCTGACAATGTAGAGATCATCTTGATTTTCCCACATACGCCTTTGGATTTGCTGATGATTGGTGACTTGTAGGGACACATCAACACCTGGATGCATTTGGCAAAAAGTACCTAAAAGTCGAGGGATAAAATATTTGGCTGTGGTAATCACAGACAATCGCAATCGCCCCTGTTTAGTACCTTTAAAATCTGCTACCTTCATCTCAAAGTTATCTAATCCAGCAAAGATTTCTCTACAGGTATGTAGTAATTCTTTTCCCGTATCGGTAAGATAGAGACGTTTGCCAATCTGCTCGAATAAGGGCAAGCCAATGGCTCTAGTAAGTTGCTTAATTTGACTGGAGACAGTGGGTTGAGTAATAAATAATTCTTCCGCAGCACGAGTAAAACTGCCGTGACGGGCAACTGTGGCAAAAACTTTTAGCTGGTGCAATGTTGCCTGAATCAAGATTTCATGCCTCCTGAGTTGATCATTGAGAATGTTCTACACTGAGTTACATATGCTCTAGATGAGAGCAATGGCTTTAAATTAGGCATCATCTATCCCAAGATAGAAGTCTTGGTGATTTTTCTGATCTGCCTCTCTCAAGTATAGTATTTCATCAATCGTTATCTTGTCAGGCATTGATTAAATTTTATTCATGACCTGTCAATGAGTCACAGTTTGTGGGCTTCCAATCAACTAGAATTTTCAGCGAGAGCTTCAAGAGAGTACTTTCCTTTTAGTGCTTGGATACTATCCATAGATTAAGTATTATGGAAATCTCACAAAATAGATAGAAATATGTTATATGATTTTCCCGATAAGCTAACAAGAAATGTCAGTGACAAAAATTTTTGTTTTGCTATAATTCTATTTTTCTACTAACTTAAAATTTGCATCTTTGTTAACAAGGGTATTTACCGTTAAAGCACAAATGTTTACTACACAAATCACAACAGAAGCGAGCAGCTTAAGCAGATTGCCAGAGGATTTATTTTCAGCAATTGAAGACCTCAAAAAAGAATTGAATGCTGTTATCTTAGCTCACTACTACCAAGAACCAGACATTCAAGATATTGCTGATTATATTGGCGATTCTTTAGGTTTGTCTCAAAAAGCAGCCGAGACTGATGCTGATGTAATTGTCTTTGCTGGGGTACATTTCATGGCAGAAACTGCGAAGATTCTCAACCCCAATAAGTTAGTATTATTGCCAGATTTAGATGCAGGTTGTTCCTTGGCAGATAGCTGTCCTCCTCAAGAATTTGCGGCCTTCAAAGCAGCTCATCCTAAGCATTTAGTGGTGTCATACATAAATTGCTCTGCTGCAATTAAAGCTATGAGTGATATTATTTGTACTAGTTCTAATTCTGTCAAAATTGTCAATCAAATACCTGAAGATCAGCCAATTATATTTGCTCCTGACAAAAACCTTGGTCGCTATGTTAGTGAACAAACAGGAAGAGATTTAGTACTTTGGGAAGGAAGCTGCATTGTCCATGAAACCTTCTCGGAGAAGAAGATTGTACAACTAAAGGTTGAACATCCTCAAGCGGAAATTATCGCCCATCCAGAGTGTGAGCCACAGGTTTTACGTCATGCGAATTATATTGGTTCTACCACAGCTTTATTAAAGTATTGCCAGCAAAGCAATGCTGAGCAGTTTATCGTCGCTACAGAGCCAGGAATTATCCATCAAATGGAAAAAGATGCTCCCCAAAAGCAATTTATTCCTGCGCCAGCTATGAATAATTGTGCCTGTAATGAATGTCCTCATATGCGATTAAATACTTTAGAAAAATTGTATTTAGCAATGAAAAATCGCACACCGGAAATTACCTTACCCGAAGATATTCGTGTGGCTGCACTCAAACCAATTCAAAGAATGTTGGACATGTCGTTCACTCCTGTAAAAGCTTAAAAATATTAATATGAGTTCTACTTATTCAGAGGCCGTCAAAACTGCTCAAAACTACTATGACGGAACAGAAACAGATCGCCTCTACGCTACCATTTGGGGTGGAGAACACATTCATTATGGTATTTACCAGCATCCCGATGAGGCAATTCACAATGCTTCTATTCGCACAGTAGAAACTATTGCGAAAACACTGGGAAATTTAAATTCTGACTCGCGAGTAATTGATTTGGGTGCGGGTTATGGTGGCGCAGCGCGGTATTTGGCAAAAAACTATGGTTGTCACGTATGCTGTCTTAACTTGAGCGAACTGCAAAATCAGCGTAATCTACAACTAAATCAGGAACAGAATCTAGCCGATTTAGTTGAAGTAAAACAAGGGAGTTTTGAAGATATTCCCTACTCTGAGAATTCCTTTGATATTGTTTGGTCACAAGATTCTATTCTACACAGCACCAATCGCACTCATGTATTTGAGGAAATCAAGCGAGTATTAAAACCAGCAGGGGAACTTATTTTTACGGATCCCATGCAAAGTGCAACTTGTCCACCAGGATTACTGCAACCTGCTTTTGATCGCTTGAGAATCAAAAATATGGGTTCTCTGAGTTTTTATCGCCAAACAGCCCAGGATTTTGGATTTGAGGAATTGAATTTTATCGATCTTTCTCCTAATGTTCCTACTCATTATCGGCGCTTTGGAAAGGAAGTAAAAAAGCGATATGAAGAGGTAGTGAAAATTACTTCTACAGAATTTGCAGATAAAACTCTAAAAAGTATTGAACCTTGGATTGAATATTACCAACAAGGATATATGCAGTGGGGAATTTTGCACTTTCGTTTGTTGGAAAATAAGGGATGACTATTTACTTTTATGATGAATTGGAAAAGCCCTATGGTTGTTTTTCCAACTTCTCTCCTCATGGTTTTGAATTAGATGGATTGTGGTGGCAAACTTCTGAACATTATTTCCAAGCGCAAAAGTTTTCTGGGACACAACATTTAGAAGAAATCAGGTTAGCTAAAACCCCTGCAGATGCTGCTAAAATGGGTCGCGATCGCAATCGTCCTTTGCGCCCAGATTGGGAAGAAATTAAAGAGGATATGATGCAGAAGGGTTTACTTTGCAAGTTTCAAACTCACCTGGAACTCAAGGATGTTTTGCTAAGTACTGGTGATGAATTAATAGTAGAAAATGCACCCCAAGATTATTATTGGGGTTGCGGTAAAGATGGAAGTGGTAAAAACCGCTTGGGGGAAATTTTGATGAAATTACGGACTATGTTGCGTAATTCAGAGGGAAGATGACAGCAATGACAGAGTTAATGAATGCGGTTATTCTCACTGGATTTGGAGGGCCAGAGAAACTGGTTTATACCCAAGTACAAAAGCCAATTCCTAAAGAGAATGAAGTCTTAATTAAAGTAGGAGCCTGTTCTGTCAACAATACTGATATAAATACTCGCACTGGTTGGTATGCGGCGCAAGATGATTACTCAGAAATTCTGCCAGACAGGAAACAAAATAACTTAGACAACTCTTCTTGTTGGACAAAGCATGGTACAGAGTTTCCACGAATTCAAGGAGCAGATATTGTTGGTCAGGTAGTAGAAATTGGAGAAAA
>CAZWGS010000161.1:0-8630 GCA_964633315.1 uncultured bacterium | reverse complement strand
TCCCCTGCTCCCCCAGCCTCCCCTGCTTCTCCAACTTCCCCTGCTTCTAAAGCAACGTAAGACAAAACACTAACTAAGCCTTAATAACACCATCCCTAATCCTCATCAACTGCACCGCATTCACACCCAGAATACGTGCAATTATCGGTATCAAGCGATCTTCTATCAGCTTACCAGCATAAATATTATTTAATTCCTCCGTAGATAAACGATAGGAATTACAAAAATGAATAAACTCCTTAGTACTAATATTTAATTCCTGTTGCCTTTCCTTCAGCAACTGTGCAATTGCCGCGGTACCATAGCGAGGGCGTTTAGTTTTCAATACATAACTTTTCGCTAACTTATGAACCTGACTAACATCGCCACCACGCTCCTTTAGCAAATCATAACAGGCTTTTTTCAGGGCTCTATTCAGCCTAATTTCCTCATTTAAAATCTTAGTAATTCTCACTGCATACTTTGACTTGAAAAAACCTACCACCTCTCCTTCGTAGGAAACAGGTAAATAGGGATCTTTTGCATCAAAATCCCAATCTAGCGGCTCGTTTCTTAGGGACATTTACAATCAACAGGCGCGATTTATTCTGAAATATATCAGCAATTACCCGTAGAGACCAGCGAAAAGAAGTAATCATGGTTTTAAGTCCATTTTGTTGACAATGTGCAACAGTAGATTGATAATGTTTTTGCGTTGTATATTGTCAACATTTACTCCGGCATGAGCGTCTGAGACTATAAAGCCATGAGCAAAGCGGGTACGGTATTAAAGCAAATTTTGGCAAGCTATGGTATCAGTCAGAATAAGCTAGCTGTAGCGATGGGGATTGGACGATCAAGCATTAATCGCTGGGTCAACGAAAATAGAGATCCTGGCGGTGATACAATCCTTGCGATTAGAAAGGGTTTAAGGAAGATAGATGTCGCAGCAGCAGAGGAATTTATTCGGCTGTATTTGGAAGAAAATGCGGAGGAGGAGTGAACAGTAATTAGCTGATATAAGTAGCTTTGAATAATTTAAATGTACATCAGACCTCACCCCCATCCCCTCTCCTTGAAGGAGAGGGGTGCCGTTAGGCGGGGAGAG
Organism: uncultured bacterium; assembly: GCA_964633315.1. GTDB lineage: Bacteria > Cyanobacteriota > Cyanobacteriia > Cyanobacteriales > CAWCAG01 > CAZWGS01. The sequence continues at coordinate 7,543 of CAZWGS010000161.1, read as the reverse complement.
GTTTTATATTTAAATTGAACTACTTACCTATGACCCAAATTCATCCTAAAATTAACCCAGCACTAAACCTGAATCGAATCCAGTACAAGCCCAATAGACATTTCCAAACAGGAATGTAGGACGTGAAATTTCATGTCCCTACAAGGGGTAAAAATTCATATATTTTAATTCCTACTATCTAATCAATACTATGAATGAATGGCAAAGAAATCTACTGGTAAGCAGTGTCTATATTCTCTCCATACTCTATGTTTTCTCAAGGATAACTGAGGACTTAGATAACTTTATTTCTATTGAGTTTGATCGCGATTCTTTTAATGAGCAATTGGAGAAACAAGAGATTGCTGATGCTCTAGATATTGATTTCTCTTTTTCGAGTTTATATAGACCAGATGCGATTAAGGATTTGCGTTTAACAATCGCTAATAATTCTGAACACAAATCTATGTATATTAACTGGGAACAATGCACTATCACAGACTTTTATGGGCAGTCTAGACGTGTGATTCGACTAATACCTGGTATGGATTTAGATTTGTCTCAAGCTCAAGTTTTTGGTGTGGCAGCACCTGGTCAAAGTTTAACGGAAAAAGTTGTTGCAGAAGAGAGCCTGAAACGGAATTCCGATGGTATTTTATCAGTCGTTAAACCTCTGTTTAATCCTGGCAATTTGCGATCAGCATCGGAGGAAAATAGTATATTTACTTTCCGTTTAGTAATTGAATTAGCTGGTTCTGCTGTTGATAGTAGAAGCGGCAATATTCACGCTCTACAATGCAATTTTTTAGTTAAAAAACCACCTATGCAAAAGAGATTGATTTGGTAGCAGGAACTGACAAAATTATGTTCCCAACTAGGTATAAATAATGCGACGAGGACTATTTGTTGGCTTAGTTACCCTGGATTTAATTTACCTCTGTGATGCTGTGGTGCAACCAAACCAAAAAGTAGTTGCTACTGATGCTACTGTAGCTGCGGGAGGACCTGCAACTAATGCAGCAGTAACATTTTGTCATCTTGGCAGTGAAGCGCAATTATTGGGAGTATTGGGTAAACATAGCAGCACTGCTTTGATTAAAGCCGATTTGGAAGCTTTTGGAGTTAAATTAAGAGATTTAGATAGGGAATATACCGCTAATCCTTCTATTTCCTCGATTATAGTCACTGCTAGTACCGGAGAGAGGGCTATAGTTTCCCTCAACGCCAGTAAATCTCAAGCTCAGGTAGGACAAATACCAGATAATATATTAAACCAAATAGACGTAGTGCTAATTGACGGTCATCAAATGGTAGTTGGTGGCGCAATTGCACAGCAAGCAAAAGCAGCAAAGATTCCAGTAGTTATGGATGGAGGTAGCTGGAAACCAGGATTTGAGAAGGTTTTACCCTGGGTTGATTATGCCATCTGTTCAGCCAATTTCTATCCCCCAAATTGCCAAACTCCAACAGATGTTTTTAGCTATCTAATCGCAGCAGGAATTCCCCAAATCGCGATTACCCAAGGAGAAAAGCCCATTCTCTACTATAATCAGGGAAACTACGGAAAAATAGCTCTGCCTCCAATCCCAGCAGTGGATACTTTAGGTGCAGGAGATATTTTCCACGGTGCTTTCTGTCACTATATTCTAGAACAAGAATTCATTACTGCCCTAACTTCAGCAGCCAAAATAGCCTCCTTCGCTTGTCAATTTTTTGGTACCCGTAGCTGGATGGCGCAGGTAACTTAGCAATGCCATAATGGGCGGTTGATGGTGTTGTTTACATTAGGACATAAAATTTTGAATATAGATTCTGCAAGGCTAGAAGAAATTCTAACTCTAACTCGCTCTGTGGGCTGGGGCGCTGGCGATATCTTGCTTTCCTATTATGAAGACCACGAAAGTGGTGGTAATATCGAGATTAAAGATAAAAAAGATGGTCCTGTAACGGCAGCAGATTTGGCAGCAAACCACTATATATTAGAAAACTTGCAAGCTGCCTTAGGCAATGAAGAATTTGATTATCTCAGTGAAGAAACTTATAAGGAACAGGGTGAATTTCCTAAACCTTGGGTATGGGTAATCGACCCTCTAGATGGTACTAGGGATTTTATCCAAAAAACAGGCGAGTTTGCAATTCATATTGCCCTAACTTATCAAAAAAGACCAGTATTAGCAGTAGTTGTGCTTCCTGGTGTGGGCAGGCTCTACTATGCTACCAAAGGCGGCGGTACTTTTGTGGAAACCCGTGATGGCGAGGTGAAACAAATCACAGTCTCACAACGCAATCGCATTGAAGATTTATATCTTATTGCTAGCCGTAGTCACCGCAACCAGCGTTTGAATACAATGCTAGAACGTATTCCTTTTAAAGAGATTATCTACTGTGGTAGTGTAGGTTGCAAAATTTCCACTATCCTGGAACAAAGATCCGATGTTTATGTTTCTCTTTCTGGTAAATCTGCACCCAAAGACTGGGATTTTGCAGCGCCAGAATTAATTCTCACCGAAGCAGGTGGTAAATTCACCAATTTTGATGGCGAGGAAATTCTCTATAATACTGGCGATGTGAATCAGTGGGGTGGTTTAATGGCAAGTAATGGTCACTGCCATGAAGAACTATACCAAAAAGCAACAGCAGCTTTAGCAGAAGTAGATCGAGAGTTGGCTGTTTCCTCAAGCGATTCCTAGCTTTCTAGAAATCTATCAATTTTGAAATTATTGGTTGAGATAAGTAGAGGAATATTTATCCCTCAACTCTGTCAAGATAGAGTACTAGTTTCGATTTAAGTAGAAGGTGGGAGAAAAATCTTTCTACTCCAACCTTCTTCCCACATCTAAATTAAATCACAGTAGAGAGACAGCAAAGTCTGTTTCTACCATAATTTCAATTTAACTGCGTCTTGCCATTACCGCATAAAAAGGATCAGCACTAATAATACCAAACATTTGCAGAAAACTAGGTACATTTCCTTGGTTTGCAATTGCTTTGATATCGGTAAAACCAGGAACTCCATTAAAATAATTTTTAACCAGGTGCACTCTACCTAATTCACTATTTTCTCGCCAAGCAGTAATAGCTTTTTGATAAAACATACGGTTGGAAAAACTCATAATCGCCACACCACCAGGTTTAAGGATGCGGTGCATTTCACTAAAAATCGCCTCTGGATATTGCAAATATTGCACTGAAACCGCATTCAAAACAGCATCAAAATCTTCATCTGGCAAAGGTAATTGGGGATTTTGATTCAAGTTTTGCAAAAAGTAGTGATCAAAGCGAGGATTTTTCGCTAATTCCTCCTCATTCATACCATGTCCCTCCACATGGGCAAACTCCATCTCTTCTGGAAGATGGGAAACCCAGCTACTCATCAAATCAAGAATACGAGTTTGGGGCTGGAGTTGATCGCGGTATAAATTGGTTAGCTGATCAATAAAGCCTTCATCCACATGGGTGACAAGGCGAGGAACAGCGTAAAAATTGTTATCATTTGTAGGGTCTAGCTTAGTACGTTCCTCTGGTTTTAGCAACATTTTCTCTTAATTAAGGACTTTAGTAGTGGAGTAGTTTTAAAGATTTAGTAAGTCTACCTTATGATTAAAACAAAAGCTATATAAAATAGGTCTTTCTAATGAGATTTGATTCAAAAAAATAACTCATGACTAACAATCAACAATCAACAACCAACAATTAACAACCAACCATCAACCATCAACCATCAACCAACAATTAACAACCAACCATCAACCAACAACAAATAACCATCAACAACTAACAACCAACAATTAACAACCAACAATTAACAACCAACCATCAACAACTAACAACCAACAACAAATAACCAACAACCAACAACAAAAAAAGGTTGCCTTCAGACAACCTAAAAATTAATTTGTATAAAAATGGTAAATGTTTTTGTTATTAACTAGTAGATGCTTACGAAACCCAAGAATTTCCCCTTCTGTAAATTTTTTCTTATCTGGTGATAGCCACTTGGGAAGCAACTTTATGACTAGTTTCTGCATTCGTACTATCCGAGACAATTTCTTCATCATGGATGGACAAGCGGCTACAAGGGATAGTATCGGAAATAATCGCACTTGCCATCATTCCTGTGTGAATCTCTAATAAAGCCTCTGGTAAAGCTTCAAAGATTAAGCGCTGTCCAGGAAAAACTACCCGCTCAAAGTACCAGTTGTCAACATTAGTAATACGAGCAACTTGAATTCGACTCGTAGCATTCACATAGCAGCAGAGAATTTTCTTAGCTTCGCTATTAGGTAGGGGATCAAGTATTTGAGCCATAGTAATCTTAGTAATCGACGCACTCGATTTTGCTATCTGTCATGTAAACTAAGCTAACACTCCCCGATCCCGAATAGCTGTAACTGCGAATACCAATTAACTAAATCAGCCGTCACTGGCAGGATCTTCGTATGCTATAATTGCCCGTCTCGGCAGTATATATAGAAGAATAAGTCCCGTTGGAGCCTTTTGCGGCAGCCTCAAAATTACTGCTTAGGCATAGTAGCCATGCTCAACGAATACTATCACTAGCTGAAGCTCAAAAATATTTTTCCTCCACTTTTAATCTCGCTAATCTGGTTGATGGCACCGAGCTGTCGCGTTAAAGTTAAGTTATGTGAAAAAATATTTTCATAAATCTCATCGCCAAATCCAACTGCTATCTCACTAAGAGCTAGCGATCGCGATCTTAAGACTATATTTAGAGCAAACCAGGAAAAATCATCGACTTTCTAAAAAAAATATTAATTTGCCGTTCCTTGCCGATTTCGAAAACTTTAATAATACTTCAAGAAACTTCAAGAAATGACTCAGCGCATACTCTATGTTCGCCTTCCGTGTAACCCCATTTTTCCCATTGGTGTAGTTTACCTCGCAGATCATGTACACAAGCTGTTTCCAGAGATTGAGCAACGTATTTTTGACATGGGAACGATCCCACCTCTAGACTTTGCTATAGCCTTGGATCGCGCCATTGATAAATTCAAACCCACCGTACTGGTGTATTCCTGGCGAGACATTCAAATTTATGCTCCTGTGGGTGGTAGAGGTGGTAACCCACTGCAAAATGCCTTTGAGTTTTATTACGCTAAAAACCCCCTAATTCGGCTGCGAGGAGCTTTGGGTGGCTTAAAGGTTGCCTTGGCTTATTACGGCGAATTATGGCGCAATCGAAGCTTAATACAGCGAGGGATCAAGCGTGCACGCAGGTATTGCTCTGAGGTAACAACTATTGTTGGCGGCGGAGCAGTGAGCGTTTTCTATGAACAAATGCGGCATTTACTGCCTAAAGGAACTATTGTTTCTGTGGGTGAAGGGGAAACTTTACTGGAAAAATTTCTGCGTCATCAAAACATTGAAGATGAGCGCTGTTACGTAGTAGGAAACCAGAAGCCACGCGATCGCATGATTCATGAATTTCCCACACCCATTGAAAAATCAGCCTGCGATTACGACTATATCAAGTCCATTTGGTCTGCCTTCGAATATTATTTGTTAGAAAATGATTTTTACATTGGTGTGCAAACCAAACGCGGTTGTCCCCACAACTGCTGCTATTGTGTCTACACCGTGGTAGAAGGCAAACAGGTGCGCATTAACCCTGCAGATGAAGTGGTGAAGGAAATGCGCCAACTCTATGACAGGGGAATTCGTAACTTCTGGTTCACTGATGCCCAGTTTATCCCAGCACGGCGCTACATTGACGATGCGGTGGAGCTGCTGCAAAAAATTCTAGACTCTGGAATGATTGACATACACTGGGCAGCTTATATTAGAGCTGATAACCTAACCCCGCAATTGTGCCAATTAATGGCGCAGACGGGAATGAATTACTTTGAAATTGGTATCACCAGTGGTTCCCAACAATTAGTGCGGAAAATGCGCATGGGCTACAATCTGCGCACTGTATTGCAAAATTGTCGCGATCTCAAAGCCGCAGGTTTTAATGACTTAGTTTCCGTTAATTACTCCTTTAACGTAATTGATGAAACCTACGACACCATTCGCCAAACCATCGCCTACCATCGCGAATTAGAAAAGATTTTTGGTGCGGATAAAGTTGAACCAGCGATCTTTTTCATTGGTTTACAACCCCACACTCACCTTGAAGAATATGCCCTCAAAAATGATATCCTCAAACCAGGATACAATCCCATGAGTTTGATGCCCTGGACAGCAAAGAAATTATTGTGGAATCCTGAACCTCTTGGTTCATTTTTTGGTGAAGTTTGTCTCCAAGCTTGGCAGCAAAATCCCAATGATTTTGGTCGTGAAGTGATGGATATTCTTGAAGCAAGACTAGGGATTGCAGAGCTAGAAACTGCTTTGAGAGCGCCTTTAAAGGGAGGAAAAACCAAAATGAGTGCTGTTTCTTAAATCAGATTTAGAAACAGACAAGGGAGTAGCGAATTTTTGTGTATCCAGATATTTAGTTTATTGCTAATAATCTTTAACAAATCACCATAAAATATCGAATAATACAAATCCCATGCTAGAAGGCTCAATCCTACAACAATTAGTAACAGCCCATGAAGGTAGCACCACCAGCTTAAACTTGGGTGTTTATTACAAAAATACCTTGATCGCTTTGTGCCATGCTCTAGAAGACTTTGTTCTTGAGAGTAGCAGCGATCCGTTAATGATTACCGCCTTTCAGCAGGGAAAATGGTATTTACAAGAAGCTGATCGCTATGGTGAAATTGCTCAAAAGGCTTCCCAAATAGTAATTATGGCAACTCCAGGTGCTGGTTTTGCCGAGCATCCCACCAGTAAAGAAGATAATGTCTCACTAGTAAGTTTAGACACCAGCGATCCTGTGGCGCAGGAGTGGCATTTAATGATTTTCTCACCTAGCTATGCCGCAATGGTACTGTGTCAAGAATTATCGCCTGCTGACTACGGAAGCTCAGGGGTACCAGAAAATGATTTAGAGCGTAAATTTTACGGTTTTTGGACTTTTGATCCTGAATTAGTGCAAGAAACCGTCGAACTTGCAATCTCCCACATTGGAGCTTACGATCCCGAATTGCAACAGCAGCTTACGGCTCAAATGGAGCAATTGCTAGGGGAATTTGGCCATCAAAAAAGAGACGATATCGGTGTTGTCGTCTCAAGGGTGGTGGAATATCTGCAAACCAGCCAACATAGTTTAGCCCAATCTCCTGTTGCTGCTCTCGATAACAACCTGGTGGCTAACGAAATGCAGGCATTTTTGCGCCTAGCGGAGTTAATTGATCAAGCAGATATTAATAATCCCCTAGCAGCAGCAACAGTGGCAGCTATGTCTGAGACAATGGGACAGTTGTTAGATTTACCTGCTTGGCAAATCAAGCGTTTGCGTTTAGCCAGCTTACTACACCGTCTCACAAGCTCTTTAGTGAAAGCAGCAACAAAAGCCCAAACAGCGCCCAGTTGTCCCCTAGTGCCTAGCGTTGAAGCCCTCCGTATTATGCCCAGAGCACGCGCAATCGCGGAAATTCTGATTCACCAAACAGAATCCTGGGATGGCTCTGGAGAACCCCAAGGTTTAGCCTAT
>CAZWGS010000160.1:0-8645 GCA_964633315.1 uncultured bacterium | reverse complement strand
TCTCTTTAACCCTTGGATAGGTGGGGATAAATCCCCTATTAACTTTCATCCCCCGGTTAAAACACGGGGGCTTTTAGTTGTTGCGATATTTGGTAACGTGTTACATCTCGACCTATTATTTGCTACTCATCCGGCTTTAATTAGCATTTTAGGTAGTATTAACTCCTCTAAGTACAGGATAAAACTTGAACACAGAGGAAGGAAAAGGGTTTCATGGGAAGAACCATAATTTTTGACGAAACCCTCATAAACCAGATTAATATTAATTAGCCAGGTATTCACTAAAGTGAGTTCAAATAAGCTGCAAGCCTGATTCTGACGTTGCGATTCCTATTCCTTGACGAAGGTGGTTGTGTCGTTTGGCTGTTTGCCCAGATATCTAATAAGTTGATGGTAGATTAATCATAGTGATAGCCTCTTCCTTAAATTATTTATGAGTCAAAGACAAACTTGGGATGTAGGTCGTTTTTTCCAAACCCTGACCTACTTTGAGATTATTCCTGTTATTGGTAGTATTAGCTGGCTCAGAGATATGATTTTAGGCAAACAGAATCAAAACCCTAATCAACCAAAAATCCCACAAATAGGCAAAATTTTAGTGGTGGGAGGAACTAATAATTTGGGTCAGCAGGTAGTAAAGTACTTGCGAGAATATAATTATGCAGTGCGTGTCCTTGTTAGCGATATTGAAAGGGCAAAATCGATTTGGGGAGATAAGGTAGAGTATTATGAAGGAGATTTTACTATTTCTGGTAGCTTAACATCGGCAGTTATGGCGGAGGTTAAAGCTATTATTTGCACTCTAGAAAATTTACCGGAAGCAGAGCTAAACCAAGGTATTAAGAATTTAGCACAATTGGCAGAAGAAAGTGCTAAGCAGTTAAGGGAAACAACTATTTTTGATTTCACTCAAGCCACTGAAGATTTGAAGGCAACCTGGGGTGCGGTGGATGATGTTGTAATGGGGGGAGTAAGTGCAAGTAATATACGTTTAGTTAATAATGTTGCTTTATTCTCGGGCAATGTTTCCACTGCTAATTCCGGTGGTTTTGCTTCAGTACGCAATCGCAATTTTGAACCATCTCTAGATTTATCAGCATATGAGGGTATTCATCTACGAGTAAAAGGTGATGGTAAGCGCTACAAATTTATTATGCGCGCTCAAGGTAATTGGGATGGTATTAGCTACTGTTATTCCTTCGATACTATCTATAATATGTGGCTCAATTTCTATATTCCTTTTGCTGAATTGCGCCCTGTATTTCGTGCTAAAACTCTTACTAATGCAGAGGCTTTTGATGCTAGTCAAACCTACTCGATGCAACTAATGCTGAGTAAATTTGAGTATGATGGTGAACTAAATCCTAAGTTCGATCCAGGGGCTTTTCAGTTGCAGGTTGAATCGATTCAAGCCTATGGTAAACAAGAGACACCAAAACTTATTTTAGTTTCCTCGACGGCGATTGAGGGTATAGAAGAAGCTATAGGTGAAACAGGAGTTGAGTACACAATTATTGCTCCCTCTAACTTAATGGATAAAACTCTCGTGAAGCTTTTATCCGAGGTTTAGAGCTTAATTCATGTGACTAATAACACACAAATTCAAATAGTAATAACAACAAATTAGAGAGAAAACTAAATAAAATAGAATATTCTCTAATTTGATTTTTTTAGATAAATGGCTAATTGTTACTATGAAATGATAAATTCCAAGGTGGAAAGTGGTGATTTGAATATTATTTGCATCATTTCTCCAGCTCGAGTGGGTTCAACATTTTTTATGAATGTCCTAGCTCAATCACCTTCAGTAGATGACGTAATTAATCAACCTTTTCATTTGACATATTCTTACCCTTATCTACCTCCTGATAATCGAGAAGAGATTGCCTATCAGCGAATCTGGCAAAGATACCAACAAGCGAGGAAACTACACTCTGAAAAAAAAATTACGCTTGTGATTAAATGTATGGCACGTAATTTAGGTATCGGACAACAAGCTCTGCGATTGCTTCAATTAATAGACAAGATTGTTATCTTAATTCGCAATCCTTTCTTGAGTATTGATTCTCTGTTGAAGATGCAGGTGATTTCAATCGAGAATATGCCTGAAGCTACTCAACATGATTTAGACAATTATGCTCTTCAAAAGAATATTGTAGATAAGACAGGGAATGGTAATCATTGGCAAGTTTTACGAGATTTGATTTTAGAAACAAGAAATTATCGACTGATTACAGATTTGCTGATTGAAACTTTGGCTTTTATCGAGCTAAATCAATATGAGGTAAACATAATGAATGATTACCAATGTTATTGTAATCGCGATAATCAAGATAGTTTTAAAAATTTTCTCGCTTTAAGTTGGACAGGTTGGCATAACATGGCAGCACTTTATAAGCAGTATATTTCTAAGGCTGCAAGCTACCTTGTGTTAGATTCAACTATTCTACGATGTATGCCCGAAAAAGTTTGTCGTGAAGTCAGTCATACTCTTGCCATAAAGTACACACCACATATGGTGAAAAATTGGAAAATAGTCAAAAATAATATTATAGATAATTCAGTCATGAAGACTTCATGGATGAAATGTTGTTATGAAAAAGCTACCAGTATTTCGGAGTTTATACCTCCAAAAGAGTCACCGATTTCAATCAATCTATTTCCGTATATTTATCAACACCACATCTTAAATACAGCTTATCCAAGTTACTTGGATTTATTTAAAGATAATTATGCTATTCGTCCACATAGTCATGAAGAAATCCAAGAATTGCTCAATATACCTGTTACTAAAGAGCAAAGAACATTAAAGCAAGTTGACCACATTTTTACTGAGACATTGTTGTCTTCATTGTGTTAAATTCTGGTACATGCAGTTCAAGGGAAAAATAATGTAGGGAAGTAAAAATTTTACCTCCCCACAATGGGTAAAAATGTAGATAGTTTAATTTTTTCAGATGTCTAATCAGGTTTTGCTGATTACAGTAATATAGTTTTGTTGCACCCCATTACACCATTTTGCCATGATTGATGAGGGATACATTAAATATCAATGTAACTGGATTGTTTCCCCAGCCTTAGAAACCAATTTGCTGTCAGAAATTAATTCATGGCGTACTCGAATGTATCAATTAGGATTAATTGGTGAGTACGATAATGGTATTGGTTTTGGTAATATTAGTGTTCGCGATTGTGTCCCAGAGCATTTTATTATTTCTGGGACACAAACAGGTCATTTAGAATCCTTAAATGAGGAGCATTACACCAGAGTAATTAAATTTAATTTCACAGAAAACTCTCTCACTTGCCAAGGTCCTATTAAAGCTTCTTCTGAATCCTTAACCCATGCTGCAATCTACACTGCAAATCCTAAAATTAATGCTGTAATTCACGTGCATCATCTGCAACTTTGGCAACAATTACTAGATAAAGTACCAACTACAGCAAGAAATTGTGCCTATGGAACTCCAGAAATGGCAGAGGAAATAATGAGATTGTCTACAAAAGAGGAACTCCAAACAGAAAAAATTATTGTTATGAGTGGACATGAAGAAGGCATTATCACCTTTGGTATTTCTTTAGCAGAAGCTGCTGATGTTTTGCATAAATACTATGGATTGTCTTAGCACCTAATTCTCTCTCTTTGAAAACCAGAATAACCACCTGTAGTAAACCAAGATTCCCAAGTTCCCCCAGAAGCAGTTAACCAATTGTTGAGGTCAAAGGAACCACTTCCTTCTGGTGTCCCTTCAATTTTATAGACTTTAACCGCTTGTCCCTTGTTATCCCAAATTAAGGGCGATCCTGGTTCTATTTTTTCTGGTGTTGCACCATTGCTTTGCAAGAAATAGGCATCTTGTCCAGGTGATGAAGCATTGCCAAAAACCTGGGCGATTCCGTTTTCATCAATCGCGACAAAGGCACCTTCTTCTAAACCAATACCATAGACTGGTTTATTTTCAGCCACCATAATTCGAGCCATAAAACCAAAAATTCTTCCATATCTTGTTTCAGGATGATTCTCATTACACCTATCTAAATGAGTGTCAGTAATCACATTTTTTAGAAAAGGAACTTTGAGAAAATTACTGCGAAAAATATCCTGAGTATTTTTATGGAAAGGGTCATTGAGAATTTCAGAACTTAGCAATCCTCGCCGAGCAGGAGCATAATAATATTCTCCTAAAATTGCCATCCCAGCACTTGTTCCAGCCACAGGAACTTTTTTGTGATTGATTAAATAATTAATCGCTCTCTCTGTCGCTGTTCCTTCCCAGTAGTCTTCGTATTTATTCTGATCGCCACCAGCAAAATATATAGCATCAGCATCTTTAATATATTTGATGACTTTTGGATTATTAGCGGCTTCTCTACTATCAATAGAAAGTTCTGCAGCAGAATTAATTAAATCTCTGTAATTATCAGCAATCCACTGTGCTTGTCTACCAATTCCTCCACTACGTATAACTAAATAATCTCCATGGTTGGCTTGCTTGAGAAACCATTGAGTAGCAGCATCTTCTCCTATGCTTCCTCCTTCTGCACCCCCAATTAAAAGAATGGCAGATTTTTGAGCAGTAGAATTAACTTTGCCATAATCTAAAAAATATTCAAAGTTATCGCGATCATCTCCTCGTCTGAAATTTGAAAGTTTTCTTGGCATTATGCTATCACCCTTGAATTATCCTTTTTTCTCTTACTTAAGCTAGCCATAAATTAGGATTTTTACAAGGGAATTTATCTGCGCACTCAAAGGAGAAGTTTTGGCATTTTGGTCTCGATGTTTGATACTCTCGATTAAGAGTACTGACTCGACAGGCAAAATCTAACACTCAAAGCTGTTTCACCTAAATGCGTGGTGCTGTAAATATAACCAGATGGAAGCAAACCGTAAAACCTTAACCCTATCAACTAATCTAAACCTGTCCTACCTGAGGTGGGGTGCGGGAGAACCTGTTATACTCTTACATGGGTTGGCAGACCATGGACTAGTATGGCAAAGCTTAGCGCAGACTTTGGCAGATCGCTATCTTTGCATTGCACCTGATTTGCGTGGACATGGAGAGAGTAGCAAACCTGCTGAGACAGAGTATGATTCCAGGATGTTAGCTACGGATTTAGAGATTTTGGCACAAAATCTGGGTTTACAACAAGTTCATGTGGTGGCTCACTCATGGTCAGCTAAAATAGCACTAATTTGGGCTTGTAAACAACCTCAGCGTCTTCGCACTTTGACGTTAGTGGATCCTTTTTTCGTCAATCGATTACCTAGTTTATTTCGACCCCTGTTTCCTATTTTGTACCGTATCCTGCCTTTTCTCAAGGTCATGGGACCATTTTCTAATTACGAAGCAGCTGTTAGCTTAGCTCGTAGTTTGAAACAATATCGACAATGGAGTAACCTACAAGCATCGGTTTTTCAGGCGGGAATAGAACAAAAAACTGATGGTAGCTGGGGTAGTAAGTTTGCAATTGCTGCTCGTAATGGAGTTTTCTTAGATGCTATACAACTGGCGGGTTTAACCGAAACAATTACAACTGAAACCTGCTTGCTAGTGCCAAAACAGGGACTAAATCGAAGTTCTTTGCAACTATCGCCTTACAAGAAGTATATACCCAATCTGCACATTAGTGCGATTCCCGGAAATCATTGGGCTCATTTGGTGGAACCCCAGGCGTTTAATCAGGCTGTTGCTACTTTTCTAGATCGCCACTCAGGGTAATATAAATTGATTAGTATGCTATTACTGCCAGAGATTTTAAGTATCGCGATTCTTATTCGTATCAACGATATTACTTTTCCTTATTTGCTGGAATTTAAATCTTGATTGAAACTGGTACAACTCTATCCAGAACTGAAATTTTATCTAAATTAAGAAGCTAAATTTATTTATTTTTTATACTGGTAATATCATGTCCACCTGACTAGTTACGATAAGATTAGTAATGCAATAGGCCTCAATTTATACATCAAAATTTTTCATTAAAGCTATATCGTAAGCAATTATCTGAAATTGATATGAGTAGATATTTTTGGGTTTTTGTGATTGATTGAGCAAGATTATTTTTCATAATTAAATATTTTTGATTTAGGCATTTGGTAATTTGGGTAAACTAGTTATACCAAATCCGGCTCTTGTAGATACTTTAGTTTCAAATATTCAAGCTATCTCTCTATATGTATTTAGTCTAATTTTTGTGTCTGTAAAAAGGGCAGTCTATCAAGGGGATTTGGTATTATATTTTTTGTAGACGGATTTAGATCCATAGAATGACATTATTGAGCAATAAAACAAGCAATTCTAACTAAGACTAACTACTATTAATTAATCAGCATAATTCTTGAGATCTGCATTATTTATTTTTATTGAAAAAATAGTACCTTGAAGGGTACTATCAAAGCTGATTAGAATTCTGTAAATTATTAAAAACGACCTTAATTAAATTATTTCTCACTGATTTGAATCTCTCGTTTGTTGCGCCAAATGCCTTCATAGTCTCTGAGGAAGAAGAAATCATGACCTATCCAGTTAATAATCCCCAGCAGTTGACTATTTTAATTATTAATCACCATCACCTACTACTCAATGGCACAATTAACCTAGTGCGTGAGCATTTTTGTGAAGCAAAAATTGACTCAGCCCAGAGCATACAAGAAACGCTAGCAAAGATTCAAGAAAGATTACCAGATTTAATTATCGTTGATTTGTTGCTTCCGCAAACATCTGGAGGACAAGCAAGGGTTGAATATGGATTAGACTTGCTGCGAAAGTTGATGCAAAATTATCCTCAACTTAACCTGATGGTGCAAAGTAGTAAGATTAAAGCCTTAATTCGCCTAATTACGGAAATTGATAATCATCGGGGAGGTTTTACCATCGCTGATAACAGTCTACCGATTGCAACCTTAGTGACTCGTATCAATTGGGCGATGCAAGGATTAACTTATACTAAGGATATTAAAAGCGATTTGGAAGTTAAGCCAGAGTGGCTAGAAGTGCTACGACTAGCTTTTGAAGAAGGACTTCAAGACAAAGCCATCGCCCAAGCAATGTATAAATCTGAGCGCATGATTCGCCATTATTGGTCTAAAATTCAGGGTGCTTTGCAGATTTATTCAGAGGAAGGTAAAAATATTCGTACTTTAACTCAAATTTGCGCCCGTCAACAGGGGTTAATTGATTAGAGAAGTAGCAAAAATTACTTGCCAGTGTCATTACCGAAAAGTGTAATGCTTAATGGCAAAAAGTGGTAATGGTGTTTGTCCTAAAGTATCAATGATTTTACTGATAATTTTTTAGATATTGGAAATATCAAAACAAAGATATTGATTCCAGGACAAACAAACCATGACTACTTCAACTATTACTAGAACTGCCTACTCTACTTTACGTCAAGGCGATCATGGTGATGAAGTTAAATATCTGCAAGTCTTGCTCACGAGTTTTTATTACCACTCTCCATTAATTAATCATGGTATTTTTGACTCAGAAACTGAGGCTCGTGTGATGCAATTTCAATTCGATTGTACCAGAGTAGTAGATGGAATAGTTGGACGACAAACTTGGCGTGATTTAGAAGTAATAGTTCCTCACGTAAAAGCGAGTCATCCTACTTTAAGTCAAGGTAGCAGAGGTAGTGAGGTTGAGTATTTACAAGTACGGCTGAATGAATATTACAG
This sequence comes from uncultured bacterium, assembly GCA_964633315.1. Lineage (GTDB taxonomy): Bacteria > Cyanobacteriota > Cyanobacteriia > Cyanobacteriales > CAWCAG01 > CAZWGS01. The sequence goes on along the minus strand of CAZWGS010000160.1, from coordinate 964 downwards.
CAAAGTTCAATCCAGTGAAGCCTATGGTATCCGAATTAAGGTTGATGGTTATTTTGGCTCGGAAACTGCAGCTAGGGTAAAGCTATTTCAATTCGATTTTCGTTTAGATGTGGATGGAATTGTGGGAGTTAAAACTTGGGATGCTTTAGAACACGCTGATTATGATATTTAGAGATGTGTGCCAATTAAAAATCTGAATTTTTACCATTGTAGGGACGTAATATTTTGCGTCCCTAAGTTATCTGATTTTTATTGCCGAAAAGTGTAATACTAATGGTCAAAAATGGTAATGGTATTTGTCGGTAAATAGCAATGTTTTTCTTGAGTAATTTTTTGACAATAGAAATATCAAAACAAACAAATTGATTTCAGGAGAAACAAATTATGACAGCTTATAGTATAACTGACACAGCTATCTCCCACTCTACTTTGCGCCAAGGTAGTTCTGGATATGAGGTTGAATATCTACAATTCTTACTCAATAGCTTTTACTGCGATTACCAGTTAATTGTCGACGGTTATTTTGGTTCAGCAACTAAAGCTCGTGTGGAACTATTTCAAACTGATTTTTTGATTGATGTTGATGGAATTGTCGGTTCAAAAACTTGGAGTTTACTAGAGGAAATTGTTCCTTTCTCTCAAGCTATTAATTCAACTTTACGTCAAGGTAGTAAAGGCAATGAAGTCAAGTATCTACAAGCACGTCTTAATGAATTTTACAGAAAAGCTACATCCAGTGTATATCATGGAGATAGAATTGCAGTAGATGGTAATTTTGGTCTTGAAACAGAAGAGAGAGTCAGGCAATTTCAAATCTATCAAGGTCTGTTTGTGGATGGAATTGTCGCCGTTAACACTTGGGGTACTCTAGAATACTCTGTTTGTCATATTTAAGATTTGAAGTTATTAACCGAAAGGGCCCCGAAGCCCATTTTTTCAAAGAAACCAACGGATGTTTATACGT
>CAZWGS010000159.1:0-8850 GCA_964633315.1 uncultured bacterium | reverse complement strand
GTATGACTACGTCACGCTACGCTAGCAACGCTAACATCCGTTAGGATGTGGGCAAGCAAACACCGTAGGTGCATCTTTCGCCGCTAACCACTAGGCGCTAATCACTTGCGCGTGACGCTATATACGTTACCAACACATCAAAAAACTGGAGTTCTGAAGGCAGAAATCTCCAGTTTTTTGGTATAGCTTGCAAACATAGAATTATTTGCAGCTAACCTTTTGTAGGCGATATCCCCATGGAGGATGCGCGTAGCTATCATGAGATGAGAGGGTCAACTCATCCCATTCCCTGATACTCACCTTGGGAATCATCTTGCAAGCGATAGAGTCCGGCGCTTAGTAACCATTTGGTAGGCTTCAATGATGTCACCTTCTTGCCAAGAATTGAATTTATCAATGCCAATACCGCATTCATAACCAGAATTCACTTCTCGGACATCTTCTTTCATCCGCTTGAGTGAGTCTAAAACTCCTTCGTAAATAACCCGATCGCTACGGCGAACCCTCAATTTAGAGTTACGCAGCAGTTTTCCGGATTGAATGTAACAACCAGCAACTGCTCCTCGACCCACAGGGAAAACAGCACGTACTTCGGCTTGACCCAAAGCTTCTTCTACTAGTTCCGGTTCCAGCAATCCTTCTAAAGCTCCCTGGATATCTTCTAGTAGTTTGTAGATGATGTTGTATTCTCTTACATCCACACCTGCTTCATCCGCAGCATGTCTAGCTCCGCTAGCATAAGTAGTATTAAAACCGATAATTACAGCACCACTCGCTGCTGCTAAGTCAATATCAGTTTGAGTCACTTCTCCTGGCGCAGCTAAAAGTAAGCGAATTTGCACTTCGTTTTGCGGAATTTGTTGAAGCGATCCGAGAATAGCTTCGATAGAACCTTGAACGTCGGCTTTGAGAATTAGATTGAGTTCTTTTAACTCGCCTTCTTGTGCTTGTGCTGAAATTCCAGTTAAAGTAACGCGCCCTTGCATCAGACGGGATTGTCTTTGTTTCTCAGCGCGTGTGTTAGCAAGTGCTCGTGCTTCTTTTTCGTTATTGAAGACTTCGAATTCATCACCTGCTGCAGGAACATCATTTAAACCAAGAACCTCTACAGCAAAAGAAGGAGCAGCAGTTGTCACTCTTTCACTTCTATCGTCAACCATAGCCCGCACTTTACCAAATACCGAGCCAGCAACTAAAATATCGCCGACTTTCAAAGTACCATTTTGGATTAGTAACGTAGCGACAGCACCTTTGGCTTTGTCTAAATGGGCTTCGATAACGGTTCCTTTTGCCAGACGGTCTGGATTCGCATTAAGTTCTTCTACTTCTGCTACTAACAGAATCATTTCCAGGAGTGTATCTAAGTTCTCACCCTTGATTGCACTTACAGGAACCATAATGGTTTCACCACCCCATTCCTCGGGTGTTAGACCATACTGAGTTAATTCCTGCTTAACTCTATCTGGCTGTGCTTCTTCCTTATCAATTTTATTAACTGCCACAATGATTGGTACTTTGGCAGCTTGAGCGTGGCTGATAGCTTCAATGGTTTGGGGACGAACTCCGTCATCAGCAGCTACTACCAATATGGCAATATCTGTAACTCTTGCCCCGCGTGCCCGCATCGCTGTAAACGCTTCGTGACCCGGCGTATCTAAGAACACAATTTGTTCTTGTTTTTCATTATGCTCTAAGTCTACGTGGTATGCCCCAATATGCTGGGTAATACCGCCAGCTTCTCCAGCTGCGACCTTACTTTTACGGATAGAATCAAGTAGGGTTGTCTTTCCGTGATCGACGTGACCCATAATTGTCACAACTGGCGGACGACGATGGAGATATTCCAAGTCTTCCAAATCGATCATTTCTGTGACTTTGCGAGCTTCAGCTTCTGGTTCTTGGGTTTCAACTTCAACCCCTGCTTCGTTGGCAACCAAAATCACTGTAGGAACATCCAGGTTTTGGGTAATACTTACCGCCATACCTTTGAGGAACAGAATTTTGACAATTTCTGTATCTGCTATTGCCAATGCTTCTGATAATTCCTGCACAGTCATGGTGCCGGTTATTTGTAGTTTTTCAGGTCGCGGAGCCTTCTGCTCTGTTTCGCGACGGCGATTTTGATTTTGTTCGCCTCTAGATGTAGAAGGTTTTTTCGTTCTCGCGCTTGGAGTCGCCCTAGGAACTGCCTGTGCAGGCTTAGCACTTTTTGGTTTAGGCGGACGAGCGATCGCATTACTTACTTGAATTGCTTCTACTGCATCTTGGTTTTCATCATCTAGGAGATCGTCATCTTCAAAATCATCAACGATTGGTTTTTGACGTTTATTTTTAGCTGGGCCCTTACCAACCTTACTTGATTCTTTAACTTCGTCTAAGGTCTCTACTTCCGAATGACGTTTTTTACCACCTCTATTCAAGCGGGGTGGTGTTGGACGCTTAAGTTCTATTGTTGTTTCAGTGACGACATCATTGTCATCATATTCTTCGCTAGATACTTCTGCTGGTTTATTGGGTGGGATTGCTTTAACAGGTGCAGGAACTGCTGAAGCTGCTGGATATTCCGTCGAACGTCCAGGCTTACTCGGACGCTGAGGCGATGCTGGCTTTTCAGACCTATTTGTCCTAATTTCTGGTTTACTCGGCGCAGAAGCTCCCGAACGCACTTGTTTCTGGGGCAAAGGTTTGGCTGTATCGGCTGGTTTTTGCTGTTGCTTATTAACTTTTTGCTTGCCTTGCCCTTGTTGATCTTTATTGCGTTTGAGTATTGGTTTCTCAATGCTAACACCCGCAACATTCGCCGTAGCTTTTGGTGCTGCGGGTCTTTGGGGAGGAGCAACCAACTGTGGTTTTTCTACCGGACTGACTGCTTTTGGAGCAACTGCGGCCGGTTTTTCGGGTCTTGTTTTACTAGTATCTGCTGTTTGATTGTTATTACGATTACTGTTGCTATTGTTGGCAACAGCAGGTTTTTGTTGATTTTCTGATTGATTTTGTACTGGTCTAGTTGATGCCACAGGCTTCATTGGTGGAACGGTTGGAGCGAAAGGCCGGGGGGAAGAAAGAGGTTTAGCCTCATTATTATGATCAGCTTGTTGGTCGGTAGCAGCCGACGCCTCTGGGTTGTTGGAGGCAGAATTTTTCACCACTTTGGGTTTACGAATCTCCAAAATTTCTGGTTTTTTAGGTGTAGCAGGTCGAGAACGGGAGCCAGTTTGTGACGTTTGATGTCTATTAGGTGGAAGTTTTTCGGCTGCCGACCGGATACGCTGGGCTTCAGATTCTGTAATCGTACTGCTGTGACTTTTGACCGCGATGTTGAGCTGGTCGCAAATTGCTAATAGCTCTTTGTTATCCAAATTTAATTCCTTTGATAATTCGTAAATTCTAACTTTGCCGTTGTTCATCCACTCTTCCCCTTTAATTTACAGCTTTAATGGATGGTTGCCAGATTAAAGCGACATCTCCATCCTTTGATACTGTGTAATAGTTGCCGTAGAATTTCATATTGACAGCTATGGTTTAGGAAAGAGAGATGTTTCAGTTCAATGCTGGCATCTCACCTAAATTGATGGTTGACGCCAAACTGGGTGTAGGCGCTACCCATTGTTGGTTGTGTAGGTTTTTGTTTTGCAGATTTTGAGTTTTCCACGACACAAGCAAGTAAGACTTGTTGGAGGTTTAATTTCGCTGCTAAAAATTATTAGAGCGGGGTGTATGACACCCATGTATATTCTACTCCGGCACTACATGAACCATCATAGAGGGTTTAATGACAGCCATAGGCAATGACTGTAATTTTTATTCGGAGTATGGATTGCTGCAAAAATAAGTTCAAATTATGAACATTTGGTATGGGAATTACTTTGATTTAGGCGTTCCCACAATGTCTGATACACCGTATCAGGGACAGGTGCACGCAGTGCTCGCCCTAGTCTATTTTTTTTCCCTGCCGCTTGCAAGCAGTTAGGGTTCTGACAAATATAGGCGGAGCGCCCCATACCCCAATCTAATTGTACCTGCCCGGATGAGAAGACTCTGACGATCCGCCAAAATTCCTCCTTCAAACCCACTTTGCGGCAACTAATACAACGCCGATAATTTGGTTTCATTAGTTTTGTGTTGTGGAATTTTTGGTAATTCTAGTTAAGTTTTAAAATTTCATTTATTTAAGTTTATACCGACTCTTCTTTAGTGGTCTCAAATATCTCATTTTCCTCTAATAATTCCGTTTTTTCTTGTTCTAAGTTTACTAGTTGTTCTGATAGCTGTTGTGATGAAAATTTCTCAAGGGGAATTTCTTCATGAATTTGTGTTTCTGTCGGGCTTACCTCTTCTTCTAGAATTTCTTCAACCTCATCAAATTCTTCTGATGCATGTTGCGCTCTTGTTTCTGCAAACTTAGCGTCCTCTGCTGCATAATCATATTTTGCTTTGTCTTTGATGTCTATTTTCCACCCTGTTAAGCGAGCGGCTAGGCGAACATTTTGTCCTTCTTTACCAATGGCTAAACTGAGTTGATCCTCAGCAACTAATACATGAGTTTGTCTGGTTTCTGGGTCCATCAAACGCACTTCATCTACCCGTGCGGGGCTTAAAGCATTGGCAATATAAGTTGCAGGATCTGGCGACCAACGAATGACATCGATTTTCTCACCCCGTAATTCGTTAACTACAACCTGAATCCGCGAACCCCTTGCTCCAATACACGCACCAACTGGGTCTACATCGCGATCGAGGGTATCAACAGCAATTTTGGTGCGAGGTCCAACATAACGTGATGGTGGATTAGCTTCTCGCGCCACCGCTACTATTCGCACGACTTCATCTTCGATTTCCGGGACTTCATTAGCAAATAAGTAAACAACTAAACCGGCATCGGCACGGGATACTAGTAGTTGTGGACCTCTTTGCTGCCCTTGGGAAACTCTTTTGAGATAGACTTTAAATGTAGCATTCGCCCGATAGTTGTCATTAGGTAGTTGCTCGCGCTTTGGTAACTCAGCTTCTACTTCAGGTTGACCAAAATTGCTACTCACAGCCATAATTACTGACTGTCTTTCAAATCGCAGGACCCTAGCTTGTAAGACAGTTCCTTCTAAATCCTGAAATTCTTCTTGCACCATTTGGCGCTGTTGATCGCGGAGTTTTTGCGCCAGAACTTGTTTGGTTTGCATTGCAGCCATTCGACCAAACTCCCCTTGATCTGGAGTAACGTCCAATACTACTTCCTGACCGAGTTGGGCTTCGTCACCACCCATTTCTTGGACTTGCTTAAGGGAAATTTCATGATCTGAATTGGTAACTTCTTCAACTATTGTTTTAGTTGCAACAACTCGAAAACCCTCATCTTCCACATCAAGTTGCACGTCGAAATTATTAAAATAGTCTTCATCAAATTGCTTGCGTTCCAAATTTTGGGCGCGGCGAAAACGTTCATACCCTTTGAGTAAAGCTTCCCTGATTGCTGATTGGACTGCTAACCGGGGTAAATTCCTTTCTTTACTGATACTTTCAATTAATTCTTTTAATCCTTTTAAATCAACCATTGACATAATTAATCTCCATTGAAACAATAGGAAATAGGTAGAAAAACAAAAGAATAAGAAATTATATTCACAATTGACTCCTTTTTCTATTTGAGATCAGTTGTCAATCTTGTAGTATGTTTTTTTATCTTTTGTCCCCATTTCTTAGGCCTTTTGGGTCTATAAGAGTTAATTTTTCTTCCTCGGAAACAGGGGCAAGACTTTTTTCGTCTGCCTTTTTGTCTGGGGACTGAATAATGTTTTGTTGGTAAAAGATTAAAATATCACCAACATCAGGGAATAGCTAATTTTTATCCCCTAAATACCTGTCCCAGAACTTAGATAAGAAGAAAATAATAGCCCCTATATCTTTGATCTATTAACCTTCACTCAACTGGACCTTGGTCACAGAAGAACGAGGAATACCAACTGTACGACCTTTACGATTCAAATACAACTTGCTTTCGTCACGACTAACTAACTGACCGCTCCACTCTTGCTTTCCGTTGTAGGGTGGAGAAGTGGATACAGTTATAGGAAATCCTTTGAAGGAAATAAAATCTCGTTCAGTGACTAGCAGTGGTGAAACACCAGGACTTGATATTTCCAAAACATAAGAATCTGGAATAACTTGTGCCGCATCTAAGCAAGCTTCCAAAGCACGGCTCATCCGTTCGCAATCATCCAGACCGGTATCTTGCTGGGGGTTACGGATGTCTAAGCGCAAAACTGGCGGACGTTGGTTGGTGTGAAAAACAACGCCAACGACCTCTAATCCCAGTTCTTGGGCCACTGGTGTCGCTAATTCAATAATTTGCGGAACTAAGGGATGAGTCATGCAACAATTCCAACAAAAAAAGTGGGCTTCTACCCACTTCCGGTGATAAGTATATCTTCCAAGAAGTCTTGTCACGAATCAGTATTGATTCATTTCTATTCTGAGTTTAGCGCATTTCTTCTAGAGGAAGAAGGAAAGTACAAAATCAGGCGTTAATTTTTAATATCCCTCAAAATCTTTGTTTTAGAACTAAAAGGATAATGCTGGAAATAAGAAGATAATGATCGTTATATCTAGTGCTACTTGATTTTTCTCATTTCTACTAGAGCAGAATTTTGTTCGACAACGGCAGATACAGATACTTGATTTTTTAACTGCCTTGTTTTTTCTAATATTTGTTCCATATCTTCTTCGGAAAGACGCTGTACATAGTTAATTTTTACTTCTTCAAGAAAATCGAATAATAAACTTTGGATTTCGGCTAAAATTTGCTTCTGTCGCATTTCGTCTCCTAAAGTTTCACTAAAACGTTCTATGAGGCGACTGGAAAGCTGTGCTGCGACTGGATCTTCAACTGCTGAAATTAAAGCTTTGTGGAGGTTAGTGGTAATTTCAGTCGCTAGTTGTTTGCTTAGCTGACTTTGCACTTCTCCCATCCCTGGTAAATTATGCAAATTGCGATATATGGGGGATTGATTCAGGGCGCTATCGATATTGTGCTGTAATAAAGCTACTATCTCGGGTTGGATTTTTGGTAAAACTTGATATACGGTTGCTTTAACAACAATTCCGCTAATGGCTTCAATTTCGTTGATATTATTAATATCTACATAACTGTTCACGCTACGGCTTTGTTTGAACCAACGAGTCAAATCCCCACTTTGAATTGATTGTTGAGTTTGATCGATTACGCGCACCACTACCATTTGGGTGATTTCTTCCGCAAAGTTAGCAACAATCCCTTGTTCTATTTGCCGACGTAAGCCGTGTAGATTTAATAATTGTGCCTTATCTAAACGAAAGCATACTGGTATTATTCTCAGCCATTGCCAAAAAGGTATAAGGAAAATTACGTCATACCAATGCCACAAAATTGCATTTAACCAGCTGAAACTGCTATTACGCCGCTTAATTAAGTAAGTACGCAGTATTAAGTCCAAAGCAAATAAAACTACAAATGGTAAGTCATATAACCGAAAGCGGTCGATATACTCACCATTCTCACCAATACGACGGTAATAGTTGCTAGCAATCAAAGGCTTGATGTTACGGTTGAAAAAACCAATTTCTTTGGAAAATCCTTGCTTTGAGAGATACTCTTGAGACCAAAACATACGGAAGGATTGCTTTGCAGAATCATCACCTATGTGGTTGCGCATCCTATTTTTTATTTTTTCTAAGGTTCCGCTTTTAGAAGCAGCAGCAAAAGGATTTTCCTCAATCATTTCGACACTGAACTCCTGTAGATCTTCAAGAGTTGTTTTGACTTCGGGCGATCGCAATCCTGTATTGTTTATCTGGTTTTGCAGTCGGTCAACTACTTCGAGATAATTTTGTGTATCTCTGTTAGGTTCAATACCTTTAATCGGATCGTAGATTCGAGTTAATTTTGGCACATTGCGAAAATAAAAAGTACGCCAAGGTACATAGCTCAAATCAAATAGAACAAAACCTAAATTCATTGCAGCTATAATTGCCATCAACCTCTCAAACCAGAGATGATATCGCTTTGGGACTTGATGCTGATTCATTACGACAAATTACTAATTTTGGCAAACAATCTTATTAAACACTTAATAAATACAACTAAAGAGGGATGACAGGTGATATTTTTGAGGAATTCCTCAAAAATAATTAATAAATAAGGACAAAAACGTTAAACAAAATTAGAATGCAGCTACCAAGCACATATGTCTTGATTAAGACTGATTGACCAACAGGAGTTTAAACCATGTGGTGTGGGATTCGATCCACAAGCACGAGAATAACTGCTATTTGTTTAGTTGTTGCTGGCGTAGTAACTTCTAATACCGCTATAGCATTGAAGAAACGTAATTATACCCCTACAGAATTTTGTGGTGTACTGCGCGGATTGGGTTATGAAGTCGAGGTATCAAATACCTGTTTGCAAGATTCCCAAACTAAAAAAGCAGTCAGCGAATTTCAAAAAGGGTATAAGTTGGGTGTTGACAATATTACTGGAGAAAAAACCCAAAATCATGCAGCCAATATTGTCAAAATTCTTCAAACAAATTTGAATATGGTTGTCAAGCCCGAACCACCCTTACCAGCAAATCAATTTTACGGTCCTCAGACAGCTGCTGCTGTCAAAAAGTACCAAGAAAAATTGAAAATAGAACAAACTGGTATTGCTGATTTGGGTTTACGACAACGTTTGGATAAAGAAGTTAAGGAAATGTTGGATACTCCAAAATCAGGAGCAACAACAACTCCAAGTTCAGAATCAACAATAAATCCAAAACCAGAAGCTACAACTAATAAAAAACCAGGAGTAATAACTACACCAAATCCAGGAGCTACAAC
>CAZWGS010000158.1:0-8985 GCA_964633315.1 uncultured bacterium | reverse complement strand
AAGTAATAAGTAATAAGTAATAAGTAATAAGTAATAAGTAATAAGTAATATAGCGTTTCTCATTTGACTGAGGTACAAGCAAAATTCTGATTCTTGTTGATGGTTAATGGTTAATGGTTGATTGGAATGTAGCTCACTAAGAAAGAGAATCGCTATAAATAATGTCTAATGTGAATAGATCGCCAGAACGATTAGTATTACGTTCATTGTCTGGAAAATAAAATTTTGGACAAAGCTCAAACGCCTTATACTATGGGATTGCTTTCTAATTTACATTAAGCGTAACTAATAAAAAACCACCAAAATATTATCAAAAGTTGGTGGAAGTTTGTTTTTTCACTTTAGTTGGCAATACCTGAGCAACTTTAGTTACAGAAAGTTTACAGGTATGAATGCCAAGCTACTGGTGAGTAAATTAATATTTTGCCGTTAGCGGAAACGCTTTTTACGTCTGGCTATTGCTTTGCGCTTACGCTTTTCAATGGGAGTCTCAAAGTGGCGACGACGCTTAATATCAGCGAAAATCCCAGCCTTGGAGACTTGGCGTTTAAATCGACGTAGCGCCGATTCTATGTTTTCGTTTTGACCAACGACCACTTGGGTCATCCTATCACGCTCCTAAATGTATAGATGTACTGTAAATTGGGTTGGTGTCATTGGTTTGGCTTAGCACTTGAATATAGACAAAACTATTGGGGCTAAGGCTATATACCTGCCCCAAGTTAGCAATATTGAAGACGACTAAGACTTACAATCCAATAAAATCTTAGAGTAGTGTTTAACTATTATTATAGCCAAACACCATTTTCGCAAATCAATAATTTAGTTAATTCCTAGCTGATGAGACATCTTTCTACGGTAGGCAGGGGTACTTGGTAGAAATATTGCTTTAAAAACTGCTCTTCTGAGACTGTGGCGATAAATTGGGCAATTATCTCTTCTGGTGTTGTTGATGCTGCTTCTAGGGAGCTAATTCGCAGCATATCACCATCTTGGTTCACGCTGAAGCCGAGAGCGTTTAAAACTTTTAAGCCTAAATGGAGAGTGGGATTGCTAATGCCTAGTTTTTCCTCAAGTTGCACTAATTTGACCTTCTTTTGAGTGCGATTGAGGTATTTGGCAATGCCTACTAAGTTAGCTAAAACTTCTTCTGGGGCGATCCTATCAGGTTCTGGGTAGGCAAGGGCAAGTTTTCTGGCGGATGCAATCGCACTTTGTACTCCCCTGTGAATTTCATCCCAACTCCAAGGACATTGTTGGAGTAATATGAGGTTATCGGTAGTGGATTCTTTGTCTTGTGAACGCCAATCTACGAGTAATTCTCCCAGTTGTGATGTAACGTAGCTGATATTTTCGTCTTGAGGGCGCAACGCGATTAAGCGTATTTCATAACCTCTAGAGATTGTATTGTAATCCAACTCCACAATCGCATCACAGGGTTGGTTGCTGGGTATATCTTCTTTGTAGTGTCCCCACCAAACGCCGGGAAATCCTTTGCTTAGGGAATCATCGCAGATGTGGAAGAGAGTTTTAATATACTGTACCTTGCGACGACGGAAATCCTTGATATTATAATTTTTAACCTCGGTAAACCAGCAATTTTGAATCAGTATTTTTGGTACTGGATTGCCCATTCCACAAGGTTCAAGTAATTTTAGTTCCCGAAACAAATCCTTACCTAAATCAGCCACCATTACCACTAAATCTGCTTCAATTACTGGTGTGAGAGAAACTTCTTGTTGCTGGCGCAATTGCTGATTAATCGCTTCTCGAAATAGGGGAATATTCTTTGCGGGTAAACTCAAACCAGCAGCAAAGGGATGTCCGCCAAAACGATGCAATAAGTGGGCTTGGGAGTTTACCAGTTGGTATAAATCAATATTACCTACTGAACGTGCTGAACCCCTAGCCATAATCTCATTTTGATTCTTCTCGATTACAGGAGATTGATTGGGAGTTGGGGAGTTGGGGAGTTGGGGAGATACTATCCCAAAGTTTTGGATTTCGGTACTTTTTAACCGTGAGTTACTGGTTTCCACATTTAACAATATCGTGGGACGACCGTATTCTTGGGCAATTTGTCCAGCGACTAAACCCAAAACACCACCTTGCCACTGATTATCTTCGAGAACGATAACACTAGTTGTGGAAAGATCGATGTACTCTAGCTTTTTTTTCACTTGAGCAGTAACATTTTTTTGTAGCTCTTTGCGGCGTGTATTAGCTAGTTCTGTTTCCATTGCTAAGTGTTGAGTGTGCTTGGGATCTTTACTGGTAAGTAACTCAACACAAAAACTAGCATCACCATGGATTCTACTTACTGCATTAATTCTTGGTCCTAAACCAAATGAAATATCTGTCGGGCGATCGCCACTGCGCTGACATAACTGTAGCAGACGCGCGACACCTGGACGCGTTACGGTGTTGGCATTTGCTTGCTGTTGTAATTTGGCGATTCCTCGTTGCGCCAGATAGCGACAATCGCCACTTAAGTTGACTAAATCCGCAATTAAACCAATGGCAACTAAATCTAGTAATTCTGTTACACTCTGCTGAGGTACATCGGGTAAGATGACGTACATTGCCTCAACTAGTTTGTACGCCACAGCAACACCAGAAAGATGATAAAGAGGATGATTAAGGCTGAAATAGCGGGGATTGAGAATCGCGATTACTGGTGGACGTGTTGCGGGTAAGGTATGGTGGTCGGTGACGATAATATCTATGCCTAATTGCTTAGCATAGGCGATTTCTTCTAAGTTAGTGCTACCTGTGTCACAGGTAACAATTAGTTTAGTTCCTGCGATGGCTAACTGTTGGATTCCCAGACAATTTAAACCGTGTGATTCCTTGAGGCGATTGGGAATATGGTAATTCAGTTGCAGTTGTGGCGTAAAAAATTGTCCCAAACCTTCCCAAAGTACGCTGGTAGCGGTGATTCCATCGGCATCGAAGTCTCCCCAAATAGTTACTTGTTCCTGGCTTTCACGGGCTTTTTGAAGGCGTTGTAGCGCCCATTTCATCTCCTCTCCAAACTCAAAAGGGCTGCTTGGTTGATAGGAATCGGGATTGAGAAAACCAGCTAGCTGTTGGGAATCTCTTACTCCCCGACGCCAGAGCAATTGTGCTGCATAATTATCTTTAGCTTGGGGTGCGTATTTTTGAATCGCCTCTAAAAACCACTGGGGAATTTCACAAAGGGGTGGAATTTGCCATTGGGATTGCATGGGTTATTTTTTTTTGGTTGATAGAAGAAACGGATGAGGGATACTTTTACAGCTTAATTGATAGTGATGACAACAGATAAGTTATGCATTAATAGCAACTTCTAATATCTCCTTATTCTCAACTTTCCCTCTATCTCCTGGATAAACTTCTGTTTCTCAAAGATAAGTGATATATGTTAGCTAATCTTTGCTCAGAAATGCAATCATGCAACATTTCCCCAAGAAATTAATCAAGTTCTTTTTCTTGTTCCCCTTCGCCTTTTTACTCACTTTTATACCTGTGATTGTCGCCTTACCGGAAGTAGCAGTGGCGCAGACGGTGGAGGAGAGGAAAGCGCAAGCAGATAGGTTGTATGCAGAAGCTGTTCAGCTATGGCGTACAAGCAGATTTCGAGAAGCCTTGGAAAAATGGCAGCAAGCTTTAGTTATTTACCGGGAAATAGGTAATCGCAAGGGGGAAGCTAATTCCTTGATTAATCTGGGTAATGCTTACGCTAATTTAGGACAATATCAAAGGGCGATTGCATTCTTTCAACAGTCTTTAGCTATCTTCCAAAAAATAGGCAACCGCAACGGAGAAGCTAATTCCTTGAATAATCTGGGCAATGTTTACTTTAGTTTCGGGCAATACCAAAGGGCAATTGAGTTCTATCAACAGTCCTTGGCTATCAAGCAAGAAATAGGTGATCGCAACGGGGAAGCTAGTTCCCTGGGTAGTCTGGGCAATGCTTACTTTAGTTTCGGGCAATACCAAAGGGCGATTGCATTCTATCAACAGTCTTTAGCTATCTTCCAAAAAATAGGTAACCGCAACGGAGAAGCTAATACCTTAGGTAATCTGGGAAATGCTTATGATAGTTTGGGACAATATCAAAGGGCAATTGAATTCCAGCAACAGTCTTTAGCTATCTTCCAAAAAATAGGTAACCGCAACGGAGAAGCTAATACCTTGAATAATCTGGGTCTTGCTTATAGTAATTTGGGACAATATCAAAGGGCGATTGCATTCTATCAACAGTCTTTAGCTATCTTCCAAAAAATAGGCAACCGCAACGGAGAAGCTAGTTCCTTAGGCAATCTGGGTAAAGCTTATGGTAGTTTGGGACAATATCAAAGGGCAATTGAATTCCATCAACAGTCTTTAGCGATCAAGCAAGAAATCGGTGATCGCAACGGAGAAGCTAACACCTTGACTGGTCTAGGCAATGCTTACGCTAATTTAGGACAATATCAAAGGGCGATTGAATTTTATCAACAATCCTTACCTATATTCCAAGAAATAGGTGATCGCAACGGAGAAGCTAGTTCCCTGGGTAGTCTGGGCAATGCTTATGGTAGTTTGGAACAATATCAAAGGGCGATTGAATTCTTTCAACAATCCTTAGCTATCTTCCAAGAAATAGGTGATCGCAATGGGGAAGGTCTAACTCTCAGCAATCTTGGTTACGCCTATGAAGCAACAAATCAAATAGAACTTGCTATTATGTCGTTCCAACAATCCGTCAATGTCCGCGAAGCCATTCGCAATGACATTCGAGGATTACCCCAACAACAACAGCAAGCCTACATCGATAGTGTTGCTGGAACATATCGTCGCCTCGCCAATTTACTCCGTAAACAAAACCGTACCCAGGAAGCGCAACAAGTTTTGAATTTACTCACAGTTCGGTAAATTAACTAATATGCCTATGAGTGTGTCTCAAAACCACTGGGGAATTTCACCAATGGTTGGGATTTGCCATTGATATTGTATGGATAATTGAGTTGGTTGTTGGTTATTGGTTTTTAAGTTCTATTTTTGATTTAGTGCAGTTAATAGTTGATAGTATTTAATGTACTTCTTGTTGGTAATCGGTAATTGGGTTAGCAGTTCCATTGTTTTTCTGCTTCCTGACTACTTCTTCTACTCCAGCTAGTGTTGACTCCTTTTGATCTTCAATTTAAAACCAACTATTATCAGCTATGACACAAGCAAAAATAGCATCCTTCGGTTCTTGGAAATCGCCTATTACCTCAGATTTAATTGTGGCTGGGAGTGTTGGTTTAGGGGGAACTTCCCTTGCAGGAGAGGACATTTTTTGGCTTGAGGGAAGACCATCTGAAGGGGGGCGTAATGTGTTGGTGCGTCGCAGTGCTGATGGTACAATCAGTGATGTTAACCCTGCTCCTTTCAATATACGTACTCGCGTTCATGAATACGGAGGCGGCTCTTTTCTGATTGCGCAGGATAAGGTTTACTTTAGCAATTTTGCTGACCAACGTCTCTGGTGTCAGCAACTAGGAGAGGAACCTCAAGCCGTAACTCCAGAAGCAGAAAGACGCTATGCTGATGCTATTTTGGATGCTAAGCATAATCGTCTGATTTGTGTTTGTGAGGAACACACCTATCCAGAACGTGGTGCGTATAACAGTATAGTTACTATTGACCTCGAAACAGGTAAATTACAAGATTTTCTTTCTGGTAGCGATTTCTATTCTTCTCCTTGTTTAAGTCCTGATGGTTCTAAATTAGCTTGGTTAACTTGGAATCATCCCCATATGCCTTGGGATAGTACACAATTATGGTTAGCCCAAATTAATGAAGATGGTAGCATTGCCACGGCAAAAACAGTAGCAGGAGGAGTCACAGAATCGATTTGTGAGCCGCGTTGGTCACCTGATGGTAAACTCTATTTTGCTAGCGATCGCACTGGTTGGTGGAATCTTTACTGTCTCGATACTGAAAGTCAGGAGGTTGAACCGATTTGGCGAATGGAAGCTGAATTTGCCTATCCTCACTGGGTTTTTGGTTTATCTAACTATCAATTTAAGTCGGCTACTGAGATTATTTGCAGTTATACCCAAAATGGCGTTTGGTATCTCGCGCATCTGGATACGGAAAATAAAAAACTGCAACCGATAGAATTACCCTATACCAATATTTCTTCTCTTCAGGTGAATTCTGAGAAAGCTGTTTTTATTGCTGGTTCTCCCACGGAAACTACAGCGGTTGTAGAATTAGATTTGGCTAGTCAGGAAACCAAGGTATTACGCAAATCTAGCGATTTGGAAATAGAAACTGGCTATTTATCTGTTCCCGAAGCGATTACTTTTCCCACTAGCAACGGAAAAAGCGCCTATGCTTGGTTCTATCCGCCTCAAAACCAAGACTACAATGCATCAGAGGGAGAATTACCACCTTTGTTGGTAAAAAGTCATGGAGGGCCAACTGCAGCTGCTTCTGCTACCCTAAGTCTTAAAACCCAATATTGGACAAGTCGCGGCTTTGCCATTTTAGATGTTAATTATGGCGGTAGCACTGGTTATGGTCGAAATTATCGTCAAAGACTGGAGAAGCAGTGGGGTATCGTAGATGTAGAAGATTGCGTCAACGGTGCTAAATATTTAGTCGAGCAAGGTAAAGTAGATGGTGAACGTCTGGCTATTTCTGGTGGTAGTGCTGGCGGTTATACAACTCTAGCTGCTTTAACTTTCCACAATACTTTTAAAGCAGGTGCTAGTTATTACGGCGTTAGTGATTTGGAAGCTTTAGCTAGAGATACTCATAAATTTGAATCTCGTTATCTCGATGGTTTAATTGGTGCTTATCCAGAAGAAGAAGAGATTTATAAAGAGCGATCACCTATTAATTTTACCGAGCAACTTTCCTGTCCTGTAATTTTCTTCCAAGGTTTAGAAGATAAAATTACCCCTCCCAATCAGGCGCAAATGATGGTGGAAGCGATTCAAGAGAAGGGATTACCTGTTGCCTATGTTACCTTTGCACAGGAACAACATGGCTTCCGTCGTTCAGAAAATATTAAACGCGCTTTGGATGGAGAATTTTATTTCTATTCACGTATCTTCGATTTTGAAGTTGCTGATAATCTTGAACCCGTGGAAATAATGAATCTAGAGTAACCTAAAAATATAATTTTGCTCTATAGCTTTTCTTATTCTAGTGGGATACGTTTCCATAAATAAGTAATAAGTGTTGATTGTGAATAGTTGATGGTTGATTGGGATGTATTTCATTAATTTGAAAAAAAATATCTTGAACCATATATTTTTGAGTAAGTTTTGATTGTGACTACATATAGCCCTACGCATATTAGTTAGGACACAATAGAGCAGTTAAAAGTTAACAATAACAAGGATATAGGAAACAGATAAATGTCCTAATGTTGTCCCGTAGCGCTATATATAGCGTTTCTCATGTGACTGAGATACAAGCAAAATCCTGATTCTTGTTGGGTGTTGATGGTGAATGGGCAAGTGAACACGGCGAACTTTGCGAGGGAACCCGGCGAAATTTTTCGCTCAGGGAATGGGGAAGTTGTTGATTGGGATGTAGCTTACTAAGAAAGATAATTGCTATATCAACTTATTACTTAGGCCTAATGTGAATTAGTATAATTCTTATAGCATAAGATTTCTGAGCTTTGTCTAAAAATTTATTTTCCAGAGGATGAATGTAATACTAATCGTTTTGCGATTAATACAAATTAGATGTGAGTAAAGAGTTTTATTGGTACCTCGGAGCAGTAGATTGTTAATGTTTACTAATAGAGCAAAATTTTACTTCAACTTGCTCAATTTATAATTCGTTAATTCAATCAACTATCCACAATCATCAATAACCTATCGTGAGAGTAACTTATCTGTTAATTCAATCAACAATTAACTATCAACAATCAACCATCAACAATCAACGACAGTCAGTATTTTGCTGATATAGTATTATTTTCGATGTCCAAGTATCAAGATATATACCCCTGTGAACCACTAATTCAAAGTAGCGAGTTAGTGCGCCCCATGGCGGCGAGTTTACTTACTCTAGAATATTTTGAAGCTGAACCTGCTTCGATGCCAACTGATAGATATCAGCAGCATCATATCATCCTCAATTTAAGAGATGAACCCCATCGTGTGGAAAACTGGCGCGATGGTGAACATCGAGATTTTATCTATCACAAGAATGAAATAATTGTAACTCCTGCTGGTGTGGAAAGTGGCTGGAGATGGCACGTTAAAACTAAGTGCATTATCATTACACTTGAACCTAAGGCTTTTGAAAAATTCGCTCAAACTGAGTTAGGAATTTTACTTTCTAATCAACAATTAAAAGATTTACCTCAGTTCTTAGATGAAGATATTACCCAGTCAGGAATTCAGCTTCTAGAAGCTTTGCAATGCGATTTAGGATCGCAAGTAATGTTTGAATCCTTTGCTCGTGTTTTTCTGACTAAACTAATTTTAAAATACGGCTTACAAGAAGAAGCATACAATTTTTCTAAAAGCTTTACTGCCAGGCATTATAAGCAAGTATTAGATTATATTGCAGCTAATTACAGCAATAATATTTTACTAGAAGACATGGCAAGACAAGCAGAGCTAAGTCCTTCCCATTTTTCTCGTTTATTCAAACAAACTATTGGTCAAAGTCCCTATCAATTTTTGATGTCTTACCGAATTGAACAAGGGAAACAAATGCTGGATAATCCTCATAGATTAATGGTTGATATTGCTTTTGCTTGTGGATTTTCTGACCAAGCGCATTTTTCCCGTGTCTTTAAAAAAATTGCAGGCTTAACTCCAAAACAATACCGACAGAAGTGATAACAAAATGAAGAAAAAGTGGCAAAAAATCGTCGTTTTTGGTGCTAGTCGTGGTGTAGGTGCTGCTGTTGCTGAACATCTGATATCCCACGTAGAAGAATTAATTACAGTGTCTCGCTCTCCTGCTCCATTTGGGAATTGGGTGCAAGCAGATATTAGC
>CAZWGS010000157.1:0-9022 GCA_964633315.1 uncultured bacterium | reverse complement strand
TAGAAAGTAGTCAACTTAGTACTGTCTAGGTTTGTCTATAATTTATGAAGCAGGTATGTTTAAAAATCCGAAAGCTGCTGACGACTCCTTCAACACCACCGATTTCGCCGTCAACAGCCAATTGTAGTCATACTTTTATTTGTGACAATTTAGGTAATAAGAATCTCCTTAATTACCTGGTCGTCTTTTACTATACCCAGTCTATTCCCTTCTTGACGCTCCTCCTGAGCCATACCGTACAAAGTTAAACCTGTACGCAAAACATCTGCCATATTTTTACCGGATTCATTGGCAAGTTTTTGTAACAATTCATAGGCTTCTGGAGTCAAGTCGAGATTTAGGCGCTTTTTTTTTACCTTAGCCATTGGTTTGGTCATACTCCTCTTAACATTGTTTGTCATCCTACACTGTTGGGATACTTTTTAGTTATTTCTATTATAGAAAATCCATAAAATTAGTATGATTTTTAGATGAAGATTTTTACCTCTTTGCATCAAGAGGGGCTAAGTTTATCACCTAAACAGAGTTACTCTTAGCCCCATAAATGTTGTTTTCAGTACAGATTATGTATTGTCTTGATTACACAATGGCTTCAATGAAAGCATCAATGGGAGGTAAATAGATTTTCGTCCAACCTAAGAAACCCTTTTGCTCTATTACAGTTCTACCTCCTTCTATAGTCATCCGCAAATCCCCTCCAAAGGAGCGGATGAATTTCGCCATTGTTTTTCCCCTCAGATCCTTGACAATAATCCGGTCATATCTCTTGCTGTTACTGGTCATAATGGCAACCCCTTACAAGTTATAAACACTCAAATTTAATGAGTGAATAAGAACATAATATACATATTTTTAACTCATTTCAAGTGTATTTTGCTTGGGTATTTTTATGTGCATACAGAAAAAGGTGCAGATTATAGTCTGTCACCGAAAGGGTTGGTCAGCCCATTTTTTCAAAGAAACCAACGGATGTTTATACGTAGGAGGGATAGCCGCCCACCGCTTTGTTATTTGTTATTTGACTTTCAACCAACAACTAACAACAAACAACACGAAATCCCTCGTGCACCTATACGGGGGATGAGTTAATCACCACTCTCTACTTTCTAGTTACTACTACCAAGGAAAAAGTACACCTAAGGGTAAACGAAAGTCTCCTCTGGTGGGAGGTTCAGGTAATTCATCAGCAATCATCTGAGTGAGAATTTTTTGAGGATTATCCACTCCTTCTAAGGAAAATAGTACTCCATCAGGGGTACAACCTTGGTCGAGAATCGCTTCGATACAAACAACTGATGTCTCGTCAATCTCTTCTACAATCAGAGTCGAAAATTCAAAATCGGCATCATTGTTTTGGTAATATTGCTGTAGCTTAGCAGAGACATTATTGCAAAATTCCTCGGCTACATTAGTTAGGATAAAAGGCTCTCCTGTCCATTGCAAGAAGGGAACAGTTGTTTCTATTTCTCCCTGAGTAAAATGTGCCATTGTAATAGGTGAATTGTGGCTGGTGTCACAGGTAAAGTTTAAACCAGGCTGTGTGTCTGTTTCCGCCAGATTATTTAAGGGTGAAGAGTTGACTTGTGTAGATGGTGTCTCCCTTTCCCCTAATGAATTTTCTGTTTCTATAGCTTGATAAGGATGACTGAAGCTTGCTTGTCCACTAAAAAGAAGGACAATTGCGGTCAAAATTGGACTCATCACTTTAAAATTAATGATCATATTTCCTCGTTGTTGATACTAACTAACTTTGTGTGAGCTATACCAGTATGGCTACAGTCAAAATTCAAGGGAAATCGCTAATTTTTTTCTACGATTAAAGGGTGCTTTATCCTCTAACACCATCTATTTTTCATGATTCCAAGCTAAGTCGTTGATGAGGAATCGATTTGATAACTCACTCTGGAAATGTCAACATCTTTTCAACTTGATCGTCTAACTGGAATAGCGAACTTAGTATAGAATGACTGATTTAGTTGAATAATAGTTTCTCTAAAACCCTAATTTTGATAAATGCCTTAATCATAGGTAATTAGAATCTCGTCTAGCAGTTTTCGTTTCGAGTGACTGATAGGTTTCGGCGAAGTTGTGATACGAAACATCATTGCTAGCCCCTGTGATCCATCAATACCAAAGCATCTGGAGAATTCTTGTTCAAGCATAGACAAAGATTGTTGTTCAGATGGGCTAAAACCCAAACCTTTTTCTTGCATAAAACGCATGATAAAATAAACGGAAGCTGACCAAGGTTGTATTCCAAAACCGCACTTTTCAAGATACAACCAGAGGTGCATTAATGCTCGACCAGCCAGAAAAAAGTCCGAGGAAGTTGGCTTTTGGACAAATAAAAGACCGACACCACCAGAATTATTAAAGGCAGTTAGTGCACCTTTTACGAGATTAGCACCCATAATGCCCAATTTATTAGCTTCTGCCACTATCCTTGGGTTGCGCATTGTCCGCAAGCTGCAAATATCTATCTCATCGAGTCCTAAGTGATTGATTTCGATACCATCGCGAGTGTTTTCTGCTTCTTGAGAATCCCAACGTATCTCCTCCATCAATTCCCTATGAGTGGTTTGATTGAGAAAGCGCAAGCGATCTGCTTCACCAGCCATTCTACCAATAGCTGCTATTATTTTTGGATCTGTTACCAGCTTACAGTGAACTCCTGAAAATGGAGCTAGAATCTGCTCAATTTTCTCCCCTAGATTAGTGGGTAAAGGTTCTGATGGCAATTGGCTGCGATTAGTAGTTCTTTGTGTAAGTCCTTCAGCAAGTTTGCCGTTAAAAACTTGAGGTTTTCCCTTCGAAAAAGTGAATCGGGCGATAGGAAAAAGGGATGGGCAAAATTCTTCCATCTTGACTGCAATTCCTGACTTTCCTGCAGCCAGAATGAAACTTTCTGCAGTTGCCCCAAGGGCTAAGATACTGCCTAAATTCCGAAAATCAATAAAAGTTTCTTTTGTCTGTGGGTCTAGAAACAAATGAATCCCATGGTTATTGCATACCCAAAGCCATGGTTGAGAATTTCCTCCAGAAGGCGCAAGGGACGCAACCTTTATCAAATCACGAAGTATTTGTTTGGGAAGTATGGTAGTAGCAGTGGATGAAACTGGTGGTAGAGTTTGTATCTGCTTTTTTATAAACCATTGAAGATATTTCCCTTCTTTTTCAGTATCTGTTGATTCAGAGTTTTTGCTACATCTAATTATCTGATTGAGATCAACATAATACCTTCCTGACTCTATGGATTCTCCTAGTAATATACGTCGAGTAGTATCGGTGGTAACGCCACCACCAAGAAAGATAGCAGAACCTAGTTGTGGCCATGTTGAAATAGTACTTTCTATTTCCAAAAGAGAGAGTTTCATGCGATCAGAAACTTCCTCTATTCCTAATATTTCTAAAGCATAGGGTACTTTTTCACGGTTGGATAACCCTCTGATCTTTTCGGGAGAAATCTCCTCTACCAGACCATGAAATAGCTTGCGATTTGGTTCAATATCATACCTTTCAACATCAATGAGTCCTTTATCACTGGTGTCCATTAGTACGGGAATGCGGTGCTTGCGTGCTGCGTAGCGTAGACTAAATTTAATATCTATACTGTCACACTCATCAATAAGAATATCGAGCTGACCATTTCGACACAAGAACTCGTCTATGTTTGTTGTGTTTATACCTTCGCTGTAGCACGAAATATTTAGATAAGGATCAATTTCAAATAGTTCACGTGCAACAACAATTGCTTTGTTAAGACCAATATTGTGGACTGGTGTATTAATGCGATTAAGATTCGAAAGATCAATATTATCAAAATCAGCCAAACGTAGTTCTCCAAAACATCTTTCTAAGCCTAAACAAATGGCAATGCTATGTCCTACCGAAAGTCCAACAATACCAATGCGCTTGGTAGCGAGAATTGTCTGTTCTTCTAGAGTAATTTTGTAGCGATTACGGTTGCTACGTAAAGCAGCGAAAGCATTAGGTGGTAAAACATGTACTAGTCGTCGAGACCAAGGATAGAAAACCCATCTACCATACTCTTCTAATGAACTTTGTTTGATAATTGAAGCAATTTCACTTTCAGCTTCTTCAAAGCTAAGTTGACGACTTGGCTCTAAAGACCGAATATAATCCACAAGTTGATTTTTAATCTGATCATAGATAAGAATGTTTGACTGGCACCGTAAATACTTAATTCTGTTAGCATCGGTTTTCGATTGATAGTCAAGGATTTCGGGATGCCAAATATTTGCTTCAGTGATTTGATTGTGGTGCATAAATAAAAAAAAACAAGGAAATAAAACGAAAAATCTTGTTTAAAGAGGCTTATAAATTATGTTCATTTATGAGACTAAAAGCTAACTTATCTATTGCTCCTATCATGGGGATAAATGGTAGTTTGTTTTTGTCACAAAATTTTTCAGAGTCAAGAGGACAATAACCAAGTGAACGAAAATATTTAATTGCCCTTGGATTTATCGCAGCACAGCAAAAGCTAGCTCCAGCTTTTTTTGCCACAGAATGGGCAATTTTCATAAGTTCATAACCTACTAGAAATTTATTACCGTGATATTTTTTAGTTGCGACAAGTCTACTTATATCAGCTAATAGGTATTTGTTTAAATTTGGATAGCCATATTGTGAGGGTAAGGGTGAATTAAGAAAATCAAAATAGTCTTGGGAAGGAATACCAAGTTTGCTATTAATAACAATGCGATTAGCTCCAACGAGTTGAGAACCTTTATAAAAAGCTCCTATATGGATAGTGTTGCTATTAAAGTCATATTCATCAGTAATTTCTTGGGTTTCATTTTTAGGAAGATAGCCATATTCTGAGACAAGAACTTGATAGCGTAGTTTTAAAATTTTTTGGATAGCTCTCTTACCTTCTATTATCTCAAAAGTGGTTGCATCTATAGATTTGAGTATCATCTAAAAATCTGTTTTAAAAACTTAATTTATTATAAGGGACAGGTAATAACCTTAAAATAACAAGCCCTTAATCTTAACTGTAACTAATACTAAATCTTGTTCACAGAGTAACCATTAATGCAAAGCAAAACTTCAAGCCCTCCTTCCAAATCCCCATTTCTCCAATTCCCTAAAAAGGGAAAAGCTACTTTGACAACCGGATTTAGTCTTAGGTTATTATAAACAATGCAAAGCGGACTTAGTACCAGCTGCTACGCGATCGCCACCTCTCTAAAAAATAACTTCTGCAATACTCTCTGCTTAACCTCTTTACTAGAAAAATATTACTTTTTATTCTCGTCTGCTGACACCTCTAAATACTTCTACGATGTAGCTAAATCATTTTGTATTTAACTCATCCTCCGGTTAAAGCATTAGGGATTTGGTGTTGTTATTTGTTATGGCACTACGCATTTAGGTTAGGACATTTTAAAATCTTGAAACCCTGTCACAATATTCTATTGCCTGTTGCCTATTCCCTATCCCCTAGCGCGTAGCGCTATAGTTATTGTTTTTTTGAAAAACAACAAATAATACTAAATCCTGCTGGTAGAGTAACCATTAACGCAACACTTCAAAACCTCTGCCCAACTCCCCATTTTCCCAATTCCTTACAAGGGGAAAAGCTACTTTGACAACCGGATTTAGTATAACTAAGGGTTAGGCGGCTACCCTTCCCCTCTTTGAGAAAATGGGCTTTCCAAGCCTTTGAGTGAGATTGATTGAGTGGATTTTGCCTATTTATTGCGACAAAACATCCAAACACCTTTAAATTTACCTAGAGCAACTTGAGGCTTAATTGGCAACAATAATAAGCCATATAAGCTTAGTCGCATAAATCGTAGAGCAAACGCAACTTTGCTACTATGTTTAGCTAAAGAAAACAAATAACTATAGGTACTATGCTTGAATTTAAAAGTAAGATCGCGATTAGTAATAGATGAAGGTTGATGAATTACAGCTATTTTCTGAGTGACTGCGACTAGATAACCTTGCTCTTTATAGTTCTGGCAAAAATCAAAATCTTCATAATATAAAAAATAGTTAGAATCAAATTGAGGCATCTGGGGAAATTGCTTCAGATTCAGCAAACAGCTACAACCACTAACCCAATCGCAAGTAACATAATCTAACTCTGGATTATTTATGATTAAATTTGTTTCAATAATTGCACCAGAATAGCGATAAAAACTACCACCAGCAAACCAAATATCACCTTCAGGAGTATAAATAATACTGCCAAGAATTGCTACTCCTGGATGCTTCTGAAAAAAAGGTAAAACTTGCTCTAGAGAGTGGGGAGTTAAATAAGCATCAGGATTAATAAACCATACTACTTCCCCATCACCTTGCTTTTCAATCCACTGCAAACCTAAATTACAAGCACGAGCAAAACCAATATTTCCTGATGCCTCTAAAACCTTTACAGTTGATGATTGTAGCTCATAAATTTCTCCATCTTCCTGAGAATTATTAACCACAATCAATTGGTAGAGAACATCATCTTGGAACTCTAGAGACTCAATTAGTTTACTAATTAAATGACTAGAATTGTAATTTACAGTGAGCAAATAAATCAATTTTCAAGTAAGTCCACCTAATTAAACGTCCAACTATGTTCCCAAATTCCTAAACCACAATTATTTTAATAAAAAAGAACTACTTATTAATACCTACTCATCTGTTGTCTGATTTTATGTCTAATTAAGTAGAGCTACTTGTCTTTATCCTTATCCTTGTTCTTATTCTTATTCTTATTTTTCCACTTCTTAGAAGACTTCAAATATAACTTAGCTGCTTCCTGAGCACTCCCAGAAAACTTAATTGTTCCCTTCTCCAACCAAATTGCTCGCTGACACCATTGCTCAATAAACTTGAGATCATGAGAAACAACTAAAATAGTAACATTTGCTTCCCAAAATGTTTCAATTCTCTGCTTACACTTGTCCTTGAAACTAGCATCGCCAACAGAAAGCACCTCATCTAGAATTAGAATATCAGGACGAACATCTGTAGCAATAGAAAATCCAAGACGGGATTTCATACCCGAAGATAAAGCCTTAACTGGAATATTGGCATAATCTTCCAACTCCGCAAAATCTAAAATAGAGTCAATTCTTCTCTTCATTTCCCGACGTGAGAAACCCAGCAAAACCCCATAAACAATAATGTTATCAACTACAGGCATATCGGGGTCAAATCCTGCTCCCAACTCAATTAAAGGAGCAATTTTCCCTCGAATTTTGACTCTACCACTGGTGGGTTTAAGGATACCAGAAATAACTTTTAATAGCGTAGATTTACCTGCACCATTGGCACCAATAATTCCTACTTGTTCTCCAGCTTCAATATTAAAATGAATATCATTGAGAATCTTTTTTCTTGCTGGTTGACGATGTTTGCCCTCCAAAACTGATAAGATAGTTTGCTTAATATCATAGGAAAATTCCTCTTGAGTTCTACGCCACAGAGAAACTTGCTCTAAAGAAATAACTGTCATTTATAACAAATCCATAAACCTATCTCTGAATGTTTGAAAACACAGCCAACCAATAATAAAAATGATTGCGCCACTCCAAAGGGAACTCCAAATCATGCTAAGGTCAGGAGCATCTCCCGATAGCGTAATTTGTCTTACACTCTCAATGATAGAGGCTAATGGATTTAACTCTAGAAAATGCCTTACCTTAAGAGGTACAATATCAGCCGGATAGAAAACTGGTGTAGCAATACGCAGCGCATAAATTACCAATTGGTAAAAGTAGGGTAAATCCCTAAAGAAAACAAATAATGTCGCCAACAAAAATCCAGTACCCATGCACACTAGCACCAGAGCCAACATAGGTAAAAATAGTGCCAGAGAATTAATCGCACTTCCAGATGTAAAAAATGCCATAATTGCCAGTAGAGGCAGAGAACCAATCACAAACTGGAAAATATTGGCTCCTACCATCGACACAGGAAAAATACTTACTGGTAAGGCAAT
Source organism: uncultured bacterium (assembly GCA_964633315.1). Taxonomy (GTDB): domain Bacteria; phylum Cyanobacteriota; class Cyanobacteriia; order Cyanobacteriales; family CAWCAG01; genus CAZWGS01. The sequence continues at coordinate 1,056 of CAZWGS010000157.1, read as the reverse complement.
CTTATTCAAAAGAGAGCGATTACCCAAAACACTGCGTAAAGCTTGAGAAGTGGAACCAGCAAAAAAATGCATAATCGCCAACCCTGTAAAGGCAGCGAGGATATAGTTGAGAATCGAATCATTATAATATTCAACGAACACACCGCCAAAAACTGCTGTGTAGATACCAGTCATCAACAGTGGGTTCAACAGTGACCAATATACCCCCAGAATAGACCCACGATAGCGCGCTTTCAGGTTCCTTTCCACCAGAATAGAAAGTAATTCCCAGTAGCGTTTGACCCGAATCCAGGTTATATTTTGCTTGAATGTGGCAGCCATAGGCAATGTTGAAAGCAAGTTTAAGTAGGCATTTTATCAGGTTCGAGAGAAGCTAACCTGTTGGCTAAAATCAGTCAGCTTCGCCAAGCTAGGAAGACGATTTTTACCCCATTTAGTTCAGATTTTGGCTATTTAGTGACATAGCAAATATTTACTCCACATTGGCAATTCCTCCTCCCAAACTAGAAGATTTGCCCTGCAAGTGCAAACAACCCGATTGCTTTGAAATTAAAATTGGCGTTAACTTTTTTCTGCAAGAAGCCCCTCGATTTACCGTTGCGATGAAGCACAGGGTGCCCAAATAATTGGGAACATAGCTCCTTATCAATTGCAGACAGTCTCTGATGTAAGATGGAAAAACTAAGTCAAATGCTACTCCTAAGCGCGATAACCAAGCATCAAAAAAATCTACTCCTTGGGCTACAGGGATTACACCTACGGACGCAGAATCATACCAAATTATCGGATTCGATGAGTTTATATCGGCGGTTGAACTAGAAATCCCCTGACTTGTCGCCGGGTATGTCACACTTACCATCACTCCTCCATTACAATTCCACTAAAATCTAAACAGTTACCCTCAAAAGTTGGTGGAGGAGCAAAAGCAACTTTTGGGGCTAATTTCCGTTTAACACTATTCCTCAAACAGACAAGGTACTAAAGTTTTGGAATACTAGAACTTGAACCTCCCATCGTCACAGACGAGGGATTCCCATATAGACTCTTATCTAGACA
>CAZWGS010000156.1:0-9160 GCA_964633315.1 uncultured bacterium | reverse complement strand
AATATATTATTACTGAAAACCAACATGGGTGCAGGACATGGTGGCGCTTCAGGACGCTACGATAGTATCAAAGAAGTTACTTTTGAGTATGCTTTTATCTTAGATCGCTTGTTAGCTAAAAAGTGATAGCTGCATTAATGTATTTTAGGGTAAAGTGCTGAACAATACAGAAACACTCTGTTGTCAACAAATAAGCTTGATTGATAATAGTCTCTCATCTTTTGGGAGACTACTTTCTTTATCGGTTTATCTCTGTGCTTCCTTTACTTATCCTAGAATTTTACCTCTGTTTTCTTGCTTCGCAATTCCACAGATTATTATCAATAGCATTACCCATCTAACCATAGATGCGATCGCCTAATATGAGGTAAAACACAAAGCTAATTGAAAGCGATGGCAAATAATAACGTTAATGTCGCAATTAAAATAGATCGCCTGTTTAAATCCTTTGGTACTCTTAAAGTATTGCGGGAAATTTCTACAGAAATTTATCGTGGAGAAGTGGTAGCTTTAATTGGTCCTTCTGGATGTGGTAAATCAACTTTTTTGCGCTGTATTAACTTACTAGAAAGTCCTACATCCGGCACAATTTATATTAATGGTACAGAAATTACTGCTGCTGGAGTTGATGTAGCAAAAATTCGCCAAAATGTAGGTATGGTATTCCAACATTTCCATCTTTTCCCTCACATGAGTGTGCTAAAAAATGTGATGTATGCACCGATGAAGGTGAATAATGTATCTAAAACCCAAGCTCGTCAGCAGGCGATGGATTTACTTGAAAGAGTAGGTTTAGCAGAGAAAGCAGAGGTTTATCCATCCAAATTATCTGGGGGACAAAAACAAAGAGTTGCTATTGCTCGCTCCCTAGCAATGGAACCAGATATAATGCTCTTTGATGAGCCAACTTCTGCCTTGGATCCAGAAATGGTCAAAGAAGTGCTAGATGTGATGCAAGCTGTTTCTGATTCTGGCATGACTATGGCTGTGGTTACCCATGAAATGAGTTTTGCAAGAGAAGTTGCAGATAGAATTTTCTTCCTTGATGATGGCACAATTGCAGAAGATTCACCTCCAGATATCTTCTTTTCTCACCCCCAAAATCCCCGCGCTCAACAATTTTTAGCTAAGGTATTGTAGTGGTTTGACACTTTCATGAGTCTACGACAAAAGACCTCTGGGATAAATAATGTAGGGACTTAAAATTTTACATCCCTACAATGGGTAAAAATTTAGATATTTGGCCAGATTTCTAAAGCAATAATAAATGGACAATTAATTATGTTCAAGAGTTAAGCTAATCTCGACGCTGAAATTAAAAGATGGTATCAAGGGTATCAATGTAGAAAAAATCCCCAAGAACTTGTAGAAAAAATTTCCCAAACAGTTCAAGAAAACAATCTGAGTGACTACCTATATTTGTACCTAAGCTGCACGCCATTGATGTAACTTGAGGGGAATTTTAACCAAAAACTCTGTTCCTTTACCCAATTTAGATTTACACCGAATCTTACCACCATGTCTTTCTGTAATAATTTGGTAGCTAATAGATAAACCCAATCCTGTTCCTTTACCCACAGGTTTAGTGGTAAAGAAAGGATCAAAGAGCTTAGCTTGAGTTTCCTTGCTAACTCCAGTACCATTATCAGCGACTCGAATCTCTACATAATTATGCTGCAATTGGGTAGAAATGGAAATTTGTGGATGGGGTGAATTTTCCACTGCGTCAATTGCATTAGTCAGAAGATTCATAAATACTTGATTAAGTTGTCCAGGATAGCACTCAACTAAAGGTAGGTTGTCATACTTTTTAGTAAGTTTAACTTCCTTGCGCTCTGATGTTGCTTTAAGACGATGGTGTAGAATCATCAAAGAACTATTAATCCCTTCATGAATATCCACAGCCTTAATTTCAGCGTGATCAAGACGAGAAAAATTGCGTAGCGATTCAACAATTTCGCGAATTCTTTCTGAACCAATCTGCATTGAATTGAGAACCTTAGGTAGATCCTGACTAATAAAATCCCAATCAAGATCCTCTATTGCTTGAATAACTTCCTCCGGGGGCTGAGGAAAATGATGCTGATAGAGTGTGATTAATTTGAGTAAATCCTCACTATATTCGCTAGCGTGAGTGATATTGCCATGGATAAAATTAATAGGGTTATTGATCTCATGGGCAACTCCAGCTACCATTTGCCCAAGACTAGACATTTTTTCTGCGTGAATAATTTGAGCTTGGCTAGCTTGTAGCTTTTTGAGAGTTTGTTGTAATTCTGTGGCTTGTTTCTGAGAAGTTGTTAGTAAATGCTTCACTTTCTGGTTTAGTTGGTTGAAAGATTTGGCTAAAACTCCCACTTCATCCTCCGCAAAAATCATCACTTGCAAGTCAAAATTTGACTCATCCGTGGTTTTTTTCGCTACCATAGTTAAGTGCTGAATCGGATATGCCAATGCGCGATTAGTTAAAGAAGCCAGTACAGTCGCCATTGCAATAGAGAGTACCATACTGAAACCTATAATCTTTCCTCGCACTCCAGTTGCAGTATCCAGAAAAGCTTTTGCATCCTCTTCCTCTTCGGCTACGATATCAGTTAATTCGCCTATTTTTTTGGATAAAGAGGAAAGTTTAAGCTGGAGGGAACGAGTTTGAGAAACATCCCAAAAGTTCTCAATTTTTCTGATCTCCTCTGGAGATAATTCACTCAGATTATCAATTTTGTCAATGAATAATTTGCTTTGCTGCACATACAGTGCGATCGCACTGTCGTAATTTGCTACAATTTCTTGAAAGAGTGCTAACTCCTCATCTGTCTCGTTCTCTACCTGTTCTACATAAGAAGTCTTTAAATCCGACCAAATTCTTTCCAGTTCAATGATATGTTTTTGGTAGAGAAATTTCTCTTCTAGCGCAACTTTTGGATAATCTAATACATCTACTATGTGTTCCTGATGTAGCTGAGAATGAATTAAACTAGTTTCCAAGTCAGTTAAAAACTGAATTTCTTCCAAAACATCTTCTCTAGCTAATTCTGCACGATGCTGATAAGCATTACCAATTAACAAACCCAATCCCACACCAACACAAGCTGTTCCTAACGTGAGTGCATATCCTAAAGTTAACTTATGTTTTACCTTGAGGTGACTATACCAACTGCGTAATGAACAATGCACTTTGGCGATCTTCGGGAATACAAGCATCACTAACTGGAGGTACAGAGCTAGCTATTAGAATTCCCAAATCTAGAGCTAGAATTCATACATTACACGATGTAAACCAAAACCGCTTCACTCTCAAGTCTGAAATCTATCTATTGCTGGTTGCGCTTTTTTAAAAAGTTACTTATCAAACCTGGATTTCATCTTACTCTCTCTGCCTTCCACCCTCTTTTTGTTGACACTCCCAGGTCTAAAGACACTGGGATTCTTCACTCTACGACCCAGCTTGCTGAGATAGGTTTTCACCTAAAACAGTAGAGGTCAAGTCTCCTGTACACGAAGTGCGTCCCGAAGGGCTAGCGTTCGGGTCTATGACCCAGGTTCCTGTGTGACCCACAGTACCCAAGGCTCTCTCTAGAATGTTTATGGCTGCGTTATGGTCACGATCTAGCTTGCATCCACACTGACAAACATGAGTCCTGGTAGATAGTGATTTTTTGACCGTCTCGCCACAACTAGAGCAGTTTTGGGAAGTGTAAGCGGGATTTACCGCTACGGTAACCTTGCCAAACTTCACTCCAAAATACTCTAGCCATTTTCTAAATTGATACCAACCTGCGTCATTAATAGACTTAGCCAGACAATGATTTTTCACCAAATTCTTGACTCTCAAATCTTCGTAGGCGACCAAATCGTTAGATTGGATTACGCAACGCGCCATTTTCTTGGCGTGTTCTTCACGTTGCCTACTTATTTTGAGGTGTGTCCTACCTAATCTGTTAATGGCTTTTCTTCGGTTGGATGAGCCTTTTTTCTTACGAGAAATACGACGCTGATGGAACTTAAGTCGCTTCTCCCCTTGTCGATAAAATTTTGGGTTAGCCACAGTGTCACCATTACTGTCGGTATAAAACTCTTTGAGTCCTACATCTAAGCCAATAGTTTTACCTGTGGGTTGAATTGACTGTTTGTTGTCTGCATTGATGCAAAACTGAACATAGTAACCATCAGCTCTACGGACTAATCTAACCCGCTTGATTAGTTTTACGTCATAGTGCCATAATTCCCAAGTCCCTTTGAGTTTAAGAGTTCCAATACCGTTCTTGTCAGTGAATTTAATCTTTTTTGTGTCTGGCGAAATTTTCCATCCAGAGGTTTTGTATTCAACGGAACGGGAATGTTTTTTGAACTTTGGAAAACCCTGCTTGCTCCGTCCTGATGCCGAGGAAATCTCGGCGCGGGCGGTGCGCTTTTTGCCTGAGGCTTTCTTTTTGCAATTGTCGTAAAACCTACTGATTGAACTCCAAGCACGTTCCGCTGCAGATTGTCTTGCCATTGAGTTGAGTTTATTGGCAAATGGAAACTCGGAAGCCAATATTTTACAATACTTGTTGAGGTCATATCTTCCTACTTTTTCTTTGTCCATCCAAAATCGAACACATTTATTTCTGATGAATTGGGTAGTACGTATCGCCTCATTTATTGACTGATATTGGAGTGGTTTTCCTTTGGCTTTGAACTCAAGAATTATCATTGACTCGACCGCTATCTTTGATATTATTGTGTTAGCTAAATTAACATGAAACTGACCACTGAATGTGTGACTTGTTAAAAACACGCTGCGGATAAATAATAAGCATCCGTTGGTTAAATCCGTACCTCGCTACATTCCACCGCTAAAAGCAGGTGGATTTTGCTCTATGTTTGATAAAATTCCCCTGAGCCTATAGCAAAGAACGAGATCGAGTTATGACAAAGGAAGCTCCCATTCCAGTGGTAGTTAGTGGTGCAGCTGGTAAGATGGGTCGAGAAGTTATTAAAGCAGTTGCTCAAGCAGAAGACATGAAATTGGTGGGTGCTGTTGAGAGTAACCCCGAATATATTGGTCAAGATGTGGGAGAAGTTGCAGGTTGCGGAGAATTAGAAATACCAATTCTCAATGATTTGCAAAGTGTGTTAGTCTTGGCAACTCAGGAGCAAGTACAGGGTGTAATGGTTGATTTTACCCATCCTGACAGTGTTTACGACAACACTCGCAGCGCCATCGCCTACGGGGTACGTCCCGTTGTGGGTACTACCGGATTAACCAACGAGCAAATTAACGATTTAGCTGACTTTGCCCAAAAAGCTAGCACAGGAACCCTAATTGTACCCAACTTCTCCATTGGTGTGGTGTTGATGCAGCAAGCAGCATTGCAAGCTTCAAAATATTTTGACCATGTAGAAATTATTGAATTGCACCATAATCAGAAAGCAGATGCACCAAGCGGTACAGCAATTAAAACAGCGCAAATGCTGGAGGAAGTTGGAAAAACATATAATACTCCATTAGTTAAAGAAACGGAAACCCTAACAGGTGCAAGGGGTTGTTCAACTGAGGAAAATATTCGCATCCACAGCGTGCGTTTACCAGGCTTAATTGCACACCAAGAAATGATTTTTGGCTCTTCTGGTCAAATTTACACTCTCCGCCACGATACCACCAATCGCTCTTCTTTTATGCCCGGTGTTCTCTTGTGCATTCGTAAGGTTACTCAACTCAAATCCCTCGTCTATGGTTTAGAAAAGATCTTGTAGGATATCTCTAACTAAACTATGCTTACTCCCCTAACTCGCGCTAAATTTGAGCAACTAATCCCCGTAATCGCCACTGCACCCCAATACACTTACTTTTGGGGTAAGTTTAACGATTTTCTGCGTCGATTGCTTATCTCTGTAATCGCGATGGTAGTGATACTAGTTTTGAGTCAAGTCTTTGGCGCAGGTGTGCAAGCGCTGATGTTGCTACTGGGGGTTATTGGCGGTTTGTACTGGTTTTGGGGACCAGTATATTTGGCAAGTATGCGTAATGCAACCTATCGTCGCTTACCCTACAGTGGTTTTTTGCAAGGAGAAGTTTTAGATATTTTTGTCACTGAAGATTTGATTGGAGAAGAGGAAACCGTTAACAATCGCGGTGAGTTGGTAGTAATTGAAAATCGGGAACGACGCATTAATCTAGAAATTGGCGATGAAACGGGTTTTGTCACAGAAATCCAAGCGCCACTGCGCCGTATTCACAAAGCCATTAAACCAGGAGACACTGCTGAGTTATTGGTACTATCGAGACAGTCAGACTTGGGACAAATTGCGAAAATAACCGATGCCTATCTACCGCAGCATAACCTGTGGGTGGGCGAATATCCCTATCTACGCCGAGATTTTTTCGCTCAAGTTAGTCGAGAATTGGAGCAACAAGCAGATTACAATGCTAATAGACGCACTGCTAATCCTAGAAGGCGCAGGCGTTAGGGATTTTTGGGCAACAATGCAACCATAGCGGATAATAGTCTTGAAAAGATGTGAGTTATTTGATTAAGCATGGATGTTATCCCCGCAATTGACTTATTAGACGGGCAATGTGTACGACTTTATCAGGGAGACTACGAACAATCGCAAGTTTTTAGCCAAAAACCCGTGGCGATGGCGCAGCAATGGGTTGAACAAGGTGCAACGAGGCTGCATTTGGTAGACTTGGATGGCGCTAAAGATGGTCAACCAATGAATCAGCAGGCGATTGCAGCAATTGTCCAAGGAATACCAATTCCAGTACAAGTTGGTGGAGGATTGCGCAATAGAGATAGTGTGGTGCAACTTTTGGAATTGGGAGTTGCACAGGTGATTCTTGGTACCGTTGCTGTGGAAAATCCTTCCCTTGTGGAGCAGTTGTGCAGTGAGTTCCCTGGTAAAATTATTGTCGGTATTGATGCTCGTAATGGTCAAGTTGCTACTAGGGGATGGCTAGAAACCTCCAGTGTTAATGCTGTTACTTTAGCAGGACATATGGCACAACTGGGAGTAGCGGCGATTATCTATACTGATATTCAGCGAGATGGTACACTGACGGGGCCTAACCTGGAAGCCTTACGAGAACTAGCAAGCGCCATTAAAATCCCAGTAATCGCCTCTGGTGGCGTTAGTTCCCTCACTGATCTTTTAAGCTTACTAGCACTTGAACCCTTGGGAGTTAGTGGTGCTATTGTGGGACGTGCTATCTATACAGGCGATCTCGATTTATCTGAAGCAGTTAAAGCAGTGGGAAATGGACGTTGGCAAGACATACCACCTGATTCTAGTTGGTCTAGGTTAGCTTGACACTCCCATCGAGAGACGCGAGGGATTTTTTGTTCAGCGAGTCCACATAAATTTCAGTCATAAATCGTCAAATTGTTGCCGTTTAGTTCGCAGTATCCTTAACAATAATGACTGAATATCAGTCTAGCTAGTGATTAGCTCCATAACAAATCAGCCATAACTAAACTGCGATCATAGGAGGATAATTCAATGATTAAGAAGATTTTATTAGCTAATTCTGGTACAGGTAATACTGAGGAAATGCTCAAGTATCTACTGGATTTTCCTTCTCTTAAAAGTGCTGAAATTACTATGTTACACGTTATTTCCTCAAGAGTTAAGGAAGAGGAAATTGCAGCTAAGACAGAACAAGGACAACAACTCTTAGCCCAAGCGGTAGAAACTCTTAAGCTAGATTCAACTCAAGTTAACACTTTACTTAAACAAGGTGAACCCAAAGACTTAGTGCTGAAAGTAGCGGCGGAAATTGATGCTGATTTAATTATTATGGGATCGCGTGCACTCAAGAAATTACAAGCGATTCTGGAAAATTCTGTGAGTCAATATGTTTTCCAGCTAACAGATCGCCCAATGTTACTGGTTAAGGATGATCTCTATGTCAAAAAGATTAAGCGAGTCATGATTGCTCTTGATAAGTCTAATGCATCTAAATATGCTTTAGATGTGGCTTTATTTTTGCTACGGGGAATGAAGAATGTACAACTTGTCCTCGCAAGAGTTAACCCTGACCTCAACCCAGCTATACTACCCTTATCAGCTAAGGATATCGAAGAAAACCCAGTTTTGGCTCCGGCAATTAATCAAGTAAAAAGAGCAGGATTAGATTATCGTGCTATCGTTACTGGTGGTAGACCAGCAAAGCAAATTTGCGCTCTAGCACAAGAAAACAACGTAGATTTACTAATCCTAGGTTCTCCAGATCGCCGCCCTTCAATAGCAAAAGGATTGCCGGATCTTGAGCGTTTACTAGGTAGTTCTCTATCCGACTATGTAAGAGTTAATGCAGATTGTCCTGTACTTTTAGCCCGCAGAACAGAAGACTAAAAATAGAGATTGGGAGAAGGAGAATTTTTCGGAATTTTACCTCTCCCAACTACTTTACCTATCCAGGTTAATTACTAACTTTTAGCCTTCGCCACGACTTGCTGTTTGGATATACAAAATTAATAGGAATACGGTAGGAACTAACACAAATAGAATGCTAGCTACAAATCCCAGGTCATTAACTTGCATGATATGGTGCGCCTCTAAAACTTACTTCAACCAACAACACTATTTAGGATATCACCGAGGCAATCGCTTTTGGCTCTTCTTGATCCCCAATTTGTTGCTGAATCAAATCAAGACTAACTATTCTCAATCTAGGGCTTAGTTTTGACGCTAACTGGACCATTGACAATAGTTTGACAAGCTAGACGGAAAGTGTCAGGTTTTTTCTTCAGTTTGCGTTTCTCAAAATCGGTACGTTCTGACAGATTTTCCATACCTGAGACAATTTCTACAATACAGGTGCCACACTGACCATAACCAGCACAATTGGTCATTTTTCCTCTGAGAGTGTAGATATCGATGCGATTTTGCAGCGCTTTTTCCCTTAAATTCGCACCATTAGCTGCAACTACTTCCTTATCTTCTTTCACAAACTTGATGTTACCCATTAGCCCTCCTTGTGGTTAGTTATATCCCTATTTTATTAAGAAATTATAAGAAATAATGCTCTTTTTCGCTGAAGCTAGCGAACCCCAAAAAAAAGTGCTAATCGAAACAGGATAAATTCGAGGCATTTTGACATACTCACCGTCCTGAAGGAGCGGTGATTCTTGACGCTTCACCGACTGATGCTACCGAGGTAGTCTTACTCTGTCTC
>CAZWGS010000155.1:0-9273 GCA_964633315.1 uncultured bacterium | reverse complement strand
CGACACCTTGATTATCTTCCCAGTATCGAAGACATTTATTTCGCACAAACTGAACTGTACGAATAGCTTCATCTATGGCTCGAAACTGAGATTGTTTTCCTCTAAGCTTGTATTCTAAGATAAACACCTTGCGTAATTTATCTACTACGCAAGTTATTCTAGCATAAATATTTCGGTGCCAAATAAATTGGGCTCGACAGATTAAAAATCTGTCGCTCACTTATATCCCCTGGCTAAAGGCACAGGGGCTTTACGCTCCATTCCGTAAACGCAATACCTATCCTTAAAAGATGTGTTTTTTGCTCCAATTCCTATAATCTTGCCATAGAGCAGTATATTGCGGGTACAGGGTTTTGCCTCTGCCTCGTGTTTAGAGAGTAATCGTTGTACCAATAAGGACAAATTAACTCCTACGTGATTCAAAATAGCTTACGGGTGCGGCAGGACTCGAACCTGCGACTCGCTGCTTAGAAGGCAGCTACTCTATCCACCTGAGTTACGCACCCAAGACATTGCATACCTAGTTTGGCATTGTATATCCCAAAAGGCAAACAAAGCAATTGTTTTCAATTCACTTTTTTTTCTACAGAGCAATTCACTCTACATTGGTTAACAGGGTAAACTATAAACCAAATATTTGCACATAGAGGTGCCAACAGACTGGGATGATGGAACAGGTTAACTTGCCAATACATTTGCTTCAAGCCCTGTCATAAGTGATTTACCAATACCTATGATTATTCTCAAAAGACAGGATGTTGAAATATCGCAAATTCAGCACCCAAAACGGGATCGGCAATTAGCCATTCTAACCTATCAGGGACAAACTTTTCGCCTGATTAGTGTATTTGCTGCCAATCAAGCGGAAGAAGCAAAAAACTTCTGGCGAGATTTAACAGATCATCAAGGTAAGTTTTGTATCTTGCTCCAAGAACAAGACCGCTACAGCGTTTGGGGCAAAGTTAACTTAGAGCAAGTTGCCACAGAAACACCTGCTGATGATACAACCACTGGCTTTACTAAAGCTTGTCTTCTGCTCATGCAAACGGTTTATTTTGATATTGAAGATATGCTTGGTTCTAGGCAAGCTAAATTGTTCCAAAAAGATATCACCAATATTTTTTCCCAATGGAATTTTCCTCAAGCAGATTCCCCCAAAGCAGTTAACCGACTACTGACAGATGATCCAATTGAGGGCATGAAAATTCCCCAATGGGAAGAACATCACCTCATTACTCTGTTGCAGGAATTATATCGTTTGGGAAAAGAATATTTTGGTACAGATAACTTTGCCAAGGGAATCGGAGAAATTTTGTTAGACTTGCCTGGTGGTGAAAAAAAGCAATTTGTTGAATGGCTCAATCAATCTCCCCTAGGACAGTTGTGGCAAGAGTAGTTAGGGGATTGGGGAAATGGGGAGATAGGGAGGCTGGGGAAGTATTTTTGAGCACAGAGGAAGGGAGAAGGGAGAGTGAAAGTCGATGGCAGAGCATTACTCATTCGTTGTTACGACTATCAATTACGCTATAGCATCGTCGATCATCCGTTTCCCCAATTAACCATTAACCATCCACAATCAACAAACAACAAACAACAAACAACAAAATAACTTTTTACCTTTTGCCCTAAGGCAGATATTCTAAAATGCGTGTGGTAATTCTTAAATAAGGGAGGATACAAAGTTTGGCACTCCGCGTTGTAATTGTGCGTCATGGTCAAAGCACCTATAATCTAGAGCAAAGAATCCAAGGTCGCTGTGATGAATCTGTATTAACTGAACAAGGGATTAGCGACGCCCAGAAAGCGGGTGCAGCCCTGAGTAAGATAGAATTTGATGCAATTTATCATAGCCCTCTTCAAAGAGCAGCACAAACGGCTGAAATTATCCAATCTTGTTTGGAAAATCCTGCTAGCAGACAAGCAGCAGAAAAGCTGAAGGAGGTGGATTTACCTCTGTGGGAAAAAATGACGAAGCAGGAGGTAACAACGAAGTTTGAGGCGGACTATCGCTGCTGGAAACAACGTCCCCATGAGTTTTTCATGGAACTTTCTACCTCCGAAGGCACCAAGAAGCATTTTCCTGTCCTCGCCCTACATCAACAGGCGCAGGAATTTTGGCAAGAGTTAGTAGCTCAGCACCAAGGCGGAACAATTCTCATTGTGGCGCACAATGGCATCAATCGCTGCTTAATTAGTAGTGCAATTGGTATTCCTCCCGCCAGATATCACTCTATTCAGCAGTCTAATTGCGGTATTAATGTCTTGAATTTTACTGGCGGCTGGGGAGATGCGGTGCAAGTGGAATCTCTTAATCAAACGGCACATTTAGGCATTCCTCTACCTCCACCTCGCAAACCCCATAATGGTCCTCGTTTGCTTTTGGTACGTCATGGTGAGACAAACTGGAATCGCGAGTCTCGCTTCCAAGGACAAAGGGATATTCCCCTCAATGATAACGGAAGGGCACAGGGCAAAAAAGCAGCGGCATTTCTTGAGGATGTGAAGCTAGATTTTGCAGTCAGTAGTCCGATGTCGCGCCCCAAGGAAACAGCGGAGATTATTCTGGAGAAGCATCCAGAGGTATTTTTAGAACTCCAAGCGGATTTAAGTGAAATTAGTCATGGTTTGTGGGAAGGTAAGTTAGAGTCGGAAATTGAGGCGGATTATCCTGGTTTACTGCGTCAGTGGAAAGAAGCACCAGAAACGGTGCAAATGCCAGAAGGAGAAAATTTACAGCAGGTATGGGAAAGAGCGATCGCTTGCTGGCATGATTTAGTAGCAGCAGAAAGTGAGTCTGGGGAATCGAGAACAGGTATTGTGGTTGCCCATGATGCGATTAATAAGGTGATTGTCTGTTCTTTGCTGGGTTTACAAACAGATAATTTCTGGAATATTAAACAGGGTAATGGTGCAGTGACAGTAATTGATTATCCTGAAGGTGTTTCTGGAACTCCAGTGTTGCAAGCTCTCAATATTACCAGTCATTTTGGTACGGGTATTTTAGACCAAACTGCGGCTGGGGCATTGTAGTAGTTGGTTGATTGTTGATGGTGGATGGTGGATTGTTGATTGCTTCCCAATTTCCTACTTCGCCATCAACCTATTTTCCCTCAGCTAACAGGTTGGGTTGAAGGAAGATCAATATTAACTCTAAAGTACTTGATGTTAATAGAAGATGAGATACTATTTTTGAAATAAAGTCAACCCCTAGTCATGGTTTCTTGACTGTCACATAGTACATTTGCTCAAAAAAGGGCAAAAACGTGTTGTCGTCGAAATGAGTATCAGCTACGTGGAGTTTTTCTGCTAATCGCATTTTCAATGCTTACAGCCATTTTTTGCTCTAAAAAACTGAAATTAGTTACAAGAGACCAAGCATTAGATTCAAAGATCATAGCTGAAACGTCGCAAATTCGTCAATTGTTAAGGAATATTTTTTGGCTCAAAATTAGCATTAGTTTTAAAAAATAAATATTTTAACAAGATAAAAATAGTTTTTACTTATAAAAAGAAGAGTGATATTCTACTGTTTGATTTTAGATGGTTGATTGCTGATGCTTCAAAGTCAATCGCATTGTTTCAACTATCTTTCCCCAATCCTCTATTTCGCCATCAATCTTTTTCCTCAGTTAGCAGGTTGAGTTTAGCTGAACTAGCCTGGTGATGCTGTGGCTAGATTAAACATTTCCCATACAATGACTTCTCGAAAAAGCGATTGAACTAGAATCGCAAATAAGAGCAAAAGTCGTCATGAACTTATCACCATCAGCAACGACAACAATATTCTCTGACATAAAACATTATGGAAAGCTTTAGTTGTAAAATACTGATGGTTAAGTTTTAAAGTGGTGGTGTGGAAAATTTTCAGAAAATAGTATCAATACTAGCTTTTTTGTCCATCGGTTTTTCTGTCGCAGAAGTTTACTTAACAGTCAACCAAATTTGGAAAAGAAAACATGAGCGTGTAGTGGCAGAAAGTATCTCTGTTAGTGCTAATTTAGTTTCTTTAATTCCAGGATTTATTTTTGCGCTTAACTACCTCTTAGTGGGAGAATTGATAGGGTTAATAGACACCGCTTTATTTGCTGGATTAGCAGTCTTTTCTATTCTGGTAGGAGCTTCAATCTGGGTGGAAGGGGAAAGAAAAAAAGGATTATGGACATTAGTTAAACAGACCCTCAATTTGGAAAGACAAGAAGCTGGAGATTTAGCTAAGTCATTTTTTAAACCTTCTGGTGCTAAGAAAGTTATCAGCATTTTATGTCAAGTAGCGGCAATTGATGAAGTAATTGATCCGAAAGAAAAACAGTTTATTCAATCATTTGCTGATAATTGGAGTATCAATTTCTCTTGGGATAGTTTCACTAATAGTAGAACAACAGGTTCTGCTCTTAATTTGATTAACTTGCGTCAGGATGTAACTGATTATCTAACAACCTCTCCACCTCAAAAACAAGTGTCAGAATTAAAAGATATTATCAATGCATTGGTAAATGTTGATGAAGAGGTTTCCGACCAAGAAAAACTAATTATGGGGGAATTAGATGGTTTATTTTCTCAATACATTAACCAACAATCAGATACTCCGCGATATCATGTCGTAGTAGTGCCACAAAATGAACGACAAGCTCAAGTAATCACAACTTCTCTACCAGAATTAACTGAATATGAAGTAGCAGAAGGAATTGCTTATCACAATGGTCCATTTTATTCAAAAGAATATGCAGATGTCATCTCTGATGGTTATCGCACTCTTAATCTTTTTAGCATCGTGACTATAAGTCTTCCGAATAAGGTAGAGTAGTTATCTACTCCATAAGCAATAAGTAGGAATGAACTACCCTAACCTTCGCTTTGCTGCGGATAGGGTTTCTGACGTTTCATCTGGGCTACTTTTTTAAAGCTTCCGCAATAAACAGAGGTAGATCCATCTACGTCTGACGAGGCAAGTTCCTTACCCCGAACATAATTAAGCATTACTTTAGCTGCAGCAACATCTCTATCACAGCTATAGCCGCATTTTTCGCAATAGTGTATTCTTTGTGCTAATGTTTTCTTTTTCTGATGACCGCAATTAGGACAGGTTTGAGATGGTTTTACTTTTCTGGTTGGAACCTCAACGTAAAAACCGCCAGCCTCACTTACTTTGTACTTAATTAGGCTTTTAAGATTACCAATTCCTACATCCAGTAAAGAACGGTTGAGTCCTGACTTTTGACGTTTTCTCTTGCCCTTTTTAGCCTTCTTGGTCATGCTCTTAAGATTGAGCTTTTCTGTAGCAATCAGGCTATTACCGCTAACTATATTGCTACTTACTTTGTGTTGCCAATCTTGCCTTTTTCTGCCAACTTTTGACTGTATTTTTGCTACAGCCTTGTTGGCTTTCTTCCATCTTCTAGATGCTTTTTGATTTCTTCTTGGTGGTCGCTTTCGTCTGCTGGCTTTAGCTATCTGGTTAATCTTTGCTTGAGCTTTTCGAATAAACCTAGGATTCTCTATTGTGTTCCCATTGGAATCAGCAATCGCATGGTGAGTACCAAAATCTAAACCAATTGCACCTTTACCTGTTTGATACCTTGTGGGGATACAATCAACAGTGATAGAGGCATACCATTTGCCTTGCTTAAACATAATGGCACAAGTCTTGGTTTTACCCCAATCTCTAGCTTGGCCACGCATCTTAATTATCCCCAAATTAGAGATTTTAAGATGTCCGTTCTTCCCATTGCTTAAAGCTTTCCATCCAGATTTGCAAGGATATGTCCAACCCTTATAACGTCTAGAAGCTTTAAATCTTGGATAACCAGATTTTAGTTTAAAAAACCTATTGAAAGCAAAGTCAACGCGCTTAAGTGTATTTTGCTTCATCATGGCTACCAAGTTCTTTAAATTCAGGAAAACATTCTTTCAAGCCTGGTAAAGTTTTCTGTTGGTCAAAATAGTTGAGTGACTTACCAAATCTCTTGTAAGAAGTACTGCGATGCTCAACACAAGCATTATACAAAGAGCAGTGTAATTTACGCCAGTAATGCATCTTGTTATTTTGAGCTTTGCTTGGGTAAAGCCTAAATGTAATTCTTACAAGAGCCATGTTAACTCTGTTTTTTTCGACCTATTTAAATATAGACAAAGTAAATTGGAAAATCAGCATAGTTCTAACACGGCGCTATACCCAAGGGGCTGAGTGCGGAACCTGCGCCTGGACTTGAACGCCCCGCCAGACGACCCTTTGCTACGGATGGGGACTGCGCGGCCCAGAGTTCAATTTCCTAATTATGAGTTTAGCTGTTTCTAGTTTCTCGAGACAAATTTCTAGCCATTTCTAGTTTCTTGTGCTCTTACTTCTACCTCTTTCGAGAAATTCTTCTCTGTCCATAAATTTTCTATTTAAACAATTAGCAGCTTTAACGCAACTAAATATCTGGCAAATATCGTTTCCCCAACCTCCTCAACCTCCCCTGCTTCCTCATCTCCCTAATTCCCCATCTCCCTATCAACCTGTACCTTCAAACCTTCTTCAGTAGATGAATTATCGAGAACTACATCTGCTGCTGCTACTTTTTGAGCGAGGGGTATTTGACTTTGAATCCTAGCTTGGGCTTGCTGCGTGGTTAGTTTGTCGCGTTGACAAATTCTCTCTAATTGTTGCGATTCTGGGCAAGTCACAACCCAAATTTCGGTGACAATGTTGGTTAAACCAGCTTCAAATAGTAGAGGAATTACAAAAACTACGGTATTAGCTTGGATTTTATCTAGTTGTGTTTGGAAGCGTTGGCGAACATAGGGATGAATTTGTGCTTCCAGCCAGCTTTTTTCTTGTGAGTTATTGAAAACAATATCCCCCAATGCTCGACGGTTTAAACTACCATCATCCAACAGGATATTTGCTCCGTAGCGTTGGCGAATCTTTTCTAGTACTGGAGAGTTGGGTTGTACGGCTTCTCTGGCGTAAATATCGGCATCTAGAATAGGCAGTTGGTAAGCTTGGGCGAGATAATTAGATACGGTGGTTTTACCAGTGCCAATTCCTCCTGTTAAACCGATAATACGTCTGCGTTTTTGGCTCATGGGGGATTTTTGAGATAGGTGAAGTGCTGCAATAATAAACATAACAGCGCACTTAATAGTTCTTCATCATGCCGAGAGATTTACGGGGATTTATCAAATTACTCGAACAAAGACAAAAATTGCGACGTATTACTACTCTGGTAGACGGAGACTTGGAAATTAGCGAAATTTCTAACCGTATGTTGCAAGCAGGTGGGCCTGGTTTGCTGTTTGAAAATGTTAAGGGTGCAGCTTTTCCTGTGGCTGTTAACTTGATGGGAACAGTGGAGAGAATCTGCTGGGCGATGAATATGCAGCAGCCTGAGGAATTGGAAGATTTAGGTCGTAAGTTGGCAATGTTGCAACAGCCAAAACCACCGAAAAAGATTTCCCAGGCGGTGGATTTTGGTAAGGTACTGTTTGATGTGGTTAAGGCAAAACCACTACGAGATTTTTTGCCTCCTTGTCATCAGGTGGTAATTAAGGAGGAGGATTTAGATTTAAATCAACTGCCTTTAATTCGTCCCTATCCAGGTGATGCGGGTAAAATTATTACCTTGGGTTTAGTAATTACCAAGGATGTGGAGACGGGAACACCGAATGTGGGTGTGTATCGTCTGCAGCTACAATCATCAAAGACAATGACGGTACATTGGCTTTCGGTACGTGGTGGCGCTAGACATCTACGCAAGGCGGCGGAAGCGGGGAAAAAGTTGGAAATTGCGATCGCCCTAGGTGTGGATCCTTTGATTATTATGGCAGCCGCTACGCCGATTCCGGTAGACCTTTCTGAGTGGCTGTTTGCAGGACTTTACGGCGGTTCTGGGGTAAGATTAGCTAAATGTAAAACCGTTGATTTAGAGGTTCCTGCAGATTCAGAATTCGTTTTAGAAGGGACAATTACACCAGGAGAGGTTTTACCTGATGGTCCTTTTGGCGATCATATGGGTTATTACGGTGGTGTGGAAGATTCACCCCTAGTTCGTTTCCACTGTATGACCCATCGTAAAAATCCTATCTATCTCACCACATTTAGTGGTCGTCCTCCTAAGGAAGAGGCGATGATGGCAATCGCTCTCAATCGAATCTATACGCCTATTTTACGCCAGCAGGTGTCGGAAATTGTGGATTTCTTCCTGCCCATGGAAGCATTGAGTTACAAGGCGGCGGTTATCTCCATAGATAAAGCCTATCCTGGACAAGCCAGAAGAGCAGCCCTCGCTTTCTGGAGTGCTCTGCCCCAATTTACCTATACTAAATTTGTCATTGTTGTGGACAAAAATATTAATATTCGCGATCCGCGTCAAGTGGTGTGGGCAATTAGTTCTAAAGTTGATCCTTCCAGGGACGTGTTTATCTTGCCCGAAACGCCCTTTGATACCCTCGATTTTGCCAGTCAGAAGTTGGGACTAGGGGGACGTATGGGAATTGATGCGACAACGAAAATTCCGCCGGAAAGAGAACATGATTGGGGTAAACCCCTAGAGTCAGATCCTGAAATCGCAGCGATGGTAGACAAGCGTTGGGCTGAATATGGTTTAGCGGATTTAGAATTGGGACAAGTTGACCCGAATTTGTTTGGTTATGAGGTTTAAGGGACTTCTTGCTCAAAGTCAAGTAATAAGTAATCAGTACCAGAATCAATAGAAAATTGATGACAAAAGTACTTCTTTAAAAGCTTATAACCTAACTATTACCTATTATCTGATAACTGTAGCTCTTGATTTTTGCTTTTATAGCGTAAGTCCTATGTTATGGTTGTCAGCGCTTATTGTTGGCGATGAGAACAAATATAGAGTCAATATTTCTCTCTCCTCCAGGTACATCTTGGTGGTTACTTTGCTGGGTGTAACCGCCACCCAAATTGGCAAATAGGTAGAGAGAAAATGTGACGATGCTAGCTAATAGTAACTTTTCCAAAACTCCGGTGCCTCCCCTGATCGCGATTGCTCTCAGCATGACAGGTATAAAAGACAATAAGATTCAGTGTTAAACTTCTAATCTTCAACTTGGAATTTGAAGTTTCCTGAACCTTGGTTCTTATCTTGTGATACCGAAAAGTTACTGACTCCAGCCGTGAAAGTTGTCACGGCTAGTTGTGACAATAATCACATATTGGAAGTAAATACTGAGTCGCCTATAGATGAAAATGCTGTATGATAAGGGTTTTCACGATAAATTAAAAGTTACTTAAATATTGATAGGAATTTAGGGAGATAGGGAGAT
>CAZWGS010000154.1:6761-9315 GCA_964633315.1 uncultured bacterium | reverse complement strand
CTTATTACTTATTACTTATTACTTATTACTTATTACTTATTACTTATTACTTAATCTCCCTCTTCCTGTTGACGGATTAAATCAATACCACGAGAAGTACCTAGACGAGTTGCACCAGCTTCAATTAACTTTAAGGCTTGCTCTACGCTGCGAATACCACCAGAAGCTTTAATGCCAACTCTACCCTTACTCACTTGTTGTAGTAAACTAACGTCAGCAACGGTTGCGCCACCAAACCAACCAGTACTAGTTTTGAGGAATGCAGCGCCTGCATCAAGACAAATTTCAGCCGCCAAACGTTTTTCTGCTTCACTCAGCACAGACATCTCTAAAATTACTTTAACTGCCTGTCCGGTAGCTTCGCAAATATTGGCAATTTCCTGATGCACCTCGTCGTTTTTTCCTGCTTTAAGCCAACCTAAATTAATTACCACATCCAACTCAGTAGCACCATTTTCCACTGCTTCTTGTGCTTCGTATAGTTTAACTGCGCTGGTAGTTGCTCCTGTGGGAAAGCCAATTACAGCACAGACTTGAGGCGATTTGTTATGTAGTAATTCTGCTGCTTGGTGTACCGCATTAGGATACAAGCATACCGCCGGGAAATTATATTGCCAAGCTTCCTGACAAAACTGTTTGACTTGCTCTGGTGTCGCAGAGGGTATAAGTAAGGCATGATCGATATAATGACTCAAATCAATACCGGAATCGGTAAGATCCATTTCGGTGACTCCTTAAATTAAGCGTTAATTTTAGCTGCTGGCTTTTATTTTTGTGTGAATCTCAACCTAAACTAGGTCTTGTACTGGTATTTTCTGGGCAATGGCAATTAAGAAATCATCATCTCACTCGGATCAACCTTCACGAAAACGTAAAGGGAAAAATCGCCGCCAGTCAAATATTTCAGAAGAAGAAAGTTTACTCATTGCCACTGCCAACCTGGAAGAAGTATCAGGCAATGAAGAAAAAATTCGACCCCAGCGCCTAGCTGATTATATCGGTCAAAAAGACCTCAAGGAAGTCTTGATGATCGCTATTGAAGCTGCAAAAGTGAGAAAAGAACCAATGGATCATTTGTTATTATATGGTCCTCCGGGTTTAGGAAAGACTACTATGTCTCTGATTTTGGCATCGGAGATGGGAGTAAATTGTAAAATAACCGCTGCACCAGCTTTGGAGCGTCCACGAGATATTACAGGACTTTTAATTAATCTGCAACCGGGAGATATTCTTTTTGTCGATGAAATCCATCGTCTCAATCGCATGACAGAGGAATTACTTTACCCAGCGATGGAAGATGCCCGTTTAGATATTACGATTGGTAAGGGACAAAGTGCGAGAACTCGAAGTTTAGCTTTACCTCCCTTTACTCTGGTGGGTGCGACAACAAAGGTAGGTTCTTTAACTGCACCCCTACGCGATAGATTTGGTTTAATTCAAAGGCTGCGCTTCTACGAAGTCGATGAATTGCAATTGATTGTCTTGCGGACTGCAGAAATTCTCAAAGCGCCCGTAACCGAGGATGGTGCTGCGGAAATCGCCCGTCGCGCTAGGGGAACACCTCGCATCGCCAATCGCCTGTTGCGTCGCGTCAGAGATTACGCACAGGTGAAAAAAATTGACTCCATTACCCAAGAAGTTGCTGCGAAAGCAATGGATTTATTTAATGTAGATCCTATGGGTTTAGATTGGACAGATCGCCTGGTTTTAAGTACTATGATTGAACAATTTAAAGGTGGTCCTGTTGGTTTAGATGCAGTAGCTGCTGCGACAGGAGAAGATGCGAAAACAATTGAGGAAGTTTACGAACCTTACCTGTTGCAAATTGGCTTTGTCAATCGCACTACTAGGGGTAGAATTGTGACCGAAAAGGCTTATCAGCATTTGGGTTATTAGTCAATCGCTTCGCTCCAATTCAGGCGTTAAGAATTAAAAAATAAACATGAACCTCATGTATAATTGTGGGGCCTTTTCTCTCTAATTAGTCAATCCTTAAATCATTCCTTAGTGATTATATTCACTATCTAAAAATAAATCGTTTTTACAGCCTTGACAAAACTTAAAAATACTTGACAGAGAAAAGACTATAAGGGATTATTTAAATTGCAATATTATTTGTTTTTTGGAAACAATTAATACTATAAAGTTTCTAGACAGAAAAACAAAGCGGAGGAGTTTAAATGAAAGTTTTTCGGGTTTTGCAAGTGTCTGTGATCAAGATAAGCGAGTCACCTTTAAAGCTATCTATCCAAGCTCAAGGTATGACAGCTACTTCAGGATGGACTAATCCTCGTTTAGACAACTCAGTAGACCCCAACCCTGATGATGCTGTTCTTGAATTTAGCTTTGATGCAGACAAGCCTACAGATATCTCCTTACCTCAATTAACTCCAATCATGGCAACAGTTGACTTCAGTCCTACTAATGGAGCTGATGCAGTGATTGTAAGTTCTCGCATAGATAGCATAACAGTTCACGCTAGCGAGTTTGTGACACCTGGTCAGGAAGGACCCACAACCTATGCACTAGGAGAGGAAGGACCACCCCAAGCCAC
>CAZWGS010000154.1:3738-6661 GCA_964633315.1 uncultured bacterium | reverse complement strand
AACCCTTGCATACGGGGAGGAGGAAGGACCTAGCACCCGCGCAGTGGGAGAGGAAGCACCACCCACTAGCTATGGACCAGGACCCACAACCTATGCACTAGGAGAGGAAGGACCACCCCAAGCCACAACCCTTGCATACGGGGAGGAGGAAGGACCTAGCACCCGCGCAGTGGGAGAGGAAACAGCACCACCCAATAGCTATGGAAAAGAACCCACAACCCTTGCACTAGGAGAGGAAGGACCACCCCAAGCCACAACCTTAGCATACGGAGAGGAGGAAGGACCCACCACCCGAGCAGTGGGAGAGGAAGGACCCACAACCTACGCACTAGGAGAGGAAAGTTCTCCCTTTGGACGATATTAATGGTTAACTTTGACCAGAATAAAGCCTTGCTGGTAGCGGGTGGTCATTCAGACCCAAATCTTACTGAGTTGGTGAATACAGCCAGAGAAACTGGTGTTCTCATCAATGATTTGCGACACGGAGTTCAAGATAGCTTTCCCTTATCTTGGCAGCTCAATGATAGTTTGTTAAGTGTCCATAATCAGACCATTTCGCCCCACGGGGCATTCATTCGTTACGATGTATTTGCAGGATTTCAAGATCCTCGCCCCGCAGTCTCAAAAAGAGCGAGAGGATGGTATGATACAATCCAAGGGTGGTTGCTATCTGAATCTGAAATCCGATTGTTCAATCGCCATCAAACTCCGTTAGCAGGGAATAAAGGAGCAACTTTAGCCCTAGCACAAAAATGCGGTTTAAAAATTCCCCAAACAATTATTACCAATCAACAAGAACAATTAATTGAGTGTGGTGAGGGAAAGGCGATAGCCAAACCCGTTGCTGGGGGTGATTTTTGTTATGGTTTAGATGAACTCCTGAAAAAGATCGAATTTCGCGATGGTTGTGCGGCAACTCCTGCTATTGTTCAAACTAGATTAGTTGCTCCTGAAATTCGCATTTACGTGATTGGTGATCACTCCTTTGCTTTTGAGATGCGCAGTCCATCTTTAGACTATCGAGTGAAACAGGATGCAGTTGTCTTACCCCTATCGCAGGTTCCCTCGGAGGTTGAACCGCTACGTGTTCTTATGTCTAAATTAAAGATGGATTTTGGTGCTGCTGATTTTAAAAGCGATCCGCAGACAGGGAAATTAGTTTTTCTTGAACTAAATACTTCCCCCATGTTTGCCCGTTTTAATCAAGTATCAAATGGTGCATTGTGTCGAGGGATGCTAGAAACACTTTTGGTTTAATTCAATGCTCAAAGCGGCTATACTGCTCATCAGTAATTCTGCCTGCTGCATGGAGAGTTTCTGTAATTTCTGAGATACCTAAAACAGAATGGGCACGATAGCCATTATCTCCTAATTTCTGCTTCACGTTGCCCTCGTGATCGATAAACACCACAATATCTTCTACAATTAAGCCTCCCGATTCCAGCTTGGCTGCACCTTCCATGACGCTTTTTCCACTGATGAGGATATCATCAACAACTACTACTGTTTCTCCTGCTTCAAAGTTACCTTCAATTACTTTTCTGGTACCATGTGCTTTGACTTCCTTGCGAGGAAAAATCATCGGATAATTGAGACGCAAAGATAAGCCTGTGGCTGTAGGAAGGGAACCATAGGGAATACCTGCAATGCGGTCAAAATCTAAGGTTTTTAGTACATCTGCGTAGGCGTTGAGAACTTTGTTAAATACCTGGGGTTTAGAGATAATTTTTCGTAAATCAATGTAGTAGGAAAAAGTTGCACCAGAAGCTTGGACATAATCTCCAAAAAGAATACAGCCAATGTCGTAGAGTTGTAAAATTAAATCTTGATAGGGATGAGGTTGAAATAAACAAACATCAGGCATCCATAATTCGCAACTAGAGTCACCTTGAATCGCTTTATTTCTAGCTTGATTAATTTGCTGATTCAGAGAATTAATAGCTACTTTTAAGTCAGGATTGGCTAATAAATCTTGGGGAACTGGAATTAACAAACCATCACCGTTAGCATTAATTCCCGCTGCCAAAATTTGCTCTAAATTGCTATTTTCTGCCCAAATACTCCTAGCAAGAATTAGTCTTTCTGGTGCGATGGCGCGAATTTTTTGTATTACTTCCGCTTCAGTGGTTCCCACTTCTAATCCTAATTGTTCAGGAGTTCCCCAATTTTTTGCTCTCTCAACTACCTGTAAATAGAAGGGTAAAGGTAACTCTGGCTTGGTATTATTCTCATCTAGAGTGCTGTATTCATCTTGAATTAAGGGATATTCCTGCAAGACAGTAGCGGCGGGATTGGAAGTGCGACAGAGAATAAACACAGCTTTTCCAGGATGTACTAAAAACGGTGCTACTTGATCCTGTCCAGGATAGGGGTTAATGGTAATCGCGTCTACTTTCCAATCTGTGAATACAGTTTTCGCAAAAATGGTACTACTGTTAAGATCGCTATGTTTGGCATCCAAAATTACAGGAATTGACTCAGGAATTGTCTGGAGTATATCCCTGAGTAAATCTAGTCCTGGCGCCCCTAAAGCGATATAAAAACTAAGGGTAGGTTTATAGGCGCAAACGGCATCGCAAGTACTTTGAATAACGAATTTGAGCCACTTTGCCAAATCTTGAATCAGGTTATCATCCCCACTCTGGAAACGCTGAGGCATCATTTCTGGGTTAGGATCTAGGGCAACTACCAGAAGGCTTTGGTTATTGGCGATTGCAGTATTGATTTTTTCAAAAAAGCTCATATTGTAAAAAGCAAAAATTATGCCTCATTCTCAAGGCTATACTACTATGGTTAGATCTCAACCTAAGAGTGAGCCTATGCAACTAATCCTATACAGCAAACCAGGTTGCCATCTGTGTGAAGGATTACAAGAAAAACTGGAAGCGATTCAAGCAGAATTAGATTTTGAACTGGAAGTACG
>CAZWGS010000154.1:0-3638 GCA_964633315.1 uncultured bacterium | reverse complement strand
TACAAGAAAAACTGGAAGCGATTCAAGCAGAATTAGATTTTGAACTGGAAGTACGTGATATCACAACTCGCGATGATTGGTTTGCTGCTTATCAGTACGAAGTTCCTGTACTCTATCGTAATTCGGAAGCGAAGGTAAGAAACCTCTTGTCAAAATATCTTTGCCATCTATTTTATATCGATTCCAGCACTTATTACTTATTACTTATTACTTATTACTTGACTTCTGCAAGAAGTCTAATGTTGCCTCGTCCTTCTCCTCGCGCTTCAGTGGCACAAATTAAAAAGATGTTAGAAAAATATAGTTAGGGAATATTCTTATTTCAGAATTCACATCATAAGTAATAATTTCCAGAACCGATACAAAATTGAGATAAAAGCACTATCTTTTTAAGATAGATAGATGATTGATATCTTTCTGAGTGTGCGTAAAATATCAATCATCTAGAAACAATTTGGAGCAAAAGTAGATAACAAGTATCGTTAAAAGCCCTATATAACAACATAATCTCTAGGGAATGTAGAGATTGTTGTACTTAAATAACTTAAAAAATAATGGGGCAAAGCAATAAATTGTACTAAACATGGTTATCAATGGCTACTTATTAATAAACATCTCCCTGCTTTTTTCAAGAGTAGTATATTTAAACCGAATCTAGTATTATGCAGTCATTTTTTATCACCTGTGTATCGTAAAAAATTATTCATTGTTAGATAGGTCTTTTCTTGTTCTCTACGTCGCATTTCTTCTGCAATTTGGCGACCAAATCTTGTGGCCGAAGCTACCCCTCCAAATTCTTTAGTCGTAGATTCGTTATTCACTTCATATTCTACATTTTTAAATCTGATGGTGACTTTTGATTTGTTTTTACCTACTTCGCCTACATAGTAATATCCACTACCATCAAAATCGAAATAACTAGGCAAAATTTGCTTTTGTTCTGCAAAAATAGCTTCTTTCTGATAGTTAAGAAAAGTTTCTATTACTTGAATACACCATTCCTGTTGCTCAGGATTATCTTCTATTGAGATTACGTCTTTATTCGTAAAATCGATATAGCCATGGCTGCAGTAAAGCCTTTTGGTATCCTCTGTTGTCGATAACGTAAAATTTATGTTTAGATTTTTCTCTAGCAGAGTAAGTGCATCTTCAATTTCTATTCTCGGCTTATTCTTAATTTCAAGCATCTTTTTTCAAAGATTAAAAATTTTTCTTGTTAAATTTATGGTAGCGCTACTGGCTCTAGAGAGTTTAATTTGGCACGAAAATTGACGCAGTAATTTATCCCATGTGGTACGTTGTTGATACTCTATCTTAGACCTCCTAAACTTTAAAAAAATTTAAAAAATTCTCATCTCTTTTATCTATGTTTATTCCTTTTGATAATTGTATATGACATTAGCTTTACTTAGCTTAGCTCTACTAAGGTTGACTTGACTCCTAGAACTTCGTTCCGTGAGGACTAGATTGCTGCTTATCAATACAAAATTACCATAGTCTATCGTAATTCCGAGAGGTAAGTAATATTGTCTAGTTTTTATCTTCATGCTTCGGTAGCACAGATACAAAAATGTTATAAAAGTATGGCTAATGGCTTGTTATCGTGTTGTGGATTGAGACTCCTGTTGGATAACTGTTGGTAATGAGATTAGATAACAAAGTCTGTTGGCAACAAGTACTACTATTAAATTTTTCTGTGATAATTAATAAAATTAATATTGAGTAGAGCTCTACTTATGTTTTTAGTAAATACTATTAACCACTGGAAGTTGATAATTATATTAGTGATTGTAGAATGGATAACAATTCTATCTTGGAGATATATCTTAAGGACAATTATTCAGCATCTAATGAAATGAGTACAATAACATGGTTAACCTAACCCAGAACCTGAAGGAATTTAAAGGAAAGGTTAAGGATTTAGCTTGAGTCGCGAGAAGCCCCGCGCTCTAATCTTGACCCTTGTGTCGGGACGGCGCTTTTAAAGTGCGGACGCAGGTAACCCACACAGCACCTCATGATAGTGGTCTATCGATGGGGTTCAATACCCCGGAGATGGATAGACTTCTAATGAACTGCCTCAAGACATCGCTCTGTGTGCGTTCTGTGGTTTGGCAGTATTTGTCCAAATGTTCTTTTTCTATGTCTGAGATTCTGAGAGAAATATTTTTCATGTCCCGCTAATTTCATTATTTTTGCGTTACAATAGTAGCATGAGATTAGCTTACCAGTACCGCTTACGCCTAACAAAAACCCAAGTTGTCCTGATTGAGCGATGGCTAGATATGCTGCGCTGTCAGTACAATTACTTGTTAGCAGATCGCTTTAACTGGTACGAGCAAAATCGTTGTTCGGTCAACGCCTGTCCTTTGGTTTGTCACTTGCCACAGTTGCGAAACAATCCAGACTACTTCAGTCAAAAACGAACGCTTCCCCAACTTAAAACTGATAGACCTTGGTATAAGGAAGTTCAATCCCAAGTTTTACAAGATTGCGTTAAGCGAGTTGATCTTGCGTTTAAACGCTATTTAAAAGGCGATTGCAAAGGTAAGAAAAGCGGTAGACCAAGATTTAAGGGCAAAGGGCGTTATCGCTCAATGACTTTTCCTTCTTTAGGAAAAACTCCGATTTATGGAAACTACCTGAAGTTGCCTAAGTTTGGTTCACTTAAGATGGTCTACCATCGTCCCATCCCTGACGGTTTCAAAGTTAAAACTGCTACTGTCACCCGTAAAGCTGATGGCTACTACGTTACACTGTCAATTCAAGATGACACGGTTCCCGATATCATTCCTATCGAGCGGGTGGAAAATCCCACGGGAATTGACATGGGGCTTAAGTCGTTTCTGGTTAAGTCAGATGGAACTGAAGTAAAAATACCTCAGTACTACCGCAAAGCACACAAAGCACTACGCAAAGCGCAAAAAGCGGTCAGCCGAAAGAGAAAGGGAAGCAGCAACCAACGCAAGGCAATAGAGAAGTTGGGCAAGGTTCACAAGTGCGTAGCTGATACCCGCAAAGACTTTCATTTTAAGACAGCTAAGGCACTGCTGAACGAACACGATCTGATAGCTTATGAAAAGCTAAATATCAAGGGACTGGCTAGAACTAAACTAGCTAAATCAATTCTAGATGCTGGCTGGGGACAATTCATGTCAATTCTATCAACCAAAGCCGAGAAGCGCACCGAACCCGCGCCGCCGAAAGGCGCAAGGGAACGCGGAGCAAGAGAAGCTGGGTTGATAACAGTTGCAGTTAATCCTAGAAACACATCACAGAATTGTTCGAATTGTGGTCACAAAGTACCCAAAAAACTATCAGACAGATGGCATTCATGTCCTAAGTGTGGGTATCAAGCCGACAGGGATGTGAACGCAGCAAAAAATATTTTGAATTTGGCGGTGGGACATCCCGTCAGCAGTAAAGCTTACTGAGTAACCGAACCGTTGGGTGGTGTTGGTAAGAAGCCGAGGGGTTGTGTGCTGAACTGAATTCAGCACCTTGTAAGCCCCGTCGCACTGTACCGATAGGTCAGTGTCGGGAGTATGTCACAAACAATTTTTAGCAGCGAAGACTTCAGTAACCGCAAGCAATTCAAACAGATAGATTCAGAAAAATAATTTTTATGTCATAATGCT
>CAZWGS010000153.1:0-9448 GCA_964633315.1 uncultured bacterium | reverse complement strand
TCATCATCAAATTTATATAACATTACCCGGTCAAAACCAGTAACTTTGCGCACCTCATGAACAATGATTTGGCAGAATTCCTGTAAATTAGAGGTACTTCCCAGTTGGTTAATGGAAGCCCGTGCTAGATGATAGAAACTTAGGAAGGGAATATTTTCTTGGGAAGTGGCAGGTTCTAGTTCCAGAATTAGGATGTTATCTCGATTGCGGTGAAAGATGGCATCAAAAACCATGTAATCATCACCCTTGGTTCTTACCCAAACTTTAACTGGATTGATTAAATCTAGGCTTTCTTCTGCTAACCCAGCTTGAAATCTTTCTACTTGAAAAGGGTCGAGAAGTTCTTCTAGTTTTGTACCTATTATGTCTTGGGCAGACATACCAAAGATCTGATAAGCATTGTTACTAATCTGAAGAATTTCTAGTCCAGGTTCTTGAAGTACTAGCAATACTCCGTGGGGCTGAATTTGACCATTGAGATGGATATTTTCCTGTTCTATACCAGTCAAGTTCAATTTTTGCTGTACTAAATTTATATCTCTTTCTGCCATGATTTCTCTCCCTTATCTGGTGTTGCCAATTAATACTAAGTTGGAGTTTAGTTAAATTACTATTGCCAAAAAAGCACTTAATAATTAGCAAGATTCGCTTCAACTTCTTGCCAAGATATCTCACACCCACGGACAGTTCTAGATTTTTACTTTTCTAATGAATGGCGATGATTAACTTTTGCCAGCTCTTGTTACTGCCCCTGACTAGCTATTACCGAAAAAAATACTTGAGGAACCAAATACGAGCATCATAGCCGATTTGATTAGTTATAGTGGAGAACGTAAAGTTTTATATACAATTAGCAAAAAACAACAACATTTACTAACTTATTGCAGTTTTAAATGATGTTATGACATCAGATTAATTAATTATAATTTAATCTTATTTAAAAGAGTGATAGTAGAAGTAACTATCAGGTTCATTCATGATATCGATGCCATTAACCACAAAACCCAAAATTTTCTTTTGCTGACACTTGAGAAACTTTTTAGCTGTTTGAGCCACTTGTGGATTAATAATTTGGGGACAAGTAACAATCAGAATACCATCAGTGAGATCGCTAATAATCATGGCATCGGCAAAGTTTTCTAGGGAAGGAGTATCAAAAATAATTGTGTCGTAGTAAGCATAAACTGAACGTAGCAGCTTAATTATCTCCGGGGAACTTACTAAGTTCATGGGATTAGAAGATACAATACCGCAAGTTAGTAGGTCTAGGCGAGGCATAACTTCCTCAATTGCTGCAGTTAAGGTTGTTTTTTTCTTAACAGTACTAGTTAAACCCATTTGATTGCTTTGATGCCAAATATCATGCTGAATTGGTTGACGTAAATTAGCATCAATTAGCAGAACTTTCCGTCCTTTGCTAGCTATTGTAGCAGCTAAGTTTGCAGCAACTTCTGATTTCCCTTCATTAGGTGCTGCACTGGTAATTGTAATTGATTTAATTGGTTTATCAGGGCTAGTAAATTTTAAATTTGACTGCAGCATTTGGTAGGCTTCTTGCATCGGCGATTCTGGCAGATCCCTAGCAATTACCCTTGGCATATTCAACTCCAAACTGCGAATCTTTGTGCAAGCTTGACCAGATTTATCAAAAAGAGGAATTACTCCCAGCAAAGTATAGTTAGCAAATATTTTCTTAGTTTTATCTAGTGTTTTTGCCTTAGTATTCGTACCCAAGTAATCCAGCCAGATTGCAGTTGTCCAACCTAAAACACACCCAAAAAAAATACTTACCAATAAAATTGGTTTAGGGTAACGAGCTCTTGGTTGCCCAGGAATTAAAGCGGGGGCAACAATTCTGACATGAGCTATATTTTTTTGAGCGGCAACTTCTTGATAAACAGACACCAACTCATTAACTATCTGAGCTGCAACTTTTGCTTCTGAGGCGGTATAAGTAACTCTCAAAATATCAGTCTTTGGTATAGCTTGCACCTGCAATTGCTCAACAAATAATTGCTCCTTGGCGACAATTTTTGTTCCTAGCTGCTCCCAAACTAGAGGGGAGCGTATTATTTCCTCAGGTGAAAGTAAACTTAAAGAAGAAGATTTTTTCCTTTCATCTAATTGTGGAAAAGTTTTATTAATTATTTTTTGTTTAACTAGTATTTGGCTTTCTGCCTCAAACCATATTGGTTGCGATCTAAGCTGGAATATAGTGATGCCAAAAAAAGCAAGACAAACTGCTGTTGCAGGTAAGAAATGACGCTTGAGTGCTGCTGAGTAATGATAAATTTTCCTTCCCATGGGGTAATGAGTTAGCGAGAGAATGGCTCATTTTTGGTAGATACACTCGTGGCTAATCTCACTACCGAATATAGCGCGCTTAATGGGAAATTGGTTGCTAGTAAGCTCACTCCTGGCTAAAGCGCAGGGGCTTTCACCCGAAAGCTAAACAGGAGTGTTTCAGTAGCCCTGGGTTTATTGCACAAGACAAAGAATCCGAACCTCGAAGGAGGCGCTGTAGGCGATCATGACCAAGATTCGGTTGAAACTTTCGCCCAAACCATCGACAGCACAAAAGAACAAGCTGGGAAAAACAGGATTTTTACCTGTCAAAGCTCGGTGGTTCATTGAAAGAACCAATTCTGGCATCGAAAGATGTAAAAGTTTGGTCAAAAACTTTGAAAGAACTCTTGAGCATGCTACCACCAAGATTAATCTTTGCTTTGTCAGGCTGATGTTGAAGAGATTAGCAATCAAATAGATGTCAAATGGGTTCTAGACAATTAATTTTGTCTAGCTACTTATTGTTGATTTGACTTCACTAACTAAAATCCTTAGAATCTCATCTTAAGTGTCAAAATTAGCCCCTAACATACTCTTCAGAAATGAATCAACAGGCTTTAAGAACTACTCTGGCTACAGATGATCAATTGGCCCAGGAAACAGAAGAGCAATGTAAGCCCAAAGCTTTAACAGATGGGGGTTCATTAAGAACTTACCCAGGCGATCCTACTACCCTACCCCAAGTTTTAGAAAGGTCAGCAGAGCAAATCGTTGGAGAAAGCATTGTATATCTCCAGGGAGATGGCTCGGAAATAGTCCAATCCTATGCAGAATTATTAGAAGAAGCTCAGAAAATCCTAGGGGGTTTAAGAAAGCAAGGATTAATTCCCCAAGACAAAGTAATTTTACAATTAGAAAAAAGTTGGGACATCATCCCGGCTTTTTGGGGATGTATTCTCGGGGGGTTTGTGCCAACAATTATGGAAGCACCTATTACCTACGTAGAATCTAACCCAATTGCTAAGAAGGTGCGTCAGATTTGGGAATTTTTAGACAAACCTTTCATCATTACTAACAAAGAGCTGCCAGAAAAAATCCAGTCCTTTTTATCAGGTTCTGAGCAAAAAATTAGCTCCATTGAAACCTTAAGACAAAACGCCCCAGATAAATCCTATTACCCCAGTAAACCAGAGGAAACGGCATTTTTTAATCTCACCTCTGGCAGTACGGGAATGCCCAAATGCGTGAGACTTACCCACCGCAATCTCATCTCTCGCTCCAGGGGAGCCAATATTCTCAATCACCATCAACCAGAAGATGTAATCCTCAATTGGCTGCCTTTTGACCATATCGGCAGTATCAGTGACTGGCATATCCGTTGCATAGAATTGGGCTGCAAACAAGTTTACGCACCAAAGGAATATATTTTAGGTCGCGCTCTTAATTGGTTGGATTTAATCGATAAATACAGAGTCAACTCTAGCTGGGCTCCTAACTTTGCCTATTCTCTGGTTAATGACTTGCTCGAGAGACAACCAAATCAAACCTGGGATTTGTCTTGCGTGGAATTCTTACTCACAGCAGGGGAAGCAGTTTCTTCCCAAGCCGTAGAGGAATTTATGGAGAAGATGGCAGCCTATGGTTTGAGTAAAACTGCCCTTCGCCCCGCATTTGGGATGGCAGAGTTGGGTTCGGGGATAACCTATTATCAGCCCACAGCAGAGGCTCCTTTAAAGTTCCATCGGGTAGATAAAGACTCTTTAGGTGGAACCATTAAACGAGTCGGGGCAGAACATCCCAACAGCAGCATTTTCGCAGATCTAGGGCCAGTTATCCCAGGAGTAACGATTCGAATTGTCGATGAAGAAAATTCGATTTTACCTGAAGATACAATAGGTCACTTGCAAGTATCTGGAGATGTAGTTTCTCCAGGTTACGATAAAAATCCTGAAGCGAATCAGGCATCTTTTCTAGAAAATGGTTGGTTTGATACTGGAGATTTAGGTTTCATCACCAACGGACACTTGGTGTTGACTGGTCGAGCCAAAGAGACCATTATTATCAATGGTGCAAATTACTACAGTCAGGAAATTGAAACCATAGTCGAAGAAATAGAAGGGGTCGAAGTTTCCTATACCGCCGCTTGTGCAGTTCGCGATCCAAATGTGGCAACAGAAAAACTGGCGATTTTTTTTCATGCAACGACTCAAAAAAATGAAGAACTGTTGGGACTTTTACAGACGATTCGAAAGCAGGTGATTACCAAAATCGGGGTTAATCCAGATTACTTAATACCAGTTCCTCGCGAGGTGATTCCCAAAACGGCTATAGGAAAAATCCAGCGCCTGCAACTGAGTAAGAGTTTTGAAACGGGAAAATTTAAAGCTATTGTGCAACAGTTGGATATGTTGCTAGGTAATAAAAATACCATACCCGATTGGTTTTACCGCAAAATTTGGCGACCCAAAGAGTTATCTGGAAAGGAGCAGCAAAAATCTCAAGGGGTGACTTTGGTTTTTCTCGACCGACTGGGGTTAGGGTCATATTTGTACGAGACATTGCCAGAAGACTGCATTGCTGTGGAGATGGGTTCGGAGTATATCTGGGGAGAGAAGGTTTGCCACATTGATCCCACTAACCCCGAACATTATATGCAGCTGGTGAAGTCGGCTGGTGAGATATCTCAAATCCTGCATCTGTGGACTTATGACAAGGAGGAAGTAGAAATTCCCAATCCGGAGGCACTAGAGCTTGCTCAACAACGAGGGATTTATAGTCTGCTATTTTTAGTCCAGGCATTGGCTCAAATGCGGAAGCCTAGACAAGAAATGCGTTTGCTCTGGATTAGTAGTCAATGTCAAGCTACCCATCCAGGGGCAGAAATAGCCCCGGCAAAATCGACCGTTTTAGGGTTGCTTAAAACTATTCCCCAAGAATTGCCTTGGTTAAGTACCTGCCATATAGACTTACTCACCGATGAAGTAGAGACAAATGCACAGTATATCCTAAAAGAACTGAAGGCTTTGTCGAAAGAGCTAGAAGTGGCTTATCGAGACAAACAGCGCTTGGTGTGCCGTTTGGAAAAGGTGGACTGGCAGCAGGAAGAACGACAAGAATTACCTTTTAAACAAGGGGGTATCTACTTGCTGAGTGGAGGTATGGGAGGCATTGGCTGCGAGATTGCCAAGTATTTGCTGGAAAATTATCAAGCGAAGTTGCTGTTGGTGGGAAGAAGTCCTCTGGAAGAGAAAAGCTCAGTTTATCGCCAACTTGAACAGCTTGATGGAGAAATAATTTATGAGACAGCGGATATCTGCAATTTGAAGCAATTGCAGCAAGTAGTCACCAAGGCTTTGTCTCAATGGGGAGGTGAGTTAGATGGCGTTATTCATTTGGCAGGAGTATATCGGGAAAGTCTAGTGCTCGATAGTTCGGTCAAAGATATCGCAGATGTTCTTCGGGCTAAGGTTTTGGGAAGTTGGATACTGCATCAACTCCTGAAGGACAACCCCAATGCTACCTTCATCCATTTTTCTTCTATAGCCGCTTTCTTTGGTGGTATTACGATCGGAGCTTATAGCGCTGCTAACTGTTTTTTAGAAAGTTTTGCCCATTACCAAAGACAAAAGAGCAAGTTATCAAGCTATTGCTTGGCATGGAGTAGTTGGCGGGAAATAGGAATCAGTCAAGGCAACAAAATGGAAGATTTGCTACGGGCTAAGGGCTATGCTGCTATTTCTTCTGAACAAGGTATATTGTCCCTACTGACTGGTTTATATCATGGCCAAGGGCAGCTATTTGTGGGGTTGGATGGTAGCAACCGCAATATTCAATCTTATTTAGAGATAGAGGAAGGAGAAATAGACCAAAAGCAGTTACTCCAGAACAGCAATGGGAAGGCCACTGGGAAAAAGATTGCTCCTCGCAACAAATTAGAACGCCAACTGGTTGCTATGTGGCAGGAGGTGCTGGAGATTGGGAACGTGGGCATTGACGATAACTTTTTCGCTTTAGGGGGTAATTCTATCAAAGCGATGGTATTGGTTAACAGGCTCGAAGAGAAACTGAACCAAATCTTACATCCTGTTGCCCTGTTTGACGCGCCCACGATTGCCAAATTTGCGGATTATATTCAAGAAAATTATCCGGAGTTAGTTGAGAAAGGAGAAAGTAAGGTTGCCGAACGCTGGAAAGAAGAATATAAGGTAGACTTTTTGAGCGAACAAACTGGGAAAATAGCAGAGTCTTTGGGTTACGATCGCCCATTCGGGAACGCTTTGCCTTTGACGGTGGAACAAGAATTGGTGTGGTGGAGCTCCAATATAATGGGATTTTGTAGCAACACTTGGCGCATCTGGCGGATAGAAGGAGATTTAAACCTGCAAGTCTTGCAGGAGGCCATTAAAGCGATCGCCCGCCGTCACGCACCACTACATACCACCTTGAAAGAAGTCGAGGGGAATCTGGTGCAGGTAGTACACTCGGAAGTCGAACCTGTTTTTGAAGTCCTAGACTATCGCGATCTAGCGAAAAAGGATGAATCCCAAGCACTGTGGAACGATCTTGAAGAATTTGCCCTGAGTCAGTTCGACCTCATCAATGGTTCGATGGTAAAGATTAAGATTCTGCGTTTGGGGGAGACTTCTTATATTTTCATGGCCTGCATCGATCATATTGCGATTGATGCTTGGTCTTGGGGTATATTTATCCATGAATTAAACGCGCTCTACTCCGCTTTTGCTTCTGGGCAACCCTCACCTTTACAACCCCTGTCCGTGACATTTACCGATTTCGCTCGGTGGCAGCACCAATATCTACAAGAAGGAGTTTTGGCAAAAAACCTAAATTACTGGCGCAAAAACCTTGCCGGGAAACAATTTTGGGATTTACCCGGCGATCGTCCCACACCAGCCAATCCCACATTTCACGCAGAAACCGAA
The DNA here is from genome assembly GCA_964633315.1 of uncultured bacterium. GTDB lineage: Bacteria > Cyanobacteriota > Cyanobacteriia > Cyanobacteriales > CAWCAG01 > CAZWGS01. The sequence continues at coordinate 2,222 of CAZWGS010000153.1, read as the reverse complement.
CCTTCAAAGATTGACTCCGAGTTGAAGCGCGGCCTAGAACACGCGAGTAAAAAAGCTGGAGTGAGTGTTTATGTGACTTTGTTATCGGCCTATAGCATCGTTCTGGCAAGTCTGGCTCGTCAAGAAGATGCGATCGTTAATACTGTCTTTGTCAATCGCTCTGGGATGGAAGGTCAACCCTTAATCGGTACTTTTGTTAATAGACTGCCTATGCATTTGAACTTAAAGGGAAATCCAACTTTTACTGAATTACTCCATCGCCTGCACCAAACATTTCGAGATACTTACACCTATAGTAGCGCTTCTTTTCCTCAACTCTTGGAGATATGGAAAGCTCGAGGAAACCCATTTCAATTTCCTATACCTGCCGGTTTCAATCTTATTGATATAACAAACTCTGAAGACTTAGAACTCCCCGACATGAAAACGTCATTTATACGAATGGGAATTTTTGTTACTTGGTTTAAGTTAGAGTTGCATGTCTTGGCAATAGATGAAGGTTATCTCGCTAACTTTATGTACATGAGCGAGGTCTTTGACCGCAAAACAATTGCTGGCATCGCCAGAAAATTTCACTGGCTTCTGGAAACTGTCGTCACCGATAGTCAAAAAAACATTGCCGATCTATTTGCGATGCTCGATCGCGTTGAATAACATTGATTTCCTATACAACCTTCGCCAAAACGTTAAGTTCCTATCTATGATTTTGCATCCTGTTGAAACAGTCCCCTGAAAACCAGGGGATTTACTCCCACATATTTCACCACCAAAAAACTGATACAGAAATTCCACACTAAAAAACAGAAAGCTGTAGCGATCGCCGCTCCTAATGCACCTATCAGAGGAATTAATATCGCATTTAACACGAGATTCACAACAGCAGCAGAAATAGTAACAGGGAGACATTTATTTTGATGACCTGTCATCAGCATTACATAAGCCACAGGATTAAAACATGGTAAAGCCAACTCTCCTAATACCAAAATCTTTAACTGCCAACTCGCAGTAATAAACTCTGAACCAAATATTCCTAAAATGGGCTGACTAAAGAGGATTAGAAATACAGAAATTGCAAGAGAAGGCCAGAAAACCCACAGGCCGACTGCTGATACCACCTTTTGCAAACCTTCGATGTCCCCTTTAGCATACAGTGCTGCAAAACTGGGAGCAGCAACGATATTAGAAATTGTGAGAATAAAATGAACCCATCGAGCTGTACTCACTGCCGCAGAGTACATTCCTGCTTCCTGCGCTCCCAATATCGAACCGACCATAATCGTGTCAGTTTCAGTGAGAATGATAAAACAAGCCAACTCGAACAAAAGAATCAAAGCCACACTCAACCACTCTTTAATCGCATAGGTTGACTTGCTGGCTTCAAATTCTTGGTTTAATTTCAGCCATAACAATCCTAACTGAAATAAAACAACTAATAGCAAAGTGATTTGGGCAATGGCAATCACTAAATTACCTGTCAGGGAGTGAGTTGTTTCTAAAACCAGAAACGCACTACAGATTAGCAACACCGGCCAAATTATTTTTGATGGTGCATAAGCTAAAGTGATATCATTTGCGGCTCTAGCAGTTCCCGATTGTAACTCTACAAAGCTCTGTAGCGGGATGAGACCGATACCGATTAATAAAGGAGTGGCATAAGCAAAGGGGTGGTAATAATTCAGCAGTAAAATTACACCAGCAGCTAGCAAGCTAACCAAAAGACTAGCTAGAATAGTCATCAACCAGCTACTGCGCACGATCCCCTGCAACAGTCCCCATTCTTCTTTCACCCGATACTCCGAGACAAAGCGCAAAACGGTATGGGGTAAACCCAATCCTGCGGGAATTGCTAAAAGGACAGACCAAGCAACGACATATTCATAAATGCCAAACTCAGTTCTACCCATCCATCGCGCCAGGAAAACCTGCACTACATAGGTTAGAAGAATACCTGCAAATTGTATGATCAGAGCTATTCCAGCTTCTTTAGCCAGAATCCCTAAGTTAAGATTTTCGTCAGTAGTGGAAGATACAGTTTGAGCCATAAATTTTACGATCAAGGAGCGTAAAGCCCCTGTGCCTTTAGCCAGGGGATATAGGGGATATAAGTGAGTGACAGATTTTTAATCTGTCGAGCCCAATTTATTTGGCACTTAAATATTTATGCTACAATAATTTGCGTGGCAATTTGACTACGCAAGATGTTTGTCTTAGAATACAAACTT
>CAZWGS010000152.1:0-9461 GCA_964633315.1 uncultured bacterium | reverse complement strand
GGCATGCCGGAACCTTCCAGTCTGAGTACTCGATAGAAGCTTCTGGACAGATGAGCCTCTGGTGTGTTGATGAAAATCTATACACTAAGTTCGCTGGATGAAAGAAGAATCCCCCACTTTTAGTGGTGGGAGTGTCAATAGCTAATAGAAGTACAATTGCTCAAGCCTCAAACCGTTAACTCGCTTGGTGACTTACCCAAGGGCAAAAATACAGTCACCACCTCACCATTATGACGGCGTTGGCGGACCGTAAGCTTACCTCCTAAGGACTGGAGGATATTTTTGGTTACTTTGAGGTTAAGGCTCAGACTACCTGTTTCGGGCTGAAACATGAGCAACTGACCAAGAGATTTAAAAGGGTTGCGAGGAAAGTCCGCTTCAGATAAAAGTTGCAATTTAAGCTGATCTCCCGCAGTCGTTATTTGCACCTGTGCTTGACTACCAGTGGGCAATTTACGAGTAAAGTTTTCCAGTAGACCAGTTAATACTTGCTCAAGCATAGCTGGATTGCTGACAACGGTGGGAAGCTTTTCCGGGAGCATGAATTTTAAGTTAACATCACGCCTTTGTGCCTGCTTTTGCCAACGCACAACACTTTGTTCTAACCATTGTTCCAGAGGCATAGGAGTTAACTTTAATCCCTGCTGCTGACTAGTTGTCGTCTCTAGTTCTACAGCTTTGAAGATTAACTCCATGCGATTAATTTGCTCTGTACATTCTTGGTCAATAGTTTCTAAACGCTTGACCACCTTAGCACTAAATTGCTTGCGCTTTCTCAACAGTGAGCGTGTCAGCATCCGGATTGTAGTTAAAGGAGTGCGAATTTCATGGGTTAAAGCCTGCAGAAGTTCTACTTCCGGAGTTTTGTGTCTACCCTCACCGGATTGCTCACAATTCCAGGATATTTTCTTTGCCACCATGGGCTGAGATTTAGCACTCACAGAACGCGTCTCGACTATTTGTGGTGCATCAGGCAAAGATCTAATCAAGTGACGACTAAAGCGCATTACGAGGCGATAGTCAGGAGTTGGTAGTTCTAAGTTAGAAACTAAAGTGTGGAAATGAGATAGGTGATGGGGACTAGTAAATAGTAATCTAGCCTTGAGAATTGTCCATGCTTGGGTAATTGCTTCTGGTTCAAAGGAAAATTGAAATCGGGGTTGTCTTTGGGAATCTAACCCGAGAACCATAACTAAAGCAAATTGAGGCGTGAAGACTAGGCAAAATTGCTCCTTGGCGAGAGGATCTTCCGGTAGCAGGGGTAAAGTTACCACCGAATCTGCTGTTTTTCCCGAGGCTTGCTTTTTTTTGCTAGAAAGCAATTTACAAGGCATTAAGGAAAGGGGATTGAGGCTGTCTGGTTTGAATACTCCCCTGTGAAGTTGACCAAGAATGCCACAATGGCTTAAAACTGGAGCCGGACCAGATAAAATTAACCCTGGATACTTTGCCGTTTCTGAATCAAAAGTTGACACCAGCAAATCTTCCAAGGCTGCAATCGCACCAATCCATTCTCGTTCTGCTCTTTTTTGTGCTTGAGCAAAACTAACTTTTGCTCTTGGAGTTGTGCACTCTTGCTGTAGTTCCCTATGCTCTAGAGTTACACTTAAAGTCTGCAGTAGCCATTTATCCCCAACCATAGATAAAAAATCAATCCTAACTTTACTTAAATTAATTCCCTCCTCTGTTGACGATAGTAACTTTCTTTACCGAGAAAGCGAAATAGTAGAACCGAACTAAAATATTCGCAATCTCCACCGCAGGAATCTTTAAAACTCAACGGAAGTGAAGTACATTTGCCTTAGTTTTGTGAATTAGTCTCAAAAGGCTGCTGATATCGCTCTACAACTCTCATCTTTACACCCCTAGCAGGAGCCAAGGTGATACCCCGACGCTGGGGAAATTCAGGTTTAGCATCTGCTAATTCAAGTCGGTAGCGAGACATAATTGTTGCCAAAACTAGCCTCATTTCTAACTTTGCCAAAGCCTCACCCAAACAGCGACGCACCCCACCACCAAAAGGCAAAAACTCATAGGGCGAAAATTGCCTCTCTAGAAAACGTTCTGGTTTAAACTGCTTGGGTTGTGGGTAGAGATCTTCGCGATGATGAGTCAGATAAATACAACCCATCAGATTCATCTTTGGCGTCAACTGGTAACCCATCACTTCTACTGGTGTTTGCACTCCTCTCATAAAAGTCATCATGGTTACAGGATAGATGCGCAGCGTTTCATTGCACAGCGCACTGAGATAGGGTAAGCGATAAATTGCCATCGCTTCGGGATTTGAACCCAAACTGGCTAACTCCTGGCGTAATTTTGTCCCTACTTCCGGTAAATAATGGAGCCAGTAAAGCGCCCAAGACATTGCTGTAGCTGTGGTTTCGTGACCTGCGAATAGCAATGTCAATAGCTCATCTCGCAACTGTGTGTTAGTTAGGGTTGCTCCCTGCTCATCACTTACACTTAAAAGTAGGGAGAGAATATCAGTGCGTTCTGAAGTGTCTTTTTGGCGACGTTCCTCAATCTCCTCATAGAGTAACTGATCTAGTTGCTGCTGGAGGCGGCAAAAACTTCCCCAAGGACTCAAGGGACCTAAATCCCTTTGTAACCACGGTAGAAAAAGAAAGCCATTATTTAGAGGAGACTTGAAAAAATCCAGTAGAGAGCGAATTAGGGCAGCAATTTTCTGACTTCGTTCTCCTGTATACAAACCAAAGACCACATCTAAGATAACTCTCAGGGAGATTTCCTGCATCAGCTCACGTGCAACAAAAACTTGATCCACCGGCTGTTGAGCCATTACCTGTTGTGTTAAATCACAGATTAGTTGAGCGTAACTGCGCAACTTCTCGCCGTGAAAAGGAGGCATAAGTAGTTTACGCCGCCGCCGATGAAATTCACCATAGAGCATAAAGGTCGATGACGAACCCACAAGAGGAGATAACAGCCCTTTGTACTTTTCTGGAAGAGTAAATTTCTTGCTCTCGTTGCCAAGAATTTGTTGGAGTGCTTCGGGATGGGAAACATAAATTAAGGGTTGAGAACTGGCACCAACGAAAGTTTGGAAAATATCGCCATAGCGTTGAGCAGAAGTTTCCATAAACCCAATAGGATCTACTATCCACTGCAACATTTGCAACCCACTAGGGGCTGTGGAACCAGGAATTTGTTTCATTTTGTTTTGGTGATGCTGGTAGTAATAGTTTAGTTATCTTCTGGTGAAGATAGGCAATAAACTTTACCGTCAATTAATAACCTGGTAATACCCTTAGCTTCAAGGTAAGAGCCAGTTTTTTGCAGCATTCGACCATCGGGAACTTTAATCACCCTTTGAAAGCGATTGGAAAAACGTTTTGCTACTCGATGATTGTCAAAAACTGGCAGAGTTCTCTGCTGTACTTCGGTGGCGGGAATTTGCCCTAAATCACCAAATTCTTTCAGAGGTCGAGTGATTAATTCTGCAGCACGATCTACTACTAAATAGCAAATACGAGGTACAGGAGCTTCTTCTAGGGGTAGGATATTGATACCAGAAGTTGCAGCTTGGAGATGACAACCATCATCATCTTCCTCCCCACTTGGTTCATCCCAATCATCATCATCCTCATCATCATCCTCCTCAGCAATGTCTTCCCCCCACATTTCTTCGAGAGCAATAAATTCTGCTTCCTCGTCTTCTTCCTCAACCTCGTAGGTATCACTGGTTGAAGTTAATGATGGTTCTATTAGTGGTTTACTAACTTCTAACTTGAGCTTTGGGGGTAACCCTTGCACCTTGAGGGGAAGAGTGGGAGTAGAACTTTCAGAGTTAGATGATTTATTAGTGCGATTTAAGCGCTTTTGTTGAATTAATTCCTCATATTCATCTCCTTGCAAAGTACTTTTCAAAAAGCGACTAATAGTAGAACTACTCACACTATAACGGTCTGCCAGAGTAGAGGTGGTTTCATCTGGCAAACGATACAGTTGTAAAATTTCTTGTTTATCAGCTTCAGTTAGTTTCTTGGGACTCATCCTACCTCTATTAACCCCTGTGTTACCTTTAGTTTCCAGAGCATTGATTGCTTTACTAGTTTATCGTTTTGCTTGTAAATTCGTGGCTATTTCATAACTGTGGGTAATAACTCTTGCAAAATCTTAAACTGTACATGATTAATTGCTAAAGAACCAAGGGAAGCTTTTTCCTTAGGGATTTTAACTCCTCCACTAATTAATCTTTCAAAAGGAATCCCTTTTGCCATTTCTGCATGATACCAGGCAAGCCCCATGAAAAAGCGTGTGGGATAGGGACCACCTTCATTAATATCATCAGGATTGGATTCCATCGGTAGCCAACCAAAACCAGGTAAATAAAATTCTAGCCACACATGATTAAAATCTGGGATTAAGGGCAGATTGCGCAATAGGGGATAGGGAGGACACTTATAGCGTCCCACGGTGCGACTGGCAATACCATTGAGGCGCGAAAGTGCTAGCAATACTCCTAAATATTCACCACACGAACCCACACCTCGCCGTAGTGCCACATCTGGGGTATCGATATGGGGTTTAATACCATAAGAGAGGCGATCATAAACATAATTGCGAATGTCGTACATTTGACGCAGCAAATTAGTTTCATCCCCCACAGCATCCCTCGCCGCCTCACGGATAATGGGGGTATCCATGGCCAATTCATCGTTATCTACTAGATACTGCTTTTGCATCTCTGGTTGCAACTCTGGCAGCTTTTCCCCATCTTGGGGCTGAAATTGGTATTTAATACCCCAAAGTTCCACTAGTGCCTTCCAGCCGAAAATATGGCGTTCTCGGGCGCGAAAATTCTCGAAGCGGAAAACTGCTACTCGTTGTCCAGCCTCAATTTCTTCAGTGAAAGGCAATCCCACAGGTTCAATGTGGCGCACTTTTTGCCGTAGGGTGTCTGCAGGTAGGGCAATACGCCATTCTAAATCCTGGATTTCTACATCTTCCTCCAGGGGAGATATTTCTTCCACATAGGACATTTCCACTAGATAGCCATTGGAGAGAGCATAGCGACCTTCACGATTGTAATGGAAATGGAGAGGATGGATAAAGGTGCGATCGCGGTATTGTAGTTCATAATTGGGGTCAGCATTGGGATTGTCGCGGATATAAGGTTCCCTGTCAGCATAGGCAACATAGAGAATTTCTTGTCCTGTACTGGGTTCTAGGGCAAAAGTTAGCCCTGTGGGATTTTCAAAGGGAGTCAGCAGACTGAAAATAACTTCTCCAGTGGCTCGATCAAGACAGTAAACCGTCTGTTCTGTTTGATCGCAAACCCAAAGTTCTTCTCCTCTAACGGTAAGATTTTCCCTACCAATACCTGGGGCATACCAGCGAGTAATTTCCCGCAGTGGTTCGCGAGCAAAAATCCATATTTGACCTGTACTCTCACAAGTTAGATAAATTGTAGATTCCCAGATTGCAATACCATTAACTCGGTAGGGCAAGCGCAGGAAATGTTCTAGGGTAAAATCGCCTTCGAGAGAGCAAAAATAAACATCTTCGTCGCGGGTTAACCACAATTGATTCCCAGAGATAGCTAATCCTGTGACACCAATGAAATCAGAACAGTGCCGGGAATTAATAATTTTTGTATCACTACTGGTGGGGTCAATCTGGAGCAAATAACCATTGAAGGTATCAATTGCCAAAAGTGATTCTTCCCAAACTACAATTCCATGCAGTGTAGCCACCGCCAAGGGTTGAATTGTCCTGGTGAGAGGGGATGCTTGAGATAAAATAGATGAGAGCGCATCAGGAATCATGGGTAGTTGTGGTGAAGATATAATTGAGTTCGGGGTGGATCGATTTTAAACTGCGGATTGCCTGTTTGTGTTTATTTAAGTTACTCATCAGGACAGATTATTTTATTGAGCTGGCATCTCAGGTAGATTTGACCTTGGCGGTCTCAATTCATAGTTTTCAATACCTCAACAGCACAAAGTGAAATACAGATCAACACGAAAGCTGTTCAGATTGAAATCTGAGTTGGTGAACCCGAAATCGGCGTAACTCTGGTTAGTAAACTTAGCGAACCAGTAAGCGACGTGAATGCTCAGAGTGAACCTGAGTACAATTGATTATAGTCGTCACCCACCATGAGGATAGCTGCTAAGAAATGACACTGGTTTACTCAAGCTACAACACAATAGATTAGTTTGGAAAGCTAACTGCATTGGGTTCGCTATACTACCAGCCCGATTCACTTGATTTTCACAGGGTGTATTGAACAATTGAGGGGAATTATGGGAAATATTACCTGGCTCTTTTGCTCTGGAATCACCAAATAAAAATCAACCCTTTCTGAATAGTTAACAATAGAGATGTACTATGTTTTTGCGCAAACTTTCTGCTAACCGAATTGCTATAGTTGGACTGCTAGTACTCGGATGTGCTTTGCCTGTAACTGTTTCCCAATCAGCACAATCACAATCTCCTTCTGTTAGCAGCGTCTTACCCTCACAATGGACGTTTAATCCACCTGATAGGGGTATTCCTGGAAATCGCGAAGGAGGAGCAACTCGCGGTTGTATTCAGCTAACAGCCCTAGTTCCCGATGGTGGTGTAGCCACAGCCATGTCTTACCCTACACTGATGTGGCACGTATCTAAGGCTAACAGAGACTCAGATATTGAGCTACAGGTTTCTTTAATGGATGAAAACGAACAAGAGGTATACACGACACAATATGCTCTAGATAGAACTAATAATGGTGAGTACATCTCTGGTATTGTTCGCTTTGACCCGCCTACACAAGCTGGGGTTATTCCCCTAGAAGCGGAAAAGCAGTACTCTTGGGAAGTAGCTCCTGTGTGTAATGGTGAAGTCTGGTCACCATCGTCTGTTTATGGTGCTATCCATATACAATCTCCCAATCCTGATTTGATGGAGAAAGTTAAGCTGGCGACTCCTCAGCAAAGGGTAGCTTTGTATGCTAAAGCTGGTCTATGGCCAGAAACTCTCAACTCTCTGTCTGAATTAGATAGCTTAGCTCCTGATGATCCTCAATTAAACCCTGAATTGCAGGAAGCTTGGCTCAAATTACTCAATTCTGTGGGTTTAAATAGGATTGCACGACAACTTGATGAAATCTACCAGGCTAATTTGATTCGCAGCGCCACTAATCAGTAAAACTTCAAGCAACTATAGTTAATCAGGAAAAGCCAATGATCTCAAGATTGTTGGTTTTCTAGTTTTCCAAAAGCCAGGATTCAATGTTAAGAGTTATTATATTAACTTTTATAACAATTATCTATGGTTGCAGCAGTCACTCTCAAAAATGTTCGTAAAGTTTATGGTCAAGTACCTGTGGTGGATGACCTTTCTTTTCAAATCCAAACAGGAGAAATGTTTGGCTTACTAGGTCCCAATGGTGCAGGTAAATCGACTACGATTAGGATGTTAATTACCCTGACTAAACCAACTCAGGGTCAATTGGAAGTTGCAGGTTATGAGGTAACTTCCTCTCCTCTACAAGTTAAGCAAAATATTGGTGTTGTACTCCAGCAAACCAGCATCGATGCAGAACTAAGTGTTTGGGAAAATATGGAGTTTCACGGCAGAATGCATCATATTCCCAATCCTCGACGCAAGCAATTAATTGATCAGTGGCTTGATTATGTAGAATTAACAGAGCGTAAGCAAGATTTAGCTAAAACTCTTTCTGGGGGAATGAAACGCCGCCTCCAGATTGCGAGGGCGCTATTACATGAACCAAAGATTCTCTTCCTCGATGAACCCACTGTGGGGCTTGATCCTCAAAATCGCCGTCGTCTGTGGGATATTATCCGCGATTTGAATCGCCAAGGTATGACAATTTTACTGACAACTCACTACATGGAAGAAGTTGAATTTTTGTGTCATCGCATTGGCATTATGGATGCAGGTAAACTGATTGAATTAGGTACTCTAGAACAGCTGCGTTCTAAGTATGGTGAGGGTTTGCTGGTTAAACAACAGGGAGAGCGTTTGGAGTATGACTTCTTTAGCGATTTGGAAGCAGCCAAAACCTACCTTAATTCTGTGGCAGATAAAACTGGTATGATGATTCGCGCCTCTAATCTTGAAGATATCTTTGTCAAACTAACTGGGCATCAATTGGATTAATTACTAGGCAACAGGATCGCAAACACATATGACCACTAATCTTCGTCTAGCAACCCAAATAGAAGCAATTCTCTATCTCAAAGGACAACCCCTATCTCTAGCAGAAATTGGCGAATATGCTGAGTGTGAACGAGAGGAAGCAGAAGATGCTTTAATTGAGTTGATGGGAGATTATGCTCACCGCGATAGTGCTTTGGAGGTGGTGGAAACACCCACTGGTTATAGTCTTCAATTGCGAGCCTCTTGCCAAAGTTTAATCAAAAATTTGGTACCTGCGGAATTGGGTGTGGGGGCATTGCGAACCTTGGCTGCAGTTGCGCTGAAGGGTAAAATATTGCAAACTGACCTTATTAACCTACGTGGTAGTAGTGCTTACCAACAGGTTCAAGAGTTGGTAGAGGAGGGTTTTATTCACAAGCGTCGTCAAGCAGAGGGACGCTCCTACTGGTTAGAGGTTACTGATAAATTCCACCAATATTTTGAGATTGACCAATTGTCTGATATCTTCCAACAGTCTGCTTCTGAGGAAGAGTAATTTTAAATTATTGTCGGTATGCAACTACTCGGATGGTAGAAATTCATGTCGCATCGTTTAGAGTAGAAGAGAAGTAACTCCAAATCTTCATTTGCCGATGGTATTCAATCCTGAATTTTTCAACCTTGATTCCGAAGAGCAGCAAACTAACCCACTGCTACAATACTTGCAACAGCAGCAACCTGAAACCCTGGAACAGATAGCTAAATCGGTTAGTCCAGAGATTAGACAGATTATCTCGCAAAATGTACAGGGAATGGTGGGAATGTTGCCAAATGAGAATTTTAATGTTCAAATCAGTACAAATCGCGAGAATATGGCTAATTTACTAGCTTCGGCGATGGCAACGGGCTATTTCTTGCGTCAGATGGAACAGCGTATGACTTTGGATGAGGCTTTAGCTGAGATTAATTCTATCGGGCGACGCTCTTCTGGGGAAGAGGAAGCATAGCTAAATAATTTAACCACAATTTAACTAACTCTTGGCGGCGAAAACTTTCTTGGAGAGAGCGCCTGGTTTTTCCTGAGAAGCTACGTAAAACCGATAGAAGTAAAATTCCCAAGAAAAAATAAATACCTTTGCTAGAAGACAAAATTCGCACTTTCTGTTTATCCCTTACACTCCACAGCCAATAGCGAGATAATTAAGGTTTCTCTAATCAACTGAGAATAGTAGTTTAAGCTGCCTCCATATAATTTTAAGTTAATTAAACATCTAAGCAATTTACCAGGAGTGGGAAATGGGAATAGCTCTTGAGATAGTAAAACAGGTTTATGAGCGTTTTGCTCAAGG
>CAZWGS010000151.1:0-9475 GCA_964633315.1 uncultured bacterium | reverse complement strand
AATGTAGGGACGTAAAATTTTACGTCCCCACAAGAGTTACTCCTCCATCCGCCTCGCGCTGGCGCTATAGACTAGAAATAGGTAGCGCAACAAATAGGGAACAAAGAGATGGCAATCGCAACTATCAGTCCAGTCACAGGAGAAACCCTAAAAACCTTCACTCCCCTAACCCCAGAGGAAATTGAATCTAAACTAGCCCTCGCTGCATCTAGTTTCACTCAATATCGCCACACTACCATGACTCAAAGAAGTCAGTGGCTCCAAGCAGCAGCAGACATCTTAGAAAACAATAGCACCTACTTTGCCCAAATTATGACCACAGAAATGGGTAAACCAATTAAAAGCGCCGTAGCGGAAGCGAAAAAATGTGCCTTAGTTTGTCGCTATTACGCTGAGAATGCAGCCGATTTCCTCGCCGATATACCTGTCCAAACTGATGCTAGTCAAAGCTTGGTACGCTATCAACCCCTAGGGGCAATTTTGGCTGTTATGCCTTGGAATTTCCCGTTTTGGCAGGTTTTTCGCTTTGCTGCGCCAGCTTTAATGGCGGGAAATGTATGTGTACTCAAACACGCCTCCAACGTACCCCAGTGTGCCCTAGAAATTGAGAAAATCTTTACCAAAGCTGGCTTCCCAGAAGGAACTTTTCAAACCCTGCTGGTGGGTTCTGAGGCGGTAGCTTCCCTGATCGTCGATGATAGAATTAAGGCTGCAACCCTCACTGGAAGTGAACCCGCTGGGGCGAGTTTAGCTGCTGCTGCTGGGAGAGAAATTAAACCCACTGTCCTAGAATTGGGTGGTAGCGATCCTTTTATTGTCCTTCCTAGCGCCGATATTAGTGCGGCTGTGGAAACGGCTGTAACCGCTAGAATGCTCAATAATGGTCAATCTTGCATCGCTGCAAAACGCTTAATTCTCCATGAAAGCATCGCCGATGAATTTGAAGAGCAATTAATCGCAAAATTCCAAGCCTTGAAAGTAGGCGATCCAATGGAGGAAGATACTGATATTGGACCTTTAGCCACTGCTCCCATTCTCGCAGAACTAGACCAACAGGTACAAGGTAGTATCGCCCAAGGTGCCAAGGTTTTACTAGGTGGTAAACCAGTAGCTGATACTCCCGGTAACTTCTATCCTCCCACCATTCTCAGCGAAATTCCACCCGGTTCCCCAGCGGATACAGAGGAATTTTTTGGTCCTGTCGCCCTCCTTTTCCGTGTTGCGAATCTGGAGGAGGCGATTACACTGGCGAATGCGACTCCTTTGGGTTTAGGTGCTAGTGCTTGGACTAATGATAGCGAAGAGCGCGAGGTACTAATTAACGATTTAGAAGCAGGCGCAGTTTTTATCAACGGTTTAGTAAAATCTGACCCCCGCCTACCTTTCGGCGGTATCAAGCGTTCCGGTTATGGTAGGGAACTTAGCAGCGAAGGGATTAAGGAATTCGTGAATATCAAAACAATTTGGATTAAATAGATTCATCGAATTTTACCCAGGGGTAGATAGAGCTCAGAATGACAACAGTTAGATTAGATAGATAAGTTTAAAATTTTGTTAATTTCATCAGGATTCTTGAATTTTGGGAATTCTTGAATATGTAGTTAACAAAATCTGTGGGGGTGCATTCAGTGTCCCCACAGTGAAACCAGCCATTTTATCTAGATTAGGAATAGACTCATGGGGGAGTTAAACACAGCCGAGTTATTGGTGCGCTGTTTAGAAAATGAAGGCGTAGAATACGTTTTCGGATTACCAGGAGAAGAAAACCTCCACGTCCTTGAAGCACTAAAAGACTCTTCAATTCAATTTATCACGACCCGTCACGAACAGGGCGCTGCTTTCATGGCGGATGTCTACGGGCGTTTGACGGGGAAAGCAGGGGTTTGTCTCTCTACTTTAGGTCCTGGTGCGACTAATCTGATGACAGGTGTCGCTGATGCTAATTTAGATGGTGCACCTTTAGTGGCGATTACCGGACAAGTGGGAACTGACAGAATGCATATTGAATCCCACCAATACCTAGATTTGGTCGCCATGTTCAATCCGGTAACCAAATGGAATACCCAAATTGTACGCCCCAGTAATACGGCAGAAATTGTCCGTAAAGCCTTCAAAATAGCTGAAAGCGAGAAACCAGGGGCGGTTCACATCGATTTACCCGAAAACATCGCGGCGATGTCTACCTCCGTGAGTCAACCCCTGAAGCGAGATCACCGGGAGATGGTTTATGCTTCTTTCCGTAGTTTCAATGCTGCTGCTGTAACGATTTCCAAAGCCAAAAATCCGATTATTCTCGCTGGAAATGGGGCGATTCGCGCCCATGCTAGTGAAGCACTAACGGAGTTTGCTACCCAGCTTAATATTCCCGTAGTTAATACCTTTATGGGTAAAGGTGTAATTCCTTACACCCATCCTCTCTCGCTGTGGACAATGGGATTGCAACTGCGAGACCATATCACCTGTGCTTTTGAGGAAACTGACTTAGTAATTGCAGTGGGCTATGACCTAGTTGAATTCTCGCCCAAAAAATGGAATCCCGATGGCAAAATTCCGATTATTCACGTAAGTGAAAATCCTGCAGAAATAGACAGCAGTTATATTCCTGTGGTGGAGGTTGTAGGTAATATCTCGGACTCTCTTAATGAAATTGTAAAGCGAGCAGATCGCCAGGGAAAACCAGTACCCCACGCTGCTAGTTTACGCTCTTCAATTCGTGAAGATTATGAACATTATGCTAGCGATGAAGGCTTTCCTATAAAACCACAAAAATTAATTTACGATTTGCGACAGGTAATGGGAGCGGAAGATATTGTAATATCTGATGTCGGCGCTCATAAAATGTGGATGGCTCGCCAATATCACTGTGATGCCCCTAATACCTGTATTATTTCCAATGGTTTTGCGGCTATGGGAATCGCGATTCCTGGGGCTTTAGCAGCCAAATTAGTGCATCCAGAACGTAAAGTAGTTGCTGTTACTGGTGACGGTGGTTTTATGATGAACTGTCAGGAATTGGAAACAGCATTGCGGGTTGGTAGTGCCTTTGTGACGTTAATTTTTAACGACAATGGTTATGGTCTAATTGAATGGAAACAAATCAATCAATTTGGTCAATCTACCTTTGTTGATTTTACCAACCCAGACTTTGTAAAATTTGCCGAAAGCATGGGACTAAAAGGTTATCGTGTCCAGTCAGCTTTTGACCTTATTCCTACCCTAAAAACTGCTTTGGAACAGGATGTACCAAGCGTGATTGATTGTCCAGTAGACTATCGAGAAAATTTGCGTTTTTCAAAAAGAGCGGGTGATTTAACCTGCGAAATTCGAGAAGAATAGTAAAGTAATTCTAGGGCAATTTTTAATTATTGAATAGGAAACTAGGAATTATCAATCTCTAATCCTAGTTTCTTATTTGATTGGTGAGGTGAGGAATGTAAAATTACGTAAGTATTATTGCTCTGATTAGAGATATGATGACTACAGTCAGGTGAATAAAAGGGTAATGCTAGAGGAAAGAAACCAAAAAATAAGATTGGCTCTGGGTTCAGGCTTAGCTATGGTGATTCTGGCACTACTAGGTTCCATTCTCTTTGTTTCCAGGGACAAAGGCTGGTTCACGCAGTGGCAAGGACAAACTCAGGAGGCGAGAAATCAAGCAGAGTACGGATTAGAGCAAGAAAGAGCATCCTCGGTTTTGAATTTGGTTTCCCTCGCGCCAGAGCAAAGGAAATCTCAGTTAGAAACAATAGCTCAAGGTAGTGAATCACTCAACCGTGATCGCGCTCGTTATTTGCTCGCAACAGACCTAATTGAGCAGGAGCAACCTGAAACTGCCCTAGAATGGCTCGAAGGTCTAGAAGCTGATTATCCCACCTTAGCGCCTCAAATCGTCTGGCAGAGGGCACGCGCCTACGAATTGATGGGAGAGGCTGAGAAACTAGAGGAAACCTACCAAGAAATTCTCGCCAAATACCCCCAATCTCCTGTGGCGGCAGAAGTTTTATACATTCTAGGAAAATCTGAGCCCCAGTATTGGCAACAAGCTATAGATGAGTTTCCCAATCATACCCGCACCCACGAAATTATTCGTCAGCGCCTCAAAAATAATCCTAATCAACTAGAACTCTTGCTAGCCTTGGCAAAGTATGATCTAGATGCCAAGGATATTAGCAAAATCCGAGACCGCCTTTTCCACAGCTACGCCAGTCGTCTTCAGGATGAAGATTGGGAAATGTTGGCTAAGGGATACTGGCAACAATGGGAATATGGTAAAGCGGGAGATGCCTATGCGAATGGTCCCCTAACTCCAGAAAATGCCTATTTAGCAGCTAGGGGTAGACATCTAGTTGGTAGAAGGGCTGAGGCGAGAAAAGCCTACAAGAAAATGATTAGCCAATACCCCTACGCCCCAGAAACGGGTTTGGCTTTGCGGCGTTTAGCCAGTTTGTCTGCTAATCAAGATGCCCTAACCTATTTAGATCAGGTAATTAACAAGTTTCCTGAAGAAGCGCCAGAAGCTTTACTCAGTAAGGGCAAAATACTTGAGCAACTCAATAGCACTAAGTCCGCCGCCCAAGCACGACAAAGGGTTCTAGATCAATACGCTAACTCAGAAGCTGCATCTAAGTATCGTTGGCAAGTGGCTCAAGAGTACGCCGAAGACGGTAACCTAATGAAAGCTTGGCAATGGGCTGGTCCGATTGTTGCCAATACTCCAGAAAGTAGCATTGCTGCGAAGGCTGGATTTTGGGTTGGTAAGTGGGCACAGCAATTGGGACGTGACCAGGATGCGAGGAATGCTTTTGAACACGTTGTCAGCCATCATCCCCAATCCTATTATGCTTGGCGCTCAGCAGTGATGTTAGGTTGGGATGTGGGGAATTTTGAGACTGTGCGACAAAAGACTCCCCAGGTTATTCAACCAGAAGAACGACCTTTACCTCCTGCTGGTTCTGCTAGTTTTAAAGAATTGTTTCTGATGGGTCAAGATCAAGATGCTTGGACTCTATTTCAGGCGGAAATCGAGAATCAGCCAGAAATAAGTGTAGCTGAGCAATTTACCCAAGGTTTACTCAAACTAGCTAAGGGCAAAAATCTTCAGGGTATTAATCTAGTCTGGAATCTGACTCAACGCGAAAACCCTGAAGATATTGAATCATGGCAGGCTTTGCGACGTACATCCCAATATTGGCAAGCTTTGTTTCCCATACCCTACGACGAGATGATTCTCAGTTGGTCAAAAGAGCGTAGTCTTAATCCTTTGCTGGTTACCTCTGTGATTCGCCAGGAGTCTCGCTTTGAGCGTGAAATCCGTTCTTCTGCTGGGGCTGTAGGTTTGATGCAGGTTATGCCAGGAACTGGTAATTGGGTAGCACAAAAAATCAACCTCCAGGATTATTCTCTCACAGACCCAGAGGACAATATTAAACTAGGCACTTGGTATTTAGATCATACTCACGAGCAGTATGGTGATAATTCCCTATTAGCAGTAGCCAGCTATAATGCTGGACCTGGTAATGTGGCAAATTGGGTAAAAAGATATGGTTTTAATGACCCCGATATCTTTGTTGAGCAAATCCCCTTTCCTGAAACTAAACTCTATGTAGAGTCAGTGTTTAGTAATTACTGGAACTATATGCGTCTCTACAATCCTGAGGTCAGTCAGTTGCTTAAAAAATAGTGCTATGTTGGGCGGTATTAAGGTCAAGAGTGTTAGAGATGCTAGCAACTTAATAGAAATTTGTCTCTTGACCTGACATCGCAAAAGCAAATTCCCTGGACTGTTGCTTGACTGTACCTTTCATGGCTGCTTGTTGGAGGCTCATAAAAGCTTCATAGTCTTCAGAGCCATATTTTCCCTGTAGTCTCTGTCGTAGCTGTTCTTCTGCCTCAATTGTTAAGTATCCAGTATCTAAAGCTTGCTTAACAATTTCCCGAATTAAGACCCTAACCATTCTCCTTTTCCTCGTTGCTTCACATTAAACCACTGATGAATATAATATTTTGGCATTAAATTTAGCCTCAGTTATTTTACTGAGACAATATTGATCATCAGTTGGTTCCTTTAGTTTTCCTGAAAATTTTGGTGCAACTTTGCTTCTGTGTTAAGGAGATGAGGTTGAGTGATGACTACGTATGGGCAAGGGCAGCAGCAATAACTTTACCTTCACTAGCCATAACAGCCCTGGGGAAAGCTTGTATCACTTCCTGGGCAATTGTATCAAGCATAGTGTCACTGTGATTGGGTTCGTGATGGAAAACTACTAATTGCTTGACTCCAGCCGCTTGCGCCACCTTCACTCCTTCTTGCCAAGTAGAATGACCCCAGCCTACTTTTGGGGATTTAGGATGGTGATATTCAGCGTCAGTATACATGGCATCGTAGATTAAGATGTCAGCTTCGCGGGCAAGGTGGACAACATTTTCATCCAAACGGTCAGGAAAATGTTCTGTGTCGGTGCAGTAGACTACTGTTTGTCCTCCCCAGGTTACGCGATAGCCAATGGCTCCATTGGGATGGTTGAGGGGGCTAGTTTCAATGGTAATATCATCTAGTCGGAAAATATCGCCACAGACGAGGTCGTAAAACTTCATTTGAGCTTTAATTTCCGCCACTGGGATGGGAGATTTCTGATGCAAGACATGTTCTCGAAAATGCTGTTCCATATTCATTGGTTTGCCTTCTTTGGGGACTTGTCCATGAATATGAAAGCAACTATTGGCATTAAAACGAGGTAGAAAAAAAGGAACACCTTGAATATGATCCCAATGATAGTGGGTAAAAAACATATAGGCTTCTTGGGGTAAATCGGCTGCTAGGCTTTTTCCTAACATTCGTAAACCCGTACCCCCATCAAAGATTAAGCGTTTACCTGCGATTCGCATTTCGACGCAGGATGTATTACCTCCGTAGCGGACAGTAGTAGAACCTGGGGAGGGAATACTACCTCGTACACCCCAGAATTGGACAACAAAATTATCAGAGGAAAAAGTAGTTGGCATTTAGCATTCAAGGCTTAGAAACTACGATGGAGTTGTTGATGCTTTAAGATGGCAAATATTTATTAAGATCGCTGATTTAAGGAAGCATTTTAGCTCTTTTTCCGTAATACTTCATCTGTTTGTAGTCCCTTCCGGGCAATTTATCAGCAAAATAATAGATAGTGAGTACTATTTCCTAATAGTTTATTTATGGTAGCTTGCTTACCTGAAGAATACCAAGGGCTAGGTGGACAATAAACGACATTGTCCTTGATGTCTTAATAAATGATCGCACAGGACAAGGGCAACCATTGCTTCTACCATAGGTACTGCTCGTGGTAGAACACAAGGATCATGCCTACCTTTGGCTGCTAGAATCACCTCCTCACCTGTACTAGTGACAGTTTTTTGTTCTTGACCAATTGTTGCGGTGGGTTTGAAAGCAGCCCGCAAAATAATATTCTCTCCGTTACTAATACCTCCCTGAATGCCGCCAGAACGATTACTAGTGGTGCGAATTTCGCCCTGAGAGTCGAGGTAAAACTCGTCGTTGTGTTCTTTCCCAGTGAGTAGGGTTCCGGCGAAACCAGAGCCAATTTCGAAGCCTTTGCTGGCTGGTAGGGACATTACTCCCTTAGCGAGATCGGCTTCTAGTTTATCAAATACTGGTTCTCCTAAGCCCTTGGGCAGATTGCGAGCGACACATTCTACCACACCACCGAGGGAATTTTTGTCGCGTCTAGCTTGATCTATCAGTTCGATCATCTGCTGGGCTGATTCGGGATGGGGACAGCGTAGGATATTGCTCTCTACTTGCTCTAGGGTAACTTTATTGGAGTCTATTTCTGCTTCGAGGTGTTTGATACGTTTGACGTAGCCGATAATTTCTACGCCAGCGAATTGATGTAGGATTTTCTTAGCAATCGCACCTGCGGCGACTCTACCAATTGTTTCTCTGGCGGAAGATCTACCGCCTCCTTGCCAGTTGCGGATACCATATTTAGCATCATAGGTGGCATCGGCATGAGAAGGACGGTATTTGGTTGCCATCTCGCTGTAATCTTGGGGACGAGTGTCTTTGTTGCGTACCAAGATTGTGATGGGTGTACCGAGGGTTTTTCCTTGAAACAAGCCGGAAAGAATCTCGCAGGTGTCTGTTTCTTTGCGAGGAGTGGTTATCTTACTTTGTCCTGGTCTTCTGCGGTCTAATTCAAATTGTATCTCTTCGGCACTAATTTCAAGACGGGGAGGACATCCATCAATGACAACCCCGACACCGCCACCGTGGGATTCACCAAAGGTTGTGATGCGAAATAGATGTCCGAATGTACTGCCCATAATTTTCTTAATGCCTACGAATTTCGTATTTTAACTCGGAAGTGACTCTCATAGATGTGGGGTGATAGTAGCTTTTTCACTTTTACGAGCGACCCCGCGTCACACCCCCAAACTCCCCACCCCCTTCAACTTCCCCCTACAGGGGGAAACCATAGGTTCCTCTCCTTTCAGGAGAGGGTAGGAGAGGTGGGGGAACATCAGATGTCTCTCCTTTCAGGAGAGGTTGGAGAGGTGGCGCAAGGGAATGCGCGAGGAGGTGATGGGGATTTGGGGGAAGGGTTTGAGGTTTTACGTTAATGGTTACTCACAGAACAGGATTTATCTTTCTTCCGGAAGAAGACCTGCATTTTTAATGCTGGGATGAATTCCGGGCTACAATTTTTGGGATTTTTCAGTAATTTTATGCTGAGTATTGTAGCATAGAAATAAGGAGGTAATCACTATGCTCGTTCTCGAATTCAAAGCTTACGGCGTCAAAGGTCAATATCAAGCAATTGACGAAGCTATACTTACAGGACAGTTTATTCGTAACAAATGCTTACGTTTTTGGATGGATAACCCAAAAACTAATAAGTATGATTTAAATAAATATTGTGCTGTATTAGCCAAGGCATTTCCTTTTGCTAAAGCATTGAATTCTCAAGCTAGACAATCTAGTGCAGAGCGTGCATGGTCTTCAATATCTCGATTTTACGATAATTGTAAAAAACAAATACCTGGTAAAAAAGGATTCCCGAAATTCAAAAAGTTTTCTCGGTCTGTTGAGTATAAAACTTGTGGCTGGAAACTTTCAGATGATACCAAGTGGATAAAATTTACTGATAAAAAAGGTATCGGAAAACTCAAACTTAAAGGTACTTGGGAATTATGGCGATATGACCAAAAACTAATCAAAAGGGTTAGGTTGGTTCGTCGAGCCGATGGTTATTATGTTCAGTTTTGTGTCAAGGTAGATGTAACTGAATCCATCGAACCTAGTAGGAAAACAGTGGGCTTGGATGTAGGATTAAAGGAATTCTACACTGATTCTGACGGAAACACAGAACCAAACCCAAGATTTTATCGTAAAGGGGAGAAGCGTTTAAAATTTTATCAAAAACGTGTTTCTCGAAAAAAGAAAGGCTCATCCAACCGGAAAAGAGCCATTAATAGACTA
>CAZWGS010000150.1:0-9552 GCA_964633315.1 uncultured bacterium | reverse complement strand
TGGTCAGTTAATAGAAACGTGAAGGGAATTGGTTTTAACCATTCCTGAAACATCCTATTAGAATCCCCCAGCGACGCGGTGCTTTAGCAGGGGGAGTACTCAATCGTATTCTTAAGGATAAAATATTAACCTTTAAAATCGACAAATAAGTTAGATTCTGTAATCTCAAGATTGATTTTGTTGGTCATCTCAAGAATACTAACTGCGTCTTCAATCATTGACTTTTCATTTTCATGAATAGATTTATTGGCACGGGCAATATAAGCCAAATTTTTGATCAGTTTAAATCGATCTTCGTCAGAGGTAAACTTTTCTTTGATCGCTTCTAGCGACTTTGTGTATTGAGTAAGGCGTGCAGCTTTATCACCGAGTTCGTCGAACTTTTTAAATGCTTCATCTTCTATAGCAGAATACTCATCATCAGACATCTCCGGTGTCACTACTTTGCAGTTACCCCGCATAGCCTCTTTTTCTGATTCGTTCACTTCACCATCTGCTAGAAATGATACACAGACGAAAGCGTAAACTAAATCATGATTTTGATTCCAGTTTGCCATAGTTTTCTTTTCTGTTCAAAAATTAGGTCTATTGTTTAGTCCACAGTCCAGTAAGGAAGCATATCAGCAATTGTGACAACTGGATATCTTTCGCAAGATATATCTTAAACTACTTTTGATCAACATTAACTTTCCAACGCCAAAGTTAAAGCGTCAGCAAAGGGAGAGGGGAACAGGGAGATATTATTGATAAGTCATGTGTAGGGACATAACAACTGTTATGTCCCCATAGAGAAAATTTAACCTAACAATTCCTTGACCTTAGCCATAATGCCTGTGGGGTCAATTCCTTGATAGGGGAACTGTTCCCAAAGTCCACCACAACCTTCTTTATAGGTACCGAGGTGAGCAAATTTGGGGGTTAAACCACGCTCTAGTAACCAGGAACCAAAACGACTTCCCAAACCTGTACGACGGTTAAATGCTTCGACAACGAGGACAAAGGGGGAAGCGCCAACTTTAGCTAACATTTCCTCGTCAATGACATTGAGTGTAGACTTGTTAATCAAACCTACATCAATTCCTTCTTGCTTGAGACGCTCTACTGCATCTAAGGAGCGATATAAGGCATCACCAAAGCTAACAATATAACCTGCAGTGCCTTCTCTGACTATCTCATCTTTTCCAGGAGTGAATGTATAGCCATCACCATACAAATCATTACCATCAGAGTTGAGGATATTGGGGGTTTTGGAACGAGTGGAGAAGATGAAACGCAAACCAGGATTGTCAAAAACAGCTTCTACACAAGCCTTCATTTGTCCAGCATCGGCGGGGAAATAGAGTCTGGTTTCATAACCATCATCTAAGCCGTTGTCGGCAAACATATTATTTAAGCCGAAGTGACAGGTATTATCTGCCATGTCATCAATTCCGGAGTGGGAGAAGTGACACAGGAGATTGGAGTAATTGAGACGCGCCATGGTGATTTCGGAGATACACATTTCCAAGAAGGCGCTGAAGGTAGCAAAAATACCCTGCTTTCCAGACTCCATACCAAAGCCAGCAGCAGCAGAGAGGTTACCTCGCTCCATAATACCGGCTTGAACTGCGATTTCTGGATAGGCACTGCGAATTTGTTTCAAACCGCAGGAACCTTCTAAATCGCTATCGATGCAAACTACTTTTTCTTTACGTTCGCTTTCGCTCATTTTACCGAGAACAGAGACTACGGTATCGCCGAAAACGTTGCGATTGGAACCTTTTTTATCTCCAGAACCAATAAAAGTATATTTTTGAGAGGGTTTCTCGATACCTTTGAGATAATCTGCTGCTGCTTGTTGTCCTTGCGTCTCTAGATATGAAATTGCCAAATCTACGGTAATTACATCATGACCGTGAGTTGAACCTTCTAAACCTTCGATACCCACGCACATTTTACGCTTATTAACTAAAGCAACGGGACCATCAGTACTAATCGCTTGACAGATGCGAGTATAGAGCGATTCTATATCTTCTCCACTACCTTCAGCAACGGTGAGTCCGTGACCTGCTAAAGTTTTGGCAACACTAAAACCAGGTATATAATCTGAAGGATGTCCGGCGATTGTCACGTCGTTGTCGTCAATTAACAGTTTGACGTTTAATTGCTGGGATACAGACAAACGTGCTGCTTCCGCATCATTTCCTTCCTGTTGCGATCCATCGGAACCAAGACAGAAAACCGTCTTATCTGGATTCGCCATCGCCACACCATTAATATAAGGCCACATATGACCCAAGCGTCCAGAACTAAATTTAACACCGGGAGTTAAACCCAATTCTGG
Source organism: uncultured bacterium (assembly GCA_964633315.1). Classification (GTDB taxonomy): domain Bacteria; phylum Cyanobacteriota; class Cyanobacteriia; order Cyanobacteriales; family CAWCAG01; genus CAZWGS01. The sequence continues at coordinate 7,229 of CAZWGS010000150.1, read as the reverse complement.
GTGTCCAGGAAGTTTAGAACCTGCTGCGCGGTAGTTCATCAAATTCTCTGCGGGGAAAGCACCTTGAAGCACCGCCATCAGGTATTGAGTCGCCACCCTATGACCTGCTTCATCAAAGAATATAGGTACAAATTTATCTGGTGCGCCTCGGAACAGGGCATCGAGAATCATAACTTCTGGTACGGTATCATAGGGACCACCTGTGTGACCACCTACTCCCCTGGCTGCGCCTGTGGCGGTGAAAAAGACAATGGCGCTGCGACACAATTGAATGTTAGCTTTTAAGCTTTCGCATTGCTCATCGGTGAGGATGAGATTAGCTGGATCTAGTTCTAATGGTTTGTAAGCATCGAGATCGATGGGAAAACCAACTGTAGCAGTTGCCATATCTAAAATTTTTGTGAATTTCACTATCATCTAATCTTGGATTGTCTCAAGAAAGGAGCTCTTATGTCGATCTCAGATTGGGGAAGTGGGAAAGTGGGAAGCGGGGGAAGCAGGGGAAGCAGGGGAAGCAGGGGAAGCTGAGGGAGTTGGGGAGGAAAACTGATTTTTTTCGTCCTTATTTGATGGATTAATAACCACTTGGTTGAAAAAACTGCTTTTTTAACTCATTCCTCATGCTTTAGCCGGGGAATTTCGTGTGGTTGATTGTTTGTAAAACAACAAAGAGCAAATAACTAAGGGTTAGCTATTTCTCCTAAGTAGCTAGGCAGAATTAAATGTAAAATCATACCTCTCCCCCATCCCCTCTCCTCAAAGGAGAAGGGTGCAGTTAGGCAAGGAGAGGTTTTTCATACCATATTTCACTCACGGCTTTTGCCATTCCACGATTGTTCCTCTTCGGGCTAAAGCCACGAAATTTCCCAATTACGTATCTCATGAACATCTGTTGGTTTCTTTGAAACAATGAGCTTCCCAACTCTTTCGGTGAGGATGTAGGTTTAGGTTAATTTGGTTGGTTTGAATAAGGTGGATGTACTTCGGGCTAAATAGAGATTTTAAATATATTCAAGTAATATATGTTTTTCCAGTACTTTTCCTTGCAATTGTTGTCTTTGTTGCCTGACTTGTGCAAGAAGTCTACTGTAGAGAAGATGCTAGCGTCAGCAAAAGTAATTCCCTCGGAACTTCCATGAGTATTTTTACCCTACAAGCAGTCAAAAAAGATTTTGGTATCAAAGAGATTCTCAGAGATGCTAGTTTTAGCTTCGAGGCGAATGATAAGATTGGTTTAATCGGTGTCAATGGTTCGGGTAAGTCAACGCTACTGAAAATGATTGCTGGAATCGAACCTCTTGATGGTGGCAAAATTCTTGTGAATTCTGGTGCGAGAATTGTTTATTTACCCCAACAGCCAGACGTGGATGAGAATAATACTGTTTTAGAGCAAGTGTTTGCCGATAGCGGTGAGCAAATGGCTTTGGTGGGTGAATATGAGGCATTATCCCATCAACTTGCCCACGCTAGCGCTAGTGAATCAGAAAAGATTATGTCTCGTCTGGCTAGTGTGACGCAGAAGATGGAAGCAACGGGTGCTTGGGAGGTGGAAACTAAAGCCAAAATTGTCCTTTCCCAGTTGGGAATTACTGATTTTGAGGCGCTTATTGGTACTCTTTCTGGAGGCTATCGCAAACGTATCGCCCTTGCTGCTGCACTGCTGAGTGAGCCAGATGTACTGTTGATGGATGAGCCTACTAACCATCTCGATGCTCTCTCTGTAGAATGGCTCCAGGAATATCTACAACGCTATCGAGGAGCGATTCTACTTATTACTCACGATCGCTATTTTTTAGACCGCGTCACTAATCGCATCATTGAAATCGACCGGGGTGACCTCTATAGTTATGCTGGCAATTATGCTTATTATTTAGAGCAAAAAGCCCTCGCCGAAGAAACAGCCGTGAGCAATCAACGCAAACATCGGGGAGTGTTGCGACGGGAATTGGAATGGCTCAAACGAGGACCAAAAGCACGCAGTACGAAGCAAAAAGCACGCATTGATCGCATTCACGAGATGCAAGGGCGGGAGTTTAAACAAGTTCAAGGTAAGGTGGATTTAGGGACGGCGACGCGTCGTATTGGTAAGAAGGTAATTAAGCTGGAAAATGTGGCTAAAAGTTACGATGATCGCAACCTGATCCAAGATTTTAGCTACGAGTTTAGCCCTGAAGATCGCATTGGTATTATTGGAGCCAATGGTGCGGGTAAGTCTACTCTGATGAATATTATTACTGGGCGCATTGAACCTGATTCTGGCAATGTGGAAATTGGCTCGACGATTCACTTTGGCTACTTTGACCAACACTCGGATGATTTACTAGCTGCTTTAGATAATAACCAGCGCGTCATTGATTATCTCAAGGAAACGGCAGAATTTGTCAAACTAGCAGATGGGAGTCAAATTAGCGCTTCGCAAATGCTAGAAAGATTTCTCTTTCCTCCCAACCAGCAATACATTCCCCTACATAAATTATCCGGTGGCGAAAAACGTCGTTTGTTCCTCTTGCAAGTACTGATGCAAGCACCCAATGTACTGATTCTCGACGAACCAACTAACGATTTGGATGTGCAAACTCTGGGGGTTTTGGAAGAGTATTTAGAAGACTTCAATGGCTGTGTAATTATAGTGTCCCATGATCGCTACTTTCTCGACCGCACGGTAGATATGATTTTTGCTCTTAATGAAGGTGCGATCCGCAGCTATCCTGGTAATTATTCGCTGTATCTAGAATACCAAGAACGGGAAGAAGCAACTAAAGAGAAAACGACTACTACTAAAACCAGTAAACCAGCATCTGAACCAACTAAAACTAAGTCTTCTACTCCCAGTAAAAATCGTCGTTTGTCAGCCTACGAGAAAAGGAAGTTGGCAGAATTAGAGGAGAAAATTGCTCAGATGGAAGAGGAAAAAGAGGCATTGGAGAAAAGCCTTTACCATGAGCCACCTGGAGGATTTAGCGAGGTGCAAGCGATGGCTGAAAAGTTAGCTACTTTAACCACAGAAATTGATGAGGTGACAGAGGTGTGGTTGGAATTAGCAGAGAGAGATGGGTAGTGTTTACAAGGGTATTATTTTTTGAGTCAAGGTTTAAGATCTGCGGGAGAAACTGAGGATGCAGCGAGAGCAACGGATTGGGTGTTGAGGAAGAAAATATTGTGTGTTTGTTCTCAATGGATTTAAAAATAACCACTTTTTTAAAAAAATACCCTTGAGAAGATGGTTATTTGGGCAAAGTTAATTGTTTTTTAGGAAATAATTTATTTGCTATTACCCTATGCTGTTTATTCCACAAGATTTATTTCTCCTGTTACCCACTGCCAAATAAAGTTTTCTTGTTCTGTTGTGAAATTAAAGTGTTTTAACTGTGTTTTTAACTCATCCCTATTTGTTTGCTTAGAGTGAGCAATAACTACTTGAAATATGAATTTCACACACGGATTTATTTGATGAATATTAAAATCTTCAATTAGTTCTTCATTATCTTCACTTAGTCCACTTGCTTCCCACATAGGAGCCAATAGGCAGATAAAACCAAACATAGTATCTGAATCCATTTCAAATTGTTTTTGTAGATTCTCATTTTCAGTTGAATCTAAAATATGAATTGTGATTAAATCTTGCAAGTGCATTTTTTGCATTTCAAGCAAAGGAGATCTTAACCAAGGTTGGGGATGAAAGAGCAACACACAACCTAATTCCTTTAGATTTTTCAATCTCTCTGTTTTATATTTCACAAGATTGATATCTTTTGATGAAAACAATTCAAATACAACATCAAAGTAAAATGTAGCAATATCAACGATAAACAAACATAAAACAGGAGAATAGTAGAACGTAAAAAGACTGTTGACATCATTCCACTTGATGAATTCATCAGTAGAAACTTGTCCAAGCTTGAATTCTTGAAGAGATAATAAAAAAGAATTTTGACGCATTGCATTTAGCTGCTGATTACAAACTTTATAAATATCATTAGATATTCTTTCCCAAGTTTTACTTGCTTCAATTTCTTGCCTGCCACGATGACTTGCTGTAAACAAAGAATCTAGATTAAGACCAATTTCTAAAGCAGCAATCGCTTCTGATTCACTACTATGTTGAATTTTATTGATTATAAAACTTTTGACCGTATTTCCTATGATTTCTCTATTCTCTTCAGCAGAATTGAGTAATTTAATCAAAATTTTACCTGGTTTTATTTCTTGCTCAAAGAGTGAAATTTCTCCATATTTATTAGAATTTTCTTCCTCTTTCTCCTTAATACTCCAGTACAAACAATTTTCAATACAAACTGTAGTGATATTTCGTATAACTTTGGGGCTAGGAATAATAAAATCTAAACATCTGACAGCAAAAGAAAGAAAATTCCAGTCTTCCACTTGTTCAATATTAATAACTTTTTCAAGTACAGCAGTAAGTAGCTTGTCTCCAGCTTCTTCACTACCCTTATTTTGAATTTGGAAAGCTAACTGAGTAACAACATCCCATTCTTGTTTAGCGATTCTTGGTAAAAGAATCTCTAACAATTCCTCAGGTGTGCGATTTGTTCTATCTAAGTAGGCAGCAGTAAAATATTCCAGGAAAGTACGGTGAGTAAACTGATAAAGAGCATCTCCATCTTTTGTTGTACCTATATCAGTAAAAACCCAAGCACGCCCTCGACAAAAACTGATAAAATTAGATGCTGCTTGTTCCGCGTCGTCACGATCTTCAAAACGACGCTGAAGAAGATATTCCGTAGCTTTATGAATAAGTTTCTGTTCTTGTACTCCTCCTTGTAATTTCTTATTGGAATAAATCCAGTTAGCTAGATACATCATTGCAGGTCGAATCTTGGATTCTATATTCTTAATCGGTGCTGGTAAATGAATATTGCGACTCTTATCCCATCTTTCAAACATCATGTCTGCACACTTGCTGTATACATCGGGAAGATTTTTGGGTATGTAACCTTCTCCACGGTAGATGTTACACATCAGTCCTAGCATTAGCGGATTGGAACGTAAATCAGGTACACTTCTACTCTCATCTAAAAAAGCCCTTGTCTTTTGCTGTTTCTCTTGATCATTTAAATCAATATCTGCACGAAACCATTTCTCTACATACTCTTCCACTTGTTTATCGTTAAAATCTTTAAGGCGAAAAATCTCAAATTTGTCTTCATCAAGAGGAGCTTCTTTATAGCCAACAACACGAGATGTTACTAACACTGGAACTGAAGGATAAAGGTTACAGAAAGATTCAACATCACTGCTAATATCTTGTCGATCCTTCGTATTAGTTAATTCATCTAAACCATCGAAGATAACTACAACACGATTATTCAGTAACAAGTATTGAAAGGCTCCTTCTGGAAATTCTACTTGATAGTCTGAAGTTGCAGTTGTTTCAATGAATTGAAGGATTGAGTATCCAAACTCTTTCTTCTTCGCTCCATAATCATGCAAAATAACTAAAATAGGAGTAACTTTTCTACCAGCTAAAAGTCTTTCTGAGTAGCGACTAGCCAAGTCATAGCAAAGTTTTTTAGTAAAAGTCGATTTTCCTACTCCAGGATTTCCTAGTAGGACAGTGCGATAAATAATCTGACGAAATTCTGATATGTTTAAAGATAGTGATTCTTGCTCTTTAGTATTCGCAACCAAAAAATTGGGAGTAACATAAAGAGCATCAATAGGTAGCTTCTTGACTGAATCTAAATAAGGAGGAGTTATTTTGTTATGGCGATTAGCTACTTGCTGACGATAAGTTGCCTCAAATTTTAAAATTTCTTGAACATTAGGCTTTTGTGGAGCAGTCAACAATTCAAGATTTTTCTTTAAAGTAGCAATCTCATCATAAAGAATACGATGACGGAAAGCAGACTTTGCCTCATGAGCAGATAATCTTCCTTGACCAATCGCCACTGTTAAAGCTGCTTCACAACCTCCAATCAAAGCCTCAAAAATTGGCTTTACTGAATCTCTAAGCTCATTCTCCGGTATATTTGTGTATAGTGAAAACCCTTGCAAAAATTCTTGTTCAATTAACTCCAAATTTTGTTCTCTGATCTCTAAAATTGAAGCAGCATAAATCTGTCTGACGATTCCTTCAACCTCCGAGGAAGTTAAAAACAAGCAAATCTGATCAATCTCTGCCTTTCCTAATGGTTCTATAGCCTCAGAAACAGACTCTGCTGCTCTTTGAAGAACTGGCTGTAAAGCAGTTTCATCAAGTTTTCTCCTTTCTATAATTTCTTCTCCAATAATCTTTCTACCTAGCCAACTACTAGTAGGCTTGTACAGTGAAGTTAAAGCTCTAGAAATAACTGACAAATCAAGAGACATATATATATCCAATTAATTCTTTTCAGTGTCTGATTTCAACAGACAGATAAATTAAGCATTGGAAATATTTTAGTCACTTTACTTGAAAACTGCTCTTGTTATCCTTGCGTTGACTTCTAGAAAATACTTGACAAAATCGCTTTATTAGTAAAAATAGCGCAACGTCAGTATTGATATTGATAAGCAAAAATAATGTTAAGTATAGATTGATTTTGTTTTTCCAAATTTTTGTCAATTTCCAGCCAAAAAACATTCCTTAACAATTGACGAATTTGCGACGTTACAGGTATGATTTTCTCATTTAATGCTTGGGTTTCCCTAACTAATTTCAGTTTTTTAGGGAAAAAAATGGCTGTAAGCCTTGAAAATGCGATTAGCAGTAAAACTCCACATCGCTAACACTCGTTTCGCCGAGAACACGTTTTTGCCCTTTTTTGAGCAAATGTACTATGTGACAGTCAGGAAACCATGACTAGGGGTTGACTTTATGTCAGTTTTGTACATTGATACAATAATCTCTCAGAATCTGCAAACTAGAATTCTGAAACATCTGGTGATTTGGAATCGCTGTGGGAAAAACTAATTCCAGTACTCGATAATCGCACAAAAAAAAATAGACATCTACGGAAACTAAAATATTCTTGTGTCAGATGTTGCTTAATTTGACTGAAACTCATGGCTCTAGAGTCGGAAAAACGCCTTTACCACTTTTTCAGGCTTTTATTATCTCCTCTACTCAAAATATCAATTAAAATCGAAGTCATAGGCTTAGAAAATATCCCTCAAAGTGCTGCGATAATTACCTGCAATCATCGCTCAGATATTGACCCTTCAATAATAAGTATTGCGATTCCTCGGTATATGTCTTGGATCGCTGCTGATTATATGCAACAGGTTCC
>CAZWGS010000149.1:0-9725 GCA_964633315.1 uncultured bacterium | reverse complement strand
TTTACATTTGCGTAATATTTACGCAAATCTATGTTGTTTTTGTCCAAAGTCCAATCATTAATGAATCGCTATCACTTTGATTTTCGCCTCTACCAAAGACATTTTCGCCAACCCCTGAAAACTAGTCACGGCGATTGGAAAATTCGAGAAGGAATCATTATCCAACTCACTGATGAAGTCGGTAAAATTGGTTGGGGAGAAATCGCACCTCTACCCTGGTTTGGTTCGGAAACCTTGGCGCAAGCAAAGCTTTTATGTCAGCAGTTAAATAATCAAGTTACCTTAGAAGAAATCAGAAGTATTCCAGACAGTTTGCCTGCTTGTAAATTTGCCTTTGAATCTGCACTGGAATTTATAGAGATAGAATTTATAGAAACAAAAAAAATAAATTTTGCACATCTTTTACCCGCAGGTGAAGCCGCATTAAAAACTTGGCATCAAGTTTTGAAGCAAGATATAAAAACATTTAAATGGAAGATTGGTGTTTATCCTATCGCTACAGAAATCGCAATTTATAAACAACTTCTCCAAGAATTACCAGATACCGCGAAGCTACGTCTTGATGCTAATGGTGGATTGACTCTAGAAGCAGCAGAAAAATGGCTTCAAGAAGTAGATAATTTGGGTAAAGTAGAATTTATCGAACAGCCTCTTCCTCCTTCCCAATTTTCAGAAATGCAACAATTAGCTGCTAAATTTACTACTCCCCTCGCTTTAGATGAATCAGTGGCTAACTTCAACCAATTAATCGCTTGTCAACAACGAGGATGGCAAGGAATATATGTGATTAAGCCAGGTATTATGGGTTCTCCTCAACGCCTACGCCAATTTTTCCAGAAATACTCGATTGATGCTGTCTTTTCCTCTGTTTTAGAAACCAGCATCGGTAGAAAAGCAGCTTTGAATTTAGCAAGGGAACTTTCTTCTCCCCATCGCGCAGTTGGCTTTGGTGTCAACCACTGGTTTACTGAAGATGAAGAGAGTTGGCTAGCCAGTTTGTGGAAAACCCCTTAAAATATCTCCAACAACGCCAGGGTGAAGATTGGTTGCTTGGCTATGATCGCGAGCAATTGTATCTATTAACTCATGATTTTTATCAGCAGTTTATTCAATTATCTACGCCAGAAAAACCAGCAAAAATTTTACTCGCTTCAAACGATACTCTACAATTTCTCGCTTCATTTACTGCTGCTGTTGCTGCAAACTGTCATGTTTTTCTCTGCAATCCCAACTGGAAAAGTTCCGAATGGGAGCAAGTTTGGCAATTGGTTAAGCCAGATTTAATTATAGGTGTATATTTACCCTTTTCTTCTGTGGATTATCATCTCTCTTCTCCTCCTCTGACAGGTTCTGGATTAATCATGATTCCCACAGGTGGTTCTTCTGGAAAAATTCGTTTTGTGATGCATACTTGGGAAACTTTAACTGCGTCAGCAAAAGGTTTTGCTAATTTTTTCAACGAGCATAATGTCAACTATTTTTGTATTTTACCTCTCTACCATGTCAGCGGCTTAATGCAGTTTATACGCTCGTTAATTACAGGTGGGAAGTTGATAATTATGCCATACAAAAAAATAAAGCATACCATTAATCATGATGTTAGTTTTGGTTTCAATAAAATTGACTTTGGAGATTTCTTTCTTTCTCTAGTTCCTACACAACTGCAGCTACTAATAACTGAAAATCCAACCTGGCTATCTCAGTTCAAAACTGTATTGATAGGAGGCGCACCTGCTTGGACACAGTTACTAGATGCAGCTAGAAAACAGAGAATTAAAATCGCTCTAACCTACGGTATGACAGAAACAGCATCTGGAATCGCGATCCTAAAAACAAATGCTTTCCTGCAAGGTAATTATAGCTGTGGAGAAGTTTTACCCCACGCCAAAGTAGAAATCCAGCATTCTCATCAGGAGTTATCATCCAATTCAGAATCAGGAATTGTTCAGATAGAAACTCACTCTCTCTATTTGGGTTATTACCCTCAACTAAGAAGCAACTCTGACTTTTTTACCACCGATGATTTAGGTTACTTCGATAACCAAGGTTACTTAAATATCACAGGAAGATACAGCCAAAAAATTATTAGTGGTGGTGAAAATATTTTTCCGCAGGAAGTGGAAACAGCTATTTTAGCTACCAAACTAGTTAAGGATGTTTGTGTAATTGGTTTACCAGATAATAAATGGGGTGAAGCTGTCACAGCGATTTATGTACCCCAAAACAACCAGATTTCTCTAACACAAATTCAAACAAGTTTAGCAGATAAACTAAGCAAGTTTAAGCAACCAAAACATTGGATCGCACAGGAATTTTTACCGCGCAATCTCCAAGGAAAACTCAACTACAAGGAAATTAAAGCCATCGCGACAAAGATGGTTACTGCTGAGACATTTCATGGGTAAAGAAATTGTCAAAAACACCAACAGTTTTAAAAGTCTTACCGGGAACATTGGTAGTATAAATACTCACAATCAGCCAATTTTGACGTGTAGTTCTACTATCAATGATATTTTTAACAGGATTGAGTCCAACAATTCCTCCTGCTGTAACCGCCCCTTTACAAAATCCACTAATACCTAGAGCTACATCTTGAGCTATTTCTCGCAGTGTATCAGAATCTGTTTGTACCTCTGGACTTTGACACAAAGAATTCTTTACTTCGTCTATTAAATGCGCTGAAGCATAGTTAACATATTCTTCTCTACTAGGATTAGTAATTGTCATGACACCAGCAATAATAGCCAAAACAATTGCACCTAAACCGATTTTCGATTTTAGCAGCATATTCATTATTTTGCCCTCTTGGGATTAGCTTTTGCTTACAGTTTCCACAAGAAAACAAAAGCCTCTTCTATTCCTAATATAGCTTCCAGAAAACAAATCATGGCTTGATCAGATGCTGTTGCCTATCGTGATATCTTGTGATCGCAAGCTGACGAGTTATTGGTTGATAAAGTAAGGTTGCGATTAGAGGTAAGCCAGTTAAAATCACTGCTAGCAATAGTAGAGAGTTGAAAAATCCGACTGCAAAGCCAACTCCTAAACTAGTTGCTAAGCCGATTACAAGCAGAGAAATTGTGTTAGCAAAACCTTTGCCAAATCCCTGGGTTACCAAAAGCTCAACCACAGCTAAATCTCTAAATATATATCCACCCCAACTGCTACAGCTATTAACTACTACCGCCAAACCATCAGCAAAATTATGAGCTGTCAGCATTAACAAACTACCCAAGGTAAAGCCAACTATACCACCAAAAATTCCACCAATAATCGCACCTAAGCCACCAAAAAACCAGCCTAAAGTAATTCCAATAATAGCAAAGATAAAAGTCTCCAAAACAGCAATAACCCTTGCAATATCTCCAGCTTTATCTTTGATAATTCCAGTAAGTTTACCAACTTGAGCTGCACCAAAAGTATAGATTGCATTATTGCCAAAGATAGACCAGAGACCTAAAAATAATAAACCTAAATCTCCCCCAATTTCAGACAACCAACTAAATAAAAAGCATAAAATACCCAGTGCTGTTAGCTGTATATAGGGCATACTTTTTTTCTTGATTGGTAGAGGAGCGGTCTTAATTTTAAGTTTTAAACTCTGTTGTTTCGGAAGAGAATTTGTTTGCAAATAAATTTCTCTTTCGTATACTTTATCCGCCAACAGTTTACTTGTATCGACCGTAATTTGACATTCAGCCTTGTTACTCGAAAACTGCTTAGGTGTAAACCAAATCCAGGGATGAAAATCTGGTGAATGTGGAGGATCGCTAGAATGAGGTGCCACTTCCCATTTACCTTCCAACAAGGTATCACTAATAGAATTACTAACTCTTACTTTATACTTAATTTTCTCTCCTAATTTTCCTGCCTCCAAGTCAATCGCAGAACGTCTTAAACTAACTCTAGGTACACAGGTTACATGCAACGGTTTTAATGCTTCTAAAGCTGCTTGTGCATTAGGATAACGCTCATTTGCATTCGGCTCAACTAACTTTTCTAACCACTCAATAAATGGAGAACTAAGCTGAGTAACAAAAGGCTGAAAACTAATTTGAAAATGGCTATCAATGATATTAACTATCTCTGTAGACTTAGTTCCAGTTAGTAGACAAATTAAAGTTACTCCCAAACCATACAAATCTGCAGCTTCAGTTAAAGGACGATTTAGTAGTTGTTCCGGTGGCATAAAACCAGGTGTCCCTGCTACTATACTGCTCATTGCCACCGTCTGCACTCTACTAATTTTAGCTAAGCCAAAATCAACTAAATACACATTTAAACTATCATCTAACAAAATATTTTCCGGCTTAATATCGCGGTGAATTAATGGCGGAATTCGACTTTGTAGATAACTCAATATCTCTAAAATTTCAATCGCGATCTGCTTAATTTCCTGAGGCGAAAAACTACGAATTACCGATAAAGGTTCCGCCTCCTTATACTCCTGAATTAAGCAAAAACCCTTCCTAGTTTCACAAGATTTAAGATAGCGAGGAATTCCAGGGTGATTAAGACTTTTTAAAACTATAATTTCTCGCTCATAGGCTTTAAAAGCTGACCAATTTGAACCCGCTTGAGCAAACTGAAATTGCTTAATCACAACAAATTGTTGGCTTTTATTGTCCCTAGCTAAATAGGTAACCCTACCCCCTTCATGGTTGCGCCCCAATTCTCGAATCTTTTGGTATCTTGGACGAGGAGCTGGCGGTAATTCGCTCATAGTCATGAGGTACAGAACTAATGACAATGAATTTATTGTACCGATGATTACGTTTTTGGGCGCTTACAAAAAAAACAACTCTGTCTATTCCAAAGCCGCCAAATATTCAATCGCCGCCTCCAAAGGAGAAGGATAGGAATCAGCAAATTCCTCAAACCACATCCCTTCTTCAGAAAGAGGATTCAGGTTTTTCAACCACTCCTGCGCCCTATGGGTTAATACTCGTCGCTGGCGCTGCTTCTTTTGTTCCTCTAATCGCAATTCTAGGGCTGATTCCTCGTAATCATAGGATTTAGTAGCCTTTCTTTTCTCCTCAAATTTAGCTTGTATTTCCGCCAAAGAATTTGTACTACCAGACGAAGAAGAACGCTGACTATCTGGTTCTTTCCTCCCTGAAAATTGTGTTTCAACCTCAGACAATAAATTACCTACCTCTTCAGCAGAAATAGTAGATCGCCTCAATTGTTGCTCTTTTTTATCATCAAATTGAGCCCTAACTTCAGCTAGTAAATCAGCCATTGGTTCCACATTCTTACTAGCTGAACCTTTCAAAGGTTTTGCTTCCTTCTTATTTTTATTTGAATCAAAATCAGCCTTAATTTCAGCTAACAAATCGTCAGTTGCTTTAGAGTTTGGATTTGGTTGATTCATCGCCCTAGGGGATTTTACTACCTGTTTTTGTTGCCAATCTTGCTTCAAATTCTCTAACAACTTATCCAGATCCGCCATCACTGTAAACCCTTAACGCTTCAGGGATAATTAACCTTTAGCCGGAGCTACACTGAATACCCCTAGATTTATTGTAAACAATTAGGCAACAGTTAAAGTTTCCTGAAGTGGCAACCACTTAAAAGTGCGATCTCCTCCCAATTCCAGAATTACCTTTAAGCGAGGTTCTATCTTAGGCAAACTAACCAAATAACCGATTTCTTGACTCGATAAAATTTGCCCTTCTATAATCCAAAGTACCAATCCTTTAGCCTTAGCAGGCAAAGTTTCTAGCTGGTAACTAGCAATGGGTGGTACATAGTAAACAGGACCTACCGCTGCATTCTGAGCAATATTTTTCTTACCCAAATGGGGTGGACGAATACCATGAACATCCGTTAAATAAGCTGCTACATCCCCCAAACCCCTCGCAGTGATTTGCAATGTTTGGTAACCTGTTGAGCGCAAGCGCCTTCTATAACGTCCCTCAAAACCACCTTCCAAAGGCGCATAGACTGCTAAAGCTCCCGATTTCTCCAAATCGCGGATAAATGTTTTGCCGCTAATAATCAGTGCCATATCGCCTTCAATTTTATAAATTTTACTCAGCCTTTAATTATAATTGCCTACTTTCGCCACAATCAAATCCTGTTACCATTACTCACTAATTTTCTCCTCTGTGGAACTGCCTCAAGTTTTAATTTAGGGATAATTCTTCCTCTGCTTCCCCAGTTTTGCTCAACCAATTATTTCAAAATTGACAGACTACTAATCTAATTTTTGTAATTTTCTTGGCAAAGAAATTACTTTCAGATATAATTAACGATTGTGGTTGTACCTAAGGTTATACTGAACTAGTAATTCAGTTATCAAGCAAAATATTTTAATCAAGTATATTTGCTTAAACCTTAATAAACTATCACTTCTCAGTGTTTGGGGCTTCTGGTATTGATTTGCAGATTAGCCTCGTGAGGATACTGGGGCACTAAAATACCCTAAGTCCAAGCGTTTAATAAGGCACTCCAGCTAGCAATAGCCCTGGGAAAAGCCGCTTGCACTCGGCTGGTAAAAATGATTTTCAGCGCTCTGTGCTTCTTGTTTGTCAGGAAGCAGTAGCCACTCGTATGTAGGCAGAGAGAAGGTTTTCCCTCTTCGCTTTGCCCAAATGTACTGCCGTATTGCGGCAAACATTTCACTTTCTAGATAAGGAGGCGCAAACTCGTGTCTGTCGGTATCCTCGGCACTAAAGTTGGCATGACTCAAATTTTTGAGCAGGAAACAGGAAACTCAATCCCTGTAACCGTAGTCCAAGCAGGACCATGCACCGTAACACAAATCAAAAGTCAAGAAACTGATGGCTACACAGCCGTCCAACTTGGCTATGGAGAAGTAAAAGAAAAAAACCTAAATAAACCCAAGCTGGGTCATTTAGCCAAAGCACAAGCCTCTCCCCTGCGTCATTTAAAAGAATATCGTGTGGAAGATGCCTCGAGCTTTACCCTGGGATCAGCGATCAAAGCTGATATCTTCACCCCCGGTCAAATAGTCGATGTCACAGGAACAAGTATCGGTCGTGGTTTTGCTGGTTATCAGAAACGACATAACTTCAGACGAGGTTCCATGACTCACGGTTCAAAAAACCATCGACTTCCTGGTTCCACAGGTCCAGGAACCACTCCTGGTAGGGTTTTCCCCGGTAAGAAAATGGCAGGACGCTACGGAGGAGTTAAGGTCACCACACGCAAACTTACAGTGGTGAGTGTTGATGCTGAGCGTAACCTTGTTCTCATCAAAGGCAGTTTACCTGGCAAACCCGGCAGTTTACTCAGTATTGCTCCCAGCAACATTGTAGGTGAATAACTGTTAATTACTTATTGCTTGTCGCTGACTCATCGGAGATAGCGCACAGCAGATAAAAGACAGATAACAAAGAATTAATTATGGTTAACTGTGCAGTCAAAAACTGGGAAGGCGAAGAGGTGGGACAAGCAACCCTCGAATTGCGTGTTGCGAAAGAAGAAAATGCTCCCCACATCGTCCACCGCGCCCTAGTGCGCCAGCTCAATAATGCCCGCCAGGGTACAAGTTCGAGCAAAACGAGATCTGAAGTTAGAGGTGGTGGTCGCAAACCCTGGAGACAAAAAGGAACTGGTCGCGCTCGTGCTGGCTCCATACGCTCTCCCCTATGGCGTGGTGGTGGTGTTATCTTTGGACCCAAACCAAGGGACTACAGCAGCAAAATGAACCGCAAGGAGAGACGTTTAGCCCTCAGGACTGCCTTGAGCAGCCGTGGCGATGACCTAATTGTGGTAGAAAACTTTGATGGCCAACTATCTCGTCCCAAAACCAAAAGCCTAGCAACAGCACTAGAGCGCTGGGGTGTTGCTCCCAAAACCAAAGTTTTGCTCATCCTGCCAGAAATAGCAGAAAACGTCTATCTCTCCGCTCGTAACATCTCCAACCTGGCACTGATTCGAGCAACCAACTTGAATATCTACGATGTTCTCCATGCAGACAAAATCGTAACTACTCCCGAAGCCTTGGCAAAAATCCAGGAGGTCTATAGTGACTGAATATAATTCCCGTGACTTACCGGATTTGGTAATTAAACCAATCATTACCGAAAAAGCCACTTTGTTGATGGAGTACAACCAGTACGTTTTCGATGTTGCCATCAAAGCTAGTAAACCTGAGATCAAAGCCGCCATTGAAAGCCTCTTTGATGTCAAAGTCACCAACGTAAATACTAACCGTCCACCCCGCAGAAAGCGCCGTGTGGGCAAATTTATTGGCTATAAACCCCAGTACAAGAGGGCTGTTGTCACCTTGGCTGAAGGTGATGCTATTACCCTCTTCCCAGAGGTCTAGGTCAGTTAATTAATTACTCATAGTGCCACTGGCATTTCTGGTTAACTCCAACCCTGACCAGTCCCAGCTCTCAAACTCAAAATCGATCTATGGGCATTCGTACATATCGACCACTAACTCCAGGAACTCGGCAAGCTTCTGTTTCCGACTTCTCCGAGATTACCCGGAGTAAACCGGAAAAGTCTCTTACTAAAAATAAACACCGCAAAAAAGGACGTAATAATCGCGGTGTCATCACCACTCGCCATCGTGGGGGTGGCCACAAGCGTCTCTATCGGCAAATTGACTTCCACCGTGATAAGCACAACATTCCAGCTCGGGTTGCTGCTATCGAGTATGATCCTAACCGTAATGCCAGGATTGCACTCCTGTTCTACGAAGACGGGGAAAAACGTTATATTCTCTGCCCCCTAGGAGTTAGCGTTGGTACAAAGGTAATTTCTGGACCTGATGCTCCCTACGAAGATGGCAATGCTTTGCCCCTACACCGCATTCCTCTGGGTACAGAAGTACACAACATTGAATTGTCTCCCGGTAAAGGTGGACAAATGGTGCGTGCGGCTGGAGCAGCAGCTCAGTTAGTTGCTAAAGAAGGTAACTATGTGACCCTGAAAATGCCTTCCAAAGAAGTGCGTATGGTGCGTAAAGAATGCTACGCCACCATCGGTAGAGTGGGTAATGCAGAACACCGCAACATTAGTTTAGGTAAAGCTGGTCGTACTCGCCATCTTGGACGCAGACCTCAAGTTAGAGGTAGTGCAATGAACCCAGTAGACCATCCTCACGGCGGTGGTGAGGGACGTGCACCCATTGGTCGTAGCGGTCCTGTAACTCCCTGGGGTAAGCCAGCCTTGGGTAGAAAAACTCGTAAACGTAAGCAGCGTAGTAGCTCTTTAATTATCCGTCGCCGCAATGCCAGCAAAGGCAGGGAATAACCTGCTGTTGTGGCTCATGCAAATTAAACGTTGATTTCTGTAATTATTTATGGGTCGTTCTCTTAAAAAAGGACCATTTATTGCCGATAGCCTACTGAGTAAAGTAGAAAAGCTCAATAGTAAAGGGGAAAAGCAGGTTATAAAAACCTGGTCGAGAGCCTCAACAATTTTGCCACAGATGGTAGGCCATACCATTGCGGTACACAACGGCAAACAACACGTACCAGTTTTTATCTCGGAGCAAATGGTGGGACATAAATTAGGCGAATTTGCCCCCACACGAACTTTCCGAGGTCACGTCAAAGGTAAAGCAGGTCGTAAATAAAGTGAGCGGGGTCGTTAGCTACTAGTACAGCCCAAATTTTTCTAGCACTAGGGGCGAACAACACTAGGGAGAACATTATTTTTATGGTGATAGATACTACAGCAGAAGTTAAGGCGGTCGCAAAATACATCCGTATGTCACCCCATAAGGTGCGACGTGTCCTTGA